>NZ_NOYJ01000006.1:0-192387 GCF_002258365.1 Rhodococcus sp. 06-221-2
CACGCAAAACGCTCGGCTGGAAAACTCCAGCCGAGCGTTTACGTGATCTACTGACAGGCATCTGACCATCAGGTGTTGCGAGGACCCCTAGAATCCGCCGAAGGGAGTGCGGGGCCTTTCTCGTTCGACTACTACCGGCCGGGTATGTACTTCAGCGCTTTGACGAAGGGAGGCATGATCTTTGCCCACAGCTTCGGCGGAAGTCCGCGCGGTCCACCGAGATTGAGCAGGCGGGTCGTCGCGATGGTCTGCGGCTCGGTGTACTTGAGCAGTCCCTCGTTTCCATGCCTCCGGCCCATGCCGGAGACGCCCATTCCGCCCATCGGTGCACCGGTGGTGCCCCACGTCGGCGCGTAGCCCTCGTCCACGTTGACCGTGCCCGCGTGCAGACGTGCCGCAATGGCCTCGCCCTGCGCCTTCGTCTTGGCCCAGACGCTCGCGTTCAATCCGTAGTCGGTGTCGTTGGCCTTCGCAATGGCCTCGTCGACGTCGGCGACGGGGTAGATCGACACCAGCGGCCCGAAGGTCTCGGTCGCCGCGCACTCCATGTCTTCGGTGACGTTCGTCAGCAACGTCGGCTCGTAGAACAGCGGGCCGATGTCGGGACGCGCCTTGCCGCCCGCGACGACCGTCGCGCCCTTGACCTTGGCGTCGTCGACGTGCGCCGAGACCGTCTTGATCTGGTCCTCGGAGATGAGGCTGCCCATTTCGATGCCGAACTCGTAATCGGCACCCACGGTCATGTTGCGTACCCGCTGGCCGAACTTCTCGGTGAACTCGGCGGCGATCGACTTCTCGACGTAGATGCGCTCGATGGAGATGCAGAGCTGACCGGAGTTGGAGAAGCAGGCGCGCACTGCCGCGTCGGATACTTCCCGCAGGTTCGCGCCCTTGGCGACGATCATGGCGTTCTTGCCGCCGAGCTCGGCGGAGAAACCGATGAGTCGACGCCCCGCCTGCTCGGCCAGGAGCTGACCGGTGGCCGTGGAGCCGGTGAACATGACGTATTCGGTGTTCTCGACGATCGCGGTGCCCACCACCGAGCCGGGGCCGGGGACCACGGCGAACAGGTCGCGGGGCAGACCGGCCTTGTAGAGCAGCTCGACGCAGGCCAACGCGCAGTACGGCGTCTGGCTGTCGGGCTTGAGCACGACGCCGTTGCCGGCCAGCAGCGCCGGAATGGCGTCGGACACCGCGAGAGTCATCGGGTAGTTCCACGGCGAGATGATTCCGACGACGCCCTTGGGCTGGTAACGAACGCGAGTCTTGGTCAGCACGGGAAGCATGCCGGTGACCTTCTTCGGGGCCAGCAGTTTGGCGGCGGTGCGTGCGTAGTGCCGCGAGGTCATCGAGATGTCGAGGACTTCCTCGAGGGCGGCGGCGCGGGACTTGCCCGTCTCGGCCTGCGCCATGTCCATGAGCTCGTCGCGGTGCGCGAGCACCAGGTCGCGGTAGCGGTGGAAGATCTCTGCGCGCTCGGAGACCGGGCGCTTGGCCCAGGCCGCCTGAGCGGTACGAACGCGCGCGATCGCAGCCAGAGCATCTGCAGCCGTGCCGACCGGAATGGTCGCCAGCTCCTTACCGGTGAACACCTCGGTGATCGTCTTGGTGGGACGCGAATCCGCGTCGGGAATGGCGATGAGATCAGCGAGCCGGGAAAAGGTCGCAGTGGACGGAGCAGGCATTTTTGCATCCCTACTGATGAGTAGTGTTCGGAGTAACAGACAACCTACCTGGTCTTCGGCTCAGTTCACAGGGCCGATGTTCCCTGGCCCTGTGGCACGATGGGCGGTGGTCTACTCCGACGTCGGGGCGTTCGGAAGCAACAGGGTGGGGAATCCATGCGCAAGGCACTAGTTCTGGCCGGAGCAGCAGCACTGATGGTGGCATTCGCGGGGTCTGCGCAGGCAGATCCGGTACAAGATTTCATTGCTCCACCGAGCGATCCGGCTGCGTATCTCCCCACGTCACTCGGCGATCCGTGGTTCGATCCGCCGGCGGGATACGAGAATCTCGTGCCCGGCACTGTCCTCGCTCGACGCGATGTCGCGGTGACGCCCGAGGCCTCGTCCGTCCAATTGCTCTTCCGCTCCACCGATTCGAAGAATCGTCCCATCGCAGCGGCGACGACGGTGCTGACTCCCACTGCGCCGTGGACCGGTGGTGGAGATCGCCCCGTCATCGCATACAACGAGGCGACGGATTCACTCGGCAACAAATGCGCGCCGTCGTACACCCTCCCGCGGGGCAACAACAAAGAGATCGATCAGGTCCGGATCCTCCTCGGCCGCGGTTATACCGTGGTGATGACGGACTATCAGGGGCCGCGTCAGGCATATTCGGCCGGTCTCGTGTCGGGGCACACCGTGCTCGACGGTCTGCGTGCCTCCCGGACTGCAGGCGTGAGCGCGGATGCACCCATCGGCATCACCGGATATTCCGGCGGTGCGATCGCCTCGGGCTGGGCGGCCCAGTTGGCCCCCGAGTACGCACCCGAGCTGAACATCGCCGGAGTCGCGTTCGGCGGCCCGCCGACCGATTACAAGATTCTGCAGACGTCGCTCAACGGCCAGATCGGATCGGGCTTGTTCACTGCGGCGACGATCGGACTGTCCCGGGAGTACCCGGAGATGCGGCAGCTCGCCAACGACAACGGCAAGCGACTGGCGCTGGCGCAGAAGGATCAATGCGTGGATGTGTTGTCCTACAGCGGACTACTGCTGTTGGACCAGCGAAATCTCTCCAACGTCCCGGACGTCTTCGCGCATCCGATCACCACGGCCGTCGTCGAGGAAAACCGCATGGGCCAGACGAAGCCGGACGCGCCGGTGTACATCTACCAGGGCCTGCAGGACTTCCTCATTCCCAAAGAAGGTGCCGAGGCAGTGCAGGATCAGTGGTGTGCAGCGGGAGCGTCGGTACATCTGGAAGAGGTGCCCGGCGACCATTCACAGGCCCAGACCAACGGCCGTCCCGGTGCCTACGACTGGCTGGCGCAACGACTGGCCGGAGTACCCACCTCGGGTTGCGAACGTGTGATTCGCTAGAGGTCCATAACGAATCGTTTTTTCGTCTTGACCCTCACGCCACGGGAGGCAGCACAGTGTCCTTCGTGAGTGATTCGTCCGCGAACAGTTCGGTTGACATCCAGGTCGGCATGCAGGTCGGCGCGGTCTCGAAGTTGGTGGGTGTCAGCGTCAGAACGCTGCATCACTACGACGAGATCGCGTTGGTGGTGCCGTCGGGGAGAACTCCCAAGGGCTATCGGACGTATTCATCGGCCGATGTCGAACGGCTGCATCAGGTATTGACCTACCGCGAGCTCGGGTTCCCGCTCGAGGTCATTGCAGCGTTGCTCGACGACCCGGCGGTCGATGCCATGGCGCATCTGCGGCGGCAGCGAGAGTTGTTGAATGAGCGGATCGATCACTTGCACGCAATGGCTGCGGCCGTGGACAAGATGATGGAGGCGAAGAAGATGGGTATGCAATTGACTCCCGAGGAGCAGCGAGAGATCTTCGGCGACAACTGGACCGGCGAGGAATACGCTGAGGAGGCCGAGCAGCGCTGGGGCGAAACCGACGAGTGGAAGCAGTCGCAGCAGCGTACGGCGTCGTTCACCAAGGACGATTGGAAGGCCGTCAAGGAAGAGACGGACCTCCTCGAAGCCGATCTCGCTGCCGCGATGCAGCGGGGTGTGTCGCCGAATTCCCCCGAAGCCGGGGTACTGGCCGAGCGTCATCGCGCGTCGATCGAGCGGTACTACGACTGCGGTTACGAGATGCAGGTGAACCTGGCGGAGATGTACATCGCCGACGAGCGATTTGCCAAGCACTACAACGGTATCGCCGACGGTTTGGCGCAGTATCTCCGTGACGTCATCGTCGCGAACGCCGCTCGTCAGGGCTGACTCGTCTCGATCCGCACCCCTTTTCGGAATCCGCGCCTCCTGCAGGGGGTGCGGATTCCGACCCGGGGCGTAGATATCCGGGCGAACGCTGCTCGTCAGGGTTGACGCGGGCCATCGCGGACCGCTCGTGTGCGGTCGATCCGCCCCACACACCGTGCCGTTCGTCGGTGTCCAACGCATGCTGCAGGCACCGCGTGACGACGGGGCATCGGTCGCACACGAGCTTCGCCTGCCGTTCGAGATTTCTCAGCGAGTATCCCCGCAGCCCCAGGGGCGGGTAGAACATCGAGACCGGCATCGAGCGGCAGGCGGCATTCATCTGCCAATCCCAGTGGTCAGAGATAGGTTGCATTGCTTGTCTTTTCATCGAACTCTCGTATGGATCAGACACCGAGGAGACTGCGGGCATTGCCGGATGTGACGGCGCGCCAGTTCTCCAGTCCACCGTCCGCGGCACCGGCGTCGAGTAATCGCAGTTGTTCTTGCACAGCGGCGATCGGCGTGAAGCAGTAGTCGCTGCCGTACACCAGACGATCGGGCCCGACCGTCGAGAGCAACGCCGGCAGCTGCCGCGGAACCGGCGTACCGGCGAGGTCGAACCACAAGCGCTGCAGTACATTCGGCGTCGACGGGGTACCGAGACCGACCTGCGTCCGGAAGAAGTCGACCCGATCTGCCAACAGCGGCAGCACTCCGCCGCCATGAGTGAACACCCAACGGATGTGAGGGAACCGATCGACCACGCCCAGCAGAATCAAGTCGACGACCGTTCGTGCTGTGTCGAAAAGGAATTCGACCATCGGAGCGGGCCTACCGAGCTCTACCGCAGCTGCATTCGGCGGTGAGGTGGGATGCACGAAGACCACCGCCGACCGCGCATCGAGCGCCGCGAGCAACGGCGTAAGCATGGCGTTGCCGAGATACATGCCGCCGGCGTTCGACATCACGGTGACCCCGTCGGCACCGAGCTGATCGAGAGCCCGAATGGCCTCGACCGTCGAGTCGACGACGTTCGGAAGGGGCAGCGACGCAAAGAAACCGAGGCGTGGCTGACCCTGGACAACTCCGGCTCCGAAGTCATTGACCCGTCGGGCCAGATCGGCAGCCTTACCGTCGTCCCCGAAGTGCACCCCTGGGCTCGACACGGACAGGATCGCCCTGTCGATCCCACACCGGTCCATCATCTGCAGATGCTCGGTCACCGACCAGGACGGCCACTTCGGCATGCCGTCGGGAAAGACGATGCCGGACGCGAGCGCTTCCCGCAGGTAGAAGTCGGGGACCATGTGCGAGTGCACGTCCACTACTCCCCCGGCGGCAGGCTTCGGTGACGCCGACGCGGTCGCTGCGGACAGGGCGACGCCCGAGAGCGTGGCTGCACCGAGCGCGCCGAGCAAGGTTCTGCGGTCGATCACGATCTACGTCCTTGTCGTCGACACCACCCGGTCCGAACTGACGCTATCGTCACATATGAGATTATCCGCAGTCAACGGTGACTTGTACCAACTGATGTAGGACTAACATGGCGCGATGACGACCGAACGTACGAAGCCCAGTCCTGCGCAATTTGTGGGGTACTCGTTCGGTCAGGTCCTGCCCCCGTCGATGCAGGATTGGGTCCGAAACGACCTCGTCGGCAACGGTGCCCAAGTGCGCTACCTGGCTCGATTCACGGTTCCCGTCATCCCGTTGCTGCTGCTGTTCCTGCTGATACCCGGCCCACTGTGGATGTCGCTGGCGATGATGGCATTGCTGTTCATTCCGCTGGTGTACTTCGCGATAGCGCTGATGAACGTCTATCGGCGGCACCGGTTGCTCATTCACGGCCTCGATCCCCAGTTGATCAACGCCAAGGCGCAGACACGCGTCGACCGCACCCGGGACGACTACGAGCGACGTCACGGCCGCGGCTGACGATCGGACGTTAGTCTTCTGCGCATGACTTCACCTGTGGTATTCAAAGCAACCGCTGATCTGGCCGACGAGATCGGTCCCGACATCCGCAGCTGCGACACCCAGTTCATCCAGTTCGGCAAGCACACCGAGTTCGCCGGACCCATCACCACCATCCGCTGCTTCCAGGACAACTTGCTGGTCAAGCAGACGTTGAGCGAGCCCGGCAACGGCGGCGTTCTCGTGGTCGACGGCGACGCCAGCGTCCATACCGCGCTCGTCGGCGACATCATCGCCGGGCGAGGCGTCGACAACGGCTGGGCAGGCGTCATCGTCAACGGCGCTGTGCGGGATTCGGCGATTCTGCGCACCCTCGACATCGGCGTCAAGGCATTGGGGACGAACCCACGCAAGAGCACGCAGACGGGATCGGGCGAGAAGAACGTGCCGGTGACCTTCGGCGGCGTCACCTTCACCCCCGGCGAGATCGTCTACAGCGATCACGACGGAGTGGTCGCAGTCTGATCCGACGCGAAAGGGACGGCCGCGGTGCCGTCCCTTTCTGTTGCGTCTTTGTACGACGTCGGTGCTACTTCACGAACGCGAGAAGCGCGTCGTTCACTTCCTGGAAGTGTGTCCACAGCAGCCCGTGGGGTGCGCCGTCGACCTCGACGTACGTTGCCTCCGGGAACGCCTCGTGGAACGGGCGGCCGGTGGAGTCGATCGGCAGGATGTTGTCGGCCGTGCCGTGCAGGATCAGCGTCGGCTTGCCCGATGCGCGGACCTTCTCGACGTCTCCGCGAAAGTCTTCGAGCCAGGTGGGCACGACGGCATAGGCCGCGACGGGCGCGCTGGTGGTGGCGGTGTTCCAGCTGGCGCGCACGGTGGCCTCGCTGATGCGGCTGCCGAGGTTCTCGTCGAGGTTGTAAAAGTCCTTGTAGAAGTTCTCGAACCAGGTGAAACGATCCTCGCGCGCTGCGGTCTCGATGCCGTCGAACACCGACTGCGGAACGCCGGTGGGGTTGTCGTCGGTCTGTAGCAGGAACGGCTCGAGCGAGGCGAGAAACGCGAACTTGGCGACGCGATCGGTGCCGTACTTCGCGGCATACCGAGCCAGTTCTCCTGTGCCCATGGAGAATCCGACGAGGATGACGTCGTTCAGGTCGAGCTCGGTGAGCACCTTGTCCAGGTCTGCAGCGAAGGTGTCGTAGTCGTAGCCGACGGTGGGCTTGCTCGACTGCCCGAATCCACGGCGGTCGTACGTGATGACGCGGTAGCCGGCATCGAGCAGCGCACGCGACTGGCGCTCCCAGGAGTTGCCGTCGAGCGGGTAGCCGTGGATGAGCACGACCGGCTGGCCTGAGCCGTGATCCTCGTAGTAGACCTCGACGGGGGTGGAGTTCTCGGTTCCGACGTTGATGTACGCCATGATCCTGCCTTCCTGTGTCCTGAGCATCGAGCGGGAGAACGGTCGTTCTCTCCGTGTGTGGACTACTGTAGAGAACGTTGGTTCTCTCGGCAAGGGGTAAGCGATGACCAGTACGGAAATCGGACGGGCACAGGTGGTGAACGCCGCGGACGAACTGTTCTATGCGCGCGGCATCCAGGCCGTCGGCATGGATGAGCTGCGCACCGCAGCGGGAATCTCCCTCAAACGCATGTACACACTGTTTCCGTCCAAGACGGCCATCGTGGCCGAGGTCCTCCGTGGCCGCACTGCCCAGTGGAACGACGGGATCCGCGCCGAGGCGGACCGACACGACACGCCGCGCGGAAAGCTGTTGTCCATCTTCGACTTCCTGGATCGATGGTTCCGAGAGGACGACTTTCGCGGGTGCGCGTTCATCAACTCCTTCGGCGAACTGGGCGCAACCATGCCCGAGGTCGCCGACGCCGCGCATCAGCACAAGAAACGTTTCATCGAGTACGTCACCGCCTTGGCCGTCGAAGACGGATGCGAGCCGACCGTCGGTCTGCAGATCGCTCTGCTCGCCGAGGGTGCTCAAACCACCGCCGCCATCACCGAACTGGCCGAATCCGCCTCTGCAGCAAAGACTGCGGCCGAGGTTCTGTTGAATTCGAGCGCGAAGTGACGGGCATCGCGAATCACTGACATTTGACACTGAAATTGTCCGTTTCGGGACGTTAGTGTCGAATCCATGAGCAAGCTCCGAGTCCTCGCCGCCCTCACCGTCTCGACGTCCTTGCTGGTCAGTGCATGCACGTCGTCCGACGAGCCCTCAGCCGTGCAGGCGACCTCTACGACGACGTCGAGTGGGAACATCAGGACCGACGACGCCCAAGCCGCTCTGGACGCGCTGGTAGCGGCCGGGTCCGTCGCCGCCGTCGCGCAGGTCCGCGACGGCGAGGATTCCTGGTCGGGAGCGGCAGGACTCGTCGAGCGTGATGGCACCGAGCCGGCGGGTGCCGATGATCCGGTGCGCATTGCAAGCGTCACCAAGTCGATGGTCGCGGCGGTGGTGCTGCAGCTCGTCGACGAGGGAAAACTACAGCTCGATCAGCGGGTCGACGAACTCCTTCCGGGCCTGCTGTCCAAGTCCGTCACCGTCCGACAACTGCTCGACCATACGAGCGGAATACCCGACTACCTCACCGGACTCGATACGGCGCAGCAGATCGCTTCTCGCGCCGATGATTCCGTCTCCGACGATGAGCTGATCTCGAAGGCATCGGCCATGCCGTGGAGAAGTGAACCGGGCCAGGAGTTCAGCTACTCGAACACCAACTACGTTCTACTCGGGCGGATCGTGGCCGATCTCGATGGGAAGCCCGTCGGACAGTCGTTGCAGGACAGGATCTTCGAACCTCTGCAGATGACCGACACCACTTACCCCACCGACGCCGATATCGCCGGCGATGCACTGCACGGCTACGTGCTGGAGAACGGGATCTACACCGACGTCACCGAATACGACGCGAGTATCTGGTCCTCGGGTGCTGCTGTGGTGTCCACGGTCGGCGATCTGAACACCTTCTTCAGAGCGCTGTTCGACGGCATGCTCATCCCGCAGAATCTGATCGACGAGATGCAGGTCCTCACGCCGTCCGCGTATGGACTCGGACTGCTGCTCGGCGGCGATGCCTGCAATCCCGGTTCCGGGGAACTGGTATTCGGTCAGCGCGGCAACGGCTTCGGCTACAGCACTCTCGCGTTCGCGAGTCCGGACGGGGAGCGCCAAGTCGCACTGTCGTGGACCTCCGCGGCACCTGACCCCGCAACCGATCCCCTGTTCCAGTACGCCAGCGCCGCGCTCATTGCCGGACTCGAGTCGACCTGCCCCGCCTAGCGGCTACAGCACACTCACCCAGCCGTGCACTTCGTCGCTCGTGAGTGCAGCCTGGTGACGCTTCCGCAGAGTGAGCGTCGTCGGTCCGGTTTCCTTGGTTCCTATTGCGCGGCCGTCGATTTCGTATACCGGGGCAACCCCGGCCGACGTGCCACACACGAAGACCTCGTCGGCGATGTACAGCTCGGTGAGGTCGACGGTGCGTTCCTGAACCGTCATTCCTTCTTCGCGTGCCAACGTCAGGAGCGTTCGACGGTTGATGCCATCGAGAATGTCGCTGGTGACGTCAGGCGTGATGAGCACTCCGTTTCGGACGAGGAAGATGTTGGCGGCACTGAGTTCGCAGACGTGTCCGTTGATGTCGAGGAAGATGCAGTCGTCGAACCCACTGTCGATGGCATCCTGTTTCGCCAGAACGGAATTGACGTATGCCCCGTTCACCTTCGCGCGCGACGGAATCGCATAGTCGGGGATGCGACGCCACACACTGGTCTTCAACCTCATACCGTACTGCGGCACAATGGGATTGGCGTCGTAGAGGAAGATCGACACTGTCGTGTGCAGGCCACGGACCCGTGTTCCGGGAATGGACTCGTCGACGTGGACGGTTGCCCGCACATACACCTCGTCGGTCGGGGCGTTGGCCGCGACGACCTGCTGCGTCACCTGCACGAACCGCTCGAAACTCCACTGTGACGCGAACGTGTCGATACCGATGATCTTGCAGGACTCGACGAGTCGCTGGTAGTGATCGAGTAGCCGAAATGCGGTGCGCCGATCTCCGTCCACCTGCACCGGAAACACGGTGTAGACACTCAGGCCGTAGAGGACGGCCGAGGTCGCGACCCCGAGTGTCGCGTCCTGCGCATCGACCAGTCTGTCGCCGAAATACACCTTCGAGTGCGGGAGTGCCATGCGGCGATGCTAGTCGCCCGGTGAGTCCAAGCGACAACGCTTTTACTTCTCTATGGTCGAGTACATGAGCGAACGCACAGTATCCTGGCCACCCCTTGGTCGTTCCGCAGGCTCCACTCCCGCCCGCACACTCTGGAACGACGGCCCCGAGGTGGGTGCCATCGGCTTGGGCTGCATGGGAATGACCTGGGCATACAAGGCAGACGACCAAACGGAGTCCCCCGATCGCGTCATCGGGCACGCCCTGGACCTGGGTGTGAACTTCATCGACACGGCCGATGTGTACGGACCGTTCACCAACGAGGAAGTCGTCGGCGCAGCCATCGGCAGTCGACGCGACGAAGTGGTGCTCGCGACCAAGGGCGGATTGACCTCCCACATCGGCGACGCCGGAGAGCCGGTCATTTCCGGCCCCAACGGCAAGCCCGAGCATCTACGGTCTGCCATCGACGACTCGCTCCGACGGTTGGGCGTCGACCACATCGATCTGTATTACCTGCACCGTCCCGATCCCGAGGTCGACGTCGAAGACAGCATCGGCGCGATGGCCGAGGCCGTGCAGGCCGGAAAGGTTCGCGCACTCGGTGTTTCGGAGTTCACCGTCGAGCAGCTCGATCGGGCTCAGCGGGTGCATCCGATATCCGCTGTGCAGTCGGAGTTGTCGTTGTGGACACGCGACCACCTTGCAACCTCGTTGACATGGACGAAGGACAACGGTGCAGCCTTCGTGCCGTTCTCGCCGCTGGGCCGAGGGTTTCTGACGGGAAACTTCCGCGGAACCGCTCCCGCTGCAGATGATTTCCGCTCTCGACTGCCGCGTTTCAGTCACGACAACCTCGATGCGAACCTCGTCATCGTCGACGCCATCGCGGCCATCGCCGACGAGCTCGGTGCGACGCCTGCGCAGGTGGCCCTGGCATGGGTGCTGGCGCAGGGAGAGCACGTGGTGCCGATTCCCGGCACTCGCCGCACTTCACGTCTCGACGAGAATGCCGGTGCCGCCTCGCTCACGTTGAGCTCCGAGCACCTCGCCGCACTCGACACGTTGCCCGAGCCCGCTGGTGGCCGGTATTGAGATAGCGCAGGTCGATCCGTCGACGGATCGGTTGTCGGCCGAGAAAATCCTCGCGGTACAGAGGAGTGCGTACGCGGTCGAGGCCGAGCTCATCGGCGACGATCGCATCCCACTACTGCACGAGTCGGTGGATGATCTGTGTGCAGCACAGGTCCACTGGCTCGTCGCGCGTGATCTCAGCCAGATCCTTGGTGCCGCAGCGTGGTCCGGTTCGGAGATCGACCGTCTGGTGGTGGCTCCACACGCACATCGGCAGGGCATCGGACGAGCGTTGGTCGAGGTGATGCTGAATTCGATTGCAGGACAGCAACTGCGAGTCGCAACGGGACGCGACAATGGACCGGCCCGCCGCCTGTACGAGTCCCTCGGCTTCGCGCACACCGAGAATCAAGAGGTGTTGCCGGGACTGTGGCTGGCCCGCTACGAACTCAACCGTTGATCTGTATCGGGCTTACGCGGGCGAGCGACGAACCATATCAGTGCGCCTGAGATGGGCATCAGCAACACGAGCAGACACCACCAGAACGCGGATCCCCGACGAGCCTGATTGCTCCGAAGTATCGACACCCATGCGACACCGACGAGTAGCAGCCACAACACGATCCCAGCCATCCATGCGAGATCGAACCATAACGGCAGAGCCGGGTTACCGTCAGCATCCATGGTCTTCCGACTCCTTTCACCTCAGGGCAAGACTAGCCACGACGCAGGCATAAGGTGCGACCATGACTTCTGCCGGCGGCGCGATTGCATTGGCTCTCTTCGGCATTGCTCTCGTGTCGATCGTCCGCGACACAGGCTCCAACTGGCTCATCAAGCTGGCATGGGTAGTGGTGACACTGATCCTGCCCATCGTCGGCCCGATCCTGTGGTTCGCAGTCGGGAAGCGCTATCCGTATGGGGTGAACGGCGGCAACAGCTGAGAGTTCAGTGTCCAGTCGCATTGCGTAGGTCGATGTTTATCAGATGGCTTACCTGGTCGCGGAGCCATTCAACCGTCTGCGGGTTGGGGGCGGGTGCGTGGGCCAACAGCGTCCAGCGCAGTCGGGTTGCTGCGGTCAGATCGAACTGCACCAGGACGTCGGGAAGACTCGGCCACGGCGAGCTCCACACCACGCGGTCGAACTCACTACTCTCGACGATGCGCGGCAGAGCGGCACCCTCGAACATCACCGGCCAGGCGAACCCTTGATTCTTCGGATGCAAGTCTGGGCGCATCAGTGCCTTCCAGACGAAGAAGACCGGCGGCGACAACTCCGCAGTCCTGCTCGCGAGAACCATCATCGGGTTACCGTACGCGGGCGCCGACTCGGGAGCCCTCCTATTTTTCGCGCACGCCGGTGCGGGCGGTCGCGATGTACTGACAACAGACAGAGCTGTGCCCTGACGCTTGTGTGGGTCGTCAGGCGGGTTGTCGTGGTTCTTCGTCACCGGTGTCGCGGGTGTTGTCGCAGTGGTGGTCGGGTGGGTAGAGCACCTCCTCGGGGTGGTGTGCGTGGTTGATCAGCCCACGGCGTGTGGGGTCCATTCCGGTTGGTGGGTGCCACAGGGTTCTGCCCGGATAGCGATGTGCTGCTGTGGTTTTGGTGGTGGCCCACTTTCCGGGTCCGGTGCCGACGAGTGCGTGGTGCATGTCGCATCCGAAGGTGAGGGAGTCGATGTCGGTGGGTCCGCCCTCGACCCAGTCGTCGAGGTGGTGGGCTTGGCACCAGGTCGCGGGGCGGGTGCAGGAGGGGAAGCTGCAGCCGCGGTCGCGGGCGATGAGGACGATGCGTTGGTCGGCGGAGGCGATGCGTTTGGATCGTCCGAGGTAGAGGGCTCTACCGTTGTCGTCGAAGATGGTCAGGTAGTGGTGGGCGTGCGAGGCCATGCGGATGGCGTCGCGGATCGAGACGCGGGATCCGTTGGCGGTCATGGCGTATCCGCAACCTGCGTCGAGGTCTCTAAGGGTCATGGTGACGATGGCGGTGACGGGCAGCCCGCGGTGGGTGCCGAGGGTGCCGGAGGCGAGGGTGTGCCGGAGCGCCATCTTCAGGGCATCATGACGGCGTTCGTTCTGGGTGCGTCGATCCCGCGCGGCGGCAGCGTCGCGAGCAGCGGTGTCCGATGCGTCGGCGTCGGCGTGGCCGCCGGGTTCAGCAGTGCTGTCGGAGCCGGCATCGTCGTTGGTGTCGTTGGTGTCGTTGGTGTCGTTGGTGTCGGGCGTGCTGTGTGGCGTTGTGCCGCAACCAAAATCGCTGCTGTCGGTGCATTCACCCTCACCGCGGCCGTCGCCACTGCGGTTTTCTCCACTGCGGTCGTCGTCACCGTAGAAGTCGGCACCGTAGAAGTCGGCACCGTTGCCGTCGGTCCCATCCCACAGGTACTCGTCACCCGATCCAGCATCGCCGGATCCTGCCTCGTCGGGCATCGGCCCGGGCTTTGGCGTAGCCGTACTGCCGTCCCCGCCGTCGCCCCTGTCCCCGCCGCCGTCCCCGCCGCCGTCCTCGTCGCCGGTGGTCTCATCCTCGTGGACGATCGATGTCGGGTCTGCAGGGTTGTTCACCCCCGGCTTCGCGGCTTTCGAGAACAAGGCCTCGAGGTAGGCCCGTAGCTCGGAGTCGACGCAGAACGTCCCCTCGGACATTCCGTCGGAACCCTGCTCACCGAGGTAGAAGAACGCATCACGTTTCCGCGGCCTCGGCTTTCCGTTCTTGTCCTCGTCTTCGTCCTCGTCGAAGTCGCCGTCGGGGTCGAGGATCGAGTCCAGGTGCGCCACCAGTGGCGCGAAGTCGTCGGGCCGCCTCGTCGAGGCGAGACCGACCAACTGCTGTTCGGCGAGATCGCGGGTCTGCGGATCCACACTCGCCGGTAGGTGTCGGAAGAATTCGCGGATCATCTGCACGTGCTGGGCATCGAGCAACCCTGCCCGCACTGCTGCAGCGGTGTGCGGCAACAACGGAGGCAGCACTTCGCCGGACAGTGCGGTGCGATCACCCAACTCCGCGGCCAGACGCACCCGCGCCCCGGCCGCTCGTGGGGTTATCCGCAGCATCCACGCCACCGAGCACGGCACCGAACCCGGATAGACATCGAGGCCGTGCTGTGCGATCAGTTCGTTGAGCCAGGTGTGCGAATACGCAGCCACAGAGCGCGACACAGTGTCCATGCGTTGGATCACCGCACGCCGGTCGGCATTCGACCATGCCACCGACGCCTGCCCCGCCAACTCGGCGACCGCGGACTCGACACGGTCCACCAGCACCGACAGTTCGGGGTCGGACACGACGGGGGCAGGCGGCACCGTTTCGATGCCGTCCACCCCTGATCCGCCGTCCCCCGAAAGCATGAACAGAATCTACCGCGACCCACCGACAAGTTTTCGAACACACGTTCCTATCCAACTCTGTCGCCTCAGGCCGCGGTGACGACGGGCACCACTTCGTAGGGCCAGCTCGGATAGTCCGGTCCACCTCATGGATCGGTAACGTCGCACTAGCGCAAGCCCGGTATCGACCCAGAAAGGGCGCACCATGACCGTGCGACCATCCAGCGATCCCACTGCCGCCGACTGGCTCGTCCACGCTGATCGAGATTGGTGGGACCTCGCCACCAGAGGTCCACTGGGGTACGAGAGCTACGCGCGTCTCCGGTTCATCCCGGATCCGACGCACGCGGATCAGCGTGAGGGCCAGGCCGACGTTCCGTACGACGAGCGTTCGGAGACACACCAATTGGCGATGGTCGTCGAGATGCTGGCGAAGCACACGACGACACCTGCGGACTGTTACTTCTGCGTGTGGGGGGGATGGGGAGGTATCGAGGTGCATGGTGCCGCGCGAATCAACCTTCCCGAACGGGGAGCGTTCCTGTTCCGAGGACCTGCGCTCGACCTGCTGAACTGGGAGCAGGCGCTCGATCCCCCAGCTCCCGATGGCCTGCCGATTCCCTCGTTCGTCTGGCCCGCCGACCACGCCTGGTGCATCGCCAACGACGTCGACCCGCACTTCGCCACCATCGGTGCGAGCTCGTCCGCGATAAAGGACGTTCTCGCCGACCGTCGAGTCGACACGGTCATCGACGATCCTGACCGTCCACAACCCTGGTACAGCCATTGAACGCCGCCCACGCGAAGTGGTCGAACGCTGATCTGCAACAGGATGTCTCGGAAGCAGAGTGGGTGGACTACAACCTCGACGGCGTCGCCACAACCACAGTGGGCTCGCTGGTCCCCACTGTGTTCGACGCCTATGCCCGCATCGCGTATCCCGCTCGCAACGGCATGCCACACCGTACAACGCCGGCGAAACCCGTTGCAGCCTGGCATGTTCAGCTGATGTCCATCATCGAAGTACTTACTCGAAATACGACAACACCCAATGACTGCTGGTTCGCCGTCTGGGAAGGCAACACCGCGCTCGACGACATTCGCGTGATGGCACCGACCGCAGAAATCGCCGGCTACAACTATTTCATGTGGAGGGGTCCGATCGAACGCGCAACGGACACCCTCGGAGGAGGATTGTCACCGAATCTGTGGTGGCCCAACGACCACGCGTGGTGTGTAGCTCAGCACTTCGACTTCCCGTGTGCATATATCGGGGGCGGCACGGACACCGTTGCGGACCTTCTCGCGCTCACCGAAATCGAAGCTTCGACGGTCCACGTCGACCAGATCATCACTGCAGCCTACGACCAAACCGATCAACCCCCGCCAATAAATCTCGACAACCAACGCAACGTCAGAACTGCGCCCTCGGCGCTCCCATTCCCGGGTCGATTTGGAACGGACCGCTTGCCGAAGGCGCTATCGGGAAGTCGAAGATCGCGGTGGGGATGTATACCGTTGCACAAGAGTTCGGAATATCCACCACCCCGGACAGGCGTCCTTCGATCGGGGCCGAGCCCAGTAGCAGGTACGCCTGCTCGGGGCTGTATCCGAATTTGGTGAGGTAGTCGATCGCATGCATGCAGGCGTTCTGGTAGGACAGGTCGGAGTCCAGATACTTCTGCTCGCCGTCGACGGTGACCGAAATGCCCGAGAAGGCAATCCATTCCGAGTACTGCGGTGCGGTGTTTCCGGGCATGAAGATCGCGTTTTCACTGACCCCGTACGTGTCCATGCCGCCCTTGATCAGGTCGACGTGCAGGTCCATGAAACCGCCCATTTCGATGGCACCACAGAAGGTGATCTCGCCGTCACCCTGCGAGAAGTGCAAGTCTCCGAACGACAACTTCGCCCCTGGTACGAACACCGGATAGAAGACGCGAGTGCCCTTGGTGAGATTCTTGATGTCTTGATTGCCACCGTTCTCTCGTGGCGGTGCCGTACGTGCGGCTTCGCCTGCGACACGCGAGAACTCGTCGCCGCTCAACGATCCCAAAATTGCCCCGTCGAGTTCGGGTGCTAAAGCCAGCGGGGGAACACGCTGAGGATCCGTGGCAATCAGCGCACCTTCACGGGCGTTCCACTTGGCCAGCAGTGCAGCCGACGGCGCGGTCCCCATCAGGCCGGGATGGGTGATTCCGGTGTACTTCACGTGCGGAACGTGGCGAGATGTGGTGGTCTGGCCGGAAAAGTCCCAGATCGCCTTGTACGCGTCGGGGAATCGATCAGTGAGGAATCCGCCGCCGTTCTGCTTGGCGAAGATCCCCGTGTATCCCCAGCCCTGACCGGCCAGTGGGCCCGAATCTTCCTGTGGGATCGGACCGACGTCGAGGATATCGACGATCAGCAGGTCCCCGGGCTCGGCTCCCTCGATGTGGAACGGCCCGGACAACGTGTGCACGTTGTTGAGCGGCGCATTCAGAATGTCCTCGGCGGAGTCGTCGTTGTGAATGGCCCCGTCGAACCATTCGCGGCAGTGCGCCCGAAACGACGTGCCGGGCTTCACTGTGACCGCGGCCGGTATGTCGGGATGCCATCGGTTGTGACCGACGATCTCCTGTTCGGTGAAACTCTTCGTCGAGTCGAGCGGAAACAGCAGTTCGGGCACGAGGCACCTCCGGTTGCGCGGATTCTCCTGCCTCGATCATTGCACCGTCGTGGTGTATTCGGCCCGGTATGACGTGTAAATGTTGTATGACGTTGCGCCGGAACGCCACTGACACGACACCTCGCGCTACCCTCGTGTGCGTGCCCACCTACAGCTTTCGCTGCACACAGCGTTGCGAACCCGTTGAGCAGAGATTCTCCATGGCCGATGTCCCCTCCCAGGTGACGTGCCCGGAGTGCGGCGAGAGCGCTGCACGCCGGATTTCGTCTCCTGCCCTCGGCAGGGGGAACAGCGCTGCGATGAAGGCACACGACGCCTCGCGGGCCACCGCCGACTCACCGACGGTAGTCACCTCCATCCCACGGCAAGGGCGGGCGGCTAGCCCGACGACGTCGAACCCGCTCCACCGTCGCCTGCCACGTCCCTGATCTCGGCGTTTCTCTTTCGTGCCGACGGGGAAGTCCGGGTGCATGTCCCAGCTCCCCGCTCCCCCGTCGATCGCCGACGGCTTCACCACCGACGACGTCGTTTCCTGGGTTGCCGAGCATCTGGGCGACCTGACGCTCGAGCGGCCGGACGACATAGCTCCGGGTGGCATTCGCGGCGGACAATCGGCGGCCGATGCCGCGCTGGCGAGCTTGTACATCACCGGCTACGCCCGCGACCGCAGCACTGTCCTTCCTGCGAATCGTCGTGGAGCCAGTCGAATGTCGCCGTACATCCGGCACGGTCTGCTCACTCTCCGTGAGGTGTGGGACGCCGTAGCGGACGCCCCGGCGCGCGATCGCACGCGGTACCGGGACGAACTCATGTGGCAGGAATACGCCCGCCACCTCTATGCCCGCGTCGGAACCGATCTGGGGAGATCCCTTCGTCGTGAACAACCACGACCGCACAATTGGACTTCCGAACCCTGGCCCGACGAGATGAACTGCATGTCCACGGTGGTGGGCGAATTGCACAGTGACGGTTGGCTCGTCAACCAAACACGCATGTGGCTGGCGTCCCAATGGGCTGTGCGTGCCGGCGCGACATGGCGCGACGGCGAGGACGAGATGTTCACCCACTTGCTCGACGGCTCACGGGCGGCCAATCGACTGGGTTGGCAATGGACGGTCGGTACCGGAAGCGGCAAGGTGTACGGCTTCAGTCGGTGGCAGGTGAACAAGCGCGCACCATCCCTGTGCCGCAACTGCGCGCTGAAAGACGCCTGCCCCATCGAGAATTGGCCCGACGATGATCTCGGACCGGCAGTCGACGGACCCGATCTCAACAAGGCACCGGTACCCGCGGGCCCTGCGAGCATGGAAGGTGATGGTGCAGAACAGGTCTGGCTGACCGCCGAATCGCTCGGCACCACAGACCCCGCCATGGCTGCGAATCTCGAGCGACCCGCCGTCTTCGTGTTCGACGAACCGCTCCTCCACAAGCTGCGGCTGTCCGGAAAGCGACTGGTGTTTCTCGCCGAGACTCTCGGCGAGATCGCGTCGACCCGGCCGTTGGAGGTACGTCGCGGCCGAGTATCGGAGGAACTTTCCGGACGGTCTCTGGCCGCCACCTGGGCACCTGTTCCCGGCTTCTCTCGCATCGCCGACGCCATCGCCCCGGTCGAATTGCATCCATGGCCCTGGCTGACGCGTCCCACCACATCCTCGGTCCGGTCGTTCAGTGCGTGGCGGCGCAGTCACTGACGTGCCCGCACCGTGATCTGCCCTTCCTCGCTGGTGGCGGAGACCGTCTTCGGCGATCTGGGGTCGTTGATCACGTCGACGACGACGTCGCCTTTGTCGGATGCCGCGTCGACGGCATAGAAGTCGGCGGGCGGAAGCCCGATCGTCGTGTCGCCGATCACGTTGCGCGCCTTGACCGATTCCGGTGCAGTACGCGATTCGACGCTGATCTCGCCGAACGTCGTGCTCACATCCACGATGGACGCAGTTGCATCACTGATCTTCACGTCACCGAACCGTGTGTCGACCCGGATGGCTCCCGCCGATCCACGAGCGAACACCGATCCCGACGCTGTCGAGACGGATACGTCTGCACCGACATCCGACAGCACGACATCACCGCCCGCACCGTTCACCGCGAGGGTCAGGCCTGCGGGTATCTGCAATTCGACGTCGGCGTCACACGTCTTGTACCTGCCGTAGGAACATTCCACAGCCACGCTCGACCCGTCCGCACCGACGTCGACCGTGGGGGCGTCCCCTCGGTAGATCCCGTGCGCTCGAACATGCAGCGAATCATCGGGACTGGGCACGAACTTCAGGTGCGCGAACCCGGTCGTCACAGTCAGCTGCGAGCCGTCGATCGCGTGATCTACCGAGTAGTCGTAGTTCTGAGTCTTCGGAACGGAGAAACCGAGCGCGATCGCCGCAGTGGTGCCTGCTCCGGCCGCACCGACCACGACGGCCGCTGTGGTGATCGCCAACGTGTAGCGCAACAATGGAATTCGATTCATCGAATAGCTCCCAGGTATCGTAGGACTGCCATGACCCGGCGGTGATCCGCACTGTCGCCGAGCAATCCGAGTTTGGCGAAGATGTTTCCGATGTGCTTCTCGACGGCTGCTTGGCCTACGACCAGAGTGGAGGCGATGCCGGCATTGGACTTACCTTCGGCCATCGCCGTCAGCACATCTCGCTCTCGCGGTGTCAGCGAGTCGAGTGGATCCGATCGTGGTGCGCGCGCCAAAATCTGTTGCACAACTTCTGGATCGATGACGGTTCCGCCGTCGGCGACCGTTTTCACCGCGTCGGAGAATTCGTCCACATCGGCGACGCGATCCTTCAGCAGATATCCGACGCCGTCCGTGCTCTGCCGAATCAGTTCTGCCGCATACCTTTCCTCCACGTACTGCGAGAGCACCAGTACTCCGACATCGGGCCAACGCTCACGAATGACCAGTGCCGCTCGCAGACCCTCGTCGAGAAATGTCGGAGGCATCCGCACGTCGATGACGCAGACGTCGGGCAGCGGCTCGGTGGACGACATCAGCGTCAACAGCTGCGCCGCGTCACCAACTTTTCCGATCACCTCGGCACCGGAGTCGACCAACAAACGCGCAACACCCTCACGTAGCAGTACCGAGTCGTCGGCAATGATCACTCGCACGGGATGGTCACCTCCACTCGTGTCGGGCCGCCCGACGGCGAAGTCACCGTCAGGGTTCCGTCGATTCCGCTGAGCCTGTCGGCCAATCCGGCCAATCCGCCGCCGGGCTCGAAATGCGCACCGCCGCAACCGTCGTCGACCACGGTGACGGCGACGGAGGACTCGCCGCGAGCGACATCGACCTGCACGTTTCCGGCGTGGGCGTGCTTGCCGACATTGGTCAAGGCCTCGGACACCACGAAGTACACCGTCGACTCGGCGGTGGCGTTCAGACGTCGCTCGCCGGTGAGGGCCGGGTCGATGTCGATCGTCACCGGAACTGTCGACAACGCCGCGACCGACGACAGCGCCGCGTCGAGTCCGCGATCGGTCAGGATCGGGGGATGCAGTCCGCGCGTCAACGTTCGGATCTCACCGATCGCGTTCTTCGCCTCCCGATGTGCATCGTCGAGCAAACCCTTCAAGACCACGTCGTCCGTAGCCGATGCGCGAGACTTCGCTTGCCCCAGTGACATTGCCACCGACACCAGCCGTTGTTGGGCACCGTCGTGCAGGTCTCGTTCGATGCGTCGCCGCTCGGCATCGGCGGCGTCGACGACGCGAGCACGGCTCACGGTCAGCTCGTTCACCCGCTTGCTCGACTCCGACTGCCCGAGAAGTGCTGCAGCGCTCCACCAATCGAGCTTGGCAATCAGGGTCGTCAGTGGCGGAACGCCGGCAACCAGGACTACCAGAGCTGCCACTCCGATCACCGCAACCAACGGAAAGTCCACTCGTTCGGCTATTTCCAGCCCGGTGCCCTCGGGATCGGTGACCAACCACGCGACCGGGGCGGCCGCCAGAACCGGAAGCGCCAGGAAGAGCGCAGGCAGCAAGAACAGCAGCGCAGCCGAGATCGGAATACGAATGATCCAGTAGACGAGCGACTTCCACAGCCCGACGTCACGAACGCACCACACCAACTTTCGCCAGCTGGTCGGATAGACGATGGTGTCCGGTTTCGTGATCTCGATGCCACTGGTCAGGTCGATGCCCGCTCGCGCCGCGGTGTCCAGCCAACGAAGGACCACGATCGTGAACACGAAGACGAGCACACCGCTGAGGGCGAACGGCAACGCGAACACCGCGAGCAGGAGCAGCCCTACGATCAGCCATCCGCCCAGTCCGGCGAACGTCGTCGCCAACAGCGACGCCATTGCCAGCCACCACTGCTGCGAAATCCACGCTCTGAGCGGATTGAGGGGAATCGGTAATGCCTGGTTCATGCGGATGAGCCTAAGTGGGCAGTTGCCGGGGCGTCCTCACTGCGAACCCACGAGGTGAGGTAGGGCCAGCCCTACCCTAGGCACGTGGGTCCACGTGAGTTCGCCCAGCTCAGGCGTCGAACACGCCCTTTGCTTCCCGAACTTGTCGGTAGCCGGTGATATCAAGGAGGTACACGACTACAGAAAGGGTTCCCATGTCCGCCAGTGTCGATACCTGCCACGGAACGCTCGTGATCCACGCAGTCGGTAGTGCGGAATGCACGGAACCCGATTGCGTGGATCTCGAGTACGTTCGCCATTTCCTGGTGCTCGAGTGCGAGGAGATCACCGGCGGCTGCCAGTGCACAGCGCTGGTTGAGCTCGCTCAGGCGTCCTGACGCCGGACGACCGGCTGCTGCAGCTCCGTCACCCAGTTCTCCTGCGGCGCAGGCTCGGAGACCAGGTAGTACTCGCGGCAGATGCCGGAGAGCTCGTAACCGTTGGCGTCGATCCAGGCCATGAACTGCTCCCAGGTTTCCCCGATCGTCGCCATCGAGCCGTGGTGCACGGTCGTCAGCGCGAGGTCATTCGCGGGTAGCTCGGTGACGTCGTAGTCCTCGCCTGCATCAACGTCGGGGGTGATCTCGAACGCGGCATGCACCGTGATGCCGGTGCCGTCACCGTCGTCGACGGCCTCGTACAGGGCGATCGACGACGGTCCGAATTCGACTCCGTCTCGTGCCAGAGACGACGCGAGTCGGGCGTACATCGGACCGATCACCGGGCCGATGTTCTGTGGCCCGTAACCGGCAGCATTCTCGGTGACGACGGCGACTCGGGTGGCCGGCAGCGACTTGGTGTCCACGGTGATCATCGAATCTTCTCCCTCTACGGCGCGGAGGCGCGCATCGATCCGACGCAGTCGGGCGGCGTCGAGATCGAGTCGATGGGCGACGTCTTCACGTTTGGCGACGAGCATCCGACGCAATCGGTCTTCGCTGACCTGCGCATGCACGATCTGCTTCACCTCGTCGAGCCGAAATCCCAGGTCCTTGAACATCAGGATGCGTCCCAACTCCTCGAACTGTCTACCGTCGTACGACCGATATCCGGTGAACGGATCCACCCGTGCCGGCGTCAACAGCCCGATCTCGTCGTAATGCCGAAGCATGCGAACCGAAACCCGGCCGATCGATGCGAACTCTCCTATACTGAACATGACCCTCCGAGACTGCCGTCTCACACTGTGTGAGGGTCAAGTATCGCGCGCCGTGCGGTGGCTCGACCCGTTCTGCGCGCACCGATCAACCGATTTCGCCGGTCGTCGCATTGATCGAGTGCGCTCCCTGATAGTCGCCAGAAATTCGGACCAGGCCATTCGCCAGGTCTACGGCACCCCAGCGGTCGCCAAAGCGCAACAGGCGTTGAGAAACCAGGCTTGGCAGTGAATTCCCGACACATCCCGAGACAGCCTCCCGGACCCGCCTCGATAACCGACCAGGCGTCTGTAATCAAATGTTGAACGACCCTGTGAATGCGACGTCGCAGCGGTTATGGTTCGTTTCGATGCTCCTCCCCCGAACCCACAAGGACTCGCCATGAAGAGACGCCTGATCGCCTATTCCATTGCTGCACTTACTATCTCCGCCACCGCAGTGGCGCTTCCCACCGGAGTGGCGTCGGCCGCGCCATGTTCGGATGTGGACGTCTCGTTCGCTCGCGGCACCGGTGAACTTCCCGGTCTCGGCATCACGGGTACTCCCTTTGTGAACAGCGTCAAATCGCAACTCTCGGATCGCTCGGTCAGCACGTACGCCGTGAACTACGCCGCCGACTTCACCCAGGCCAGCGCGGGACCCGGATCTCGCGACCTCGTGGCTCATCTCAATTCCGTTGCGGCATCGTGCCCGTCGACGAAATTCGTGATCGGCGGTTACTCGCAGGGGGCGACCGTGGTGACCAACGCAGTCGGTCTGCGCACTCCCAGCAGCTTCACCGGTGCCGTCATCCCGGCCGCGATCGCCGACCGTATCGAGGCCGTTGTGGTGTTCGGCAACCCATTCGGGCTTACCGGCAGGAAGATCGAAACAGCCAGCAGCACATACGGTTCACGCACCAACAGCTTCTGCAACTTCGGCGACCCGGTGTGCCAGATCGGTGGCTTCAACACCTTCGCTCACCTGACCTACGGCACCAACGGCTCGACGACGCAGGGTGCCTCGTTCGCGGCCGCTCAGGTACGCAGCTGAATCGACTCACCGAAATCGGTGCGCGGGCCCCGATGGTTCTGCGGAAAGAAAAGTCGGTTCCGGTAGCCCGGATTGCTGTGCGCTCGTGAAGATTTCCTCAGCGACTGCATCGACCCGAGCTATCGGAACCAACGCAATGGCCGAACCCCCGAACCCCCCACCCGTCATACGGGCCCCGTATGCCCCGGCTCGCAGCGCAGCATCGACGGCGCTGTCCAGCTCGGGGGAACTGACCTCGTAGTCGTCTCGAAGCGAGACGTGCGACGCCGTCATCAGGTCGCCGAGTTCGGTACCGATGTCACCGCCGTCCAGCAACGCTACTGCCCGCTCGACTCGTCGTATCTCGCTGGTGACGTGACGAACTCGGGGAACGAGAGCCTGATCGACGAGCCCCGATACCGCCCGCTCGGGGTCGAGTCCGCGCAGCGACGACACACCCAGCTCCAGGTAGGCCCGGTCGAGGGCGGCCCGGCGGGCACCGTACTGGCCGTCGACCAGACGGTGCGGAGCGTTGGTGTCGATCACCATGATGCGAGCACCCGACGACGCGACGTCCAGTGGGATCTGGCGGGTCGACCCGTCGAGGCAGTCCAGAAGCAGGGCGTGTCCTCGTTCGGCAAGCATCGCGATGGCTTGATCCATTCCCCCGGTCGACGCGCCGGCCACATCGTTCTCGGCCCGAATGCTGGCGTCGATCAGCACCTTTCGATCGACGTTCAGATCGAACAGATCGCTCAGGGCCAAGGCGAACGAACACTCGAGGGCCGCCGAACTCGACAGGCCCGAGCCCACCGGTACCGAGGAGTGCACGGCAACATCGACTCCGCCTATCCCGTGCTCCTGCAGCGCCCAGGCAACGCCCGCCACGTACGCGGCCCAGCCCGACGGACTTCCCGGTCCGATGTCACCGAGTTGCCCCGTCCACGTCTGGTCGGTATGCGTCGAGACCGCCCGCATCGTGGCATCCTCGCGCCGCCGAACAGCGACTGCAGTGGCGAAGGGCAGCGCGAACGGCAGCACCAGACCACCTGCGTAGTCGATGTGTTCGCCGATCAGATTGACTCGTCCTGGGGCCAACCAGACGCCGTCCGGTTCACCGCCGAACGCGGCGTCAAACAGCTCCGAAGCACCGTCGGCGAGGCTCTGCTCGGACACGACGCTCAACCAGTTCACACCAGCACCTCGCGCAATCTGTCTGCGATTCTCTCGGGAGTCGTGTCGTTGATCCATGCGCCCATCGCCGACTCGGATCCGGCGAGAAACTTCATTCGGCCCGGTGACCGCATCATCGAGAACAGCTGTAGATGAAGACGTCCCAGCTCTCGATCGGATCCGACGGGAGCCTGATGCCACGCCGAGATGTACGGCACCTCGTCCACGCCCTCGAAGAATGCGTCGACGCCCCGCAGCAATGCGCGGTAGACGCCGGCCAGCTCGTCGCGCTCCGCATCGTTCAGTTCGGCAAGATCTGCGACGTCGCGGCGCGGAGCAAGATGCACCTCGAGCGGCCAGCGTGACGCCGCAGGGACGTACGCCACCCAATGCTCGACATCCACGACTATTCGTCGACCCGAGCGCAATTCGGCGGCGAGTACATCGGCCAGCAGAACTCGACCAGTGCTCTCGAAGTGCTTGCGCGACTGCCTGATCAAAGCATCGGTACGAGGAGGAAGGTAGGGGTAGGCGTAAATTTGGCCGTGCGGGTGCGTCAAGGTGACACCGATCTCCTTGCCACGATTCTCGAAGCAGAACACCTGCTTCACTCCATCGATCGCCGAGAGCTCCGTGGTCCGGTCTGCCCACACGTCGATGATCGTTCGGACCCTCGACAGTTCCAGCGAGACGAAAGACGCCTCGGGATCGCTGGCGAAACAGACGACCTCGCACCGACCGGTACCTGCCGCCAGTGGCCACAGCGGCTCACCGTCGACCGCTGCCGGAAGAGTCTGTTGTGCAGCACTTCCCGCCAACGACGGGAAACGGTTCTCGAAGACCACGACGTCGTAATCCGAGGCCGGAATCTCGGTCGGCGGGCGGCCCGGACGGCTGGGGGCCAACGGGGACAGGTCGGCGGGAGGCAAGAACGTGCGGTCCATCCGCTGGGCAGCCATGACGATCCACTCGCCGGTGAGAACGTCGAATCTCATCTGCGAGAGCGACATCGACGCCGGCAGCGGCCGTGAGTCCACGAGCTCCCGGGTGGCACCACCGGAAAGGTAGGGCTCTGTGTCGTCGTAATAGATCAATTCTCGACCGTCGGCCAGCGTGGTCGAGGTCCTGCGCATGGGATGGGTGGTGTCCTGCGTGGTCATCGACTGCTCGCTTCCTGGGTGGTCCGCCGGGGCTCGGCGGGACCGGTTGCGACGACCACGTCATTGACGATGTCGGTCAGCGCGTCGCGAATACGTTCGGGCACATCGACATCGGTGACGATCACATCCACCTCCGACAACGCAGCGGTGGTTGCGAGGGCGCGAACACCCCATTTGGTGTGATCAGCGAGGACCGCAACGCGACGAGCCGAGGCGACGAATGCCTGATTGGTCTGTGCCTCCAGCAGATTGGGGCAGGTGAGGCCCGCATCGATGTCCACTCCATGCGTGCCGAGAAACAGAATGTCGACGTGCAGCGTCTGCAACGCGCCGACCGCCAACGGGCCGACGAGTGCGTACGACGGGGTGCGTTGGCCTCCGGTGAGCAACACGGTGTGGTCTGCTCTGCCGCCGGCATGAAGGACGTCGGCGACGGGCAGGGAGTTGGTCACCACGGTGATGTCGGGTATCCGAAGCAGTTCCCGCGCCAGCGCGTGTGTCGTCGTACCTCCGGAGATGCCGATGGTCGTTCCTGGCCGGACCAATCGTGCGGCGGCGCGGGCAATGGCGGCCTTGGCGTCACGGCTCTGCTCGGACTTCACCGGAAAACCCGGCTCGAACGCGCTCGCGGAACTCGGCGCGGTGATGCCGCCATGCACTCGCTCGACCAGGCCCTGGGCGACCAGTTCATTGACGTCACGTCGAATGGTCATGTCGGACACCGACAGAGCAGTGCCCAACGCGGCCACCGTGACGGCTCCCTCGGACCGCACCCGGTCCAGAATCTTCTGCTGACGTTGATGGGCGAGCATCACACCATCACCAGACCTGATTCCATGCACACAACCTTCACCAGATAGCAACAAATGTCAACAAAAGCGAACAGGATGCGGCGATGTGGTCAGAAGTCGTCGTCGCTCTCGGACGCGGTTCGTGCACGACCGATCCGTGTCAGATGCACCCGTCGCGCCAGTCGAATCACGGGACGGATGAGCAGTTCGATACTCCCCAGCAGGAAGAACCACGTACCGATTACCGTCGTGCTCTCCTGAAAGAAGAGGATGCTGCCGACGATGAACCAGACCGCAACGAGAATGTCGTTGATGATGCTGACAACTTCCCACCGCTGGCGAATCACCAGCTCCTCGTGCCCGATAGTGAAGGTCAGGTCGTTCATAGCGGCTCCTTCGTAAAACGTCGGTGTACCCAGTCCGACTACCCGGATCCCTCCCAATCGACCCGGGCTGCCATCTCGAGCAGTTTCCGACGACGTGTCTCGCTGGTCTCGCCGATCCGCGCGATACGTCCGTACACATGGGCACGGAAGTCGGTCAGATCGTCCCGATTCTGTTGAACTGCACCGCTACCGATGCAGTTGTGCAGTAACGCGCGGAGGTTGTCGTACTCCTCTCGCGGAACTGCGGGCCACGCATTGACCACCAGCCCGGTGAGCTGTTGGCGTTGATGCTCGCGCCGCACTCGGGTCTTGTCGGGATGAATCGTGAAGCCCTCGTCGTGCGCGATCTGGGACACCACCCACAGCAACTTGTCGACGTCGAGCTCGGCCGGACCGGAGAACGCCAGGTCGTCGGCGTAGCGGGTGTAGCGGGCACCCATGGTGCGGGCGAGCCCGGCAACTCGAATATCGAGTTGGCGGGCAGCCAGGTTGGCCAAGGCGGGCGACGTCGGTGCGCCCTGCGGCAAGTGAGTGGTGCGAAGCCTTGCCGCCGTTGCGCGGTCCATGCCCGTCAATTCGCCGGCCGGGGTGACCGTTGTGCACAGCGCGGCAAGATTGGCCGCGACCTTTCTGCGGTAGCCGACGGCCTCGAAGATCGCCACCACGCGATCGAACCCGATGGACGGAAAGAAGCGACGTAAGTCGACCGAGACCACCACCTCACGCTCGGCGTGGGGCGTCGCGAACGTGCGGGGGCTGCGCCCTTTACGAAAACCGTGCGCGGCGGGATGTGGCGGAATTCGATCCAGGATGCGGTGCAGTATCTTTCGCTGAATCTCGCGCAAGCGCGGTTTGGGCACCTCGAGCAGACGGACGCCGTGGCGCTTGTCGAGACGAGCAGATCGATAGTGCTGCAGGGGAAACGGCGCAGTACGCAGCCGACCCTGCAGGTCGGCAAACCACTCGATTTCGGAAATGGTCAGATCCAGTGATTGCGCGAGCTGGCCCGTCGTCTCGTAGCGAGGCACCTCGAACCGCCAGGGTACGACACGGCCACGTATCGGCGATCGCTGTGACGACTTCGACGGCTGCGTAATCAACGGAAGATCTCGCAGCAGAACGAATATCGACGCCTCGTCGAACGGCGGACTCGGGTACAGGTCGATGATTCGATCGGCCAACCGCGAGGCCTTGGCCGGCATGAACCGAGAGAACGCCTCCTCGAGCCCCGATTGCGTCCACTCTGCGTCTGCAGCCAAACGAGCCAGGGTTGCGGCGGCGCGCGGAGACAGTTCGCGGTCGTTCACGTCGATCGCTCCAACGGGTCTCGAGCGAGAAAATGCAGCGGCGCGCGGCGACCGAAATCTTTCGTCCTCGGAGCTGCCAAGCACGCGTAGCGTGCAGACCAGCTTCGGACGCAGTGCTCGATTCTCAATATGTACCCAGGGGTTACCCCTGAGACCGGTCCCGCGGACCAACTCTCGCCCACGCGCCGCTGCATCCGTCCACCATGCCAAATCGAGGCCGATCTGTCAGCGGGATGACTCGCTGGTTCGACCGACCGGTCGGGTTTTGAAGTTCTCGTGAGTTGCTCGATTACGAGCCGGAGCTCTCGAGTCCGGAGCAGGTGAACGGAACCAGCGCCGACTCCGTTGCGTCCAACCCGTAGATGGGCTCTTGGGAAAGGACAGTGCACATGCATCGAAGCAGTCGATGGGCGGCAATCGCAGTAGGTCTGCTCCTGCTCAACGCATGTTCGACGGGCCAAGACGGTAGTGCAGTCCCCGAAGTCATCGCGACGACCAACACCGCGGTCGCCGCACCGACGCCGTGGGATCCATGCACCATCCCCGACGACGCCATCGAGCAGGCGGGATTGAACGTCGACTCCAAGGAATCGGGGGTGTTCGGCAGAGATCAAAACGGATTCAAAATTTGCGGATGGGTAAGTCGCTCGCCAGCTGACGCCTACTTCCTGCGCATTTTTGTTGGGCTGCAGAGCTTGGACTACATCGACGATCCGAGCCATTTCGATCGACTCGAGCCTGTCCGAGTAGGCACTCGGGATGCCACCCAGTACCAGCAGATAGCCGCCGATGCATCCCGCAACTGCGGCATCGCATTCACCGCTGGAGCTGAATTGATCAGAGCAACGTTCATTACAGGCCAATTGACTGGCAGCTCACCGTACGACCCATGCACAGAGCTCAATGCCGTAGTGGCCAGACTCGATTCCGAACTGCCCAACTGAATTTTCCGTCTATCGAAGGACACACACCGTGGGCCAAGTGAAGCCTGACCTCCTCGCACAGTGGCAGGACATGAACCAACGAGCCGACGCCGGCACCCTCACCATTCCAGCCGACGTCGCTGCAAAATGCGACGCCGCCTGTGTCACCTACCTGGCTCACCTCAAGAAGATGCAGGTCGACTCGCTTGCACTGACCGAGGTCGAAGACTGGGGAAACTTGCCATCCGCCCAAGCGTTGCGTGACAAGTTCCTGCGCCTTGCGACCGGCAAAGACACGTCACTCGACGTCATTCTTCAGCAGCACATCGACGTCATCGATTCGATGCGTACGTTGTTTCGGCGCTACTTCGACGAGACGGCAGAAGTCGACAGCAGAACGGCCGCGAATATCGTCGCGCTCACTCCAGAGAACTGACGGCCTGCAGCACTATTCGATGGACATCGACCTCGCGTTTGTCGTTGTCCAGTCGCCGCTACACCGGCTCGCAACTGCGAGAACGCCACCACTCGATCCGCGCCCTCAGCCGTCAGGCACACCCCACCGACGAGGTGAAAATCCCGACGATGGGCGTGAATCCCCGCCTCCCCGCGTTTTCGTCGCGTCCGGAGCGTAGCTGCAAGCAAGCCTCCTGAGACGGATCAAGGCCGCCCAGGTTGGAGCTCACACCTAGAGGTTCGCGTGGTGGAGACTCAGCCTCCGTGCGCCTCGACGGCCACGGGCTGCCATTCGCGCCAGTTCGCCAGGCGTGATTCGTAGTCCGTCGTCGCGATCTGGAGCGGTGCCTCTCCGAAAAAGACTCGCAGCGGCGGCTTTTCGGCGTCGACGACCTTGAGCAGCGCCGCACGCGTAGCTACCGGATCGCCAGGAGTCGCCTGCCTTGCACTCCGCAGTTCGGCGGCCTTCTCCCGAATCGGGTCGTACGCGGCGATGTCGGTGGACTTCTTGGCGGACGGACCGGACCAGTCGGTGGAGAACCCACCCGGCTCGATCAGCGTCACGTGGATACCGAAGTCCTCGACCTCCTGCGCCAATGCCTGGCTGAATCCTTCGAGCGCCCACTTCGAGGCGTGGTACGCACCGACATTCGGGAATGCTGAGATTCCGCCGATGGACGACACCTGCAAGATGTGGCCACTCCCCTGCTCACGCATGAACGGCAGCGCCGCCTGCGTAACCCATAGCGCTCCGAAGACGTTCGTCTCGATCTGCGCCCGAGCATCTTCCTCGGAGAGTTCCTCGATCATGCCGAACTGGCCGTAGCCGGCGTTGTTGATGACGATGTCGAGTGAACCGAACTTGTCGTAGGCCTGTTGGACTGCCGCGAAGTCGGCGGCGCGATCGTTCACGTCGAGTTCGATCGGCAGAATCGCATCGCCGTACTGTTCGACGAGATCTTTCAAGGTGTCTGTGTTGCGAGCAGTCGCTGCGACCCGATCGCCACGGTCGAGTGCCGCGATCGCCCACTCCCGCCCGAATCCCTTGGAGGTGCCGGTGATGAACCACGTCTTGGCTGTCATGAATCTCGTCCCTTCGCTACACGGACAAAAGTAAGGACGACGTCCGCTGCAAACGCCTCTCGGCGAGTGGTCGCTCGAAGCGACAAATGGGGTGAGGCCCGGGGCTTGCCAAGCGAACGCCGTCGAAAGAGTCCAACGAGGCGCCGTCGCCGACTATTCCCCGCACGTCAGCTGTGTTCCGTTCAACTGTGTTCGGTGATCATCACCGCCATGGTGTTCGGCTCCAGCGCCTCGAAGATGTGCAGCGCGTCGCCGGGGTAGGCGACATAGTCGCCGGGTGCCAGCTCGACTGCCTCGCCCACTGGCCCCACCAGGGCTCGTCCGGCGCTGAGCACAACGTGCTCGACCACACCGGGCGAATGAGGGTCCGAGCGCCTCGGCTCGCCGACGTCCGCGCTGACCAGATAGATGTCTCGTCGCGCGTTCGGTGGAGACGACGCCAGCAGCGTCGCGGAGTAGTCCGCCCGGTCCGACGCGAATCTCGGCCCCTCCCCTGCACGGATCAGTCGGACCGACTGCTTCGCCGGCTCGACCAGTCTGGAGAACGGCACCTCCAGGGTGACGCTGAGGGCCCACAGAGTTTCCAGACTCGGATTCCCCGTACCCGATTCCAGTTGCGACAGAGTCGATTTCGCAATTCCGGCGCGGCGCGCCACCTCAGCCAGCGAGAGGCCGACGCGTCGCCGCTCCTGCTGCAGAGCGGCAGCGATGGCTGCGATCGGTGGTCCGGCGTCCGCCATTCGTTCACTCCATCGGTACGTTCGTTTGATTTGACGAACAGCTTAACATCGTCCACTATAACGACCATGCGTTCGACATGGCGAACCCTGCAGGGGGTCAACATCCGCGACATCGCGTTGGTCTGTCTGGCCGACGCCTTGGTCGGGGCCTCGTTCGGTGCGATCTCCGTGGCCGCTGACCTGCCGTTGTGGCTACCGGTCGTGATGTCGCTGGTGGTGTTCGCGGGTTCATCACAATTCATCTTCGTCGGCATCCTGGCCGTCGGCGGGAACCCCGTCGCCGCCGTGGCGAGCGCTTTGCTTGCCAATTCTCGGCTGGTACCGCTCGGATTCTCCATAGGATCCGTCTTCGAGAACGTCTCGCCACTGAAGCGACTGCTCGGCACCCACCTGATCACCGACGAAGCGGTCGCATTCAGCGTCGCCGAACAGGACGAGGCGAGCCGTCGAACTGCGTTCTGGCTGTGCGGAATCGGACTGTTCGTCACCTGGAACATCGGGGTGGTGATCGGCACGGTGGGCGGAGGAGCGATCACCGATACCGCCGCACTCGGACTCGACGCCGCATTTCCGGCAATTCTGCTCGGCTTGATCATGCCTGCGCTCCGAGATCGGGGCACGCGCAATGCCGCACTCGTCGGAGCAGGGATCGCCCTGGCAGCGTCGATGTTCCTACCGAGCGGACTGCCGGTGCTCCTCTCGCTGATCGCCGTGGTCCCCGCACTGCTGTCGACCACGCCCGCCGCACGCAAGGAATCCGCATGAACCTCACGATTCCGCTGATCGCCATGGTCGTCGGCACCTTCGCTCTGCGCCTCATCGGCCCGGCCCTACGCTCGCGCATGACCATCTCGCCCCGCATCGACCGCGTCATGTCCACCTCGGTCGCCGTCGTGTTCGTGGCCCTCATCGCCACCTCCACCCTGCTCGTGGGCAAGGACTTCGCGGGCTTCGCGGCCCCCATCGGCGTGACCGTGGCCGGAGTCCTCGCTTGGCGCAAAGCACCCTTCGTCGTCATCGTGATCGCGGCTGCCGCAACCACCGCTTCCCTCCGATGGATCGGCGTCGCCTGACCGAACCGCGGCACCCCGAGTCCACTAGATGTGACATTGACCCCCGAAAAGTCCACCAAATGTCACATCGAGTGCATCGGATCGGGGACACCGGTGACAGCCATCGCCCCTTCGCGGAATACCTACACGACAACGAGCCCATTGCCACCTGGGCGACCTCGCTTACTGACCTGAGCGCCCACTATTTCCCTGCAGCCCCGGGATTCCGTCTTTCGAAACGAATTGTGGGCGCTGACATCAGTTGACCGGCGCAGCTCGAACCGCCGACCCCCACGGGACCCACCTGACCTCGCGCACCTCTCCCAGTTCACCGGCACTCCGAGTCCACTAGATGTGACATTGACCCCCGGAAAGTCCACTCGACGTCACATTGAGTACCCCCGGGCGGGGACAATGGAGAATGAACACAATGTCTCGATGTGGGGAGCCGCAATGACCGCGCTGGATGCAGTACGACGACGTTGGCCGAAGACGATGCCACTTCAGCCGCTTCCGTCGGAGTCGTGGGCCAAGCAGGAGCCGACGTGGAAGGGTGCGAATCCCCAGGTCATCGAGTCGGCGTTGAAGCGTGCGAAGACTCGGACGTCGGGTAATTGGTTCGTTTTCGCTGCTAGTCGTGACGTGAAGGCCGACAAGCCGTTCGGTCGCTATGTCGGCACCACCGAGTTGGTTGCGTGGCGGGATTCGGCGGGCAAGGTGCATATCGGTCCGGGTGCGTGTCCGCATCTCGGGGCGGCACTCGATACCGCGAAGATCGAGTGCGACGCGTTGGTGTGCCGGTGGCATGGGCTGGCGTTGGGTCCGAAGGGTAAGGCTGGCTGGCGGCCGGTTCCTGCGTTCGACGACGGTGTTCTGGTGTGGGTCCGGCTCGACGAGCTGGGCGGCGAGGAGCCGACGCCGGTGCCGGTGGTTCCGATCAGGCCCCCTGCGTCGACGTCCATTCCCGGTGTCGTCACGTTGATCGGGAAGTGCGAACCGGACGACATCATCGCCAATCGCCTCGATCCGTGGCACGGTGCATGGTTCCATCCGTACTCGTTCGCGAGGTTGAAAGTTGTCAGTGCGCCCACCGACATCGATGTGCCCGAGGAGGACGATCGCTTCCTGGTCGATGTCACGTTCCGCGTCAGTCGCGGCATCGGTGTTCCGGTTCGAGCCGAGTTCGTCTGCCCCGGCCCACGCACCATTGTCATGCGCATCCTCGACGGTGAGGGGGCGGGAAGCGTTGTCGAGACTCACGCGACTCCCCTGGCTCCTGCGTCCGACGGCACCCCGCGGACGGCGGTCATCGAGGCGACGATCGCGAGCTCGGATCGACCCGGCTTCCAGATGGCGCGCAAGGTCTCGGGACTGCTGCGTCCGGCGATGAACTTCACCGCAGCACGTCTGTGGAAGGACGACCTCGATTACGCCGAACGCCGTTACGAACTGCGCTCGACGGGTCGCGCGTGATCTAGCCTTCGACGAACGCGGCGAGTTGGCCGATGACGGTTCCCCAACCGTCATGGAAGCCCAACTCCTCGTGCATCTTTCGGTCTTCTACGTTGCGGTGCATCACGTGCGCCCGGTACTGCGTCCCGTCGGGATGGTCGGCGAACGTGATCACCGCGGTCATGAACAGCTGTAGGGCAGGTCGCCAACCTTCGACGAGGGAGTTGGTGAACACGATGCGTTCCTGATGGTCGACGGCGAGGAAGCATCCGTCGATGTGCGGTTCGAAGTCTCCTCCGGGTTCACTCATCAGCGTTCGGAATGCGCCTCCGGGCTGCAGATCCCACGCGTCGACTCGGCACAGAGTAGGTGCCGGAATCCACCATTTCTCGAACTTCGACGGGTCGGCCCACGCATCCCACACCGTCTCGCGCGGAGCCGCGATGATGCGGGAGATACTCAGGTCGAGTTCGGGATCGAAGGAAGTCATTGTTGTTCACTCTCTTTCGAGGATCGGGTGACGAACTGTTCGAGGCGGTCGGTTCTGGATTCCCACACGGACCGTTGCTGCTCCAGCCACGCGGAGGCCGCGTCCAGGTTGGTTCGCTCGATCGTGCATGCGCGTACACGTCCGGTCTTGTGGGTGCGAATCCATCCGCTGCGCTCGAGTACATGAATGTGTTTCATGAACGACGGCAGAGTCATGTCGAATGGTTCGGCCAGTTCCCCCACGGTGGCAGGCCCTGACCCCAGTCGGCCCAGTACTGCACGCCGCGTGGGATCGGCCAATGCTTGGAACACGTCGTCGAGGACCTCGGAATACTGAGCCATAAGGCACAGTATCGTGACTGATCGATATACACAAGAGCTCTGCACCACTCCTGCTGCGCCGCAGCACTATTGGGGCGAAAGAATTTCCGAAAATGTGCCGTAAAGGTCTTGGCACTCGCTGCATTCGAGTGCTAATTTTTGTGTTGCACAGTTGAGGAGCGCCTCGCCACAGGGGCGAGCGCATCTGGGTACAGGAGGTGGTTGCTGTGCTTCGTTTCGATCCGTTCCGTGACGTCGATTCGCTCACCTCGGCATTGTTGGGTGCGTCTACCGGTTCGGACCGCGCACCGCGATTCATGCCCATGGATCTGTACAAGGTCGACGATCACTACGTACTCAGTGCCGACCTTCCCGGCGTCGACCCGGGATCCATCGACGTCGACGTCGATCGCGGCACATTGACGCTCACCGCGCAACGAACCGTGCCGGAAAGCTCCGGTGTGCAGTGGATTTCATCGGAGCGCTTCGCCGGAACGTTCCGTCGACAGATCTCACTGGGTGACGGCGTCGACACCGAAGGCATCTCGGCGTCGTACGACAACGGCGTCCTGTCGATCACCATTCTGCTTGCCGAGCGAGCGAAGCCGCGCAAGGTCGACATCGCTCGTGCCGAGCTGACCGGCGAGCAGAGATCCATCGAACACCAATCGACCTGATCCGTTACGCGCACAAGCACATCGAGCACTGTCGAACCACTCAGGGAGGGTGATGCATATGGAAACGGATACCGTGGTCTGGCCGGAATCTCCCGATCGCGACCAATGGTGGCGCACGGTTCTCGGGGTCGGGACCGAGATCCGTGAATGCGCCACGGCCGATCTACTGGATCAGCAGCGAGCAGAGCCGGTCGACGACGACCTCTACCCGCACGTACCGCGAGAGCCCGTCGCTGCGTGATCCCAACGACCGCAAGGCCGGCACCGACATTCGGTGCCGGCCTGCGTCATTGCCGCACCGAGTAACTGGCCACAAGGCCAGACATCACAGGACCAATGAGTAGAACGTGCTCGACGGGTCAACGACGTAGTCGCCGAACGGGGGCACTTCGTTGAACCCGTGTCGCTCGTAGAGGCGTCGAGCTGCGGCGAAGTAGTCCTGGGTGCCCGTCTCGAGGCTGACGCGCTCGAACCCCAGTCGTCGCGCCTCCGTCAGTACGTGGTCGAGCAGTCCGGACGCCACCCCGCGGCCTCGCGCGAAACTCGAGGTGCGCATCGATTTCAGTTCTCCGTGTTCAGGAGTGAGTGTCTTCAGCGCGGCAATGCCGAGCAGTGCCCCGGCCTCCCACGCCGTCCACACCCGCATATCCGGCCCGCGCAGACCCGACAGATCCAGTGCGTGAACACTCTCCGCCGGGGACGTCGCGTGCATGTCCGCAAGGTGCTCGACGAGCAACGCACCGACCTCCGGCCGCGACAGATCGTCGACCTCGAGACGCATGCAACCTCCTGTCGTGAGTGGAAGTTCGACCCCTGCTACGAAGTACCACTCACCTGCGGCGAAGCCGCTCCAAAGCGTCGAACATCTTGAATCGTCCACTCGTGGGGACGGTTTCGATATCGTGGCCGGTGACGCCCCAACCCGCCAGCAGGGTGTTCGCTGCCTGCAGTCCGGTGGTGGCGGCACGTTCCATGAGAGCAACGGGCAGATCGATCCGAATGCCGTCACCCGCGAGTACCAGCGAGGGCTCGGGGGTGCGCACGGTGGGCCGCTCGGCGAATGCTCCGAGGCCGAACATCGGGCAGTCGTCTCGCCATTCGGATCGTTCGGCGATCACCTCTGCCGCAGCGGTTTCCGGGTAGATCTCGCGCATGCGAGCCATCAGCTGCGCGCGGGTGACCTCCTCGGATTCCTCGGCGGCGTAGGCATGCAGTTCGACCACGGAACCTCCGGTCCTCGCTGCCCACTCCGCGGCCTCGTCCTCGAACCGCTCGAGCACACTGATGTTGTCGATGGGAGGCATACCGCCGGTGCCGATGAACGCGGGACGATCGGCATTCACCGCCTTGCTCAGCCACACGCGGTGGACCATGAAAGGCGGGGTGTTCTGCAGCGCGCCGATCTGCTTGCGCCACGCCGGCGTCCCGAGCTCGGGGGATTGCTCGAGCACCCGCTGCAATCCGGCGATGTCGGTAGCGAGGACCACCGCGTCGGCGTCGATGATTCCGCCGGCGTCGACGCGGAACTTGCGCAGGCCACCGCGGGTGATCTCGCCACACGGAGTGGACGTTCTGATCTCGACACCGAGACCGCTGAGGTACTCCCCCAACGGGTTCCACAGTGCCTGTGGGTAGGGATCGCGGGGGACATCGAAGATCAAACCCTCGGAGGAGCCGAGGAAGTAGATGTGGAACATCATCGCCAGTTCGGCAGCCGACATCTCCTCCGGGTCGGCGAAGAAGCTGCGTGAGAACACCCCGAACGCCAGATGGCGTGCCGCTTCGGGAAAGTTGATGTTGCGCAGGAACTCCGCCGCGGGAGTGGTGTCGAGTTCGTCGAAGGTCTTCGGCACGCTCACCGTCATGAGTGGCAGGGCGGCGATTCCGTTGAGGTCGGTGAGGTCCTTCCACCGGAACGTCGGACTGCGCTTGACGAACGCGAACGCATTGAGCGGTGGCGTCTCGGGCAGCCCCTTGAATCCGTCGATACGACCGTCGCCGTCGATCAGCGGGTAGTCGTCGACCGGGCGTAGACGCGCCAGGTCTGGGTCGGTGCGGCGCAGCAGGTTTCGCAGGTTGTAGTACTGCCGGAAGAACGCGTGGAAGCCGCGGCTCATCGTCGCGGGCGAGCCGTCCTCCAGCGTCGTGTCCCAGCCACCGACGCGGCCACCGAGGTAGCTTTCGCGTTCGACCAGATGAACCTTGACGCCGCGTTCGGCCAACGCGGTCGCGGCGCTCAGCCCCGCGATACCGCCGCCCACCACCACCACATGCGGGACGTCGGCCAGCTGACCTGCGTCCGAATAGCCTTGCACCGCAGCATGGGTGACCTTCTTGGAATCGGTCAACGCTCTTCCTTCGCGGGTCGAGAGCCCAGGAATGTGTGCACCACACCGTTCTGCCATCCGGTCATCGTTTCTCGGGCGACACCGCTGTAGCCCGCACGCTGCATCCGTCGCATGAACGCCGATGCGCCGTCGAACGTCACAACGCTCCGCCACAGGTGCCGGTACAACGTGGCGTTTCGCGTCGCGAGCCAGCCGAGCGGGATGATGATGCCCCAGCTCACGACGTTCCAGGAGATGCGAGCACGCAGTGAATCGTGCACCGAATACTCGTGGAACGCGATCGTCGAACCCGGACGCAGCAGCGCCAGTAGCGATTTGAGTTCGGTGTCGGGGTCGTCGACGTTCCTGATCAGATAAGCGGCCAGGATGGCGTCGAACGGTCCGTCGACTCCGTTCACGGCCAGATCCTCCACCCGCGAGTGCACGAACGTGACGTTCGACGGCCAGTCCTTGCTCCGGGCGACCTCGAGCATCTCGGCGGACGCGTCGGCGGCGACGATCTCGGCGTGCGGTGCCGCTTCGAGCAGCGCTGCGGTGGACGCACCCGTACCGCAACCGATATCGAGCAGGCGCAATCCGCTTCCGAGATCGGGAATGCGGAGGCGCTGCGCGGACTTGACGAGGTGCTCGTGGTAACCGGGGTTCGCTCCGACGAGTCGGTCGTACGCTTTGGCACCGACGTCGAATGCGCCGGGAACTTCGTTTCGCGGCAGACCGCGCTTACCGACCTTCACAGAGCCTCTTCCTTGCTCACGCGGGCAGCTGGCCCACCCTGGACCGACACGACATCTCCGTGCTGCAACTGCCGTCCGCGGCGGATGTCCACGTCCCCGTTGACGCTGACCAGGCCGTCGGCGATGATGCCCTTGGCTTCGGCACCGGATTCGATCAGGTTGGCGAGCTTGAGGAATTGGCCCAGCCGGATCGATTCGTCGCGGATGGGGACATCGTGTGCATCGGACATGTCTCCATCCTGTACTAGCGGGCCGCTCGCTGCTACCAACGAGTCACATCGCGGCGCGGAAGCGGCGCAACCGCAGGCTGTTGCTCACCACGAACACCGAGGACAGCGCCATCGCAGCCCCGGCGAGCATCGGGTTGAGCAGGCCCGCGGCCGCGAGCGGAATCGCTGCGACGTTGTAGGCGAACGCCCAGAACAGATTGCCCTTGATGGTGCTCAGTGTGCGACGCGAGAGCCGGATCGCATCGCCGACGGCCCGTAGGTCGCCGCGGACCAACGTCAGGTCGCTCGCCTCGATCGCGACATCGGTTCCGGTTCCCATCGCGAGCCCCAGGTCGGCGGTGGCCAGCGCTGCCGCGTCGTTGATGCCGTCGCCGACCATCGCCACGACCTTGCCTGCGGCCTGCAGTTCACGAACGGCAGCGACCTTGCCCGACGGCAGCACACCGGCAACGACCTGCTCGATGCCTACCTCCGCGGCGATCGTTCGGGCGGCGGCCTCGTTGTCGCCGGTGAGCATGACCGGTGTCAGGCCCAGCTCGCGCAGTTCTGCGACGGCCTGCTTCGACGTCGGCTTGACCGAGTCGGAGACCACCAGAACCCCGCGGGCCTTCCCGTCCCACCCGATCGCGACGGCGGTGCGTCCCTGGCGTTCGGCGTCGTCGAAGGCGTCGGCCAGTTCCGGGGGCAGAGGCATCGACCAGTCGGCCAGCAGGCTGCGACGGCCGATGACCGCGGCGCGACCCTCGACGACGCCCTGGACACCGAGACCCTCGAGGCTGGCGAACTCCTCGACCGACTGGGACAGTGCCCCGCCTGCGATGGCGCGCGCGATCGGGTGCTCCGAGCTCGATTCGAGGGCAGCCGCCACCTTGCGGACCGTGTTCTCGTCCTCGCCGTCCGCCACGTGCACCGAATGCAGTGTCATCTCACCGGTGGTGACGGTGCCGGTCTTGTCCAGCACGACAGTATCGATGCGGCGGGTCGATTCGAGCATTTCGGGGCCCTTGATCAGAATCCCCAGCTGCGCCGCCCGACCGGTGCCGACCATCAGAGCGGTGGGGGTGGCGAGCCCGAGTGCGCAAGGGCACGCGATGATCAGGACGGCGACCGCCGCCGTGAAGGCAGCGGCCACCGAATTGCCGGTGCCGAGCCAGAATCCGAGCGTCGCCACCGAGATGGCGATGACGATCGGCACGAAGATTCCCGAGATGCGATCGGCCAGACGCTGGGCCTGAGCCTTGCCGGTCTGAGCATCTTCCACCACCTTCGCCATCTGCGCGAGCTGGGTGTCTGCACCGACTCTGCTGGCGCGCACGGTGATTCGACCACCGACGTTCACCGTGGCTCCGGTCACCGCGTCGCCGGCCCCGACCTCCACCGGCACCGACTCGCCCGTCAGCATCGACCGATCGACGGCCGAGGATCCACTCTCGACGGTTCCGTCCGTGGCGATCTTCTCACCCGGACGAACGACGAACAGATCGCCGACGGCGAGCTGATCGATCGGAATCTGCTGTTCCTCATCGCCTTTCAGCACGGCGACGGTCTTGGCACCGAGGTCCATCAGTGCGCGTAACGCCGCACCGGCCTGCCTCTTGGACCTGCTCTCGAACCACCGGCCGGCCAGGATGAAGGTGGTGACACCCGCAGCCGCCTCGAGATAGATATTGCTCGCCCCGTCCATCCGCGCGATCGTGAACTCGAACGGATGCGTCATACCGGGCTCGCCGGCCGTACCGAAGAACAGCGCATACAGCGACCAGCCCAGTGCAGCAAGGGTTCCCATGCTCACCAGGGTGTCCATCGTCGACGTCCCGTGCTTCAGGTTGGTCCACGCGGCCCGGTGGAACGGCAGCGCTCCCCAGACGACGACCGGCGCGGCGAGAGTCAACGACAGCCACTGCCAGTTGGTGAACTGGAGAGCCGGAATCATGGCCATCGCGATGACCGGAATGCTGAGCACTGCCGAGACGACCAACCGCTGTTTCAGCGGATCGGTAGGGAGATCGCCCTGTGGCTCGGCGGCGGGCAGCGTGGCGGTGTAACCGGCGGCTTCGACAGCGGCGATCAGATCCTCGGTGGCCACGCCGTCGCTGGTGACTCGCGCCTTCTCGGTGGCGTAGTTGACCGTCGCCGATACCCCGTCGAGCTTGTTGAGCTTGCGTTCGATGCGGTTGGCGCACGACGCACAGGTCATGCCGCCCAGAATCAGTTCGGTTTCCGTACTCATCCCCGATTCCCTTCTGCATCGATGACGAATGTGGCCGTGCGGACGACACCCTGATGCTGGAAGTCCGGATAGAGCGCAGATGTTCCGTCGTGCGACTCGTGGTCGGAATGCGTCGGTTCGCTGGGCGACGCGTCGGGTCCGATCGCGTGGCCGACGAACAGGGCAAGAAAGAAGACGAGGGCTATCCCGACGACGAATCCGACGAGCTTGGTCGGGGTGCCGAGTTCCTGTCGTGTGGAGTTCACATCCCTACCCTACCCCCCCAGGGTATCTAGTGGGTAGTGCCGATCGCCTTCTTGAAGCCGACGTGTGAGGCAGTGAAGCCCAGACGGGTGTAGAACCGGTGGGCATCCACTCGACGCGAGTCGGACGTCAGCTGCACCAGAGCGCACCCTCGCTGCGTGGCCTCCTCGATCGCCCACTCGATCAACGCGCCACCGAGCCCGCGGCTGCGCCAGGTAGCGGCCACCCGTACGGCTTCGATCTGAGCGCGCAACGCACCACCTCGAGCCAGTCCCGGAATGACCGTCGACTGCAGAGTTCCCACCACCTCGTCACCGTGCACGACGACGACCAGCACGTTCCGTGGATCGGAGGAAATGTCCTCGAAAGCGGTGCGATATCCGTCCATGTTCTCGACGGATTCGCGCGTCGCGCCCAACTGGTCGTCCGCCAGCAGCGCCACGATCGACTCGAGGTCCGACGCCACCGCCTCACGCACGACGCAGGTCGATCCATCGGTCAGAGCTAATTCCATCGGTGTCATTCGGGCGTGAAAAGTCATGTCCACGACGGTAAACGAAGCGTTTTGTAACGCGAACCATCCGAGCGACGAAATGCCGGGTAACCCACTGGCAATTGCAGTCGGGATCGGTTCGGGCGTGGATGATGGGGATCGAAAACATGAATGGTGGCAAGTCGAAGCGTGTGCGCATCGCGCTCAGCGCGTTTGCGATCGGCGCACTCGGTGCCGGAGTGCTGGTAGCAGCACCCTGGTCTGCGTCGGAAACGAGTGTCGAGGCCTCCGTCGAGCTGGTCTCGACATCGACCTGCTACGACATGGTGAGTATCGCCATCGGCGGACGCGGCGACACCCCACGCGAGGGCGTCAAGTGGCTGACCAAGCCCGACGGCACCCGCCTCCCCGCAGCGATGTCCGGTGACTACTCGAGCGACTGGATCGACCAGGCCGTGCGAGCTCCCAACAACGGCAACGTGGTTCCCGACTCCTACGCCGCGGTCTACGTCGAGTACCCGGCCGACCTCGCGAGCTACGAGAACGCCGTGCAGACGGGCGTCACCAACTCGCAGACCATCATGAAGGAAATCTCCGCGTCCTGCCCCCAGACTCGCTTCGCCATCGTCGGCTACAGCGAGGGCGCAGACGTTGCTCGCCGCACCGCCATGGAGATCGGCAACCAGGCCGTTCCCGAGGACGGCAAGTACGGCATCATCGACCCCTCGCAGGTCGTCGGCGTCGTCATCTTCGCCGACGCGGGACGCGTCGCAGGCGAGGGACCGTTCCCCGGTGCCGAGAACCCGTTCAGCAACCCGGACGGTTTCGACACCAAGTACCAGAACGGCAACAACGCCATCCCCGGACAGGGTGCATTGCCGGGAACGTCGGGCGGCTTCGGCGCACTCGACGGTCGCGTCGCGTCCTTCTGCTCCGACGGCGACCTGACCTGCGCACTGCCCGCCAACACGTCGCTGATCCACCTGGCCGCCAACGTCGGTCGACAGGTCAACGCCGACGCGCTGCAGAACGAGAACCTCACCCCGGCCACCGGAGCCGATCTGGCTCTGGCACTGGGACGCATCGCAGTCAACGCCTTCAACGACATTGCGTCGCAGCCCAATTGGATGCAGAGCGACGAGACCTTCCTCGACGTACTGATCAAGGTGTCCGAGCCCAACTACAAGCCCGGCACCGCAACGACCCCCGTCTCGGCCAAGGTCGACGGTGAAGAGCCGATCGAGACCGGCCAGATGGTCGACATGGTGTACCTGCCGCAGAAGATCTTCAAGGAGATCACCGGGTTCATCTCGTCCAACCAGAACACGATCCCGGTCATCATGAACGATCCCTACGGCCTGACCCTCGGGCCCGGCTCGGGACACCACTTCGACTACTGGCGAGACTCCGACGCCGCCAACGGCAAGCCACTGACCTCGGTCCAGTACGCCGCAGCCTGGCTGACCCAGCTGGCCGAGCAGGCCAACCGGGGCGAGCCGGTGAAGACCAAGGAAGTACAGGAGAAGGCAGGCCGCGCAGCAATCCAGGCCATCGCCGCCACACCCGAGACCACCACCTCGGCAACGGCAACTCCGACGGCAACGACACCGGCACCGGTCACCACCAGCCCCGCTGCCCCGGCCGCCCCCGTTGCGCCTGCTCCCGCCCCCGCGGCCGAGGTGCCGGCACCCGCACCGGCACCGGCTCCCGCTGCCGAGCCTGCAGAACCGGCCTGCACGACTCCGGTCGAGGATGAGACACCCGTCGAGGGCGCACCGCCGGTATGCGTCACCGAGCCCGCCACGGACACGCCGGTCACCCCCGAGGCCGCAGCTCCGACGACGACTGTCGCACCGACCCCGTAGGTGTGTGGAAACTCGTAGCCCACTACGAGTTTCCACGCACGACGGGTGAGCGACGCGCCAGCAGAACAGCGGCACCCGTCACCACAGCAAGAACCACGAGCCCGGCCACCGACAGCACCAGGTGGTCGGGCTCGCTTGTGCGTGAGATGACGGATTCATCCATGGACAACGACGGTGTGTAGCCGGCGGACACCACGGTCACGGGCAGGGCCATGACGAACACCGCCGGCAGTGAGATCGCCAGAGATCCGGGCGACGTCGCCAGCGCGGAGACCAGAACATAGGCCGCAACGAGCGGCAAAGCGAACTGCGAGACGATCGGAATCTCGACGTAGTTCTCCGTCAGGCTCGTAGCAGCGATGACGAACAGGCCGCCCAGCCCGATGTACGGCTGCGGCCACCGGTAACCGATCCCGGCTCCCACGACCAGCAGTGCCGCGCTCGCGCACAACCGAACGGCATCTCCTGCGGCGAAGCCGGAGGTGCCCAGGGCCGTCGCCGACACTGCGAACAGCACCAGCAGCAGCCGTCCGTCGCGACCCGGAAGTAGGAACGAGGCCAGCAGCGCGGCAGCCGTCATACCGACGAGAGCCCCGAGCCACTCGACGCTCCGCGTATCGGCATCTGCCGCAATCCAGCTCAGGACGCTTGCCACGACGGGCAGCGCCAGGCCGACGAGCAGAATCCGCGGGGTCTCGGGTGGCTGCACCACCTCGTGATGGCGTGCCAGGAACAACGTGACTGCCGCGGCCACTGCAGCGATCACCATGACGATCGCGCGCTCGGGCACCACATCGTCCTCGGCACCGACCACATCCCAGACGAAGACGGGACCGTCGTTCGCCCGCAACAGCGCATCGAGCCAATAACCCAGCAGCCCGGCACCCACAACCGAGACACCCAGGGCGGCCTGTGCACCACGGTGGTGTCCCGACAAGACCGCGGCCGCACCCAGCAGCACACCGGTGCCCACTGCAGCGGCCCAGTGCCCGAGCATCCCGGGCACCATTCCGACGGTCTGGATCACCACGACGAGCAGCGCTGCCATCGCCACGATGGTCGCAGTTGGCGCACTGACCCGGGCCACGGCGACCGCCGTCCCACAGGCAGCGACGGCAACGACTGTGAGCCCGTTGACAATCGACCAGAAGGACCCGAATTCCGCTGTGCCGTTCAGCAGCGACTCGACGGGGCCGATGTCACTGATGGCATAGCCGAGAACGAAACCGGCCAAGAGCATCGACAGTACTTTCATACTGCCGATCATGCCGTCAGCCGAATTTCACTCCCTGCGCCAGGGGCAGTTCGTTGGAATAGTTGACCGTGTTCGTCGCCCGGCGCATGTAGGCCTTCCATGCGTCCGAACCTGATTCGCGTCCGCCACCGGTTTCCTTCTCGCCGCCGAAAGCACCGCCGATCTCGGCACCGGAGGGACCGATGTTGACGTTCGCGATGCCGCAGTCCGATCCAGCAGCCGACAGAAAGCGTTCCGCTTCACGCAGGTCGGTGGTGAAGATCGACGACGAAAGTCCCTGCGGCACATCGTTGTGCAGGGCGATGGCCTCGTCGAGGGTGTCGTAGGTGAGCACGTACAGGATGGGCGCGAACGTCTCGTGCTTGACGATGTCGGTCTGGGCGGGCATCGTCACGATCGCGGGCTGCACGTAGTACGAATACTCGTCGACAACATTCACGCGCTCACCGCCGACCACCACCGTTCCGCCGTCGGACTTGGCAGCCTCGAGCGCCTTCTGATAGCCGGCGAACGCGCCCGCGTCGATGAGCGGTCCCACCAAAGTGTCGCTCTCCAAGGGAGATCCGATGGACAGCGTCTCGTACGCCGAGACCAACTTGGCTACCAGTTCGTCCGCAACCGAGGAATGCGCGATGACGCGTCGGAGCGAGGTGCACCGCTGACCGGCCGTACCCGCAGCCGAAAACACCAGCCCGCGCGTCGTCAGATCGAGGTCTGCCGAAGGCGTCACGATCGCCGCGTTGTTGCCGCCGAGTTCGAGCAGCACGCGCCCGAATCGCTGCGCAACCCGCGGCGCAACAGCCTTGCCCATCCTGGTCGAACCGGTTGCCGACACCAGAGCAACACGCGAATCATCCACCAGCGCTTCGCCGGACGCTCGGTCTCCGATTACCAGTTGAGCGATCTTGGGATCCACGCCTGCAGCGGCAGCAGCGCGCTCGAACAGAGCCTGCACGCCGACGGCAGTCAGCGGGGTCTTCTCCGACGGCTTCCAGATGACGGTGTCGCCCGCCACCAACGCCAACGCCGTGTTCCAACTCCACACCGCGACAGGGAAATTGAACGCCGTGATGACGCCGACGACACCGAGCGGATGCCATTGCTCCATCATGCGATGCCCGGGCCGCTCGGTGGCGATGGTGTTGCCGTACAGCTGGCGTGAGAGGCCGACGGCGAAGTCGCAGATGTCGATCATCTCCTGCACTTCACCGAGCCCCTCGGACACGATCTTTCCGGCCTCGATGGAGACCAACGCGCCGAGGTCCTCCTTATGCGTACGCAACAGTTCCCCGAGTTCTCGGATCACCTGACCCCGCGCCGGTGCCGGCACCTGCGACCACGAGACGAACGCCGCAGCTGCGTCCGCGATGACACCGTCGACGTCTGCGGCAGAGGCCGACGCCAGCGACGCCAGATTTCCGCCGGTGATCGGCGATCTCGCGGTGATCGCGTCGGGACCGGCCGGCACGTCGAGCGCGATCGTCGCACCCAGCCGGTCGAGAATGGCGCGCGTACGCACACTCAGCTCGTCGTGGGTGATGGATGCAGACATGCGCGTACACCTTCCGTGGAGAGAATCGAACCGTCGGACATAAGCCTACCGACGGGGGTTACAACCGCATTATTTCCTGCCTAATGGTCTTGCTTACGGAATATTAACGCGTATGTTCGTCATCATGACGCAAGTATTACAGCGCACCGGAGTGCCCATCGACGCCTCGACCGCTCGCGGTGTGATCGGTGAACACCTACTGGCCGACGGTTTCGAGCTGGTCCTGGACCTCGACGCCTCCACCGGGTCCACCCTGGTCGACGCCCGAGACGGCACCCGCTACCTGGATCTGTTCACCTTCTTCGCGTCCAACGCCCTGGGTATGAACCACCCCGCCCTGATCGACGATCCAGATTTCCGGGCCGACCTGCTGCAGGCGGCGATGAACAAACCCAGCAACTCCGACATCTACACCGTGCCGATGGCACGTTTCGTCGACACGTTCGCCCGGGTGTTGGGCGATGCTCGGCTACCGCACCTGTTCTTCGTCGAGGGCGGTGCGTTGGCAGTGGAGAACGCATTGAAGGTGGCATTCGACTGGAAGTCCCGGTGGAACGAGCGCAAGGGAATCGATCCGTCCCTGGGCTCGCAGGTGATGCACTTCGAGCACGCGTTCCACGGGCGCACCGGGTACACGATGTCCCTCACCAACACCGACCCGAACAAGGTCGCGCGCTTCCCGAAATTCGACTGGCCCCGAATTCCGTCCCCGTTCATCAGATCCGACGCGAACATGGACGAGCTCGAAGACGCGTCGTTGACGGCCGCACGGCTGGCCTTCGAAGCCAATCCGCACGACATCGCCTGCGCCATCATCGAACCCATCCAGGGCGAGGGCGGGGATCACCACTTCCGCCCCCGCTTCCTGCAGAAGCTGCGCGCACTCTGCCACGAGTTCGATGCGCTGTTCGTCATGGACGAGGTGCAGACCGGAGCCGGAATGACCGGTACTGCATGGGCTTTCCAGCAGCTCGACGTCGTCCCGGATGTGGTCGCCTTCGGTAAGAAGGTCCAGGTCTGCGGCGTGATGGCGGGCGGTCGCGTCGACGACATCGACGACCACGTGTTCGCCGTCAGCTCCAGAATCAACTCGACGTGGGGTGGCAGCCTCACCGATATGGTGCGATCGCGTCGAATATTGGAGGTCGTCGAAGCCGAGAACCTCATCGAACGCGCCGGCCAACTCGGAACAGTCTTGCTGAAGCAGTTGCAGGAGTTGGCAACTCGACATGAGATGGTCTCCGAGGTTCGTGGCCGCGGACTCATGTGCGCCTTCTCCCTGCCCGACGCTACGACCCGCGACCGAGTGATCGAACTGTTGCGCACCGAGGAGCACGTACTCGCGTTGGGTTGCGGCGACGCGGCAGTGCGATTCCGGCCGGCACTGACGGTCACCGAAGCCGAACTGACACAGGCAATCGAGTCCATCGATCGGGTGTTGAGTCGGCTCTGACCCACCGCGTCAGGTAATCCTTGACACCAGCCGCAGCCTTCTGTCAGGATAAACCTGACACAGGAGGTGGGTCATGGATCCGATCGAGCTGGCCGCCGAGGCCGACATCACTGCGGCAACACGGGCGGTCGTGACGGCCGCAGCCACCGAGGCCGGTCGCATTGCCGACGAGACCATCGGCACCGGCCCACTGCCGGGCACACCGGAATGGGAGGCAGAGCAGTCGACCGACCTGCCTGCACGACGGAGCCTCGCGTGGCATCTGTTGAGTCTTCGTGTGCAACTGGCGGCGGGGCTCGACGGCATCGAAACCGTTGTGGTGCTGCGCGTTCAGGGTGCGACGTGGGCGATCATCGGCCAGGCGGCCGGCATGTCTCGTCAATCGGCGCACGAGCGGTGGGGTGCCCGCGCGGCGGCGATTCTCGATCCCGTCGGCGATGGGCAGCCCGACATCGTTCCGAACGACAGTCCGGCGTGACTCACCGCAGCACGGTCGCTGCCGCGGCTGCCACGGCGTCGGCCGCTCGCTGCAGTGCAGGCGAGGACAGCGACCACTGCTGCCAGTACAGCTGAACGTCTTCGATGCCGTCGGCGTCGAAGCACGTCAGCGAGTCACAGTTCTGGAGGTCGGGGATCATGCCCCAGCCGAAGCCGAGTTCCACCGCCCGCGCGTAATCCGAGGACGCCGGGACGAGGTGACGGGGCGGAGCGTGCGAATCGACGCCTCGGTGCCGTAAGTAATTGTCCTGCAATCGGTCGTCGGCATCGAACACCACCACCGGTGCGGTGCTCAGTGCCTCGATCGTCGTACCGGCACCGAACCATCGCTCGACGAAGTTCTCGGTGGCCGACGGCCGGTAGCGCATGGCGCCGAGGGATCGGACGGTACAGCCGCGGACCGGTTCGGATACCGATGTGATTGCGGCAGAGACGATTCCGTCGTGCAACAACTGGGCCGTGCGGTCCTGGTCCTGGCGATGCAGATCGAAGGTCGTCGTACCGGCGAGTGGCGCGAGCGCAGGCAGCACCCACGTCGCCATCGAATCGGCGTTGACGGCAATCGAAATGGAGGCCGAGACGCCGTCGTCGTTGAGCTCGGCCCTCGTCTGATCCGTCAGCGTATCGATCTGACGAGCCAGGCGCAGGACCGCCACACCCGATTGGGTGGCCACCACCGGTTTCGTCCGCTGCACGAGAGTGCGCCCCAACGACGCTTCGAGCGACTTGATTCTCTGACTCACTGCAGAGGGGGTCACATGCAATGCACGTGCGGCAGCCTCGAATGTGCCACCGTCGACTACTGCTTTCAACGCTCTGAGCTGCTCGATCTCCACGATATGAAGCTACACTTACCGATGGTGAAAAACATTCGCTGGCTCTAATGCTGGCCGGCTCCTAGCGTGAACAGCATGACCTCTCTTGCCGCAGCACAATCGACGTTGACCGGACTGGGAGTCGGCCTGTCCCTCATCGTCGCCATCGGTGCGCAGAACGCGTTCGTCCTGCGTAAGGGCCTGCAACGCACGCATGTGCTGCCGGTGGTTGCGGTGTGCGCGCTGTCCGACGCCGTGCTGATCGTCGCCGGGGTGGCGGGCATCGGCGTGCTCGTGGACCGGTTTCCGCTGGCGTTACGCGTCGTCACCGTGCTCGGAGCGCTGTTCCTCTTCGTCTACGGAGTGATGGCGCTGAACCGCGCCCGCACCCCAGCGGCGATGACCACCGACGGCGGCGGCGGGGGCTCGCTGATCGCCGCTGTCGCAACGTGTTTCGCGTTGACGTGGCTCAACCCCCACGTCTACCTCGATACCGTCGTGTTTCTCGGGTCCATCGGTAACCGACAGCCGGGCGAGCTTCGGTGGTGGTTCGCCCTCGGTGCCGTGCTGGGCAGCGTGCTCTGGTTCACCGCTCTCGGATACGGATCGCGCGTGCTCAGCCCCCTGTTCGCGCGGCCGATGGCGTGGCGGGTCCTCGATCTCGGTATCGGAATCATGATGCTCACCCTGACCGCGCTGTTGTTGTTCGGCTGAGTCTGCCGCGCCGACGGAGCGCGAGCAGTGAGCTGAGTGTCCACAATTCTCGATCGCGGCCCTCATTCCGATTTCGGATGCACAGAATGGACACGCAGCCCACCACCCGATACGAAGGACCCATGGCACAGCTGACGACGTTCTCGGAGCCCGATTCCTCCTTGTCCGATCCCGCCGACCTGTTCGTCGAGTACCTGCGCTTCCACCGCGGTGAGCTCGCCCGGCGGATCACCGCGTTGAGCGACGACGCGCTGGCCACGTCGGCTGTGCCGTCGCAGTGGACTCCCCTCGAGATGCTCATCCATCTTGTGTACATGGAGCAGCGCTGGTTCGTCTGGGGGTTTCTCGGGCGCGCCGTCGACGATCCGTGGGGGGACAAGAAGGACGGCTCCTGGCATGTGCCGAACGACGTGTCGGGGGCGGCATTGCTCGCTCGCCTCGACGACGGCGCTCGACTGACCGAGCAGGTGCTGCGGTCTCATCGCATGGAGGACGTGGCAGCACTCGGCGGACGATTCACCGAAGAACAGCCCACCCTGATCTGGATCTGCTTTCATGTACTGCAGGAATACGCCCGCCATCTCGGCCACCTCGACGTCGCCGTCGAACTGACCGGCGGGCCCACAGGCGAGGGGCCGCAATGAGAATCAACATCACCAGTGTGTTCGTCGACGATCAAGACAAGGCACTCGCGTTCTACACCGACGTACTGGGCTTCGTGGTCAAGCACGACATTCCCATGGGCGGAACAGATCGCTGGCTCACGGTCGTATCTCCTCAGGAGTCGGAGGGCACCGAGCTACTGCTCGAGCCCAGCGGTCATCCGGCAACCGGCCCGTTCAAGACGGCACTGTTCACCGACGGCATTCCGTTCACGCAGTTCGCCGTCGAAGACGTTGCCGCCGAACACGATCGGCTTGTCGGACTGGGTGTCAGGTTCACTCAGGAGCCCACCGAGATGGGCCCGGTGATCACCGCCGTGTTCGACGACACCTGCGGCAACCTGATTCAGATCATCGCTCCGGTGAGCTGACCGGTCACACGTTCGCGTACAGATCGACGGTGGTGCCGTCGGGATCGTGCACGACGGCATAACGCTGCCCCCAGAACGCATCCCACGGCTGCAGGTGCCCTGTGTACCCCGCGTCGGTCACCGCCGCCCACGCGGCGTCCACTCCGGCGGCCGTGCCGCAGTCGAATGCCAGCGCGACGCGGTGGCCGCCGCTGGGCTCGGTCCACGTCGGATCGAACGAGGTGATCGTCGAGGGTAGGTCGAACAACAACCGAACCCCACCGAGGTCGACCTCCACATGTTGCTCGGCGTCGGCCTGGGCCGGAATGTCCAGTCCCAGAACGCGGTAGAACGCCAATGCAACTGCCATATCGGCGACGACGATTTCGATTCCTGCCAGACGTGGTTTCACCCGGACAAGGCTAGCCACGTCAGCCCCAGTTCGCGGCATTTGTCAGGCAGAACGGATGCCCGGCCGGATCCAACAGCACACGCCAGGTCTCACCCGGTTGCTCGTCGGGCACAGTTGCACCCAACTGCACTGCGGCTTTCGCGGCCGCATCCAGATCGTCGACCGCGAGATCGAAGTGAAACTGTTTGCTGCCCTTGGTGTTCGGCCACTCCGGCCGCTGATAATTCTCCACGCGTCCGAATCCGAGCGCGCTGGAGGGCCCCTGCAGCATCGCGTAATCCTTCTCCGCGTGGACGACGGTCCAGCCGAGCAGCGCAGACCAGAACGTCGCGCTGGCCTCGGGATCTCCGCAGTCCAGCGTGACCATCTTCAGGGTTGCCACGGGTGCATCGTTCATGGTGTTTCTCCTCGACAGCGTCGATCGTTTCTCGAAGGTGTCGGACCAGACTCCTACACTGACGCCCGTGCCGGATAGGAAAAATGCGACAGCCACCCACGCCGGTGTCCTGCGGCCGGATCAGCTGGCGCAGTACGTCGACCTGGTCCGGCTGCCGTGTGCGGCGTCGTTGGAACCGTGGGTCGAGAACTACTGGCAACTTCGGTGGGATCTGCCGTCGGGCACCTCGTATCGCAGCTCGACCCTGCCCCACCCGGCATGCACGCTCAGCGTCGAGCACGGCTGGACCCGCGCCGGCGTCACCGAGCCGGTGGTCGTGACCGGAGTGCTGACCCGACGGTTCGACGTCGAACTCGCCGAGTCCGGGTGGGTGTTCGGCGTCAAGTTCCGACCCGGCGGCTACGCGAGCTTCACCGGAACCGTGGCCCGAACTCTGCGCGACGTCCCAGTAGCTACGCCCACCCCCTTTCGATCGGAGACCGTCGCCGCGTTGACGCAACTGGACGCACAGCACGATGCCGACCACTGCCGAACCGTCGTCGACGCGGTTCTCGCGCCCTACGCCCGCGATGTCGAGCCGGAGTACGAGATCGTCTTGGATGTCATCGGCACGATGCTCGGTGATCGGACGCTGATACGCGTCGGCCAGGTGGAGGACAGATGTGGCATCGGGACTCGTCGGCTGCAGCGGTTGTTCGAGCGTTATGTCGGTGCGACGCCCAAGTGGGTTCTGGGCCGATATCGGATTCACGACGCCCTCAGTGATCTCGACAACGGATACACCGGGTCGCTGGCGGAACTGGCTGCGCGGTACGGCTGGTTCGACCAGGCGCATTTCACCCGCGAGTTCACCGAACTGGTCGGTGTCTCTCCCGGTACGTATCAACTGTGAGTAACACCTTCGTCACGCAATGCGACTTTTGCCGATTCGTTTGGCACAGTATCCCGCGGTGCTCGGTAGCACCCGGTGGGCAACCGCAGCACAGAGGAAGAGTGGGCTTCAACGCATGATCAACATTCTCGTCGCCGGTGGAATCGCATTGGCGGTCTCGATTCTGTTGACGCCATTTCTCATCGCGCTGTTCACCCGACAGGGCTTCGGCCAGGAGATTCGCGTCGAAGGCCCGGCGAGCCACCAAGCCAAGCGAGGAACTCCGACGATGGGCGGCGTCGCGATCATCGTGGGTCTGTGGGCCGGTTACCTCGGTTCCCACCTCGTGGCGATGGGAGGCGACGGGCCGTCGGCATCGGCGCTGTTGATTCTCGGTCTCGCGACCGCCCTCGGCATCGTCGGTTTCCTCGACGACTACATCAAGCTCCGGATGAAGCGAAGCCTCGGCCTCAAAGCCACCGGAAAGTACGTCGGGCAGATCAGTGCCGCAGTGATCTTCGCGGTTCTGGCACTGCAGTTTCGCAACGGCAACGGGCTGACGCCGGGCAACGTCGAACTGTCACTGGTGCGTCAGTCGACGTTCTTCACGATGGCTCCGATCGTCTTCGTGCTGTTCTGTGTGTTCCTCGTCGTTGCCTGGTCCAATGCCGTCAACCTCACCGACGGGCTCGACGGGTTGGCGGCGGGCTCGATGACCCTCGTCCTCGGCGCCTACACGGTGATGACGTTCTGGCAGTACCGGCAATCGTGCGCCACCAATTCGGTGGCCGGGTGCTACCAAGTGCGTGATCCCCTCGACCTCGCTGTCGTGTGCGCGGCGGCCGCGGGAGCATGCATCGGATTCCTGTGGTGGAACGCAGCACCGGCCAAGATCTTCATGGGCGACACCGGCTCCCTGGCACTCGGTGGTCTGCTCGCCGGCCTGTCGGTCGTCAGCAAGACCGAGCTGATCGCGGTTGTCTTCGGAGCCCTCTTCGTCGCCGAGAGCGCGTCGGTGGTCATCCAGGTCGCGTCCTTCAAGTCCACCGGCAAGCGGCCGTTCCGGATGGCACCGATCCACCATCACTTCGAGTTGGGTGGCTGGGCCGAAACAACGGTCATCATCCGACTGTGGCTGTTCGCGGCCATCGCGTCGGCGCTGGGGCTCGGATTGTTCTACAGCGAATTCCTCGCGGCCGTCGGCTGACCTCTACGATTCCGATATGACCGACGAACTGTCTCCGCTGGCCAAGGTCGATGCTCTCGCCGCCGAACTCGAGACCCTCGATGCTCGACGCGTCGCCATCGGAGTCGAACTCGTCAACCTTCAGTTCGGACTCGACGGAAACGCAAAGATCCGCGCCACCGAGGTCTTTCACAGCGACTACCTGGGCAGGCTGTTCACGTTGGTCGACGAACTACGCACGGACGAGTAGGGCTCGCTAGAGCGCATCCGGGTCCGATCGTGACACCGCAGTCAACCGAAAATCCCTCAGGGACAACGTCCATGCCGCCACCGCGGCCAGCACGGCACCGCCGACCGGAAACACCGTCCATGGACTGCCGATGATCGGGGTGAACGACGACGATGACGCGTCGTCGACAGCAGCATCAGAACTGTAGAGATTTCCGACGTAACCCTCATCGTCCTGAATACTGACGCCGGACAGACCCCCGGTTGCGATCCCGAACGGCGACTCCGGTGACTCGGCGGTGCCACCGAGGATAACGATGGATCGTGCCCACATCGCTGCCGGATCCGGAGCACTTTCCGATTGATGTGGCGGCCAGTGCGTCCACGCGAAGGCGCTGCCCGCTCCCAGCGCGGCACCGACGACGATCAGCAACGTGAACAGGTGGGCGGAACTGTACTGACGGTCTCTGACGACGCGCATTCCGGAATCGACGAGAAACCACGCCACCACCAGAGCCAGAGCCACTCCGGCGGCAACGAGATACAGCGACACAGGGAACCAGCTCGGTCGCAGATGTGCCGTCCCAGGAGTGTCCGGCGGTTCGGTGATCGCAACGTGCCACACCACTGCGGCCGCAGCCCCTGTGGCCGCACCGACGCCGGCGAGCACTGCGACGAGCGCTCTGCCGGATGGTCTGTCCACGCGCGAGACTCTACCGGCCAGTCGGTCTCTTGACCTGAAGCATTGTTCAGGTTCTACCGTTCGATGCATGACGACACAGCGCCCCATGCAACCACCCGACAAGCAACCCATCGGCTTCTGGACCGTCCGCGCCGGGGAGGCCGTCCGCGCTCGAACGCGCGGAGTGCTCCGCGACATCGGCATCACCCAGGCCGAATGGTGGCTCCTGCATCAGATTTCACTGCATCCCGCTGGTGCCGATCGAGCGAAGACGATCGACACGATCGGACACAACGACACGCCCGAAGCGATCGTCGACGCAATCGACTCCGCTACCGAGAAGGGTTTGATCATCGAATCCGATTCACGCCTGAAGTTCACACCGGAAGGTCAGCAACGATTTGCCCGCGGCGTGGACATTCAACGAATGCTGCAGGACGAACGCATGCAGGGAATCAGTCAGGACGACTTCGCGACCACCATCCGCGTCCTGCAACGAACCATCGAGAACGTCGGCGGCGACGCATGGCACTGGTAGGGCAGTCGCCCGGAAACGACAGCGTCAGCGTCGCTTTCTGGTGAACAGAACACCGACAACGAGGCCGAGAACAGCGCCGAGGATGGGTAGGCCGAAGACAACGAACGCCGTTGTGTAGGTGATTCCCAACGAGCGGATGTAACTCGAACTGTCCACGACGAACGCGTAGTTGACCCGTCGCGGCCTGATCTCCCACAGCAAGTATCCGAGCGAACCGATCAATCCGAGACACAACCCGACCAGGGTGCTCAACCTACGCATTGCCGTGCGTCCCGCGGGCTGCGTCGGCGAACTCTGCCATGCTCGGGAACTGCACCGCAAAACCGTAGTCGCCGTTCGGCTCCGGTGTTGCGCCCCACCCTGGCCGATCGTGTCTGCGATCGATCCACACCGACGCAAGGCCGTGACGCCGCGCCGGGACGTGATCGTGGAACAGACTCTGTGCCACGTGCAGGAGACGTGATTTGGGCACACCGAAGTCGTCGAGGATCGCGTCGAGCGCATCGAAATGGTTGTCCGCCGGCTTGTATGCGTGCACATCCTCGGCTGTGACGATGGCATCGAATTCAACGCCGAGCCGACGGTTGCTACCGGCAAAACCCGCGCGGTGCACGTTGGACAGAATCACCAGCTTGTAGTGCTCGGCGAGTGATACCAGTGCGTCCGCCGAGTCCGGAAAGGCCGGCCAGTCCGGAACGGAACCGGCGAGTCTGCCTGACCATTCCGGGGTGACCGGAATACCGAGCGCGTCGCCTGTTCGTCCGAATGCGTCGGCCAGGATGTCGGGATAGAGCATCGACGGTGAATCCTGCTGCGCCTGTGCTTCGTTGGGGGCATAGGCGGCGAGCAATTCGTCTTCGGACATCGGCGATCCTGCATCCGCAGCCCATGCGCCGAGCACGTCGCCGATCCCCGACTCCCAATCGATCAGCGTTCCGTAGCAATCGAAGCTCAAGACGTCGTAGTCGGCCAGGTTCATCGGGCTCCCTTGGGTATTCGGTGGCGGTCGGATCCGGATGCCTCTATCGTCTGCAGGTCATGAGCATCGTACTGCGGTTGGCCGACCCTCGACCGATCGATGGTCGGCGGTTGTGACGTCGACCCGGCTACGGCGGGCAACTGCCACCGATGCCGAATTCCTGTACTCGATGGCCTCGGACGCCTCCGTCATGCGGTGGGTGGGCGACGGAAAACCCTGGACAAGAACATATTTCGACCGTCGATTCAGCCGAGCACTGGCGACGACGGACCTCGACACACCCGACCTGCCGATGTGGTCGATCGGCGTCGACGAGGACGTGGTGCCGGTCGGACTGTTGAGCCTCATCCGTCGATCCGATCATGTCGAGGTGGGCTATTGGGTGCATCCGGACCACTGGGGACGCGGCTGTGCTGGGCACATGCTGGGCCAGGTCCGCGAGACCGTGGGCAACCTCGCGTCGGTTGCGACAGTCGCACGCGGCAATGCCGCGTCGCGCCGAGTGCTGGAAAAAGCAGGTTTCACGGTCGTGCAGGACGGTGATCCGTTGACCTATCGTCGATCACCGTCGTCCTGATTCGACTGCTCACCAGGTCCGATCACCAGGACCGCGGCGGACGTGGGCGCACCGATGTTCGCCCGCTCGTGACCCCGCGGACCATCGGACGCGCCAGGAATTCGTGCGGAAAGCCCATGTCGATGGCGCTGACCGAATGCAGCCGAGCCAACTGCGACTCGTCGAAAACGACATCGAGGGCACCGATGTTGTGCTGCAACTGTTCTGCCGTCCGCACACCGATCAACGAACTGACGACGGCGGGATGCAGCAGCGTCCATGCCAACGCCACCTGGGCCGGAGTCGCACCCAGCTCTCCTGCCACCTCGACGACGACATCGGCTGTGCGCACCATCTGAGCCCGACCCAGCCGGGCTCGAAAAGTCGAGCCAACCGTGCCTCCGCCTCCCTATCGTTGTCACCAGAACGAAGGAAAGGCCACCGGCACATGCTCGAACGATGGAATGCAGCACTGGACTACATCGAGGACAACCTCGACCACGACATCGACCCGGCACAGCTTGCTCGCATCACCCTCACGTCCGACTATCACTTTCGACGCGTGTTCTCCGCACTGGCCGGAATCCCACTGTCGGCGTACATCCGACAACGGCGAATGTCGTTGGCAGCCGCAGACATTCTCGCCGGCAACGGGGTGCTCGACGTCGCGACCAAGTACGGCTACAGCGGTGACGCATTCACTCGCGCATTCCGAGACATGCACGGGGTCACACCATCCCACGCCCGCAAGCCAGGGACCACCCTCCGCTCCAGACCACCCTTGGCATTTCACCTGACCATCGAAGGAAAGAGCACCATGGACTACCGCATCACCGAACTGCCCGCATTCCACATCATCGGCAAATCGACGCGAATCCCCCTCACATTCCACGGCGAGAACACCGCCATGACCCAGTTCCACCAGACCCTGCCCACCGGATTCGGCGAACGACTCCGCCGACACGCCGACCTGCCCGAACTCCCCCACATCCTCTTCGTCAGCGATGGCTTCGAGGCCGACCGAACCGACGGCAGTCTCTTCGACTACTACTTCGCCGTCGCCACCACAGCCCCCGTACCGGCCGACCTGGACTCCCTCAGCGTCCCCGCATCGACATGGGCGGTCTTCGAAACACGCAGCGACACCGCACTCGCCCCAGCACTACAACAACTCTGGGCCGACGCATTCAGCGAGTGGTTCCCCTCCCACCCCTTCCACATCACCCCCGGCCCGGAAATTCTGACCGTCACCGACAACACGCCCGACTGGTCATCGGGAGCCGGAGAACTCTGGATCCCGGTTGCCCGCAACCAATGACTCCCCGCCCGCCCTGGTCACTCAATGTGACATTCGGTGGCCTTTTCGGGGGTCAATGGCACATCCAGTGGACTGTGGGGGCGGGGTGTCGGTGCCAACTCATGACTAATCTGGCGTGATGTCCAGTGGTCGCCGGAACGAGTTACGGCGACGGTATCTGTCGCTCGGCCTGGGTGAGGTGTCCGCCGCAGCGGTGTTTGCTTCGATTGCGCTCACCATGGCAGAACCACGGCTCGACGGCAGAGAGGACTCACTGGCCATGTGGTCTGCTCTCACCCCGTTGCTCGCCGTCCTCGTGCAGGCGGGAATCTACTGGTTGATGGCGCGATCCTGGGTCGAACTCAACCCGATGCCACCGGTCATTCGCGCGTTCTATCGCGTATGTCGAGTCGCAAACGTCCCACTGTTGGCGGCTGGGCTCATCGGTGTCGTCGTATGGTTTCCGTCGAGCGCCGGAATTGGCGTCGCACTGCTCGTCGTGTGGCTGTTCGCCGTTGTCGAATTCGTCAACTACTTCGTGGTTCGACTGTCGTATCCCGTACACCGCTGGTGGTCGACAGTCGGTCAGATGCGCACTCCTCGGCTTGTCCTCGACATCAACACGCGTCGCTGATCGAAACAGGGAGCATTAGCACGACATCCCGGTACTCAATGTGACATTCGGTGGCCTTTTCGGGGGTCAATGGCACATCGAGTGGACTGCGTGGGTGCGGGCGCGCCGCCGAGAATCAGGAGCTGCGGCGGGAGAGGATGCTGGTGATTTCCGCCAAGGCCGGCAGAGCTGCGGCGATGGCTTCGCGGTTGTGTCGACTCAGTTCGTCCAATGCGTCCGCGAGTACTTGGGAGCTCGCCGCGTCGTATTCGGCGAGGAGCTTCACAGCTTTCGGCGATGCGGTGAGTGTCGCCCCTCGAAGGTCACCGGCGGTTATCGATCTTTCCACCATGCCGGCGTCGACCATCGCTCTGATCAGGTTGCTCACGGTGGATCGGGCCAGGTTGAGGCGGGTGGCAAGGCGTCCCGGACTCATGGACGGTTCTGCTGCGAGGGCTCGCATCACCTCGATGTGCGAGTCGGCGATGTCGGGCAGCTGCGCGACATCCCGCGTCGCCCGGAGCAGTGATCGCCGCAGGGGCCCCAGCTGTCGGCCCAATTCCGTTGCGGTGGAGTCCATGCGTCGATGATCGCACAGATAGTTTTGCCGCAAACATAGTTTTGTGACAAAATGAAGACCATGACCACAGTCGAGAACCCCATCCCCAGCCAAGATCTGAGCGGCATCGTCGGGCATCGCTTCATCTACACGTACGCCAACAGCTGGCAGTACGAGATGTATGTGAAGAACGCGACCACGATCGACTACCGAATTCACACCGGCATGGTCGGCGGACGCTGGGTCAAGGACCAGGAAGTCGATCTCGTCCAGCTCGACGACGACGTCTACAAGATCTCGTGGAACGAGCCCACCGGGACCTCGGTCGTCGTCAACGTCATCCCAGGAAAGCGTCGTCTGCACGGAACCATCTTCTTCCCGCAGTGGATCGAACTGGACGGAACCAAAACGGTCCTCTACCAGAACGATCACCTCGACGAAATGCGTGCGTACCGCGACGCCGGACCGACCTACCCCATCTATGTCGTCCCCGAGTTCGCCACGATCACGCTCTTCGAGAACGTCGGAGCCGACGACGAGACCATCGTGTCCGACGCACCTGGCGATCTTCCCGACGGCTTTGCAGACCGAACGAACTGACGTGCGCCCCGATCTGACGTTCGTCGCGCACTTGTCCGTCACGGTCGGGGAGCCCATCGATCTCGGCCAGGTCAGCGACGGACATCGACGCCTCGTGCCGATCCTCGGTGGGACCGTTGACGGGCCGGCGATACGAGGACGCGTCCTGGCCGGCGGCGCCGACCACCAGGTCCTCAGATCGGCCACTGTCACCGAACTCGACGCCCGATATGCACTCGAGACCGACGCAGGCGAACGAATCTCGGTCCACAACGTCGGGATGCGCACCGGCAGCGAACAGGACATCGACGCACTGACACGCGGCGAGCAGGTTCCCGCCGACCGAATCTACTTTCGCACCTTTCCCCGACTGTCGACGTCCGCCGACTCCCTCAGCTGGATGAACGGGACACTCTTCGTGGCCACCGGTGAACGTTTACCGAATTCCGTCGAACTGGACGTCTACCAACTCACATGACGGAGGCAGATATGCACCGACCCCAGTGCACTCAATGGCACATTCAGTGGCCTTTTCGGGGGTCAATGGCACATCGAGTGGACTGCCTAGGCGATCAGGTGAGGCTTTCGCCGTAGACGTGGTCGACGGCGATGGTCACCAGTACGCGGCGATCCGCGGCCATTGCGGCGCGGTATTCGGTCCAGTCGGGGTGCTCTCCGGCGGCGGCGCGGTAGTAGTCGACCAGCGCATCGATTTCGGGGCTGTTCGGGTTCGCTCCCGGTCCGGTGAGGGTGACGGTTCCTTCTGCTGTTGCCCAGGCCTTGCCGTCGGCGCTGGTCACTTCGAGTGCAGCGCGCGGGTCTCGGCGTAAATTTGCCGTCTTCGCTCGTCCTTCGGTGACCGAAATCTTGATTGTTCGCTCGGTGCGATCGTAGAACGGCGTCACCGGCGACAGTTGCGGCAGGCCGCTCGCTTTTATCGTGGCGAGTACGCCGAGTCGGCTGCGCTCGAGGAGGTCGTGTGGATCGAATGCTCCGCTGGTCATGGCTTCACCTCGGGGTCGTCGAGCGAACTGGCACGATCATGGTGGGCAACACGGTCGTCGGTGCCGTTGTTCCTCGGCCTGTCGGTACGGAGGTCGTCGGCATATGTTCCGATTGCGCGACGGTATGTGCCGAGCGCAGGCTTCGCTGCCTGCAGTGCCGCCCGCAGCGCGCCAGCACCATCGCCCAGATCCCACAAGATCAGGGCATTGAATGCATCTCGCGCAGAGGAGAATTCGTCGGAAAACTCGAAGTCTTCCAACACACGCGACGCGTCCTCGAGTCGCCCGACATTACGCAGCGAACTGGCGAGCTGAATTCTGGCCTTGCTCTCGTGACGGAATCGAGCCCACTCGACAGCGCCGCCTCGTACAACGGAATCGCAGCCGATTCTTCGCCCAGAAAATCCTCGAGCGACGCACGTTCGAACAGGGCCCGTGCTCGGGAAAGCCTTGTCGCCGAGAGCAACTGATTCATCTCCGACCGCATCAAAGCAGGCTCGCCGTCATCTGCGTGGCACCAGAACGCAGCTATGGAGTCCATCTGGGCCCCCCGGGATTCGGCCGGACCGCTACCGACGAACGACATGCGCTCACGTTCGTCCCCTCACCAGTCCATCCTTGCAGAGCATGCCTACGCTTGGAACCTTCACTCTGCGATGTTCTGTGAACCGAAGCGAAGTACACAATCGGTGTGAGTCGTCATCGACGGTATCGGCCGGGCTGCGAACTCGAAAAGATGGTGAACAGCACCACCACCGACCTGGGTGAAGCCGGGTCTCGAAACGTCCCACTCGATTGACACGTCGGTGAACGGTAAGCAAACGTATAGCCATGCAACTGAGATTTCTGGCCGGCATCTCGACGGCCTTCGCATGCAAGCTTCTGCTGATGCGAGTGCTGACCCTCAAGTTGCAGCGAGACATCGAGGCGCTCAACAACGGAAACTATCGCCCACTGCTCTCGTCGTTCCACCGAGACGCGGTGCTCAAATTCGCCGACGGTGACAGCCGATGGTCGGGCACCCACCGCGGACGACCGGCAATCGAAAAGTTCTTCCAGGACTTCGTCGCCGCCGGCATCCGCGGGCAGGTCACGGAAATCTACAGCGGCGGAGCCCCCTGGCGCATGACCCTCCTCGTCCGCTTCGACGACCAAGCACACGCAGCCGACGGCACCGAGTTGTACAGCAACCGAACGGTGCTCCTTGTCCGCACCAGCTGGGGCAAAATCGTCTCGCAAGAGGACTTCTTCGAGGACACCACACGCATCGACGCATTCGAGCGGAAATTGCGCCAACTTTAGATTCGGTCTCCCCTCCCCCCAGTTTTGCCCCTTCACCCCGGTACTCAATGTGACATCTAGTGGCCTTTTCGGGGGTCAATGTCACATCGAGTGGACTCCGGGGGCGGTCGGGCGGGGGCGGCGATAGGTCACCTGGGGGTAGTCGTCGGTATGCGAGACGCTCGCGTGCACGTTGTACACCTCGCGCACCAGGTGTTCGGTGATCACTTCGTGTGGGGTTCCCGATGCCACGATGCTGCCGTTGTTCAGGACGATGATGCGGTTGCAGAACATGGCGGCGAGGTTGAGGTCGTGGAGGGCGATGTAACTGCTCAGGGGTAGGCCTGCGACGAGGGTGAGGATGTCGAGTTGGTGTTGGATGTCGAGGTGGTTGGTCGGCTCGTCGAGCAGTAGTTCGGTGGGTTGTTGAGCGAGGGCCCGTGCGATCTGGGCGCGTTGGCGCTCTCCGCCGGAGAGGGTGTGCCAGCGTCGGGTGGCTTTCGACGCCATGGCCGTGTCGGTGAGTGCCTGTTCGATCGCGGCGTCGTCGGCGGCTGTGTCTCCGCCGAGGATGCCGTGGTGGGGGATGCGGCCCAGGCGTACGACGTCGCGGACGGTGATGTCGACGTCGGTGTCGGAGTGTTGGTCGACCATCGCTACGCGGCGGGCGATGCTGCGACGACGTTGGGTGCGCAGGTTCTTTCCGTCGAGCAGCACGTCGCCGCTGTCGGGTGCCACGATGCCGGCGAGGATTCGTAGTAGCGACGATTTGCCGGATCCGTTCGGGCCGATGAGCCCGATGGTTTCGCCCGGTTCCGGCGCGAAGCTGATGCCGTCGAGAATCGGGTTCCCGCCGCGTGTCCAACGAATATTGTTCACGTGCAACGTCATCGGGATCTCCTGAGTCTAAACAGAATGAGCGCGAATGCCGGCACGCCGATGAGTGCGGTCACCACTCCGACGGGTATTTCCTGCGGCGCGAACAGCGTTCGGGCGATGGTGTCGACCCACACCATGAAGATCGCGCCGATGACCACCGTCGTCGGAAGCAGTCGTCGATGCCGTGCGCCGACGAGAAAACGTGCGGCGTGCGGCAGAACGAGACCCACGAACCCGATGGCTCCGGCGGCGCTGACAAGCGAGGCCGTGATCAGTGCGGTGATGATCAGCAACAGGATTCGCACCCACTTGACCGGTACGCCGAGGGACGCGGCCGCGTCGTGCCCGAATGTGAAGGCGTCGAGGGCCGAGGTGTTGAACAGACACACCACCATTCCGAGCAGCGCAACCGATCCGCACAGCGCCACGTCCGTCCAGTCGGCACCGCTCAGCGATCCGAGGAGCCAGAACAGCACGCCGCGTGTCTGTTCGGCGTCGGCCGAGGAAATGACGATGAACGACGTCAAGGCCGAGAACAGCTGCGTCCCCGCGACCCCGGCCAGCACCACGCGGTCGTTTCCGCCACCTGCGCCTGCGGCCAGCAGCATCACCAGGACGAACGAGAGCAGCGCACCGGCGAATGCCCCTGTGGACAAGGACAAAGCGCCACCGCCGACGCCGAGAACCGCGACGAGGACCGCTCCGGTGGATGCACCGGACGAAATGCCCAGGACGAAGGGATCGGCGAGGGGGTTACGCAGCAGTGATTGCATGATCGCCCCGCACAGCGCGAGACCCGCGCCGCACACGGCGGCCAGCAAGGTCCGGGGCAGGCGCAGCTCCCAGACGATTCCGTCCTGGATGCGACTGACTCCCGAACTCCCGATACCCATGTGCGTCGATATCACTCGATACACGTCGGGCACCGACACGTTCGCGGGTCCAATGGTGACGGCGACGCCGATCGAGAGCACCAACAACGCCGATCCTGCGAGCAGCAGTGGGACGAGCACCCCGCGATCGGTGCGGCTCATCGCGACGCCATTCCCCAATCCTGCAGGGCGGCCGCGACTTTCTCGACACCGTCGATCGTCCGAATGGACGGGTTCAGATCGGCACCGTTGACAACGATGTACCGCTTGTTCTCGACGGCGGGCATTCGGTTCGTGACCGAGTTCGACTCCAGGAAGCCGATCTTGCTGTCCAGGGCGTCCCCGGCGATACTGCGTCGACTCAGATCTGCGAGCACCAGTGCAGTCGGGTTGCGATCGAGCACACTCTCCCAATTGACTTGTGGCCATTCGTCGGTGGTGTCGGCATAGATGTTCTCGGCGCCGACGGAGTCGGTGATGATGCCCGACGATCCGCAGCAACCGGCCATGTACGGCGTATCGGTGTCGGCGAACCAGTAGGCCAACGACACACCTGACGCGTCGACCGAACCGGAGGCCTTCTCGAACCGATCCTGCAGTTCGGCGACCAGGCGCTCGCCACGGTCTCGTACGTCGAAGACCGCCGCGAGATCACGAATCTCCCGATAGACGGTGTCGATCACCAGCGGCTCCGTGCGAGCACCGTCGGAATTGACGCTCTCGTCCGTCTTGCCCTGACAGTCGGTGGGCGAGAGGTAGTTCGGGACGCCGAGTTGCTCGAACCTGCTCCGATCTGCGACTCCCCCGGGTCCGAGGGTGCCGCCGAAGGACGCGGTCACGAAGTCGGGCTCGGTATCCAACACGACCTCGAGCGATGGCTTGTTGTCTGCGAGCCTCGGCACCCTGGCGTTCTCGGATTCGAGGTTCGAGCGGACCGGGTCGGTCCAGGTGGCGGTGCCCACCATCCGGTCTGCGAGGCCGAGCGAGAGCAGTATTTCCGTCGAGCTTTGGTTCAACGACACCGCCCGTTGCGGTGGTGCGTCGACGACGACGTCGCGTCCGCAGTTCTCGATGGTCAGGGGATAGTTCCCGGAGGTGTCGGTGGACGCGTCGGGGGTCGACGCGGTCGAACAACCGGAGACCAGAAGGATGGAGACAGCGCCTAGTGCGGCGAGAGAGGTACGCATCGAAGAGCTTCCTGCTTGGGGCTCGTGTCGCGGAGCCGCGGGTGGGGTTCGATCACGACGTCCGAGCATTCGGACTTCGAGCTCTCACCCGTCACCGTTGCGCGCCAGCTCCGGAGTTGCACCGGATTCCCTCGTTCGTCGCGTGCTGACCCTATCGCGCGAGAGCGCCGAGAGGTCAGTGCGCCGGCGTCGAGACCGGTACCGACGGATACGAGCTCGGAAAGGCTCCGCGCGCGACCACTACGACTGTGAGTGCCACAGCCACCAGGATCGTCGCCGCAGCGGTCACCGCCCCGATGCCTCTGGCGTCGACGACGACGCCTCCCACCAGGGCCCCGGTGGCAATGGCCAGTTGGAAGGCGACGACGTAGATCGCCGACGCCTTGTCGGCGTCGGCAGGGGCGGCCCGAACCACGGCGGACTGGATGCAGACCGGCAGTGTGGTGAAGGCCAGACCCCACAACGCGATCGCCCCGACAGCAAGGACGGCCAGGCTGCCCGGTGCTGCGCTGAGGGTGCCCCACAGGATCGCCGTCGCGGCCGCGACGGCACCCAGAGCTGCGATGGTGGAGGGCCGCGGCCAACGGTCGTACGTTCTGCCGATCACCCAGATACCGACGACTCCGAACAAACCGTAGAGCATCAGCATCAGCGTCAAAGTGGTTCCGGCCGAACCGATTGCGCGATCGACGATAAGCGAGAAGTACGTGTACGCGGCGAAATGGCCGAGGACGGCCAGGAACGTCACTCCACACAGGATCGCCAGGGTGCCGTCGAGCACGCGCGGTGATTTCTTGTTGCCCGCAGCTGCCCGGGTGACCGGTAGTGCGGGGAGGACGAAGTAGAGCGCCACCGCGATAGCGGCGGCGACGACACCGAGAATCGTTGCAGCAGTGCGCCACCCGAACCACTGACCCATGGCCGCGGTGATCGGATTTCCGGCGACCAACGCCAACGAGGTGCCGGCGTACACCGTGGCGATCGCTTTTCCTTGCTTACCGGGAAGTGCGAGTGACGCCGCGACGGGTGCGACCACGGCCCAGAAGACTCCGTGGGTGGCCGCGCACAGCATCCTCGACAGCACCAGCATCGGGTACCCGACGGACACCGCGGACAGCAGTTGCGAAAGGGCCAGTGCTGCAACGGTGATGACGACGACCCGTCGCCGCGGCCAGTCGCGTACGAACCTGATCAACGGCATGGTCATGACGGCGACGCCGTATGCGTAGAAGGTCAGCAGCAGACCGACAGCGGATTCGCCGACGCCGAGATCGCCCGAGATCTCCGGAAGCAGACCCACGGGCAACGTTTCGGCCGTGACATAGATGAAGGCGGCTGCACCGAGGACCAGCAGCTTGGGGAGGGGCGACGACATGCTGTGTATCGTTACACAGGACGTCGACGCACGCTAAGGTGACCCCGTGAACAATCGGGTGACGATGGCCGACGTCGCGGCGTCTGCGGGAGTCTCCACGATGAGCGTCTCGTACACCTACAACCAACCCGACCGCGTCTCGCCTGCCACCCGAGACCGCGTCCACGCAGCGGCGGCGGCCCTCGGATACGCAGGTCCCAACCGTGCGGCACGCTCGCTCCGCAGCGGAAAGCACAACAGCGTCGGCGTCGTACTCGGTGAAAAACTCACCTACGCCTTCGAGGATCCCCAGGCCCGACGGTTCCTCTCGGGCATCGCCGACGCGTGTCTCGACGCCGACACCGCGCTGGTGATGTTGCCGAACCTGCACCGCGACAGCGATATTGCGAGAATTCGCGACGCGCAGGTCGACGGCTATGTCGTCTGGACCACCGGCGTCGACGACCCCGTCCTCGACGTGCTCGTCGGCACCGGTCGACCCACCTGCGTCCAGGGCGGCCCTCAGCATCCGGGATTGCACTCCATCGGAATCGACGACCGCGCGGCCGCCGACGCGATCGCCACCATTGCTCTGCGCAATCGGCGTCGGCCCGCGATAGTTGCACTGCGACCCGATTCGCGACGCGAATCGACGGTGGTGCACGGCGCCGACGCGTCGGGCATCTCGATGCCGGTGACCCGCGCACGACTCGAGGGCTACCGCGATGCGTGCGTGCGTCGAGGAATCGAGTGGTCGACGGTACCGACGCTGTTCACCACCCACAATTCGCGCGAAGAGGGCACACGGGCAGCACGACTGTTGTTGCGCGACAACGTCGTCGATGTGATGTTCGCGATGAGCGACGAACTCGCCTTCGGCGCACTCGACGCGGCGACGGGTGCCGGTATCGACATTCCCGACCACGTCGCACTGACCGGATGGGACGACTCCCCTGCAGCGGCGGCGGCCCACTTGACCACCGTCGCGCAATCGTTGTTCGACCAGGGCCGATCGGCGGCCCGGTGGGTGCTCGGTCTCAGCGACGCCGTCGACGCCGCGGTGTGGAACATCGAGACGCGAGGGTCGACGGGCACGCTGCGTGAGGGCCAGTAAAAAGGGCGTGCTCCCCGTTTATAGGCGTTAAGCAAACTCTTCGGCTAGTATCGCCGGTGGCCGTCCGGCTACTAGGGGGCACTGTGAGTCGAGAACACGACACGCCGCTCCGCCGTGCCGACCCCAACCCGACGCTCGACGCCCTCACCGGGCTTGCGAACCGGGACGAAATCCTGGCCACCATCACCGCCGCGCTGGTCGACCTAGGCCCTGACCAGCACTTCAGCGTCCTCCTCGTCGACATCGACGGCTTCCGTGAATTCAACGACGCGCTCGGACCGGCCCAGGGCGACGAGCTGCTGTGCATGGTCGCCGACCGACTCACCGCATCGACTCGACCCGGCGACACCATCGGCCGACTCACCGGGGACGAATTCGTCATCGTCGCCTACGGCTGCCATTCCCTGGCAGCCCGAGCGATGGCCGCGGGATTCGCCAGCATCTTCGAGCCCCCCTTCGAGCTCGGCGGCCGTCAACTCACCCTCACCGCCAGCGTCGGTGTCGCGTCCACCACCGGGAGCACCGATCGCGCCACCCAGCTGGTGCACAACGCGACCGCCGCGATGCACGCCGCCAAAGCCACCGGCCGCAACCGGCATCACATCTTCACCGACGAGCTGCACCACACCAACCGCACTCGGCTCGAGCTCCTCGAACGACTGCGCGGAGTCGCCATGACCGCGCGCGAGCTCACCATGGTCTACCAACCCATCGTCGAACTCGCGACCGGAGCCGTGGTCGGAGCCGAAGCCCTCGTTCGCTGGAACCACCCCGAACTCGGACTTCTGATGCCCGACGCCTTCATCCCCCTCGCCGAAGACAACGACCTGATAATCCCCCTGAGCATGTGGATTCTCACCGACGTCGCGGCAACCATCGCCGACTGGCAATCCCGAGCGATCATGCTCCAGGTCGGTGTCAACGTCAGCCCCGCGCACTTCGCCGCAGGAACCCTGGCCACCGACGTCATCGACATCGTCGACACCCACGGCATCGAACGCGGTCGACTCGCACTCGAACTCGCCGAATCGCAGACGCTGCACGACCTCGACGCCGTGCACTACCAACTCCGCGACGTCCAACGCCACGGCGTCCTCATCGCCATCGACGACTTCGGCTCCGGCTTCTCCTCCCTCGAACGACTCGCCACCCTGCCCGTCGACATCCTCAAAATCGACAGATCCCTCACCCAACACCTCGACAGCACCAACCTGCACCGACGCCGCGCCATGACCACCCTCTGCACCGCCCTCGTCGACGTCACCACCACCCTCGGCAAAGACACCGTCATCGAAGGCATCGAGACCACCGAACAACTCCGAATCTGCACCGACATGGGCGTAACCTTCGGCCAAGGACACCTCCTCGGACGACCCATGCCCGTCGCCGAACTGGAGCAATACATCACCCGACACAGCAGCCACAGCGAATCCGCATGAGGAACCGAACGTGAAGATAGACAACGAAATTCAACGCTTCACCGACGCACCCCGCGCCCAACTCTCCACCATCAACCCCAACGGCACCCCACACCTGGTCCCCATCGTCTTCGCTGTCGCGCCCACCGGCGATCACATCTACACAGCCATCGACTGGAAACCCAAAACCACCCAGAAACTGCAGCGACTCGACAACATCCACGCCGATCCCGCCGTCAGCCTCATCGCCGACCACTACTCCGACGACTGGTCCCAACTCTGGTGGATCCGCGCCGACGGCAACGCCCGCATCGTCGACGCGGGAAGCGCCGAAGGCACAGTCGGTACCGACACCCTCGTCGCGAAATACAGCCAATACAAGAACAACCGACCCGAGGGGCCGGTCATCGTCATCGACAAACTGTCCTGGAGATCGTGGTCAGCTTCCTGATCGTTTTACTTCCTCTCCCCCAAGCATCGCCCACCCCACCGCCAGACCTCTACCGTCTGACCACTCCCGGCTGACCACTACCGTCTGACACCACTACCGTCTGACACCACTACCGTCTGACCACTCAATGTGACATCCGGTGGCCCTTTCGACCGTCAATGGCACATCGAGTGGACTGCACGTGGGTCGGAGGGCACCGAAAACCAGTGGAATCGGCAGTAGCAGGGAGTCAGACTGTCGCAATGGTCAGCAAACCTCCCGTTCGGATTGTCACCGACCGTCTCGTGGTTCGACGCGAGACGGCAGACGATGCTGTTGTCATAGCCGAGGCGATCGACCGAAATCGGGTCCGCCTGCTGCCGTGGCTCGGTTGGGCCACCGAGGACGCTGCAAACAGGTCGGCGCAGATCGTCCGCATCGCGGAAAGCCGGAAGTTGTGGGACGCCGACGAAATGTACGACTACGGGATTTTCGGTCGATCCACCAGCGCATTCCTGGGGAAGATTGCATTGCACCGACGAGTCGGACCGGGTGGGATCGAAATCGGGTACTGGCTCGACAGTGCAGCCGAGGGTGACGGCATCATCTCGGAAGCCACCGCGACCCTCACGCAAGAGGCATTGAAACTCGCCGACGTCGATCGCGTCGAAATTCATTGTGATGCAGCCAATTCGAGGAGTCGAGCCGTTCCGCGGCGGCTGGGTTTCGTCCTCGACAGGATCGAGCCGCGAGCTTTGGCCGCTGCGGCCGAAACCGGAGACCACATGATTTGGGTGTATCAGCCCGATCGGCGGTAGGACGGGTCGACGGTGACGTGGGGGCGCGGACGCGCGAGCGCCTGTCGGTACCGGGACCGCAGGTCGGAGAGAACACGTTCCGGATCGTCGCGAATATCGCTCGGCAGGTGAGTCACGACAATGATGCCGGCGTTCTGAGCGCGCTCCCGTCGTTCCACGGTGGCGCGGTGCGCCGCGGGTGACAGGTGATATTCGAGCGAGTCGATCTCCCAGTCGAGGGCGACGTCGTCGAGCCAATTGTCGGCCACCAGTAGCAACCTGCCCGACTCGTCGCGTACCGCGACATTGTGAGTCATCGGGGGAAGACCGCTGCGTGCGTACAACTTCTGCGCGTGTGCTTCGGCAACGGAGTGCGCGCCGGCGGCCAGTTCGCGAAGTACTCGACGAGGCATCGCGGTTCCACGCGTGGTGCCGGCGTCCAGTTCCTTCATGATCGCCTCGATCGTTGCGGCACCCCGCTGAACGACACTGGCAACGAGCGCCATGCACTGCTCGGCGTTCTTCATGCGGCGAATTGCGTCGCACAAACACCGAACAACCGGCGCGACGGGAAGACCCGACTTACTTTCCGCCGTTGGCATCCGCCACGTACGTTCCACCGCGGCGAAGCTCACGGACCTGCGGTGCTGCGCCTCGGGAATGAGCACGAACGTCTCCTCGAACGAGCCGGACGTACCGAGACCATGCAACGCCAGCCCGGCCCGACCACTGATGACGCCATCACGACCGCAGTAGATGGACGCGGCAACCGCCCGCTCCAAGGGCGTCAGCGAACGGTTCTTCAAGAACACCAGGCCAGGTAGCGCCCGTGACCAGATACCGTCCGGCAGCGTGCGCCGAACAATCGTCTTCGACGCGACGCCGAGTTCGAGAAGATGAGCAGTCCGCACCAGCCCGCGATCCGATGCGGCCGCAATTACCCTCGCATCGACCCGTGCGCCGCCCCTCTTCATACAGACAATCCTGCACGCTCGGCCGGACACCGATCGCACCCGACGTCGCACTATCAACAGCCCTGTGGATAACCGAATACCTGTGGACAAACGCATACAGGAGGGGTCGCCCACACTCTGACTCGAGCACGGCCAGGCGCGCTCTCGTGACCGGCCGCGAGTCCACTCGATGTGCCATTGACTGCCGGAAAGGCCACCAAATGTCACATTGAGTGGACGGCGGGGCGGCAACAGGCAACCCACCCACCTCAGCGGGGATACCGTCTATCTTGCAACTCGTGCGTTCTTATTTCGGGAGTGAGACATGACGGCGACAGCAGTTCCCTCGGATCGGTCGGGTACTACGGCACCACGGTCGTTTTCGCCGCCGCAGCGCGGTCGGTTGAGTGAGGTTCCGCATATCGCGGGGCTGGTGCTCGGTGTGTTCGCGGCGGCGCTGTTTCTGTGGAGTCTGTCGCCCACTTTGCGGTATCTGGTTCATGCGCCGCGGGAGTATGTCGACACGTATTACTTCGATGCTCCGGATACGAGTTTGTCGTGGGCGTTGGTTGTCGGGTTGTTGGCGGCGGCGTTGGCGAGTCGGAAGCGCATTGCGTGGTGGCTGCTGACGATCTATTTGGTGTTGTTGGCGATCACGAACGTCGCGGAGGGCATCGAGGACAAGAACGTCAGTTCGTGGATTGCGTTGGCGGTTCATGTCGTCGTGACGGGTCTGCTGATCGCGTCGCGCAAGGAGTTCTACACGCGGGTTCGGCGTGGTGCGGTGTGGAAGGCGCTCGGGGTGCTCGTGCTGGGAGCGGCCGTCGGCACGATTGTCGGGTGGGCGTTGGTGGCGTTGTTCCCGGGTTCGTTGCCGGAGGGTCAGACGTTCCTGTGGGCGTTCAACAGGGTGACGGCGTTGGCGACGGTGGACAACGAGCAGTTCGACGGTAGGCCGAACGGTTTTGTCAATACGGCGTTGGGACTGTTCGGAGCGCTGGCGTTGCTCGGTGCCGTGGTCACGTTGTTCCGGTCGCAGCGGTCGAGCAATGCGTTGACCGGCCGCGACGAGTCGGCTCTGCGCGGCCTGCTCGACAAGTGGGGTGCCGACGATTCCCTCGGCTACTTCGCGACCCGCCGCGACAAGGGCGTCATCTTCGCCACCAGCGGCAAGGCGGCGGTGACGTATCGCGTCGAGGTCGGGGTGTGTCTGGCCAGTGGTGACCCGATCGGCAACCCCGAGGCGTGGCCACATGCGATATCCGAATGGCTCGACCTGGCCGAGAAGTACGGCTGGACCCCAGCTGTCATGGGGGCCAGCGAGATCGGGGCCACGGCCTACAAGCGGGCCGGCCTGAGTGTTCTCGAACTCGGTGACGAAGCAATCCTGAAAACCAAAGATTTCAACCTCAATGGACGCGAGATGCGTCCCGTGCGTCAGGCCGTCAACCGGGCTCGCAAAGCGGGTGTCGTGGTCACCGTGCGTCGTCATCGCGATATTTCGGCCGAGGAGATGGACGAGATCATTGCGTGCGCGGATGCGTGGCGCGATACCGAGACCGAGCGTGGTTTCTCGATGGCGCTGGGCCGGTTGGGCGATCCGCTCGACGGCGATTGTCTTCTGGTGCAGGCGGTTCAGGGCGAGAAGATCGTCGGTGTTCTGTCGCTGGTGCCGTGGGGTCGGACCGGCGCGTCGTTGGACCTGATGCGCCGCGATCCGGCGTCGCCGAACGGTGTCATCGAGTTGATGGTGACCGAACTTGCCACCGGCGCAGATCATTTCGGTGTCAGCAAGATTTCGCTGAACTTCGCGGTGTTCCGTGCTGCGTTCGAGGAGGGTAGTCGGATCGGGGCCGGTCCGGTCCTGCGAATCTGGCGCAGCGTATTGGTGTTCTTCTCGCGCTGGTGGCAGCTCGAGGCGCTGTATCGCTCGAATGTGAAGTACTTGCCGGAATGGGAGCCGCGCTACCTGTGCTTCGCCGACAATCGGGTGCTGCCGAAGGTCGGTGTCGCGTCGGCCATCGCCGAAGGCTTCTTGACTCTGCCGACCTTTCGGCGCGCCTCGAAGCACACCGGGTCCCACGTCGCGGTGCCGGCAGCGTTGGTCGACGCCGAGGACATTCATCCCGACGGCAGCGGACCCGAGACTCCCGCAGACGACACCGTGCCCGGACGTAAACGTCCCGACCAGGTACGCGTGCGCATGGCCAAACTCGATCGTCTCGAAAGTGACGGCATCGAGGGCTATCCCGTCGCCTATCCCCCGACTCACACCGTCGGTGAAGCGGCGGCATCGCCCCAGGGCACGACGGTGCGAATAGCGGGTCGAATACTGCGCATTCGCGACTACGGCGGCGTGTCGTTCGCCGTCATCCGGGACTGGTCGGCCGATATTCAGGTGCTGTTCGACCGCGAACGCGTCGGCGACAGAATCGAGGAGTTCGATGCCGACTTCGACCTGGGTGACCTCATCGAAGTCAGTGGCACCATCGGATACAGCAGGCGTGGTGAACTGTCGCTGTTGGCCACCGAGTGGCGAATGAACGCCAAATGCCTGCACCCCCTGCCAGACAAGTACCGCGGTCTGACCGATCCGGAAGCGCGAGTACGGCAGCGGTACGTGGACCTGGCGATCAACCGCGATGCGCGCGCGCTGATGATCGCACGCTCGAATGTGGTGAAGTCGCTTCGTGATTCACTGAGCGATCGCGGCTACATGGAGGTCGAGACACCGATCCTCCAGCAGGTCCACGGCGGTGCGAACGCTGCCCCGTTCGTCACCCACATCAATGCCTACAACCTGGATCTGTACCTGCGCATCGCGCCGGAGCTCTATCTCAAGCGGCTGTGCGTCGGCGGCATGGAGAAGGTCTTCGAGATCGGCCGGGTGTTCCGCAACGAGGGAGCGGACTTCAAGCACAATCCGGAGTTCACGATCCTCGAAGCGTACGAGGCACACAGTGACTACGAGCGCGCAATGGTGTTGTGCCGCGAACTGATTCAGCGTGCCGCCGTCGCAGCCCACGGCCGCGAGATCATCCTGCGGCCCGACGGCCCGGACGGCGAGATGATCGAGATCGACATCTCCGGGGAATGGCCCGTCAAGACACTGCACGGTGCCGTCGCCGAAAAATTGGGTGTCCCCGTCGAGCCGTCGACGCCCCTGGACGAGCTGCAGCGGCTGTGCGACGAGAACGACATCCCCTACGAGAAGTCGTGGGATGCGGGTGCCGTCGCCCAGGGCATGTACGAGCACCTGGTGGAGGACTACACCGAATTTCCCACCTTCTACAAGGACTTCCCGACGTCGATGTCGCCGTTGACGAGACCGCATCGGAGCATCCCCGGCGTCGCCGAAAAGTGGGACCTGGTGGCGTGGGGGGTCGAACTGGGCACGGCCTACAGCGAGCTGACCGATCCCGTCGATCAACGTCGACGCCTCACCGAGCAGTCGTTGCTGGCTGCGGGTGGCGACGAAGAAGCGATGAGCTTGGACGAGGACTTCCTGCAGGCGCTCGAGCACGGGATGCCCCCGACCGGCGGCCTCGGAATGGGCGTCGACCGCGTCGTCATGCTCATCACCGGCGGCAGCATTCGCGAGACACTCGCATTTCCGCTGGCCAAACCGCGACAATGACGGTCTTCCCGAGGCGATCCTCCACGGGAAAGTTGCAAAACGGGGCGAATGGTGGAAACTGGAGGCTCAAACAAACTTCGAGTAGGCAATGCATGGTGGGGACGAAAACATGGATCACGGGAATCGAACCGAGCGCGAGGCATTGTTTCCCGTGAAACATCCTCCCGGGCGGTACATCGAAGTGGACGGCCAACGTCTGCATCTGTTCGTCCGGGGAACCGGCCCCACGATCGTTCTCTGCGGCGGCCTGGGCAGTAACTGGTTCGACTGGAACGACACCGTCGATATCTTGAGCGCCCGACATCATGTCGTGGTTCTCGACCGCCCCGGCTTCGGACTCAGCGACCCTCTGCCCGATGGCGCCACTCCCACCGTCCGCGGCGAGGCCGACAGGATCGTCGGCGTCCTCGACGCGCTCGGTGTCACCGAGCCGGCCGTCGTCGCGGGTCACTCGATTGCCGGCTTCTACGCAGAAGCGGTGGCCCGGCTGTACCCGTCGCGCATACGTGGTGTTCTTCTCCTGGACTCGAGCGCCGAGTCCGACCCCCGCCGCATCCTTCCGGCGGCTCTGCGAGTGCGCGCAGCGCATTCCCTGTCGACGCTCCTGAGCCGCACGGGCCTTCAGCGTCTCGTCGGCCCGCGCGTCCGACCGATACTCAACCAGGCGACGCCACCCGACGGCACACCGAAGGACGTCGTCGACTGGGTCGACGACATCTACCGCAGGCCCACCTATCTCACGGCTGCACTCGTCGAAGATGTCGTCTACCCGGACCTCGCGGCCGAACTGAACCGACTTCGGAAGCGATTGCCACTGGTCGTTCCCGTTATCGTCGCGGCCGCCCACACCGGACGCCCGTCCCCGTGGGGACGCAGATGGATCAAGACCCAGCGCAAGCTGGCCACATACTTGCGAGCCGATTTCACCGTCGTCATACCCGCCCATCACCACGCCATGATCGACAAACCCGCCGAGGTTGCGGCGCTCATCACCGAACTGGTGTGAACCTCTCCCGTCGACGCACGTAACGTGTGTCGACGAGCCCGTAGCCCAAGACCCGAGCCGAAGCTCGGCGATGGCGCGGTAGCACGAGAGGAAATTGAAGATGGGTGCGATCAGCACAACGCAAGGTCGACAGTCGAAGATGCTCGGTCTGGGCGTTCACCGCCCCGAACGGATAGTCACCAACGATGAGATCTGCGAGTTCATCGACTCCAGCGACGAGTGGATTCAGACGCGATCCGGCATCAAGAACCGCCGATTCGCCGATCCCGAAGAAAACGTCGTCCAGATGTCGATCTCGGCAGGCCGAAAAGCACTCGAAGCCAGCGGCATCTCCGCCGAGCAGGTCGACACCGTCATCGTCGCGACCTCCACACACCTCGAACTGACACCCCAAGCAGCCGCCAAGGTTGCCCACGGACTCGGCACCAAAGGACCGGCCGCGTTCGACATCTGCGCCGGATGCGCAGGCTTCTGCTACGCACTCGCCGTCGCATCGGACCTGGTCAAGGCCGGGACCTCGCAGTACGTCCTCGTCATCGGAGCCGAGCAGCTCAGCGTCACCACCGACCCGTACGACCGCACCACCCGCTTCATCTTCGCCGACGGTGCCGGAGCCGTCGTCGTCGGACAGAGCGACGAAACCGAAATCGGACCCGCCGTATGGGGATCCGACGGCTCGCAGTCCGACGCCATCGTGCAGACCACGGACTGGTACGAATACATCACGACAGCCAACATGGAACGACCCTGGATCAGGATGAACGGAATCTCCGTCTTCCGCTGGGCTGCATTCGAGATGGGCAAGGCCGCGCAGAAGGTACTCGACGTCGCCGGCATCAAAACTGACGAACTGCACGCCTTCATCCCGCACCAGGCCAACAGCCGCATCACCGATCTGCTGGCGAAGAGTCTCAACCTGGACGAAGGCACCGCCGTCGCCAACGACATCGCCGAAACCGGCAACACCTCGGCTGCGTCCATCCCCCTGGCAATGGAAGAACTACTGCGCACCGGAAAAGCCAAAGCCGGAGACACCGCACTCCTGCTCGCCTTCGGTGCAGGACTGTCCTACGCCGGACAAGTCGTCAAACTCCCGAAGCTGTAATCACTCCACCTGTCCGCAGCCCACACCCACCCGCAGTCCACCTATCCGCAGTCCACTCGATGTGACATTCAGTGGCCTTTTCGGCAGTCAATGTCACGTTGAGTGGACTCGGGCCGGGTGGGGTGGGTGCGGGTGGACTCGGGCCGGGTGGGCGGTCCGCCGAAGGTCTGGCCGAGTCAGCTCTCGGGTCGTAGTGTTGGTTCATGCCCAAGCCTCCGTTGCCCGTTGATGCTGTCGAGTTGCTGAAGAAGGCGAATCCCGCTGTCATGGCGGTGGTTCGTGCCGATGGAACTCCGATCACCGCGCCCACGTGGTATTTGTGGGAGGACGGGAAGATCGTGCTCAATTTCGATGCCTCACGTAAGCGGCTGGAGCACATTCGGGCCAATCCCAAGGTCTCGATTTCGGTGATGGACGAGGCCAGTTGGTATACGCATGTGACGGTGCACGGTTCGATCGAACTGCAGGACGACCCGGATCTGGTGGATATCGATCGCATCGCGACGCATTACACCGGCGAGCGGTATCCGGTTCGCGATCAGCCGCGCGTGACCGGCTACGTGACCGTCGACGCGTATGTGGGCTGGGGCAAGGTCGGTTCGTAGACGTCGCGTTGCCGCTTGCGACGGTCCAACTCAGGTGCAAGACTCCCGCAATGGTCAATCCGCAGGGTGAAGGTAGCGACGCGTTCGAGAAGGACGAGCCGTACGGGGGTCAGCAGTACCCGCCGTATCAGGACCCGAACACGAGCTACCAGAACCCGCAGTACGGACAACCCCAGTACCAAAACCCTCAGTACCCGAACCCTCAGTACGGGCAACCCCAGTACGGACAGCCGCAATACGGTCAGGCCCCGTATGTCGGAGCGGGTTTTCGGCCGGCACCCGCCACGAACACGTTGGCGATCGTGTCGCTCGTGTTGGCGGTGTTGGGTCTGACGTTCATCCCGCTGATCGCGTCGGTGTGTGCGGTGGTGTGTGGCCACGTTGCGAAGGGCCAGATCAAGCGCACCGGCGAGGGCGGGTCAGGATTCGCGACGGCAGGTCTGATCGTCGGCTACGTGTCGGTCGCCCTGTTCGTCCTCGTCGTGGCTGCTATTTTCATCTTCGCGATAGCAGCCTCGAATTCATCCACGTATTGAGTTCGGTTGCTGCGCCAGTCGGCCGTTCATCGCTGCGGCCCACAGGCCGGCGATGACTGCCAACGCAATGACGAACAGCGCCAAGGCGTTCCATCCGAGTGACTGAAAGACCACTCCGCCGAGCCAGCCGACGACGGACGATCCTCCGTAATAGAACAGGTTGTACAGCGATGTCGCCTGCGCCCGTCCGTGGACGGCTCGCTGGCCGGTCCATCCCGACGCGATGGCGTGGGCGGCGAAGAATCCCATCGTGAAGATCACCAGCCCGGTGAGGATCACGGCCAGGTTCGACGCCATCGTCAGTGCGACTCCGGCGATCATGGTGGCGGTCGATCCGGCGAGGACGATCGACCGGCCGTGCTTCGTCGCCAACTTCCCCGCCACTCGCGAGGACACCGTGCCACTGAGGTAGGCCACGAAGATCAGGCTGATCAGAGACTGTGGAAGTCCGAAAGGTGCTGCCTCGAGCCGGAATCCGAGGAAGTTGTAGACCGCGACGAATCCTCCCATCAGCAGGAACCCCTGGCCGTACAGCGCCAGCATCCCCGGCTCTCGAAGATTCACCCACAACCGACCGGGTAGGTCACCGATCTTGCTGTGCACGAGGGTGGTTCGCGGCCGCGGTGCCAACCACACGAACAGTCCTGCTGCCAGCGCCGCGATCACCGACACCGTGAGGGTTCCGATTCGCCAATTGGTCTGTTCTGCAACGGGTCCTGAGACTATTCGCCCCAGCAGCCCACCGAGCGTCGTACCGGACACGTAGGTCGCCGCTGCCAGCGCGGTGTGATTGCGGTGCACCTCCTCGCTGAGATAGGCGATCGCGATGGCCGGAAGTCCACCCAGCGCAGCACCTTCGAAGAATCGCAGGACCAGCAGCACCTCGAGAGAAGGCGACAGAGGCACCAGCAAACCCAGTGTCGTCGCGACGAGTATCGAGGCGGTCATCGCTCGAACGCGTCCGATTCGGTCGGCCGCTACCGACCACGGAATGACCGACACCGCGACGCCGACGGTCGCCAGGCCGACGGCGAGCGAGGACTGAGACGGAGTGATGTCGAGACTGGACGCGATCAGCGGCAGAATCCCCTGTACCGAGTAGAGCTGCGCGAACGTCGCCACTCCGGCGAACAGCAGCGCCAACACGAGACGCCGGTACTCGGTCGATCCCTTGGGATGCCCCTCCCACTCCAGAACCTCGGGCTGCGTCGTAGTCATGTCCAAGACGTTAGAAGCGCTCACGGTATACGTCCAATGCATGAGACCTCAGCGTTCGATACGTCAGCGGTATGCTTCGCCCATGCGCCGCCAGACCACCGAGCTGCTACCACTTCTGCCGACACTGGTCGCGGTGGCGGACACCGAGCACATCACCGACGCCGCCCACGTCCTGGGAGTCCCGCAACCCACCGTCAGTCGGCAGGTCGCCCGCGCATCGGCGATCCTCGGCGTCGACATCGTGGAACGACGGGGTCGCGGCATCGTGCTGACCAGTGCCGGCCGCGTCCTCATCCCGTATCTGCAACGAGCCCTGAGCGACATCGATGCCGGTATCGACGCCATGACCGAGCACGACGCCCGAGCACGTGGCCGCATAGCCGTCGCGTTCCAGAACACACTCGGTGAGGACGTCGTGCCCGCACTGATCCGGCACTTTCGCGTCGACCATCCCGCGGTGACGTTCGATCTCGACCAAGGCGCACGCGCACGCTGCCTGGATCGCCTCGCAGACCGCACGTCCGACCTGGCGTTCGTGTCTTTGAGCGCCGAACACACCGACACGAATTCCTTCCAGCTGTACGACGAGCGGCTGATGCTGGTGGTCCCCGAACATCACCGCCTCGCGTCGCGGAAGACGGTCGATCTCGCAGACACCGCCGACGAGAACTACATCGCCATGGGTCACGGCTTCGGAATGCGATCCATCTGTGACGAGTTGTGGGCCGATGCCGGGTTCAGTCCGCGCATCGCGTTCGAGGGACAGGACACCCATACCGTGCGCGGACTCGTCGGCGCCGGCCTCGGCATCGCCATCCTGCCGCGGATCCGTGCACACGGCGCCGAGGGTGGAACGGTCGACGTGGGACTCACCCAACCGGCTGCGCGCAGGCGAATCGGCATGGTGTGGGAGCCGGGAACGGACATGCCCCGCCAGGTGGCGGCCTTCCGCTCGATGGTGCAACGCAGTGGACGCACACTCGTGATTAGGTGAGTCGATGCAACTGGTTCTGGTACGGCACGCACTTCCGCGACGATCGGAGTCCTCGGCCGATCCCGATCTCGACGAACTGGGCGTCGAACAATCCCGCAGAGTGCCCGATGCGCTGGCACGCTTCACGGTGTCCCGAGTCGTGTCGAGTTCGCAGCAACGCGCGATCCGGACCGCGCAGCCACTCGCCGAACGGCTCGGTCTTGAGATCACGACCGACGACCGTCTGACCGAGTACGACCGGGACTTCGGCGGCTACGTCCCGATCGAGGCCGCGAAGACCGAATTTCGCGACGCCTACGACCGCATCAAGGCCGGTCACCTACCCGAGCAGGTCGACGAACAGGCCTTCCGCCGGCGAGTTCTCGCCGGAGTGGCCGATATCGTCTCGACCGCCGCGCACTCCGATACCGTCGTCCTCTTCGCTCACGGCGGCGTCGTCAACATGCTGTTGCAAGACATTCTGCAGACCCCGAAGGTGCTCGGATTTCCCATCGACTACTGCTCGGTGACGCGTGTGCTCTTCTCCCGCAGCGGTGCCCGATCGGTCTCGTCGGTCAACGAGACCGCCCACGTGTGGGACCTGTTGCCGCGCAACCGACAATCCACAGAGACCTCTTAAAGTCCCTGGTAGAGGGGCAGAACGGTCGCTGTGGATCGCTCCGAGTGGTCGGTGCGGCCGGCGGTGGCAGTTAGCCTCGAAGTCATCATGGGTGAAATGCGCATCTTCCGACGTCCTGCCGTTGCTCTCGTCGCACTGGCGTTCCCTCTGGTGGCTGTGGGTGCGTTCGCACTCGGCACCGGCTACGATCTGGGCGGAGAATCGACCACGACGACCGCCGTTGTCGCAGACACTCAGCAGGCCCCGGCCGAGGCACAGCAGACGGCCGATCCCCTGTCCAAGGCCAGGAGCAGCCTCAACAGCGCCTCGCTCCCGATCACCTTTCTCTCCAGCGGCATCGGTCAGCTGACCGAAGGCGGAACGCAGCTCAACGACGGCGTCGGCCAACTTGCCGACGGCATCACCCAGGCTCACGACGGAACCATCCAGCTCGCCGACGGGTTCGGCCAGTACCGCGACGGCATCGGCCAGCTCGGTGACGGCGCATCGCAGATCAGCGGGGGTGTCGACCAGGTCGTCGACCAGCTCGCCGGATTCGGAGCTCTGCAGGCCGACTTCACGGCAAAGCTCGCCGCCACGGCAGACACGGTCGATCGCTTCCCGCATCCGGGATCCGACGCGATTTCCGGCGAGATCCGCGGAGTGATCGACAACCTCAACACTCAGGCGTTCGGTCCCGATACGCTCGCTCAACTGCAGACCCTCAAGGGTGGTGCTCAGCAGCTGTCGACCGAACTGAACGACCCCAACAGTCAGTTCCTCGGTGCCACCGCGCAGCTCGGCGACGCAACCGTGCAGTTGCGTGACGGACTCGGCCAGCTCGACGACGGCGGGCAGCAACTCAAGGCCGGCACCGATCAGCTCGTGACGTCGGTGAAACCCGTCGAGGGGATCGTCAACGGCATCGCCACCAATGTGCGCGACGCCTCCGCCGCCCTCCCGACAAAGGCGGCCGCCACGACCGATGACGCCACCTCCGACCAGAACATTGCAGCGACGGCGACGAGCACCGGTACCGGTGCCACCCCGTATCTGATCGCCGCCCTCGTGGCACTCGGAGCTCTCGGCTGCGTCAGCCTCGTGCGGGTCCTGGGCAGGGACACCAAGCCGCGGTGGCTCGCCGTCGGAGCGGCCGTCGCCGCAGTGGGTGTCAGCGCGGCCGTCGCATTCGCCTTCGCCACCGACGCCGCCCTCGGACCGGTGATCGGAGCCGGCGCGTTCCTCATCGTGTCGGCCGCGGCTTATCTCGCCACCGCAGGTGCCATTCAACGAGTGCTCGGTGCTGTGGCGGGCCAGATCGTCAACGTCGTCGCCCTCGTGGTGCAGGTCGTCGTCTGCGGCTTCGCGTACGCATCGACGGCACCGATCTGGGGAGACGTCGCAGCCTTCATGCCGATGAGCTACACCGCCGCCGGTGCCCGCATCATCGCGTCGGGAGAGATGAGCGGGACCGGGTGGCTGGCGATCGGTGCCACGGTGGCGCTGCTTGCCGTCTCGGCACTCGTGTACGTCAGCGCGCGGGCAGGCTCAACCGACGGGCCGGAGCGGGTGGATGGCGGGCGGGGCCGCGAGATGGGCACCGAATTCGCTTAGCGCCTGCTGCAGGTGCGGGGTTTGCATGTGGCCGTCGAGGTCCTCCTGCGATTTCCATACCTCGATGGTGATGAAGGTGCCGGGCTCGACCGCCGACTCGAACAACTTGTAGGAGACGTTGCCGCTCTCCTTGCGTGACTCGGCGACCAGAGCCACGAGCCCGTCGCGCACGGTGTCGATTGCGTCCGGCTTGGCGGTGATCGTCGCGACTACCTCGAGATCGTTGATCATGCGGAATCGGTTCCTTCGTTCGGCGAGACACACTCTTCCTCACCGAACGTACTCCCGACCCACCTAAGGTGAGGTGTCCACGCGGGAAGGGAAGAAGCAGTGAATCAGACGGCAACCGAGGATCGCGCCACGAAGAAGGAATGGCTCGGCCTCGCGGTACTGGTGGTGCCGATCCTCGTGGTCTCCATGGACATGTCGGTGCTGTATCTCGCACTGCCCTTCATGACGGCCGATCTCGAACCCACCAGCAACCAGACCCTGTGGATCCTCGACATCTACGGATTTCTGCTGGCCGGTCTGCTGATCACCATGGGCTCGCTCGGCGACCGTATCGGACGGCGGACCCTGCTGATGGTCGGCGCGGTGGTCTTCGGCGCGGCATCGCTCGCCGCGACGTTCTCCACGTCCCCCGAGATGCTGCTCGTCGCACGTGCTCTGCTCGGAGTGGGCGGAGCCACCATCGCGCCGAGCACACTGTCGTTGATCCGCAACATGTTTCACGACCCTGCGCAGCGCAAGGAAGCGATCGGCCTGTGGACCGCCGGTTTCGCAGGCGGCGCAGCCGTGGGCCCGGTTGTCGGAGGCGTTTTGCTGGAACACTTCTGGTGGGGTTCGGTCTTCCTGATCAACATCCCCATCATGGTCGTGCTCTTCGTTGCGGCCCCGCTACTGGTCCCCGAGTTCAAGGACAGCGACCCCGGAAAGTTCGACCCGATCAGCGTGATCCTCGCGATCTCGTCGATGCTCTCGATCGTGTTCGCCATCAAGCACGGGGCCCAGGACGGTATCGACGCCACGACGATCACCACCGCGATCCTCGGCCTGGCACTCGGCTTCGTGTTCGTCATCCGGCAACGCAAGGCATCGAACCCGCTCATCGACGTGACGCTCTTCGCCGAACGTGCTTTCAGCGCTGCAGTCGTCGTGCAATTTCTGGTCATCTTCTCCATGACCGGCTTCAGCCTGTTCGCCTCCCAGTACCTGCAGCTGGTTCTCGGACTCGGACCACTCCGCGCCGGACTGTGGTTGCTGATTCCCGCTGCCGCAGCGGCGGCCGGTGCCGTCACCGCACCGACGATGAGCAAGGTGATCCCCACCGGCACCATCATTTCGGCGGGCCTGCTGTCCATCGTCTTCGGCTGCGTCGCACTGATATTCGTGCAATCCGACTCCGGCCTGCCGCTGCTGCTGACCGGAATGGCCCTGGTCACGTTCGGAATCGGAGCAGCATCGACTCTGAACTCCGACATCGTGCTGACCGCTGCGGCCCCCGAAAAGGCCGGGGCTGCATCGGCATTGTCGGAAACCGGGGCCGAGCTCGGCGGTGCCGTCGGCATCGCGATTCTCGGCACCATCGGCAGCACCGTCTATCGACACCGCATGGAGGACGCCATCCCGGCGGGCACACCGGCCGAGATCGCCGATCCGGCCCGCGAAACCATCGGCGGCGCAATAGCCGTGGCCGACTATCTGCCGGAGCCATTCGCATCGCAGTTGACCGACGTAGCGCACTCGTCCTTCATCGACGGCTTCAACCTCGCCGCCGGTACGAGCGCCGTGCTGATGTTCGTCAGTGCCGTGGTCGTGTTCCTGCTGCTCCGTCGGGTTCCTGCTACTCCGTCGTAGTCAGACCGCGTCGGCGAGGTAACGCGCCAACCACCGCGTCGCCGACACTCCGTCTCCGACGTCGTACGTCTGATATTCCTGGTGGATGCCCGAGCGGTAGAAGGCCTCGATTTCCCGCTGACGCTGAGCGTTGGCCTGATCCGACAGCTGCCCCTGCAGTACGGGTAAACCACCGGACGCAGCGAGGTCGGCGATCAACGATTGTGCTTCCTGGGTGTACTGATCTGCGACGTCGGGCGCAGGGTTGGACGACACGGCGAGGAAGCCCGCGAGTCGCGCCACGTAGTCGTCCTTGGGCGTCGAGCAATACAGATCGCCGACGGCGCAGAACGTGCGCACCACCGGACTGACGTAGCCGAATCCGCCGACCCTGGGTCCACCGACGCCGGTACCCACCACAGGGGGACCGACCAGGGCGTCGGTGTCCGACCGCTTCGGATCGGAGACGAGCCCGACCGCCACCACCTTGTCGGCCGGAACCACCCCGAGACCGGTTCCGATGGACGCGGCGAGATCACCGGCCGCGTCCGCTCCCTGGCTGTAGCCGATGATGCCAAATTTCGTTGCGCCGCAGCGATCCGCCATCGCCTTCAGCATTCCGCCTGCGTTGGTGACGGCAGCAGCACGCGACTGCCCGTACACCTCGCCCTCCCACGGGAACGCGGTGGCGGGATACGAGACGTACTCGGTGCGGATGTCGCCGCCGAGACGATCAATGACGTCGGTCAGCATCCCCGGCTTGGGCGCAGCACCGGAGCTGGTCTCCCACGTTCCCGGAATCGCGACGACGTACATCGAGGGACAACCGCCGGGATCGGCGACGGCGGGCGACGCCCCGACGACCAGACCGGACGCAACAGCTGCAGCGACGCCGACACCGGCGCAGAATTTCTTGACACTCATGGGGAGGGGGCCTCACTGGGTGATCGAACGCTTCTTGTGTTCGATCACCACAATGACAGCGGCCTGTGACCATCCGATGCCCACATGGTTAACGGACGTAACCGTGCGTCACACGGTTCGCCGCCACCCGTCGGGATCGGTCCCGCCCGTCGGGATCGGTCGCGCCCGTCGGGATCGGTCGCGCCCGTCGGGATCGGTCGCGCCCGTCGGGATCAATGCGGCTTTCAGTCGCTCAGAGTGCAACAAAGGGACATTGATCCCGACGGGACGGGCGAAAAACTACCTACCGCTGCGGCGCCTGGGTGGGCACGATCGGCGACGGCAGTGCGGTTGCTCCCTGCAGGAAGGTGTCGACGGCGGCCGCGCAGGAGCGGCCCTCGGCGATGGCCCACACGATGAGCGACTGACCGCGGCCCATGTCTCCGGCGACGAAGACGCCAGGGACGTTGGTGACCCACTCGTTGGTGCGCTCGACGTTTCCGCGCTGGTTGAAGTCGACGCCCAGGTCGGTCAGCAGACCGCCCTTGTCGGGTCCGACGAAGCCCATGGCGAGGAGCACGAGATCGGCTTCGAGGGTGAACTCGCTGCCTTCGATCTTCTCGAACTTGCCTGCCTTGAACTCGACCTCGCAGGCTTCGAGTGCGGTGACCTTGCCGTTCTCACCGACGAAACGCTCGGTGTTGACGGAGAAGACGCGCTCGCCGCCTTCCTCGTGTGCGGACGCGACGCGGTACATCAGCGGGTACGTCGGCCATGGGGTGGAGGTGGCGCGCTCCTCGGGCGGACGCGCCATGATCTCGAACTGGTGGACGCTTGCCGCGCCCTGACGGTGCGAGGTGCCCAAGCAGTCGGCCCCGGTGTCGCCGCCGCCGATGATGACGACCTTCTTGCCCTCGGCACTGACCGGCGGCTGCTCGAAGTCGCCCTGCTGGACGCGGTTGGCGTGCGGCAGGAACTCCATGGCCTGGTAGATGCCGTCGAGTTCGCGGCCCTCGATGGGCAGGTCGCGCCAGGCGGTGGCACCGCCGGAGAGGACGACGGCGTCGAACTGCTCACGCAGTTCGTCGGCCGAGATGTCAACGCCCACATCGACACCCGTGCGGAAGACGGTGCCCTCGGCCTCCATCTGCGCGAGCCGACGATCGATGTGGCGCTTCTCCATCTTGAACTCGGGAATGCCGTAGCGCAGCAATCCGCCGATGCGATCGGCACGCTCGAACACGGTGACGGTGTGGCCGGCGCGGGTGAGCTGCTGCGCAGCAGCAAGTCCCGCCGGTCCGGAGCCGACGACGGCGACGGTCTTGCCGGTCAGGTGCGTCGGGTAGACCGGCGTGACCCAGCCTTCCTCGAAGGCCTTGTCGATGATCTCGACCTCGACCTGCTTGATGGTCACCGGATCCTGGTTGATGCCCAGGACACACGCCGCCTCACACGGAGCGGGGCACAACCGTCCGGTGAATTCCGGAAAGTTGTTGGTGGCGTGCAGGCGATCGATGCTGTCGCGCCAGCGATCCTTGAACACCAGGTCGTTCCACTCGGGAATCAGGTTCCCGAGGGGACAACCGTTGTGGCAGAACGGAATGCCACAGTCCATGCATCGGCTGGCCTGGGTGCGCAGAGTGTCCTTCGAGAAGTCCTCGTAGACCTCTTTCCAGTCCATCAGGCGCAGATCGACGGGCCGCCGCTTGGGTACTTCGCGAACCGTGTTCTTCAAAAATCCCTGTGGGTCACCCACGAGCTGCCTCCATGATCGCTTCGTCCACGTCCGCGCCGTTCTTCTCGGCTTCGGAGATGGCCAGCAGTACCTTCTTGTAGTCGCGAGGCATGACCTTCACGAAATGGTTCACCTGCTGTGACCAATCCGCGAGGATCCGCTCGGCCACCTCGGAGCCGGTCTGCTCCTGGTGACGAGTGACGATGTCCTTCAACCAGGTGAATTCGTCGCCCTCGAGCTCGTCGATGTCGACCAGCTCGGTGTTGAGGTTGGCCTCGAACGTCTTGTTCGGATCGAAGATGAACGCGACGCCGCCGGACATGCCGGCACCGAAGTTTCGTCCCGTCGTGCCGAGGATGACGACCTTGCCGCCGGTCATGTACTCGCAGCCGTGATCGCCGACGCCTTCGACGACAGCAACGGCACCGGAGTTACGAACCGCGAACCGCTCGCCGACGACGCCGCGGATCAGGGCTTCACCGCTGGTGGCACCGAACAGGAACACGTTGCCGCCGATGATGTTGTCCTCGGCCACGAAGCCCTTCGGAGCGTTCAGCGACGGTCGCAGCACGAGATGTCCACCGGACAGGCCCTTGCCGACGAAGTCGTTGGCGTCTCCGTTGAGGCGCAACGTCATACCGGAGGGCACGAACGCACCGAAACTGTTGCCGGCCGAGCCGGTGAACGTGATCTCGATGGTGTCGTCCGGGAGGCCGACGCCGCCGTAGGCCTTGGTCACCTCGTGTCCGAGCATCGTGCCGACGGTGCGGTTGACGTTAGTGATCTTGGACTCGAACGCGACCTTCTCGCCCTTGTCCAACGCATTGCGGCTGGCCGAAATCAGCTGCTGATCGAGGGCCTTGTCGAGACCGTGATCCTGAACGCCTGTGTTGTACAGGTTCTGGTTCATGAACGCCGATTCGACCTCTTCGAGGATCGGCGACAGATCGAGCTTCGACGCCTTCCAGTGCTCCTTGGCCGCGGTCGTGTCGAGCAGACCGACCTGGCCGACGGCTTCGTCGAGCGTGCGGAAGCCGAGCTCGGCCATGAGCTCACGTACCTCTTCGGCGATGAACATGAAGAAGTTCTCGACGAACTCGGGCTTGCCCGCAAAACGCTTGCGCAGCAACGGGTTCTGTGTCGCAACACCGACGGGGCAGGTATCGAGGTGGCAGACGCGCATCATGATGCAGCCCGACACGACGAGCGGAGCGGTGGCGAAACCGAACTCCTCGCCGCCGAGCAGAGCAGCGACCATGACGTCGCGGCCGGTCTTGAGCTGGCCGTCCACCTGCACGACGATGCGATCGCGAAGACCGTTGAGCAGCAACGTCTGCTGGGTCTCGGCCAAGCCGAGCTCCCACGGTCCACCTGCGTGCTTGACCGACGTCAGCGGCGTCGCGCCGGTGCCGCCGTCGTGGCCCGAGATGAGCACCACGTCCGCGTGCGCCTTGGACACACCCGCCGCAACGGTGCCGACTCCGACCTCGGAGACCAGCTTGACGTGAATACGAGCCGACGGGTTCGCGTTCTTCAGGTCGTGGATCAGCTGCGCCAGATCCTCGATCGAGTAGATGTCGTGGTGCGGCGGCGGCGAGATCAGACCGACACCCGGCGTGGAGTGCCGAACCTCGGCGACCCACGGGTACACCTTGTGAGCCGGAAGCTGGCCGCCCTCACCGGGCTTGGCTCCCTGCGCCATCTTGATCTGGATGTCGGTGCAGTTCGTCAAGTAGTGCGAGGTGACGCCGAAACGTCCCGACGCGACCTGCTTGATGGCACTGCGTCGCCAATCGCCGTTCTCGTCCGGCTCGAAGCGCGAGACGTCCTCGCCGCCCTCACCGGAATTCGAGCGTCCGCCGAGACGGTTCATCGCGATGGCGAGGGTCTCGTGTGCCTCGGCCGAGATGGAGCCGTAGCTCATCGCGCCCGTGGAGAAACGCTTGACGATCTCGCTTGCCGGCTCGACCTCGTCGATCGAAATAGCCTGTCGCTCTTCGGTCTTGAAGCGGAACAGACCGCGCAGCGACGCGAGCCGCTCGGACTGGTCGTCGACCATCTTCGTGTATTCCTTGAAGATGTCGTACTGACCGGTGCGGGTGGAGTGCTGCAGCTTGAAGACGGTGTCGGGGTTGAAGAGGTGGTACTCCCCTTCCCGACGCCACTGGTACTCGCCGCCCGTCTCGAGCTCACGGTGTGCGCGTTCCTGACGGTTGTCGAGGTACGCGACGCCATGTCGCGCTGCGACGTCGTCGGCGACCTGATCGAGATCGATACCGCCGAGATGGCTGTTTAGCCCGGTGAAGTACTCGTCGACCAGTTCCTGCGACAGGCCGATGACCTGGAACAGCTGGGCTCCGGTGTACGACGCGAGAGTCGAGATGCCCATCTTGGACATCACCTTCAGCACGCCCTTGCCTGCAGCCTTGATGTAGTTGCCGACGGCCTTGTCGAAGTCGATGCCGGTGAGGGCACCGCGCTCGATCATGTCCTCGATCGACTCGAAAGCCATGTACGGATTGACCGCTGCCGCACCGAATCCGATGAGCAGAGCCATGTGGTGGACCTCGCGGGCGTCACCGGCTTCGATGATCAGACCCACCTTGGTGCGCGTCTTCTCACGAACGAGATGGTGGTGCACTGCCGAGGTGAGGAGCAACGACGGGATCGGAGCGAGCTTCTCACTGGACTCTCGGTCGGAGATCACGATGATCCGCGCCCCGCCCGAAATGGCAGCGGAAACCTGAGCGCGGATGGCCTCCAACGCCTTTCGGAGACCTTCACCGCCCTCGGCAACCGGGTACAGGCCACGCACGACCACCGAGCGCAGCTCTTCCTGCGTGCCCTCGTCGTTGATGTGGACGAGCTTGGCGAGGTCGTCGTTGTGCAGGATCGGCTGGGGCAGCACGATCTGCTTGCAGCCATCGGCGCCCGGGTTGAGCAGATCGCCCTCGGGACCGATGGTGCCGCCGAGGCTGGTGACGATCTCTTCACGGATCGCGTCGAGCGGCGGGTTGGTGACCTGGGCGAACAGCTGCGAGAAGTAGTCGAACAACATCCGCGGACGTGCCGACAGCACGGCGATCGGGGTGTCGGTACCCATCGAACCGATGGCCTCGGCACCGGACTTCGCCATCGGCGAGACCAGCACGTTCAGTTCCTCGGTGGTGTATCCGAAGATCTGCTGGCGGATCAGCACGCGATCGTGCGGCATGTGCACGTGCGGCCGCTCGGGTAGATCGTCGATCGACGTCAGGCCCTCGTCGAGCCACTGCTGGTAAGGGTGTTCGGCGGCGAGCTCGTCCTTGATTTCGTCGTCGGAGACGATGCGGCCCTGTGCGGTGTCCACCAGGAACATCCGGCCCGGCTGCAGACGCACCTTGCGGACGACCTTGGACGGGTCGATGTCCAGCACGCCGACCTCGGAAGCCATGACGACCAAGCCGTCGTCGGTGACCCACAGGCGGCTGGGGCGAAGACCGTTGCGGTCCAGAACTGCGCCGATGACGGTGCCGTCGGTGAAGCACACCGAGGCCGGTCCGTCCCAGGGCTCCATCAACGAGGAGTGGTACTTGTAGAACGCCCGACGCGCGGGGTCCATGGATTCGTGCCGCTCCCAGGCCTCGGGAATCATCATCAGCACGGCATGCGGCAGGCTGCGGCCGCCGAGGTGCAGCAGTTCGAGCACCTCGTCGAAACGTGCTGTGTCACTGGCTCCGTGGGTGACGACGGGGAAGATCTTCTCGAGCGCTTCCGAGCCACCGAACACGTCGGAGGTGATGAGGGCCTCGCGGGCGCGCATCCAGTTCTCGTTGCCGGTCGCGGTGTTGATCTCACCGTTGTGTGCGACCCGGCGGAACGGGTGGGCCAACGGCCACGACGGAAACGTGTTGGTCGAGAAACGCGAATGCACGAGTCCCAGTGCACTTTCGACGCGCTCGTCCTGCAGGTCGAGGTAGAAGCCCTTGAGCTGGGGCGTGGTCAGCATGCCCTTGTAGACGAACGTCTGCGAGGACAGTGACGGGAAGTACACGGTCTCGCGACCGGGGCCGTCCTTGCCTGCGCCCTCTTCACCCAACTCGTGTTCGACGCGCTTGCGAATTACGAAGGCACGACGCTCGAGTTCGAGGTCGGTGATCGCCGCGTCGGGAGCGGAGAAGAACAACTGACGGAACGTCGGCATCGCGTCGCGCGCCAACGCGCCCAAGGAGGAGTCGTCGGTGGGGACCTCACGCCATCCGAGGACGGTCATGCCTTCGCTCTCGACGATGCGCTCGACACCCTCGCACGCGCGTGCTGCGTCGCTGCGGCCCTGCGGCAGGAATGCGACACCTGTTGCGTAGGCACCGGGTGCGGGGAGCTCGAAATCTACGACGGCGCGGAAGAACGCGTCCGGTACCTGGATCAGAATGCCCGCACCGTCGCCGGTGTTCGGTTCGGAGCCCGCGGCACCGCGGTGCTCGAGGTTGACCAGTGCGGTGATCGCCTTCTCGACGATGTCGCGACTGCGGCGACCGTGCATGTCCACCACGAATGCGACACCACAGGAGTCGTGTTCGTTGACGGGATCGTAGAGGCCTTGCGGGCCCGGAGTGTGCTTCATACCTAGCCTTCGGATAAGTCCAGCCTTGAAACTCGTCGGCGACGGTGTGGTGTAACCGGCTGCTCGAACGGCCTGCGGTGCGTCCTCGCCGTTGAAGCAGCACCTGTCGATCTTCCACGCTTTCCTCTGCACGGGCGGGTGGGCTCGTGGTAGAAAAGTGAAGGTCTCGACGGATCAGGCCGTGGTGAGGCCGATCCAATTACGAACGATAAGTCAGTACCAGGGTGCTCTCGCAAATAAGGTAAGCCTACTTCGGGCTCTCACCTGCGATTTTCCACCGAATCGACGGGGTCCGGAATCCGGCTCTGCATCGACACGTCGACATCGTTGTCGAACTACACGAATGTAAGGCATCACCCGCGCTCACACGCCGGGGTTCGAAGAAACTACTGGCCGCAGCGATCGAGATCAGCTGCGGCCAGTGTGGTGGGCGGAGGGGGACTTGAACCCCCACGTCCCGAAGGACACTGGCACCTGAAGCCAGCGCGTCTGCCATTCCGCCACCCGCCCGGGTGACGGCGAGAACACTAACACGCACCCCGCCGTGCTCGAAAATCGCCGTCTCGAGCTGCCCCGAGCAACCGGCGGCACAGCGTTGCTGTCGGCCGCACCGTATATCATGCTTGCAGCGCGACTTCGTGATGACACGCGGCCGTCGCACCGTTGTAGGCAACAGGCACCACAGGGTGGAAGAACACAGTGAGAGGAGGGGTCACGATGGGCATCGTTCAGCGTTTCGAACGCAAGCTGCAGAGCGCTGTCGGCGACGTCTTCGCCCGCGTGTTCGGCGGCGGCGTCGTACCGGCCGAAGTCGAGGCGGCGCTGCAACAGGAGGCGTCCGATCTCGTTCGCCCCTTGGACGGCGGTCATTACCTGGCACCCAACAACTACGTGATCACGATCAACAGCTCGGATCACGAGGAACTTGCCGGTGATCGCGAGCTCACGGTCAAGGCTTTCTCGCGTCACCTGGACGATTACATCCGTGATCAGGGGTGGCAGACCTACGGTGACGTGGTGGTTCGCTTCGAACCGTCGCCCACCCTTCACACCGGACAGTTCCGGGCCAGTGGCTCGGTCGATCCCGATGTGGGACGATCGGCGATTGCTGCGCAGAACAGCTCTGTTCAGCAGAACGCGTCGGCACAGCCAGCCCGTCCCGTCCCTTCAGCCACGCAGCGACCGACTGCCCCACCGATGTCGATATCAGGAGCCGGCCACATGACGCAGAACCCAGGCTACGACCCGCAGCGCGACCCCGCGGACGGACATCGTCCGGATCCGCGCGCGCGCAACGGATACGCCGGTGGCCAGGATCCCCGCTACGCGGCGCGTGAGCAGAACGGATACGACGCGCAGGGTTACGCGCCCGCCGATCGAGATCAGCGCTACGACCAGCAGCCGTACAACGCCCAGGGCTACGAGAACCAGGGCTACGACGAGCAGCCGTACGCCCAGCACGGCCAGGCCTACAGCGCCGCCGGCGGCCCGGAGCAGGGATACGACCAGGCCTACGGAGCACCCAACGGTCAGGAGCAGGGTTACGACGCCCAGGGCTACGACCGAGCGGGCTACAACGCGCAGGGTTACGACGCGCAGGGCTACAACGCCCAGGGTTACGACGCGCAGGGCTACAACGGTGCCGGTGACGACTACAACGGTGGCGAGCAGGGCGGTGCTTACAGCGAGGCTCCCTATCAGGAGCAGGCGTACGGCGAGCCCGCCGGCCGCTATGCCGAGCCGCAGGGTGCCGGTTACCCACAGCAGGGCTACCAGCAGCCCGCCTACGACTACCCGCCCGCCCAAGCGCCCTACGGCCGCGGCTACCCCCAGGGTGCCGGTGATCGCGGGGACGGCTACGGCTACGACCAGCCGGCGTCCTACGCAGGTCAGTCCCAGGCGCTCGCCGCGACCCTTCAGCTCGAGGACGGCAGCGGCCGCTACTTCCAGCTCCGGGACGGACAGAACATCATCGGGCGCGGCCAGGACGCCCAGTTCCGCCTCCCCGACACCGGGGTGTCACGCCGACACATCGAGATTCGCTGGGACGGCCGAGTGGCCATGCTGTCCGATCTGGGATCCACCAACGGAACCACCGTCAACGGTGCACCCGTCCAGGATTGGCAACTGGCCGACGGCGACGTGATCCGCGCCGGTCACTCCGAGATTCTGGTCCGGATCGTCTGATCACCGGAGTGGCCCGGCCGACCGAGATGTTCGTCTCCTCGACTCGCAGGTTCGCCCACCCGTATGTCGTCCACACGAGCGACTGCACCCTATGATGCTGCGAGACAACCATGTCTGTCGCGCCGCCGCGTCGGATTGTGGGGGATGCAGGTCCGATCGCGAAGGAGGAGGTGAATCGTCGTGCAGGGATTGATTTTGCAACTGACCAGGGCAGGTTTTCTGCTTCTGTTGTGGTTCTTCGTCTGGGCCGTTCTTCGGACGCTGCGCAGTGACATCTATGCCGCAGCCGGTATGCGTGTGCCCGCCCGCTACTCCGGTGGCTCGAAGGTGCTCCCGTCGTTCAACAAGCAGAAGGTGGCGAAGTACCTCGTGGTGACCCAGGGCGGCCTCGCCGGCACGCGCATCTCGCTCGGCACTCAGCCGGTTCTGATCGGACGCGCAGACGATTCGACTCTCGTTCTGACAGACGACTATTCGTCCACCAGGCACGCTCGCCTCTCGCCTCGCGGCGGAGATTGGTACGTCGAAGACCTGGGCTCGACCAACGGCACCTACCTCGATCGAGCCAAGGTCACCACCGCTGTACGCGTTCCACTGGGAACTCCGGTTCGCGTCGGCAAGACCGTGATCGAGTTGCGCCCGTGACCCTTGTTCTCCGCTACGCCGCCCGCAGCGATCGCGGTCTCGTTCGCTCCAACAACGAGGACTCCGTCTACGCAGGTGCGCGACTGTTGGCTCTGGCCGACGGCATGGGCGGTCACGCCGCAGGCGAAGTGGCCTCGCAGTTGATGATCGCCGCGCTGGCGCACCTCGACGACGACGAACCGGGCGAGGATCTGCTCGGCAAACTCGAAGCCGCCACCCGCGAGGGCAACGCCTCCATCGCCGACCAGGTGGAAGACGAGCCCGAACTCGACGGCATGGGAACCACGCTGACCGCAATCCTGTTCGCGGGCAAGCGAATGGGTCTGGTGCACATCGGTGACTCGCGTGCCTACATGCTGCGCGACGGCTCGCTCACTCAGATCACCCGCGACGATACGTTCGTCCAGTCACTGGTCGACGAAGGCCGCATCACCGCCGAACAGGCGCACACGCACCCGCAACGCTCACTGATCATGAGGGCGCTGACCGGTAACGAGATCGAGCCGACGCTCACCGTCCGCGAGGTCCGTGCCGGCGACCGCTACCTGTTGTGCTCCGACGGTTTGTCGGACGTCGTGAGCGACGAAACCATCGAGAACACCCTCGCCGAGGGCGAGACCGGGCCGTGCGCCGACCGCCTCATCGAACTAGCCCTGCGCAGCGGTGGCCCGGACAACGTCACCGTCGTCGTCGCCGACGTCATCGACCTCGACTACGGCCAGAGCCACCCGATTCTCGGCGGCGCAGCCAGCACCGAGGACGAAGAAGACGCTCCGCCGCCGAACACTGCAGCGGGCCGCGCCGCCGCCATGCGTCCCCCGCGCACGACGCCCAAGCGCGTGACCGCCCCTGTGGTGACACCGGAGAAGAAGTCGCACAAACTGCGGTGGTCGCTGATCGCGCTGACCCTGATCGTGTTGGCCGGAATCGGTGTCGTGGTTGCCAATTCGGTGATCAAGGGCAATTACTACGTCGGTGCCGACAACAGCAAGGTCACCGTGCTGCGCGGTCTCCCCGGTTCCGTTCTCGGGTACTCGTTGCAGAGCGTGGAATTGATCGGCTGCCTCGACGACAACGGTGGCGTCACATTGACTGCACCCGACGCCGCGCCGGCCGATTGCGTCCCGTTCGAGATCGACGACCTGTTGCCGGCCGCGCGCGAGCAGGTGACCGCAGGACTCCCGTCGGGCTCTCTCGACGACGCCCGCGGTCAGGTGCAACGGTTGGCCTCGGGAGACCTACTGGAGGTCTGCGAGACCGAGCCGGCAGTGACCACCACAGCCGCACCCGCCCCGACGACGCCGATCATCGCGCCCCCCGGAGTGCCGTTGCCTCCGCCCGCGCCGGAGCCCGTTCCGGAAGCTGCCCCGACCACTACCGCCGTGCCGACACCGACCGTCGCGCAGATCCCAGGCCAGAACTGCAGGACCGGTACTCGATGAGTTCCAATCCGTCCGCAGGAGGCTCCTTTCCGAGTCCTCCCGGTGGGTTCGCTCCCGCACCGATCCAGTCGAATCGTCGCAATGTCGAATTGCTGCTGCTCGGTGCCGCGGTCCTGATCACCACCATCTCGTTGATCCTCGTCGAAGCCAGCCAGGAACAGACGATCACCTGGGACCTGGCCAAGTACGCGCTGGCCTACCTCGCACTGGTGACGGTGGCGCACTTGGCCGTACGACGGTTCGCCCCCTATGCGGATCCGCTGCTGCTGCCGATCGTCGCGCTGCTCAACGGTCTCGGCCTGGTGCTGATCCATCGACTGGACCTGGCCGATCAGCAACAGGCGCAGTACCTCGGCAACCCCATTCCCTCGCCCGACGCCAACCAGCAGGTGCTGTGGACGACGCTGGCCATCGCCGGCTTCGTGGCACTGCTGGTGCTGCTGCGCGACTACCGCACCCTGGCTCGCTACGGGTACACCCTTGGCCTGGCCGGCTTGATCCTTCTCGCCATTCCCGCGCTGCTGCCGTCGGCGTTCTCCGAGGTCAACGGATCCAAGATCTGGATTCGGTTGCCCGGCTTCAGTTTGCAGCCCGGTGAATTCGCCAAGATTCTGCTGCTGATCTTCTTCGCGTCACTGCTGGTGTCCAAGCGCGAACTGTTCACCACGGCAGGCAAACACTGGCTCGGCATGGACTTCCCGCGCGCTCGCGATCTCGGGCCCATCATCGTCGTGTGGATCGTCTCGGTCGCGGTGCTCGTGTTCGAGAAGGACCTGGGCACGTCGCTGCTGATCTTCAGCACCGTTCTGGTGATGATCTACATCGCCACCGAACGTGTCGGCTGGATCATCATCGGCAGCGGTCTGCTGATGGTCGGATTCTTCTTCGCCTACCAGGCGTTCAGCCACGTGCGCGTGCGGACACTGACCTGGCTGGACCCGTTCGCGGACTACAACGACACCGGCTACCAGATTTCCCAGTCGCTGTTCGGTCTGGCCACCGGTGGGCTCGCCGGCACCGGCCTCGGCAGCGGTCGCCCGTCGCAGGTTCCGTTCCCCAAGACCGACTTCATCATCGCCACCGTCGGCGAGGAACTCGGCCTCATCGGTTTGGCCGCAGTGCTGATCCTGTATCTGCTGTTCGTCATTCGCGGAATGCGTACTGCGCTCGCCGTCCGAGACAGCTTCGGCAAGTTGCTCGCCGCCGGGCTCTCGTTCACCGTCGCCGTCCAGCTGTTCGTCGTCGTCGGCGGCGTCACCAAACTCATCCCGCTGACCGGTCTGACCACCCCGTACATGTCGTACGGAGGATCCTCGTTGCTGGCGAACTACCTGTTGGTGGCCTTGCTGATCAAGATCTCCGACGCAGCGCGTGAGCCTGCGACCCCCAAGAAGAAGCCCGCTGTGGCCGCCCCGATCGCCGAGGCGCCGACCGAAATGGTGAAGCGCGCATGAACACTCCCCTACGCCGCGTCTCCATCGCCATCATGGTGATGGTGGTCGCCCTGCTCGCCAACGCGACCTACGTTCAGGTCATCAAGGCCGACGACCTGCGCACCGACCCGCGGAACTCCCGCGTTCTGCTCGACGAGTACTCACGTCAGCGCGGTCAGATCTCGGCCGGTGGCCAGGTTCTCGCATCGTCGGTTGCCACCGACGATCGCTACAAGTACCTGCGCACGTACCCGCAGAACTCGATCTCCCCCGCAAGCCCGCAGGCCAACGCCCCAATCACCGGCTTCTATTCGATGCTGTACTCGAGCACCGGTCTCGAACGCGCCGAGGACCCGGTACTCAACGGATCCGACGACCGGTTGTTCGGCGGACGCCTGTTCGACCTCATCTCCGGCAGGGATCCCCGCGGCGGCAACGTCGTCACCACCATCGACCCGGTCGTCCAACAGGTGGCGTACGACCAGCTGACCGCCAAGGGATACACCGGCTCCGTCGTGGCCCTCGACCCCGCCACCGGCAACATTCTCGCCATGGCCAGCACGCCGAGCTACGACCCCAACCTGCTGGCCAGCCACGACGGCAGCACCACGTCGACCGCGTGGGAGAACCTGAGCGACGATCCGGGCAAGCCGCTGGTGAACCGCGCGATCTCGCAGACCTACCCACCGGGATCGACGTTCAAGGTGATCACGACCGCCGCTGCGCTCCAAGCAGGCGCCACCCCGGACGATCAACTCACGGCCGCGTCGAACATCACCCTTCCTGGAACGTCGACGACGCTCGAGAACTACAACGGTTCGACGTGCGGAGGCGGTCAGACCGCCTCGCTACGTGAGGCGTTCGCACGGTCGTGCAACACCGCCTTCGTCGAACTGGGCATCGACACCGGCGCCGACAAGATGCGCGAGACCGCCGCCAAGTTCGGTATCGGAGAGGACACCAGCATCCCGCTCACCGTTGCCGACAGCACCATCGGATCCATCGACGACGACGCGGCTCTCGGCCAGTCCAGCATCGGTCAGCGCGACGTGGCGCTCACCCCGCTGCAGGACGCCGTCATCGCCGCGACCGTCGCCAACGGCGGTGTACGGATGGCTCCGAACCTGGTGCAGCAGTTGCAATCTCCCGACCTGTCGGACCTGTCCAGCTACCAACCCCAATCGATGGGTGAGGCGATCAGCTCCGACACGGCCGCGACCCTGACCGATCTGATGATCGGTTCCGAGAACAACACCAGCGGGGAAGGCAAGATCCCCGGGGTGCAGATCGCGTCGAAAACCGGTACCGCAGAACATGGTTCGGATCCTCGCAACACCCCGCCCCATGCGTGGTACATCGGTTTCGCACCGGCGAAGGACCCCAAGGTCGCCATCGCCGTCATCGTCGAGGACGGCGGAGATCGAGCCCTCGCCGCCACCGGCGGTTCGGTCGCAGCACCCATCGGCCGCGCCGTCATCGCCGCCGCATTGCAGGGGAGGTGAGCATCGGTGCCACTGAGTAACGGAGCCGTCATCGCGCAGCGCTACAGACTGCTGCGCCTCATCGCCACCGGCGGCATGGGACAGGTCTGGGAGGCGATGGACAATCGCCTCGACCGCCGTGTCGCCGTGAAGGTACTCAAAGCCGAGTTCTCCGAGGATCCGGAGTTCTTGCAGCGCTTCAGGTTCGAGGCCCGTACCACCGCTCAGCTGAACTACCCCGGAATCGCCGGGGTGTACGACTACGGCGAGACCCGCGACGGTGCAGGCGAATCGCTCGCCTACCTGGTGATGGAACTGGTCAACGGCGAACCCCTCAACGCAGTGCTGGGTCGCATGTCGCGCCTGCCGCTCGGCCATGCCCTCGACATGCTCGAACAAACCGGGCGCTCACTGCAGATCGCGCACACGGCAGGGGTCGTCCACCGCGACGTCAAGCCCGGCAACATCCTGATCACCCCCACCGGGCAGGTCAAGATCACCGACTTCGGCATCGCCAAAGCCGTCGACGCCTCCCCGGTCACCAAGACCGGAATGGTCATGGGCACCGCCCAGTACATCGCTCCCGAACAAGCCCTCGGCGAAGAGGCGACCTCGGCATCCGACGTCTACTCACTCGGCGTCGTCGGATACGAAGTACTCGCGGGCACACGGCCTTTCGTGGGCGACGGCGCCTTGACCGTCGCCATGAAACACGTCCGCGAAGCACCGGCACCCATGCCGGTCGACCTACCACCTGCCGTCCGTGAGCTCATCGAGATCACGATGGTCAAGGATCCGGCCGCCCGGTACGCCAACGGCGGTGAATTCGCCGACGCCGTCGCCGCAGTTCGCGCCGGCCGTCGGCCGCCTGCACCCGGCAACTCGCGCGGTACCGGAACCGGGAGAGTCATGATGCCCGGGGTCGTGCCCAGCCCGCAGCCGCCTCCGCCGTCGAGCACCCAGATGATGCCGACCTCGCAACGGGATTACCGGGGCCCGGCTACCGGCACTGCAGCTGCAGCGGTCCCCGAGCAGACCGGCATGTCCTCGGCACAGAAGGCGTTGGCCTGGGGCGGCGGCGCGCTCCTGCTGTTGGCCATCCTGATCGGCGGTTACGTACTGCTGACCGGTGGCAGGGACGACTCGCCGACACCGTTCGTGCAGCCAACGACCACCACGCAGCCGACGACCACGACCACAACGACCACCGAGCCGACGACCACCACCGAAGAAACCACGACCACCGAAGAAACGACGACCACCACCACGACGACCACGACCACCTCGGAGGAGCCGACGACCACCGAAGAGAGCACGACGACCTCGGCGCAGCCCACCCAGACGACGACTCGCAGGCCGCTGATCGAGATTCCGTTCCCGCAAGCACCACAAGGACAACGATGACGACTCCCCGTACGCTCTCCTCTCGCTACGAGCTGGGCGAGATACTCGGTTTCGGCGGTATGTCCGAGGTTCACCTCGCTCGCGACACACGACTCGATCGTGACGTCGCCATCAAGGTTCTGCGCGCCGACCTCGCTCGCGACCCCACGTTCTACCTGAGGTTCCGACGTGAGGCACAGAACGCTGCTGCGCTCAATCACCCCGCCATCGTCGCCGTCTACGACACCGGTGAAGCGGAGACCGAAGCCGGTCCGCTCCCGTTCATCGTCATGGAATACGTCGACGGCGACACGCTGCGCGACATCGTGCGCGCCGAAGGACCCATGGAGCCGCGTCGGGCCATGGAGGTCATCGCCGACGTCTGTGCTGCGCTCGATTTCAGCCACCACAACGGCATCGTGCACCGCGACGTCAAACCCGCCAACATCATGATCAACAATGCAGGCGCGGTGAAGGTGATGGACTTCGGCATCGCCCGTGCCATCGCCGACTCGTCCTCGCCGATGACTCAGACCGCCGCCGTAATCGGAACCGCGCAGTACCTCTCGCCCGAGCAGGCCCGCGGAGAACAGGTCGATGCGCGTTCGGACGTCTACTCGCTCGGGTGCGTGCTGTTCGAGATCCTGACCGGCGAGCCGCCGTTCAAGGGGGATTCGCCGGTCGCCGTCGCCTACCAGCACGTCCGTGAAGACCCCCAGCTGCCGTCGCTGGTCAACGACACCGTCCCACGCGAACTCGACTCGATCATCCTCAAGGCAATGGCCAAGAACCCGGCCAATCGCTACCAGAGCGCAGCCGAGATGCGTACCGACCTGGTCCGCGTTCTGGGTGGACAGCGCCCGAGTGCGCCCATGGTGATGAACGACGAGGATCGAACCACCATCCTCGGCTCCGTCGATTCCCGTCAGGCCGATTTCTCCGGCAAGGACAAGCCCGCCGCTACCGCGGCACCTCGGTCGTCACGCCACACGGAGGACTACGACGAACCGAAGAACCGCCGCGGCCTCAAGATCGCGTTGATCTCGGCGGCCGCGATCATCGTCGTCGCTATCGTCGGTGCCTTCCTGTGGTCGCTCGGTCCCGGTGCCGACCCCAAGACCGTCGCCGTGCCCACCGTCGTAGGACTGTCCGCAGACGAGGCACAGCGTCAACTCGAAGAAGCCGGCCTGCGAGTGAGCATCCAGGAGAAGCCCGACGCGGCGATTCCGGAAGGCTCGGCCATCGGCACCAATCCGGCGGCCGGATCACAGACCGAATCGCCGGGGAACATCCAGCTCGACGTGTCCTCGGGACCGCAGCAGGTGCAGGTTCCTCGACTGACCGGCCTCACCCAGCAGCAGGCGTCGGATGCACTGAACGAGGTGGGCCTCCAGCTCGATGCCACCGTCGCCCGTGCTCCGTCGTCACCCGAGAACCTCGACAAGGTCGTCGAGCAGAATCCGTCCTCGGGCGTGAGCATGAACGCGAACTCGCAGGTTCGCATCACCCTGGGCACCGGGCCGGCGCAGGTGCGGATGCCCGACGTCGTGGGGCAACTCGTGAACGTGGCGCAGCCGAACGTCGAGGGAGCCGGACTGCGCGTCCAGGTGCAGAACATCGACTCGGGACAGCCGACGGGTCAGGTCGTCTCCACAGACCCCGTGGGCGGCACCAATGTCACCGAGAACACCGTGGTCACGCTGCGCGTGTCGAACGGCGACAAGATCCCCATGCCCGACCTCGCCGGTCTGACCGAGGCACAGGCGTTGGCCGCGCTGCAGTCGGCCGGCTGGACGGGCACGGCAGCGGAACTGACGGCGACAAGGGAAGCGACGCTGGATCCGTTGATGGTCGGGCGAGTGGTGAATCAGACGCAGCCGGCAGGGTCCGAGATCAGCAAGTCCGACACCGTCACGATCAGCATCGGTGCCCTGGGTATCCCCGGGCGTTAGCGATCGACGATCAGGCGAAGGCCTCGGCGACCTGCGCCTCCAGGGTTCCCACCAAACCGGAATCGGTGGGCATACCGCACACTGCGAGCCAGTTGGCCAGCATCCGGTGCCCGCCCTCGGTGAGGATGGACTCCGGATGGAACTGCACGCCGTGAATGGGTAGCTCGGTGTGCCTCATGGCCATCACCAGACCGGATTCGGTACGGCCGATGATCTCGAGCTCCGCGGGGATGGTGTCCTCGCGGACGGTCAGCGAGTGATAGCGGGTGGCCGTGAACGGCTCGGCCATCCCTTCCAGGACGCCGACACCGGTGTGATGGACGAGGCTGGTCTTGCCGTGCAGCAGCTCCGGAGCCTTCTCGACCGTGGCACCGAACGCGGCTCCGATGGCCTGATGGCCCAGACACACACCGAGCAGCGGGGTTCCGGCCCGCGCGCTCGCCGAAACCAGGTCCATCGTGGCCCCGGCGCGCTGCGGGGTTCCCGGGCCCGGGCTGAGCAGAATGCCGTCGAACTCCGCGGCGACAGCGTCGCGATCGGCGAGTCGCTCGTCGTCGTTGCGCCACACCTCGACCTCGGCGTTCAACTGGCCCAGGTACTGGACGAGGTTGAAGACGAAGCTGTCGTAGTTGTCGACGACGAGAATGCGCATGTCGACAGCGTACTCAGCGCGGCTCCGCGAAACGCATGCGCACCGATTCGGTGTACGCCGGAACCGAGAGGTTCTGATAGGCCGCGACCTCGTAGCGCAGGCCGTAGCGCAACGCATACTGCTCGTACAGCCGCACCCCGGGCTCGTTGTCCAGCGCCGCCCGCAGTCGATCCGGGTCGCCGAGAGCCGTCATCACGTACGGCGGACTGTACGTCCGGCCGCCCAGCAGCAGTGTGTTCCCGATACACCGCGGCGCTGACGACGCCACCAGACGCTGATCCTGCATCGCCATCGCCGACGCACCACCGGCCCACAGGGCGTTGAGGACACTCTGCACGTCGACCTGATGAACCACCAGGTCGTCCGGAGACGCGTCGGACGCATACGACCCGTCGGGACCGCGTGGAGCGTCGGCCATCGTCACCGTCAACCCCGTGCCGGACGCCTCCTCCCGGCCCGCCGCGTCCGAGAGGGCGTCGACCCGGGCCAACGCGTCGGCCACCTCGGAGTCGCCTGCCGCCGTGCGTTGCTGCAGGAGATCGACCTGCTGCTCCAGCGCATCTCTGCTGCGCAGCGCATCGTCGCTGCTTCGCTGGGCCGAATCGACCAGATCGGCGAGCCGTGTCGTGTCGCCGCCCCGCAACTCGTTTCCGTCCGAGGCATGTCGCGTGGTTCCGAGCAGCAGACCGACCACAGCGCACACCGCCACAGCGAGCACCCACCATCGGGTCTCGGAGGAATCGGTCGATCGTCGTCTCACAGAGTGCTCGCCACTGTTCGGTAGGTCGGTGCTGCGCTGATCTGAGTTAGCGTGTACTACAAACCGGGTGGATGACCGCCACGGCTCTCCGGGAGACAATAACCTGGGGATGCACGCAACTCGATCGATCCACAGGTTGTCACCGTCAGTTGTCCACAGGCACGGCGCACGCCGATGACCGTCAAGAACACGAAGAGGACGCAATGCCGAAGTCGAAGGTACGGAAGAAGAACGACTACACGATCAACCCGGCCAACCGCACGCCGGTGAAGGTCAACGCCGGCCCGTCGCCGGTCTGGTACGTGGTCCTGATGCTCGGATTCATGCTGGTAGGGCTGCTGTGGCTGATCGTGTACTACCTGGCCCAGGAAGACATCTCGTTCATCGGCAACCTCGGTGCGTACAACTTCCTCATCGGATTCGGCTTCATGGTCGTCGGCCTCGTCATGACCATGCGATGGCGCTGAGAGCCGGCCGAGTTACACCCATGTCATTCATCCCCAATGTGGATAAACCCTGTGGATAACTTTCCCAACCATCCACAGGGTGTGTACGAACACCGATGGGCGACGCCGGCCGTAGCCGTCGGCGCGCTGGTGGCAGGCGGTATCGCACTCGCCATCGGTGCCGTCCTCGCCTCCTCGGACGCCGCCGGAACCTTCCTCGTCGGACTCGCCGCCGTCGGAACCTGGGTAATGGCAGCCCTCGCGGCCGCACAACGCCCCCGACTCGCCATCACACCCGACGGCTCCCTGGTGATGAAACGACTCACCGGCACACGTACGTACTCGCGCGCCGACATCGTCCAAATCAAAGTGGTCCGCTACCCGAGACTGGGACGACGAGTGCCGATGCTCGAACTGGACGTCCGCCCACCCGACGAGGACGACGATCGACTCATCATCTTCGGTCGATGGGACCTGGGAGCCGACCCACGCGACGTGTTCGAGGTACTCGACACCTACGGTCTGGTGCCGCCGAACAACTGACCGCCCACCGTCCCCGCCCCCTCCGGGGTACTCAATGTGACGTTCAGTGGACTTTTCGGGGGTCAATGGCACATCTAGTGGACCAGTGAGCCGTCGCAAAGCCGCCGGGCACCAGCCAGCAGCACGTGGGGATTGCCGAGCTCGCGATCGGCGTCGTCGGGAGTCAATGTGACGTCCAGTGGCCTTTTCGGGGGTCAATGGCACATCTAGTGGACTTCAGAGGCCCATCTGCGCGCGGAGGTCGAGGACTCGGACCGCGATGGTGCCCAGGGCTATCAGGGCTACTGCGGCCACGGAGAGCCAGGCGAGGGATATCCCGGCACGAGGCTGCGCGCTGTTGCGGTTGGGTAGGAACACCAATCCGGCGGTCGCTGCCGCTCCGGCGACAAGTCCGCCCATGTGGCCCCACAGCGAGATGCTGGGGATGGAGATGCTGATGAAGATGTTCAGCGCGATCACGATCAGGACCGGGGTCGGGGAGCGCTTGAGTCGCAGCAGAATGACGGCCTGCGCACCGAGCAATCCGAATACGGCACCCGACGCGCCGGCGGTGGCTGCGAGGGGGTTCTCGAACAGCATGACCGATGCACTGCCACCGAGCAGCGACAGGAAGTAGACGGCGAGATAGCGGCTGCGGCCCAGCACCAGTTCGACGTCCCGGCCGATGATGTACAGGGCGAACATGTTCACCAGCAGGTGAATGGGTCCTATGTGGATGAACCCGCTGCTGAGGAGGCGCCACACATCGCCGTCCGCGACCAGCAGGCTGTTCAGTGCCCAGGCGTCGGCCAGCGAGGATCCGCGGAAATTGCTCATGAGGTCGCCGGATTGAGCGGCGGTGAGGCCGAAGATCACGACGTTGATCGCGATCAGCGCGAAGGTCAGGGGTGTCTTGGCGGAGCGTGTCATCGGCGCGCCGGCGACCGTACGTGCGGTCCGGACGTTCTTGTTGCCGTCGCGCACACAGTCGACACAGTGTTGCCCTACGGCCGCGGGCTGCAGGCACTGTGGGCACGCGGGCCGGCCGCATCGAGAGCAGGCCAGGCCGGTCGGGCGATCGGGATGTCTGACGCACACCGACTGGGGTGGGTTGGGCTGGTCGCCGTACGCGCCACCCCAGCCGGGGTTTGTCATCGTGTAATTCCTTCTACAACCGAATCAGGCGATGGTGATGCTGTTGATGACGACCTCTTCCACCGGGCGATCGCCGCGGCCGACCTGCGTGCTCGAGATGGCGTCGACGACCTTCTTGGACGCCTCGTCGGTGACCTCACCGAAGATGCTGTGCTTGCGGTTGAGGTGCGGGGTCTTGCCGGTGGTGATGAAGAACTGCGAGCCGTTGGTGCCGGGGCCTGCGTTGGCCATGGCCAGCAGGTAGGGGCGGTCGAAGGAGAGCTCCGGGTGGAACTCGTCCTCGAACTTGTAGCCCGGTCCGCCGGTGCCGGTTCCGGTCGGGTCGCCGCCCTGGATCATGAAACCGTCGATGACGCGGTGGAAGACTGCGCCGTCGTAGAACGGTCCGGTCTTGGCTCCCGACGCGTTCTGCGTCGTGTATTCCTTCGACCCGTCCGCGAGACCGACGAAGTTCGCGACGGTCTTGGGGGCGTGATTGCCGAACAGTTCGATGACGATGTCGCCGCGGTTGGTGTGCAGCGTTGCCGTTTGGGTCTTGTTTGGTGAAGTCACGCTCACCATCGTGCCATCTCGAGCGACCGGGTAGTTCACAGGTGGTGTATTGGGAGGGTCGATCGGGGCGCTGTTGTGGAACAGTGAGGGCATGACGAGCACAACGAAAACCGAGCGGGTTCACTCCTCCACCGGTACGGCGGCGTCGACGCTGCTCGGTGCCGCTTCCGTCGTGAGCAAGGGCCCTGCCGGAGTGGGCCTGCTCCTCGCCAAGCGCGGCTACGGCCTGGCGCGTAAGCAGGCTGCGCAGCGTCGCGCGGCAACCGCCGAGCGGATTGCCCGGGCCGATCTGACCAAGGCAGCTCTCACGGCTGATCGGACGCCGGGAAACAAGCGTCGCGTCCTGGCGCTCGGAGCTGCCGCTGTCGCCGTCGGAGGTGTCGTGTTCTACCTCAGCCGTCGCCGCCACGAAGTGCCGCCGCCCGCAGATGCGCCGCCCAGCCTGGTCGATTACGAAGACGAGTCGACGTCACAGGTATAGCAGCTTCTGTAGTAGATCGAACAGGCCCGGCCGGGGCCTGGTTTCTGCATCGTCACCCCGGCCGGCGACGACCAGCGCGACGTTGTGTTCGACGCTCGAACCGTCCGTGAGGTAGTCGCCGTGACCTGTGGTGCCCGGACGCCCGTCGCCCTCGTCGGTCGCCAGTTGGGTCACTCCATCGAGTGTGCCGGGATCGCGACCGAAGGCACCGATGTCAGCAACGATGTCCCCGCGCGCCTCCGCCGCGAAAACGTGACCGTCGGGAACCTGTAGGTCGGTCACACTGTCGGTGCCGAGGCCAGGTGATCCGAGGGCCACGAACTCGTCGACGCCGGTGCTTTCGTGCAGGGCAGCGGCTGCGGTCAATGATCCGTACGAGTGTGCGAGCACCGACAGATGTGGATCGTTCGACCGGGCCGCATCGAGGCCCTCCAGAAAGGGCGCCAATCGCGTCGCCCCTGCGTGCGCTGCTGCGTCGGATACGACGGTTCGATGGGGATCGAGCAGGCCCCATCCCAGCTGTGGTGCCTGGTAGTTCATCCACGTCACGGCTGCGACGGTGGGCGGCGGATCCTCCGAAAATGTCTGTTCCACAGTATTTATGAGGTTTTCCAGGTCGCCGTCGTAACGTACCGCGTCTCCGTGGACGGTCGAGCCGAGGCCGGGTACGAACACCGCCACGTGTGTTGCCGTGTCGACGTCACCTATCGCAATCGCGGCAGTGGTCTCCGCATACGTCGAATTGTCGAGCGCCAACAGTTGCCTGTCACCCTGCGCCAGAGTGCTCTCGATCGCGTCGAGCGAACTCAACCGCGTTCGCGTCTGTTCCAAGCCGGCGTCAGCATCACTGAATAGTCCTCCGAAAATGTTGTCCTGCAATTGGTTTCCGAGTTCACCCGCCACAGCCTGCAGTCGGAGGCGCTCACTGGCAAGTACCCGACGGTTCGCTGAATCCCGAATTCGGCCCGGCACGCCGTCCAGATTACCGATGAGAGCCGGGTGCTCGACGAGCAGTCGAGTGCGCTCGGCGGGCGAGAGTGCGCTCCAGAACGCCGCATTCGTGGCCGGGCTCCCGTCGACCGGCACTACCGATACCCCTGCCGTGGCCAGTTTTCCCGGTGAGATGTCGCCGGCGAGGCGTCGGGCAAGGTCGTCGTCGAACGCGGTCGCGGCTCGCATCAGTTGGGTGATGCGTTCGGCCAACTCGGTGTAGCGGCGACGCCGATCGCGAATGGTCGACGACAGGTCCTGCTGCGCAACCGAATACGACGTCAGCACGTCGGTCACCGAACCGTCGCGTCGGATATCGAAGTGCTCGCGCGCGGCGTCCGCTTCCACAGCGGTCAGCGCCGAGACGAGTTCGGCCATGTCGATGGCCGCCGGAGTGGTGCACAGCGCTACCCGCAGTAGCTCCGTCGCACAGTCCCCCACCTGTGCACGGAGAGCTCCCATGGCATCTCGGTATGCCGTTGCCGCGGGGCCCTGCCATCCGTCGTCGACGACGGTCTCCAGCAGTGAGCTGTGCACGGCGGTCAATTCACGCCAACTGTGCATGAACTTATTCGAGACGGCGGTCAGCGCCTGACTGTCCCATGATCTGACGTCATCGAGCGTGACCATCGCAATCCCCCCGCAGAGTTGTCGTCGTACTCGACGAGTCAACGTCAGCGAGACGGTGCAGCGAGGAATCTATCCCCAGGCTGTGGATGAAATCTGGGGATGACGGGCATATCGGTGTATCGCTACACGATTCTGCGTACCGGCCCGCGATGTCCGTCGCCGGGCTCGGTGGGGCGAGACGCCTTCGGGGGACGACTCCGCTTGGCGCGGTACAGGTCTGCGTCTGCAGCGCGGTAGATTTCACCCCACCGGCGGCCGGCAGGCATACACGCCAGACCGACGCTCCACTCGGCTCGATGGGATCGGCGCAAGCCGTCGATGACCTGCCAGGCTTCGGCCTCGAGAACCCCTGGCATGAACAGGACGAATTCGTCTCCGCCGAGCCGGCCCAGAACATCCCGTTTCGTCAGTTGCCCCTTCCACGCCTTCGAGACGCGAGTGAGCAACACGTCGCCGGCAATGTGGCCGTACTCGTCGTTGATCTCCTTGAAGTTGTCGAGATCGAGCACCGCCAGACTCACCGTCAGACCACGAGCGGCGCACGCGGGCAACATCTTCTCGATCTTCGACTCGAAACCGAATCGATTGAGCAGGCCCGTCAACGCATCATGAGTGGCCGAATACCGCATTCGACGCGCGAACACCCCGAACACTTCCGTTGCGCCGACGATGCCCAGGGCGACCAGAATGTAGCTGATGAAGGGCGTGCCGTAGGGGGCGACAGCGGCACCCACGACCGCAGACACGGCCAGCACCGCAACCCATATTCCAGCGTCGCGCTCGGACCAGAACGCACCGATGTGCATACCGAGGAACATCGCCGCTTGCACACAGATCAAGAACGCGGGCATCGTGTTACTACTGCCCAATGCACAGGCAAGCGCGCCCACCGACAGGGCGGTGGCGGTGCCGACCGCATGCTTGGGACTCGGCGCTCCTGCCCGGGCGAGAACAACGATCGCCGCCGGCCCCAGAACCACTGCGAGCGCGGCGAAGAGCTGCTGCGGGCCGGACAGGTCCGACCACGATGCGATGCCGTTCGCGATGTAGAGAACCGTGGTCACCGCGGCGAATACCGCCAGCATCCGGCCGGACTCGTCGAACCTGAGTCTGCTCACCAGCACACACCGTCGACTACGCGTGACGCCTCACCGAGGCACGCAACGAACCGGACACCACCGCTCACGCGATTCCCCCCAGGCACCATCGGCCCTCCCCACGCACTACGACCATCGCCTCATCGGGCCCACCCGTGACCGGACTCTAACACCTCCGAGCTTCGATCACGACCCGCAGCAGCGATTCCGTAGCAGGTCAGGACGCTTTCTCGGCCCGCGCTGCCTCCCGCGCCAACATGCGATCGCGCGATTCCTCGAACTTCGTCGCCTTCGCCTCGAGATCCTGGACGAATGCGGCCAGACGATCGCGATCGCGTTCGCCCTCACCACTGAAGTCGTTGCGCTCGAAGATGTTCCATTTCCGCAACACCGGCATCAGCACCTCGTCCAGATGCTGGCGGAGATCGTAGATCCCGTGTTTCGCCAGGATCATGGCGTTCTTGCGGAAGTTCGGCATGTTCAGTCCCGGCATCTGAAAGTCCGTCGCGACATCGGCGATGGCCCGGACCATCTGGTCCGGGACCAGGTCGAGCGACGCCTCGCCCAGGTTCCGGTAGAAAATCATGTGCAAATTCTCGTCGGCAGCCACCCGGGCCAGCATTCGATCGGCGATCGGGTCACCACAGGCCAGACCCGTGTTGCGGTGGGACACGCGCGTGGCGAGCTCCTGGAACGTCACGTACGCCACCGAATGCAAAAAATTGGAGCCGTCCATCGGGGCATCGACACCGACCGTCATGTGGTGCATCCGAGCCCGCTCCAGCTCGACCGGGTCGACGGCGCGTGTGACGACCAGATAGTCGCGCATCACGATCCCGTGACGGTTCTCCTCCGCGGTCCAACGGCCCACCCAGGTGCCCCAGGCTCCGTCCAACGAGAAGTTGTCGGCCAGACCGCGGTGGTACGACGGCAAATTGTCTTCGGTCAACAGATTGGTGATCATCGCTGTGCGAGCCAACTCCGACAACGACGACTGCTCCAGCGACCAGTCCTCTCCGCCCATCGCTGCAAAATTGCGACCCAGATCCCACGGCACGTAATCATGCGGATGCCACTCCTTCGCCATCGACAGATGGCGATTCAGGTTGGCTTCCAACGTGCCGTCGAGTTCGGTCAACAGCTCTTCATGATCGAGAACACGCGTCATCTGTGGGGCTCCTCCGAGAAATATGAGACGCCCGAACCGAAGACCGATCCGAGACGCCGAGATCGAACGACGGCACACCCCCCTGCGGTGCGCCGTCGCGACCTGTCCCGTCGATCCGAGAACCGACGCTGCTGTACCCGAAGAACGCTAGGGACCGCGGACGTGATGCGAAACGAATCGAACAATGATCTGGATATCTGGGCACCGATCTCGACAGCGGTTGGTCCGAGTCACAACAGTGGTCGATGCATCCCTGCCACTCCGCCGGGACTCGATGTCACGTTCGGTGGACTTTTCGGGGGTCAATGTCACATCTAGTGGACTTGGAGTGAGGGACAGTCGAGGGGACTTGGGGTGAGCGGCAGTCGAGTGCAGACACGAAAAAGGACGCCCATCGGAATGGACGTCCTTTTGATTGTGGAGCCTAGGAGATTCGAACTCCTGACATCTGCCTTGCAAAGGCAGCGCTCTACCAACTGAGCTAAGGCCCCGGGTGTTGCTGTCGAACGTGCACGAACTTTACACGTTCTCTCCGAGCGATTGTCACCCGGTGGAGATGCTGTGCCAGACGCCTTCCGAGCTGCGCGTGGAGCGCACCTTCGATACTGTCAGCACTGCGATCACCACCGAAGCAACAAGAAGAAGGATTTTCACGTCCTGCCTCTTTTCGTTCGTTCGGTGTGGGCCTAGGAGGACTTGAACCTCCGACCTCTTCCTTATCAGGGAAGCGCTCTAACCGCCTGAGCTATAGGCCCTCGATACTGCTTCGGGCCGAAGAATTGCTCTCCTCGAACCGAGGGATGAGATTACCGTATCGGGCCGCTGTCTTCCAAAACGGCCCGATACGGCAGTCGTTCGTGCTGGTCAGTCGCGATCTGCCAGCGTCACTTCGACGCCGCCGACCAGGTCCGACGACAGGTTGTAGATGAAGGCACCGATCGTGGTGAGTGCGGTGAACAGTACGACATTGATCACACCGATCACTGCGGCGTAGCCGAACACCTGACCGGCGCTGACGAGTCCGCCGTCGCCGGATTCGTTGACGATCTCGGTGAAGGCACTGTTGAGTCGGTCCCACACACCCATGCCGTCGAGCACGGCGTACAGCAGGCCGACGGCCACCATCCACACGAAGAACAACGACACAGCGATGACCAGAGCGATCTTGAGCGTCGACCAGGGATCGATCTTGCGAATCTGGATCGTCGCCCGCAGAGGATCGCCGTCCGCGCTGGGTACCGCCGTGATGGCGGTGGGGGCTGCGCGATCGGCTGCCGTCGGCTCGGGATGCCGGGTGGCGGACAGATCCGGCATGTCCTTCGCCAGATCCTTGCGCTCGATGTGCCGAGTCGGCCCGTCGATCACGGCCGCCTTCGACCGCGCTGCCTCGCGTCGTTCGGTCTTGTCCTCACCCGATTCACGCTCACCCGATTCACGCTGGCCCGGTGCTGCCGAGGCGGCCGCAGCTGCCGCTGTCGAACGATCGAACTCACCTGTTGCCGGCAGTGCGGTGCCGCGCCCGGACAGGTTCGTCTGAGGTTGGTTCTGGGGCTGCTGACGGTCGTCGGGCCCCTGCTGTGCCGGACGCTGGCCGGGGCCGCGCTGCCAGGGCGGAGTGCCGGAACCGCCCTGCGGGCCGTCTCCGCGTTGAGTCGGTATCGCCTGGGTCGGTGCCGGAGCCTTCGACTCGGCTGACCCCTCGGCGGCCGGAGCAGCGTCATTGGCGGGACGCGGCGGCGATGCGGGACCGGACGGTCCCTGACCCTGCGGCGGCTGGCCGTTGGCGGGGCGACCGCCGTCGGCGTTTGCTGCACCCGGCTCACCGGGCCGACCGTTGGCCGCCTGAGGCGGGCGAGACTGAGCCGGTCCCTGCGGTGCCGGTCCCTGTTGAGGTGCTCGCGGCGGCGGTCCCTGAGGTGCCGGCTGACCCTGAGAACCCGGCTGACCTTGCGGTGCAGGTGGGCGCTGCGGCGGCGGTCCCTGCGTCGGACGAGGCGGGCCGGCCGGACCACCCTGTGTCGGGCGTGCCGGTGGCCGAGCACCCTGCTGCGGTGCCGGTCCTCGCCCGGCCGCGGGTGCCAGACGCGTCGCCGGCTGGGGGCGACTTCCCGGTCGGGCACCTTCGGGAGGTGCCGGACGCGATGGCTGCTCGGTCTGCTCAGCGTCCCTGCCGTCCGGTCCACCCGTGGGGCCGGGCCTGCTGCCAGGCCGGTTGGGAGTGCTCACTTACGACTCCTTCGGTGCATCGTCTTCGGGACCTGCTGCGTCCGGTTCGATCTCGTCGGCGTTGCGCGCTATCGCGAGCAGTGTGTCGCCTTCACCGAGATTCATCAACCGCACGCCCTTGGTCTGTCGGCCGGCTTTCCGAACCTGCTTGGCAGCGGTCCGGATGACGCCACCACTGGACGTGATGGCGTACAGCTCGTCCTCGTCGTCGACGATGAGAGCTCCCACCAGCGTGCCACGCTTGGGGTCGTACTGGATTGTCAGTACACCCTTTCCGCCGCGGCCCTGCTGCGGGTAGTCCTCCATCGCGGTGCGCTTGGAATAACCGCCCGACGTCGCGACCAGCAGGAACTTGTTCTCGCTGACCACGTTGAGCGAGAGCAGCTCGTCTTCGCCGTTGAAGCGCATGCCCTGGACACCGGAGGTGGCGCGGCCCATGGGGCGCAGTACCTCGTCGGTGGCCGAGAATCGGATCGATTGGCCTTGAGCCGAGACGAGCAGCAGGTCGTCGTCGGACGACGCCAGAACTGCCCCGACCAACTCGTCCTCACCGCGGAGGTTGACGGCCACGATGCCGCCGCTGCGGTTGGAGTCGAAGTCGGTCAGACGCGACTTCTTGACCAGACCGCCCTTGGTGGCGAGCACCAGGTAGGGAGCATCTTCGTAGGTCTTGATCTGGATGACCTGCGCGATGCGTTCGTCGGGCTGGAACGCCAGCAGGTTCGCGACGTGCTGTCCGCGCGCCGTGCGGTTGGCCTCGGGCAGCTCGTACGCCTTTGCCCGGTAGACGCGTCCCTTGGTGGTGAAGAACAAGATCCAGTCGTGCGTCGAGCAGACGAAGAACTTGCTGACGATGTCGTCCTGCTTGAGGCCCGCTCCCTGCACGCCCTTGCCGCCGCGCTTCTGCGACCGGTACAGATCGGTTCTGGTGCGCTTGGCGTATCCGGTCTCGGTGATCGTGACGACCACGTTCTCCCGGGCGATCAGATCTTCGTCGTTGACGTCGCCGTCGGCAGCGATGATGCGCGTGCGACGGTCGTCGCCGAACTTCTCGACGATCTCGGCCAGCTCGTCTCGCACGATCTGACGCTGACGCTCCGGCTTGGCCAGAATGTCCTGCAGGTCGGCGATGGTGCGTTCGAGTTCGGCCAACTCGTCGATGATCTTCTGGCGCTCGAGAGCTGCGAGGCGTCGCAGCTGCATGTCGAGAATTGCCTGCGCCTGGATCTCGTCGATGTCGAGCAGATCGATCAAGCCCTGCTTGGCGAGATCGACCGTCTGCGACGCACGGATGAGGGCGATGACCTCGTCCAACGCGTCGAGCGCCTTCACGAGACCGCGCAGAATGTGGGCCCGCTCCTCGGCTCTGCGCAGGCGGTACCGCGTACGACGAACGATGACGTCGAGTTGGTGAGTGACGTAGTACCGGATCATCTGATCGAGCCGCAGGGTGCGCGGCACGCCGTCGACGATCGAGAGCATGTTGGCACCGAAGCTGGTCTGCAGCTGCGAGTGCTTGTAGAGGTTGTTGAGCACGACCTTGGCGACGGCGTCGCGCTTGATCGTCACGACGATGCGCATACCGACGCGGTCCGAGGACTCGTCGTCGATCTTCGAGATACCGGACAACTTGCCGTCGCGAACCTGCTCGGCGATCGAGGTGATCAGGTTGTCGGGGTTGACCTGGAAGGGCAGTTCGGTGATGACGATCGTCGTGCGACCGTTGGAGTCTTCCTCGATCTCGACGACGCCGCGCATGCGGATCGAACCGCGGCCGGTCGAGTACGCATCCTGAATTCCCTGGCCGCCGACGATGAGTCCGTGGGTGGGGAAGTCGGGACCCTTGACGCGTTCCATGCAGGCCGCGAGAGTCGCTTCCTCGTCGGCCTCGAAGTTGTCGAGAGCCCAGAACACCGCGTCGCCGAGTTCACGCAGGTTGTGCGGCGGAATGTTGGTGGCCATACCGACGGCGATACCGTTGGAGCCGTTCATCAACAGGTTCGGCACACGCGACGGAAGTACCGTCGGCTCTTGGGTTTTGCCGTCGTAGTTGGGGATGAAGTCGACGGTTTCCTCGTCGATGTCGCGCAGCATCTCCATGGCGAGCGGGGTCAGACGCGCTTCGGTGTATCGCATGGCGGCGGCGCCGTCGTTGCCGCGGGAGCCGAAGTTGCCCTGGCCGTCGACCAGTGGGTACCGCATCGACCACGGCTGAGCCAGACGCACGAGCGCGTCGTAGATCGAGGTGTCGCCGTGGGGATGGTAGTTACCCATCGTTTCGGCAACGGGCCGTGCGGATTTCACGTAACTACGGTCGGGACGGAAGCCCGAGTCGTACATCGCGTACAGCACACGTCGGTGCACCGGCTTGAGACCGTCGCGGACCTCGGGGAGCGCGCGGCCGACGATGACGCTCATCGCGTAATCGATGTAGCTGCGCTGCATTTCCTGCTGGATGTCGACCGGATCGATCCGGTCGCCGCCCTCGGCGTTGGTGGTCGAGCCCGGCGGGGGTCCGACCGGCGGTTCGGTGATGTCAGACATAGAAGATCTCCTCGAAAACGGTCGTCGGACGCACCGACACTGAGTGCGGTGCGTCCGAGAAACGACTAAACGTCAAGAAAGCGAACATCTTTCGCGTTACGCGCGATGAAGCTTCGGCGGGCGGACACGTCCTCGCCCATCAGGACGCTGAACAGTTCGTCCGCGGCCGCGGCATCGTCGAGAGTGACCAGACGAAGAACTCGCACTGCCGGGTCCATCGTGGTTTCCCACAGCTCCTTGGCGTTCATCTCGCCGAGGCCTTTGTAGCGCTGGACTCCGTCCTCGACGTTGATCTTGCGCTTGTTGGCGATACCGGCCTCGAGCAGACCGTCGCGCTCGCGGTCGGAGTACGCGAAATCCGGTTCGCCGCGGCTCCACTTGAGCTTGTACAGCGGCGGCATGGCCAAGTAGACGTGACCGTTCTCGATCAGCGGCCGCATGAACCGGAACAACAGGGTCATCAGCAGGGTGGAGATGTGCTGGCCGTCGACGTCGGCGTCGGCCATCAGCACGATCTTGTGATAGCGCAGTTTGGCGATGTCGAACTCGTCGTGAATGCCGGTGCCGAACGCGGTGATGATCGACTGGACCTCGTTGTTCTTGAGGACACGGTCGATGCGGGCCTTCTCGACGTTGATGATCTTTCCGCGCAGCGGCAGGATCGCCTGGAACATCGAGTCACGGCCGGATTTGGCCGAGCCGCCGGCGGAGTCGCCCTCCACGATGTAGATCTCGGACTTGCTCGGATCGTTCGAGCGGCAGTCTGCGAGCTTGCCGGGCAGGCCACCGATATCGGTTGCGCTCTTGCGCCGCACCAACTCTCGCGCCTTACGCGCGGCCATGCGGGCCTGCGCGGACGAGACCGCCTTGTTGATGATGGTCTTGGCATCGGCCGGGTTGGACTCGAACCAGTGCGAGAGGTGCTCGTTGCACGCCTTCTGCACGAACGAGCGAATCTCGGTGTTTCCGAGCTTGGTCTTGGTCTGTCCCTCGAACTGGGGCTCCCCGACTCGCACCGAGATGACGGCGGCGAGGCCTTCACGGATGTCGTCGCCGGTGAGCTTGACGTCCTTTTCTTTGACCAGTTTCTTCTCGATGGCGTACTTGTTCACCGTCGATGTCAGCGCAGTACGGAAACCCTCCTCGTGGGTACCGCCCTCGTGCGTGTTGATCGTGTTGGCGAAGGTGTGCACCGATTCGGAGTAACCGGCGTTCCACTGCATGGCGATCTCGACCTCGTGGCCCTCGCCCTTGCCGGTGAAGCCGACGACCGAGTTGTGAATCGCGGTCTTGGTTCGGTTGATGTGCTTGACGAAGTCCACGAGACCGTCGGGGTAGTGGTACGTCCGCTTGCGCACCTTGGTCGGTTTCGCCGCTGCGGCGTCGGCCTGCTCTTCCTCGGCGGTTTTCGGTGCCTCGGCGGTCTCGCCGAGTTCTTCCTCGGTCGCGTCGGTGGCCGCCACTCGCTCGTCGGTGAAGTTGATGGTCAGTCCCTTGTTGAGGAACGCCATCTCCTGCAGGCGACGGTGCACGGTCTCGAAGCTGTAATCGAGGGTCTCGAAGATCTTGCCGTCGGCCCAGAAACGCACCGTGGTGCCGGTCTCCGTGGTGTCGCCGACGGTCTCGAGTGGGCCGGGCTTGGCGTAATCGTACGTCTGCTTGTAGCGGTGACCGTCACGCGCGATCTGCAGTTCGACCTTGGTCGAGAGTGCGTTCACGACGGAGATACCGACGCCGTGCAGACCGCCGGAGACGGCGTAGGAGTCGGAGTCGAACTTGCCACCGGCGTGCAGCTGGGTCATGACGACCTCGACGGTGGGAACACCGGAGGAGTGCATGGCGACGGGGATGCCGCGGCCGTCGTCCTTGACCTCGACGCTGCCGTCTTCGTGGATGGTGACGTCGACGGTGGAGGCGTAGCCGGCCATGGCCTCGTCGACGGAGTTGTCGACGACCTCCCAGATCAGGTGGTGCAGGCCTCGTTCACCGGTGGAACCGATGTACATACCGGGCCTCTTACGGACTGCTTCCAGGCCCTCGAGGACCGTGATGGAAGAAGCGCCGTAATCCTTGCTGTTCTCACTGTTACCTGACTTCTGGGCAGCCACGGTTAGCTGGTTCTCCTTCTACGCGTCCACTACCCCGCTCACACCTGACGTAGGTGCTACCGCAGGGTCGGCACGGTCGTTTCCGCCGTGCTCGGTCCATGCGTTTGTTCCGGGCTTGATGTCGTACCGGTCCATAGTACTGGGTGGCTGCGACAGCATGGGGACGATGACACCCCTAAAAGGCCCCTGATTGCTTCACAGGCGCATTTTCTCGACATCGGACGACAAAGATGAAGGGTAAAACCGGCGATTCGGCTACAGATCGAGGACGATCCGTTCTCCGTCCGACCGCGAGACGCAGATCAACATCTCGTGCCGCTGCTCCTCGGTCGTCAACCGATTCTCTCGATGCTGCGGTGTTCCGCTGAGCACTCGCACCCGGCACGTGCCGCAGAAACCCTGCTGGCACGAGTACGCGACGTCCGGCCTGATGCGTCGAATGGCATGCAGCGCAGTCTCTTCCGCACCGACCGACAGAATTTCGCCGGAATCGACGAGCTGCACCTCGAATTCCGTCCCGTTCTTCACCGGCGGCGGTGAGAAGCGCTCGAAGTGCAGATGCGTGGCCGAGAGGGCGTCGAACGAGGCGCGAACGAGGTCGATCATCGGCGGCGGACCACATACGTAGACCGAACCGCCGGGGGCCGTCGAGCCCAACAGATCCATGCTCGACGGCATGCCGTCCACGTCGTCGGTGCGCACGGTGACCCGGGCGGGATCCCAGCCCTCGATCTCGTCGAGAAACGGCATCGACTCGCGGGAGCGGCCGCAGTAGACGAGGTGCCAGTCCATGCCCAGATCGCGGGCACGGCGCACCATCGAGATGATCGCGGTGATGCCGATTCCACCGGCGACGAATACTGCCTGTTCGGACGGTACGAACGGAAACCCGTTGCGCGGCCCCCTGATCGACACCGCAGTGCCGACCGTCAGCGCGTGCATTTCCGGAGATCCGCCGCCGCCGTCCGGCACGAGTCGTACTGCGATCGAGTACGTGTCGTCACTGGGCAATCCGCACAGGGAGTACTGCCGACGCCGACCGGAGGGAAGGTAGAAATCCAAGTGCATTCCCGGTGCCCACGGCGGCAGAGCCGACCCGTCAGCGGCGGCGAAGGTCAGCTGGACGACCTGTTCGTCGATGCACAGAACGTCACGGGAGACCAGTGTCAGTTCTCGGGTACGCGCGACGGGAGGCGCCGCGAACGAGGCGTCGTACTCACCGTTGTCGAGGAGGGCGAACCACTTGTCCAGTGCATCGGTGACCAGCGACACCGTCTGATCCGGCTCGTCACGCCCGTACAGATTCTGTGGAATCGTGCGGCCTACTCGGAACGAGTCGACCTTTCGAGCCATCGCGTCGAGCCTGCTCCGCAACGTGCGTTTGGTCATCGATCAGCGGACCGCGCCGCCGGCGAGGTGGCGAGATACTGCACGGCCTGGGCCGTCGAGCCTTCCTGAGACGGGTGATATGTGCTCTTGAAGTACCGCAGGGACGCCTTGACCATGGACATCGGCGTCGGAAACAGACCGGACTTGGCGACGCGTCGGAATTCACGGAACGACGGCGTGCGCTCCTTCGGCGACAGATGCGCCAACGTCGGATCCTGGCTCATGAGGTAGCGCACGCCGCGCGTCCAGAACCAGACGAGAGTGGGTGCAATGACCACGTAGGTACGGATACGCCGGGCCGGCCGAACGTCGAAGTAGCGCATCACCTCGTACGCCACCGAACGATGCTCCACTTCTTCGGCGCCGTGCCACCGCAACAGATCGAGCATGACCGGATCGACGTCGGCTTCGTCGAGCTCGCGCGCGTTGAGAACCCAGTCGCCGAGGAACGCGGTCAGATGCTCGGCGGCCGCGATCAAGGCCAGCCGCTCCACCAGGCTGTTCTGACCGTGGCCCGAGCGATTGCCGAGTGCGCGACCGAACAGGAACTTCATCTGGTCGACGTACGGATCGACATCGATGCCGTGGGCCCGAAGCTGATCGTGGACCTCGGTGTGGGCCTGTGCATGCATGGCTTCCTGGCCGATGAAGCCGATCACGTCGTCGCGCAACTGATCGTCGTGGATGAGCGGCAGCGCCTCTTTGAACGTGCGCACGAACCACTCCTCGCCCTCGGGCAGAAGCAGGTGCATCACGTTGATCAGGTGGGTGGCCAGGGGATTGCCGTCCATATAGTGCAGCGGCAGAGTTTCCCAATCGAATTCGACGTTCCGAGCGTGCAGAACCACTCTGTCTTCGGGGGTTCCATCGACGTCGACCGCCGTTGTCGACGCCTTCTTCGTAGGTGCAGACACAACTTCTCCTCGTCCGATGGCCGCATGGAACAGTATTCGGTCCCCCGACCGTTGCGTGTCCCGAATCACGCTACGCATACCAACTGTCTCACAGCAACACTGCCCCCAACATCTGTTGAGGATCACCTGGACCAGGGGCTACGTCGAACGCGCATTGGGAACAGTCACTATCCGTAGGTGTCCCGCGGACCACGACCTTTGACATGGCGCTCGCCTTTTCGCCAGCTCTGAGTCGTCGGCCCGGTGATCCGAAGCGACGTCACCACACCGTGGCCCACCGCCGCCGCGATCTTCGCCAGAATCTGCGACTGCATCAACCGAAGCTGCGTCGCCCACGCAGTCGACTCGGCGGAGATACTGAGCACTCCGTCCTTGAGACCGGTGGGGTCGGCGTGTGCCGAGATGTCCTCACCGACGACGCTGGGCCAGCGCCCCAGCACGGCACCCTCCGATACCTTGGCCGACCACCCACGCTTGGACGCGATGCTGTTGGCCAATGCACCGAATGCCTGCGGATCCCGATCGTCGGGGCCCGCTCCCGACCAACCCCGTCGTCGACGCCCCCGCAGTGCCCGGACACCCCCGGTCGGTGACGAACGACCTTGACCGACCGACTTGCCGCTCGCCTTGGCCGCGGCCCGGGCATCTTCGAGCGCCCGACGCGCAAGGTCGACGCCCTTCAACTCCGGCTGCTCATCCGGTACCGGTGAATTCGTGTCGTCGCTCATGACACCTCACCCTCCGACGTCGCCAGCTCGGTGATGGTCGAAATACGGCCTGCCGCACCGGAATCGGATTCCTGACGAGCCTCGACACCGTAGCGTCGTGCATCGAGTTCGGGTGGCACGTCCTCGGGAACCGCGGCGGTGATCAGTACCTGTTCCGCGTCGGCCGCGACTGCCGCGAGGGCCGTGCGCCGCTTGCGGTCGAGCTCGGCGAACACGTCGTCGAGCATCAGGACGGGGTCTGTCCCGTCCTCGCGCAGCAACGAAAAGGAGCCGAGCCGAAGAGAGAGTGCATACGACCACGATTCACCGTGGCTGGCAAAGCCTTTGGTGGGTCGGTCGCCGAGCATCAGTTCCAGATCGTCTCGATGGGGCCCGACCAGACACACCCCACGTTCGATCTCTCGCTGCCTCATCACCGAAAGTTGGTGCAGGAAAGCAGCTTCCAGCACGTCGACGTCGTCGGACTCCGGTGCTCGGCCGGCATCGGAGAATTCCGGCGGCAGTGCCTCGGCGAGGCTGCATCGATAGGACAACGTGGCGAGCCGCGATTCCGGCGCGATCGACTCGTAGGCCTGCTGCACGAAGGGCATCAGCTCGTGTACCAAAGATATTCTGGCCGACAGCAATCGGGCACCGTGGGCAGCAAGATGGCCGTCCCAGACATCGAGCGTGGCCAGAGCGCTCGAGCCGTCGGTGGACGACGAGCCTCGGCGCAACGCCCCGCTGGCGGTTTTGAGCAGTGCCGACCGCTGACGCAGCACCTTGTCGTAATCTGCACGCACAGCGGCCATTCGAGGAATTCTGGTGGTGAGCAGCTCGTCCAGATACCGACGGCGCTCACTCGGGTCGCCGCGCACCAGCGAGAGGTCCTCGGGTGCGAACAACACACTCTGCAGTACACCCAGAATTTCTCGTGGTCGACGCAGCGGAGACCTGTTCATCCTCGCCTTGTTCGCCTTGCCCTCGAGCAATTCGACGTCGATGATCAACTCGCGTCCGTGGTTGACCACGGCGCTGCCGACGAACGCGGTGGACGCACCTGCCCTGATCATGGGCGCATCGGTCGAGACCCGGTGCGAGGACAGCGTCGACAGATAACCGAGTGATTCCAGCAGGTTGGTCTTACCGTGGCCGTTGGGCCCGACGAACACGGTCGATCCCGGGCCCAGGTCGACGATGACGTCGTCCCAGGACCGGAAATCGTGAAGTTGCAAAGACCGGACGAACACTTACTCGGTGTTCTTCGGCGCGGGTGCGCGCAGTGTCTCGTCCGCATCCGCCTTCTTGACGGCATGCCCGCCGAACTGGTTCCGCAACGCCGACACTGCCTTCATTGCAGGCGAATCTTCTTGTCGCGAAGCGAATCTCGCGAACAGAGCTGCGGAGATGACCGGGGCTGGTACGGCATGCCGAATGGCCTCCTCGACGGTCCATCGACCCTCGCCGGAGTCCTCGGTGTACCCCGAGATCTCACTGAACTCCGGATCCTGACCGAGTGCCTCGACCAACAGATCGAGCAGCCACGACCGCACGACGGTGCCCTTGCTCCAGGCCCGCAGTACGCCCTGCACGTCCTGCACCAATTCTTCGGCCTCGAGGATTTCGTAGCCCTCGGCGTACGCCTGCATCAGACCGTATTCGATGCCGTTGTGCACCATCTTCGAGTAATGCCCGGCACCGACAGGACCGGCGTGGACGAAACCGTCCGCGCGCTCCCCTTCCGGACGCAGGGCGTCGAAGATCGGCATAGCGCGTGCAACGTGCTCGTCATCTCCGCCGACCATCAGGCCGTAGCCGTTCTTCAATCCCCAGACACCGCCCGAAACTCCGGCATCGATGTAACCGATTCCCTTGGCGTCCAACAGTTCTGCGTTGGGCTTGTCATCGGTGAAACGCGAGTTTCCACCGTCGATCACCAGGTCGCCCGGTTCGAGAACATCCCCGAGCCCGGTGATGGTGTCCCGGGTGATCTGGCCGGAGGGCACCATCACCCACACCACCCGGGGAGCGGTGAGGGACTCCGCGAGACCGGCGAGCGACGGAGTGTCCGTCACCTCGGGCCTCGGGTCGTAACCGATGACCTCGTGGCCGTGCTCGCGCAGCCGCTCGCGCATGTTGAAGCCCATTTTTCCGAGACCGACCAAGCCCAGCTGCATGAGGAAGCGTCCTTGTCTGTGTCAGGTGTAATTCCGGTCGAGCGGGAGTGGAGTCGGCGGAACGACTCGTCCGATCCCGCAACTTCAACAGTAACCAGGCAGGATCAGCCCGGCAGCCTGACCGGCATCAACAGATAGGTGTATTGGGACTGAGGCGCCGCGAACTTGCCGGAATCGTCGGGCACCAGCTCCTCGTCCGACGTCGGACGCAGCACTGCAGGCCGACTCGGGGTGGTGAAACCGAACGTGACCTTCTCGCTGTGCAAGGAGGATAGGCCGTCGATGAGGTACCCCGGGTTGAACGCAATGGTGAGCGCCTCACCCTGGAAGTCGGCCGGCAGAGCTTCCTCGGCCCGGCCGGCATCGTCGCCGCCTGCCGAGAGCAGCACACCTTCGGCGTTGAATTCCAGGCGCACCTGCGCACCGCGTTCGGCGACCAACGCCACGCGCTTGATGGCCTCGACCAGCGACGCGATCTCGAGTGTTGCGACGGCGGTGTGCTCTGCCGGGAGCAACTGACGGAACTTCGGGAATTCCGCATCGAGCAGACGCGTGGTCGTGCGGCGCCCGTCGCTGACGATTCCGAGCAAACCGTCGCTCCCGATGGAGGAACCCGAACCGAGAGCGAGCTCGACGGGCGAACCCGCGTTGCCGCCGAGAGTCTTGGCCGACTCGGACAGGGTCTTCGCCGGAATCAGCACTGCAGTGGTGGTGTCGGCGCCGGCGGGAGTCCAGTCGACCTCACGAACCGCCAACCGGAATCGGTCGGTCGCAGCCAGCACGACGTTGGTGCCGTCGATCTCGACACGGATACCGGTCAGCATGGGAAGCGTGTCGTCCTTGCCCGCCGCAATGGCGACCTGGGCAATTGCCTCGGAGAAGACATCACCGGCCAGCGAACCGGTGTTGCTGGGCAACTCGGGTAGCTGAGGATAGTCCTCGACCGGCATCGTCGGCAGCGAGAATTTTGCGCTTCCGCAGTTGACGAGAACGCGAGTCCCGTCGACGGTGACGTCGACGGGCTTGTTCGGCAACGACTTGGTGATATCGGCAAGTAGCTTGCCCGACACCAGAACTCGTCCTGCGGTGGCCACTTCGGCCGAAACCTTCACCTGGGCGGAGACCTCGTAATCGAAGCCCGAGACCGTCAGACCCTGTTCGTCGGCAGCAAGCAGAACGCCACCGAGAACGGGAACGGGCGGCCGGGACGGCAGGCTGCGGGCCACCCACGCCACGGAATCGGAAAAATCTTCACGAGCAACGCGAAACTTCAAACTTCCAAGCTCCATCGCTCGGCATTTCCTCTCGTTCGGGGCATTCGTGTGCACAGTCGAGCGGTGCGACCACGATCGTCGCGGCTCCAACCGATGCAACGACGAGTCTGGCACATCCAGCGCAAGCACACCGTATGCCCTTCGAGACGAAGTTGAAAGCTCGGGCGAGGCCGCGAAGGGCACCGATGCGGTCGTCGGAAGGGGGCTGTGAACGGATCGTTCCCCAACACCTGTTTTCAAAGAAGTTCTTTCAAGGAGAAAACAGAAGTATTAATAGGTCCTGTGCAATCTGTGCATGGAGCCCTCGCGATGCTGGTGGCTCGGCGTGGTGTCGTGGGGATGAACTCGGGACCAATCTGCGGTTGACGGACGGCTGCCTGTGGACCAATCGCATCGGTGCACAGGCGCCCACATTCCATCCCCAGAAGTCGACGGTTGTCCACATGGTTATCCACAGGTGTGAATCAATGGTCGTCGGCTCCGAAATGTCATCCGATTCGGTCCAGAATCGGCGCGGAATCGACCCAGATTCGATCCGGAATCGACTGGAGATCGTGTTCGATCGACGCCCGAGTCGAACCGAGGCGGCACCGATCACCGACGAAAACGGCGACGGCGCCGACCCCCGCGATGGGAATCGGCGCCGTCGCCGTCGTTGCCGAAGGACTGTGGAGCTATCGCTTCGAGCGCTGCTTGATGCGCGCCGTCAACTCCTGGACCTGGTCGTAGACCTTGCGACGCTCGGTCATTTCCTTGCGAATCTTCTTGTCCGCGTACATCACCGTCGTGTGATCTCGGCCGAACGTCTGACCGATCTTCGGTAGCGACAGGTCGGTGAGCTCTCTGCAGAGATACATCGCGATCTGCCTGGCCATGGCCAACGCTCGGGCCTTACCCGGTCCGCACAGGTCCTCGATGGAGGTGTCGAAGTACTCCGCGGTGACGGCCATGATCGTGGCCGCGTTGATCTCCAAGCTGGACGAATCGGGAATCAGGTCACGAAGGACGACCTCGGCGAGGGTGAGGTCGAGGGCCTGTCCGTTCAACGAAGCGAATGCCGTCACGCGAATGAGGGCGCCTTCGAGCTCGCGGATGTTGCGCTCGATGCGGCTGGCGATCAGCTCCAGGACGTCGTGCGGCACGTCGAGTCGATCCATCCGAGCCTTCTTGCTCAGAATGGCGATCCGCGTCTCGAGCTCCGGTGGCTGGACGTCGGTGATCAGGCCCCACTCGAAGCGGGTACGCAGCCGCTCCTCGAGGGTCGCCAACTGTTTGGGTGGTCGGTCGGACGAGACGACGATCTGCTTGTTGGCGTTGTGCAGCGTGTTGAAGGTGTGGAAGAACTCTTCCTGGATACCTTCCTTGCCCTCGATGAACTGAATGTCGTCGACCAGCAGCACGTCGGTCTCGCGGTAGCGGCGTTTGAACGCCACCTTGCGGTCGTCACGGAGACTGTTGATGAAGTCGTTGGTGAATTCTTCGGTGGAGACGTACTTGACCCGCATGCCCGGGAACAGGCGCTGCGCGTAGTGCCCGGCCGCGTGCAGCAGGTGCGTCTTGCCCAGGCCCGATGCCCCCCACACGAACAACGGGTTGTACGCCCGGGCGGGTGCTTCGGCGATGGCGACCGCGGCGGCGTGCGCGAACCGGTTGGAGGCGCCGATCACGAACGTGTCGAAGGTGTACTTGGAGTTGAGGCTGTTGGCACCCGACGACGGTGGCGTCGACTCCGGTGGTTTGGTGAAGTACGTCGGCCACGAGTTCTGGACACTGGCGAGGGCTTCCCGCTCGTCGTCCACTTCCTCGTAATCGGCGGTCTCGGAGTCCGACGGCTCGTCGTCTCTGCTGGTCAGGACGCGGCGCCGGTACGTCGGGGAACTGACGGCATCGGGATACGTCGAGCGCTCGGTTTCGAGCTTCTCGTCCTCGGGGGCGGAGATCCGAACGCCGAGACCTTCGACACCCTGTCCCAGATGACGCCCCAGGGCTCCCAGGATGGGTTCGCGCAGGTCACGTTCGATCGCTTCCTGAGCGAAGGTCGACGGGACGGCGAGCAGAGCGAAGCCCTGAGTCAACGTGAGCGGTTTGACCAGCGCGAGCCAGGCCTTCTGGCCCTTGGTCAGCGGCGACCCACTGTGTCGGTCGGACGTCAGCTCCGCGACTACCTCGGGCCAGATGCGCGCAAGCGCATCCGGATCGTCGTTCACGTCGATCCCTCCGTCGTCGAGCTTGTAGGTCTCGCCGGACTCCGACAACCGATTCGGTGCGGCGTTTCGAACCCGCGCAACCGCGTCGTCGGATAGCGTCGTCGATCGTGCGCCTCCGCGGCCGAGACAAGGGTCCTTCGGTGGACCCCGCAAGGTACGAATATGCCACCTGAACTGTGTTTCCACACAATTATCCACAGGTGTGGATAAACGACACCGATGTGAGCCCAACCGTCACCGAGTGGCGTGGTAGTACGTATACGACAGTCTGACCTGCGGCGATAGCCATTGTCAGTCGTTCGATCGCAGCAACGACCAGTTGCGCGGCGCCGCGGAACGACAGATATTGTCGACTCTTCGGCCCGTCCGAGGTCTCGTCGTCCGTGGCCTGTGTATGAATCGACGGATCGGTCGATGTCGAGCGAGTTTGACCACCGGTGACTCGATCAGTACTCTCGAACAGTCACCCAATAGCGAGGTGGCCGATGCTTGCTGGCTGCTCACAGTCTGTCTTCACTCGGATTTCTCGCTCGGGAGGCTAGCGAGTTCATCCGAACTCGCTGAGAACCTTTACAGCAGGCGCCGACAGATCGGCGTCTTCGAATCTCGAGGAGTGTTGACCGTGGCCAAGGGCAAGCGGACGTTCCAGCCGAACAATCGCCGCCGCGCGCGCGTTCATGGCTTCCGTCTTCGTATGCGTACCCGTGCGGGTCGTGCAATCGTTTCCGCACGTCGCGGCAAGGGCCGCAAAGAACTCACAGCCTGATAACCGTTCGTCCGAAGCTTGGAGCTCGGGATGCTTCCTGAGCCGAATCGGCTGCATCGCGCACGTGACTTCACCGTGGTGATGCGTCGAGGACGCCGAATGGGTAGATCGGACCTGGTCGTACACGCAGTTGCGCGTCACGAGCAGGACATCGCATCCACCGTTCATGGGCCACGTTTCGGATTGATCGTCAGCAAGGCAGTCGGGCCGGCCGTAACTCGTCATCGAGTTGCGCGCCGGCTTCGGCATATCTGTGCCGAGGTGATCGACGGGCTCGCGGTGAACACCGACGTGGTCATTCGAGCACTTCCGGGTGCTGCGCACGCATCCTCGGCAGATCTACACGTTCAACTGCGTTCAGGTTTGAAGAAGCTCGGTCTACTCGAAGCTCCGAAGGGTCCGCCGTCATGACATTCATGGGCAACCTTCGTTCCATTCCTGCTCGAACTCTCGTCTACTGCATCGTGTTGTACCGGACCTATGTGTCCCCGATGCGGCCCCCTACCTGTCGCTTCTCCCCCACCTGCAGTGAATACGCCATCGAGGCGCTCCAGGTGCACGGGATGCCGAAGGGCTCGCTCCTGGCAGTCGTCCGCCTCCTCAAATGTGCTCCCTGGCACTCTGGAGGCTGGGACCCGGTGCCCGAACCCGGTAGGTGGCGCGCAACCGTCACCGAGCTGACCGAAACCGAAGAACACCACGATCTCCTGCGAGTGGAAGAACAGAGGAGTACATAGAGCCGTGCTCGACTTCATTTACTACCCGGTTGCCTGGATTCTCTGGGTGTGGCACAAGGTGTTCGGCTTTGTGTTCCAGGATCCCAGCAATGGCTTCGCCTGGGCATTGTCCGTCGTCTTCCTCGTCTTCACCCTCCGGCTGATCCTGTACAAGCCCTTCGTCAAGCAGGTCCGCACGACGCGGCAGATGCAGGAACTGCAGCCGCAGATCAAGGCGCTGCAGAAGAAGTACGGCAAAGACAAGCAAAAAATGGCCGTTGAGATGCAGAAGCTGCAAAAAGAACACGGCTTCAACCCGTTGATGGGCTGCCTCCCCGTGCTGGCACAGGCACCGGTGTTCATCGGCCTGTTCCACGTGCTTCGCTCGTTCAACCGCACCGGTACCGGTGTCGGGCAGCTCGGCCTGAGTCCGGAAGAGAACCGCGAACTCTCTAATTATGCGTTCAGCGTTGCCGATGTTCAGTCGTTCCTGGATGCCCGCCTGTTCGGTGCACCGATCTCGGCCTGGATCACCATGCCGCAGGATCAGCTCAACGCCTTCGCCGTCGGTCCCGACGCGACCATTCCGTCCACGTGGGTCATCGCGGCTGTGTCCATTCCCCTGATGATCATTGCGGCCGTCATGACGCACCTGAACTCGCGTGCGTCCGTGGCCCGGCAGAGCGCCGCCGCGGCCGCAAACCCGCAGTCCGCCATCATGAACAAGCTCGCCCTCTACGTGTTCCCGCTGGGTGTTCTGGTGTTCGGTGCACTGTTGCCCGTCGCCATCCTGCTCTACTGGGTCAGCAACAACACCTGGACCTACGCGCAGCAGCACCTGGTGTTCGGCAAGATCGACAAGGAAGAGGCCGCCAAGGTAGCGGCCGCCGTCGAGAAGCGCTCGGAGAATGCGCCCAAGCCTGGAGTGAAGCCGGTCTCGACGACAAAGCCCAAGCCCGGTGCTCGGCCGAAGCTCTCGAAGATGGCACCGACAGGTGAAGAGTCCTCGACCGATGCCGGAACCGCCGGGACGGAGTCCTCGTCAGGGTCTGCCACCCCGAGCAAACCGCGACCGCAGGCGAACAGGAACAAGTCGACCAAGCGCAAGCGGCGCTGACCGACACGTCGAGAGAAGGACGAACATGGCAGCGCACGCCGAAGAAGCACAGAACGACGAAGTACGGAACGCAGCAGCTGGGGATGGAGTGGGTGACGTGATGGTCGAGACCGATCAGGTGAGTGCCGTCGAGACGGAGTCCGACGACGAAGCTACTGTCGACGACGCCGTACAGAAGACTCCGTCGGTCCCCACGAGTGTCGATGACGTTGCGGACTCGAATGAAGACGATTCGGATGAGGACGACGAAGACGACGAGGATTACTTGGTCGAGGAAGGCGAAATCGCCGGCGACTACCTCGAGCAGCTTCTGGACGTGCTCGACTTCGACGGAGACATCGACCTCGACGTGGAGGGTGATCGCGCGATCGTCAGCATCGACGGCGGAGACGATCTCGCCAAGCTCGTCGGTCGCAAGGGCGAGGTACTCGACGCTCTGCAGGAACTGACCCGTTTGGCTGTGCAGCAGTCGACGGGCGAGCGCAGCAAGCTGATGCTCGACGTCGCCGGGTGGCGTGCCAAGCGACGCACCGAGCTCGGGAACCTGGGTGCCGAAGCAGCACGTCGAGTACTCGAATCCGGAGAGCGTGAGGAACTGACTCCGATGACTCCGTTCGAGCGCAAGATCGTGCACGACGCAGTCGCCAAAATCGACGGCGTTGCGAGCGAGAGCACCGGCGTCGAACCCGCTCGACGGGTAGTCGTCGTCAAGGCATAGCGACACTTTCGAGAAGCGATGGCCCCCACTTCGGTGGGGGCCATCGTCGTTTGTGTCGAAAGCTCGGGTTTGAATTGCATGGATGTAATTTGCCTTGGGTATTAGCGATCGGATGGGCTCCGAGAGCAAAAAATAGAGGGCCCAGCGGTATCGGACGCTTTCGTCACTGTGACGGGTGGTTGCAGGGGCGGCTCTGTCCGTGATTCCACGTGTTGGACGATGTTTCACGTGACGGACGATGTTTCACGTGACGGACGATGTTTCACGTGAAACGAACGCTGAGGCAGATGTCGATCAATAGGTCGAGGCGGCTCCCCCCTTTCCGGCGGTCATCTGCACGCCGATCACGCGACCAGATCGCGGCCCCGTTTCGTCGACAGCCGATGATCGAGGAACGCTTCACAGCTTGATGGAGTCGAGAGTCTCAACCAACTTTTGGACCCCAGCCGATGCCAGTAGCCAAGACCACCCATTGTGCATACGTTCAGATTCGCCCGCACAGTTCTGTCGGCGTCACGCACGCGGGTGCTCAGTTCCAAGTTCCGAGGAAGGAATCAAGTCACGGTGGGACCGCGGACTATCCGACCGTCGGTTCGCTTGCCGCGATGCGTGCCCGCGGCGAGCACATAGTCACCGTGGCCGCTTGCGCGACGATATGACAGGCGGGCCTCGGTGTAGCGGGCTGGCGCACCGGGCTAGTTCATGACCTCGAACTCTGCTGTCGTGTCTGGAGAAGGTGTGCTCCTCACTTGCCGAGCCGGTGTCGGATGAAGACGTGAGCCGATCGACGGACGGTGGGTTGTCACCGTGCTGTGCGTGCTGCGCGAACTTCTAGAGGCATGAGGCGTAGCAGGATCCGTCTGGGCGATGATGACCTCACTCTGGAACGCGACGGCGGAGTGTCCGGGGGCGGTGACGACGCAGGGTCAAATGAGCATGGTTGGTTCACCATGGCGTGACGTGTGGCGGCCGGCAGTGCGTAGTCACCGTCGGTCGCGTCACGCTCAGCTGGACTCGATACACCAGCATTGGATCTCGAAGGTCTGCGAACGCAGGATCACTCATCGTGGGTGCGCCCCGGCATCGCGTCATGGACACGACGGTCGCATAGGGAGAACTACCTCCCCCCGGATGACTTGCGAGGGGTGCGGACACGTGTGCGTGTTTCACGTGAAACAGTCGGGTTTCTGGCCGGCTGTCACTTACCGAGACTGGGCTCGATTGGACTGATGCCGGCTCGCTTTACGCTTCCGACCCCAATTGCTCGAGGACGGATCGACGTCGCCGCTCTCGATCGCCGTGCAGGCTTCGTCCTCGAATTGCGTCTGCGGGTGAAGTGGTCCAACCGATCGGAGGCGTCCGAGGGTCGCCTGCGAATCTGACGTCCGGACGGATTGTCAGCAGGACCCGTTTAGAACCTGGCGCCGAGACGGACTGACGGTCATCGAGACTACGGCGACGTCGACGGCGAACGTGACCCGCAGAGAGTTGGATCGTGTTTCACGTAAAACACGATCTAGGACACGATCCTGTTCTCGAAGCGTCCGACGGTTTTGAATACGCTCCGGCCGATGCTCACGACATTCGGCGGGCCCGGCCCGAGGAGCAGTCCGAGCCGCGCGACATTTTCCGACAGGTCAAACGATGCTCGAAGCTGTCCGGTTGTATCCGAAAGCGTGGGTGCCAATCGCGGACGACGCCACGGCGGGTGCTCGCAAGAGCCGGTCCGAACGAGGGGGTGCGGAGTCGGCTTCGAGCTTGGTGCTGTGGGGCGAGGCTGTGGTCGAGAGTGAGGGCGACGTGTAGCAGGCTCGGTCGAGGCATGATCGATTGCGGTGTCATTCGCGCGACGAATCTGCCGATGCTGTTCGACTAGAGTGAGCTGTCCGGTTTCACGTGAAACAGCGGAGGGCGCCGCCCGACAGCACGCAGACGGCTATCAGAGTTACGACTCGTCTCGACGAACTGGTTGCTCAAAACCTGGGCGGGGATGGCGGATGCCTTTCATTGAACGCGGTCCCCAACGCCGTCCTCGGGTGTGCTCATCGCATCGGCGAACTGTGTGGGACCCGTGATGGTGGTCGGGTGAATGTGCCGGTTGAGTGCTTCCCTTGGCGCGCTCGCCGAGTGTCCATATAGCAATGGTCGTAGGGGGCCCGGCCGAGGACACATGACGGCGGTGGGCACAGGGCAGCGATCCGCTTCTTGTCCCCGCCTGACGCTCCCCCATCGGATGGGAGACAGGAAGGGCTCTCGTACCGGATGGGTCTGGTCGTACGGGCATTTCGTTCACCATCGCCGGGCCGAGAAGTCCCACTCGATGTGTATCGGTGCACAAGTTCTTTGGAGTGCGCTGAGGACACCGGGTCGGTCGCTCGAAGTACACGCAACCGTCGCCTCCCCAGCCGTCGGACCGTGGCGCGGTTTCACGTGAAACACCGGCGTACGCGGCAACGGCGAAGTGTTGGGAAAGATGAACCGTCGAATCGGGAGCGGGTGCGCGAACGGCGATCCTGCTGTGCTCGACCCATCGAATCGGGACTCCAACTCCCGGTAACTCGCGATCTCGGCAACTTACAGAGGTGTCGTTTGGCGATCCGTGCCCGAGCACGGGATGATGTTTCACGTGGAACAAGAAGCGTCGGATAGCACCGAGTTGATGGCCGTCGCCGAGCAGATGTTCGGAGATCGACTGGATCTTGCTCGGAGATATCACGAGTCCTTGGCTACCGCCGGAGTCGAACGGGGGCTGATCGGTCCACGCGAAGTTCCGCGACTCTGGGAGCGGCATATCCTCAATTGCGCTGCGATCGGCGAGCTCATCGACGAGGGCGAGACTGTGGTCGACATCGGTAGCGGTGCCGGTCTGCCCGGTATCCCTCTTGCCATCGCTCGACCGGATCTTCGGGTGACGCTCGTCGAGCCTCTTCTGCGGAGAACCGTCTATCTGGCCGAGTTCATCGACGAACACGATCTGAACGTGTTGGTCGTACGTGGGCGGGCCGAGCAGCCCGGCGTGAAGAAGGAAGCCGGCGGCGCGGATGTCGTCACGTCAAGGGCTGTGGCCCCGCTGGAGAAGCTCGCCAAATGGTCTCTCCCCCTCGTTCACGAACGCGGCCGGATGCTCGCGCTGAAGGGTTCCAGCGCGAGTGAGGAGATCGAACGCGACAGGACTTCCCTCACCCGTATGGGTGCTGGCAAGCTGGAGGTCGTGGAGTGCGGTGTCGGTCTTCTTCCGACACCCACCATCGTCGTTAGGGCAGTCCGTGAGCCGCGGCGGCTCAGTCGCCACTGATGATCGATTGCGGGAATCGCTCCGCGCCGTTTGTATCGAACGTAGAACACATTCAGTTCCGCACTAAGGAGCACATATGTCGGGTGGGTCGGATCCCGCTGTTTCACGTGAAACAGAGTCCAAGAAGAAGTCGTCGAACGCAGCCGCCAACAAGGCGGGGGTGACGAGTGGCTTCGAGTACACCAACTCGATTTCGACCGACGACACCCCGATCGGGGCCGCCGCGCACCGGGCCAGTCAGGTCCTTCACCCGGGATCGGTGACGTTGCCCAAGCCGGCGAAGCGCCGCATGCTGACGATTGCGAATCAGAAGGGTGGCGTCGGCAAGACCACGACGGCGGTCAACCTCGCAGCCGCACTCGCGCTCCAGGGCCTGACGGTCTTGGTGGTGGATCTGGACCCTCAGGGCAACGCCAGCACGGCACTGGGCGTCGAACATCATTCCGGTGTGCCGTCGAGCTACGAGGTGCTCATCGGCGAAGTGAAGGCCAAAGACGCGATCCAGCAGAGTCCGCACAGTGAGCGGTTGTTCTGCATCCCGGCAACGATCGACCTCGCGGGCGCGGAGATCGAATTGGTCTCGATGGTGGCCCGGGAAGGACGCCTCAAGACGGCGTTGTCGGTCGAGGAGTTGGCCGGACTCGACGCCGATTTCATCCTCATCGACTGCCCACCGTCACTCGGTCTGTTGACTGTCAACGCGCTTGTGGCGGCCACCGAGGTGCTGATTCCCATTCAATGCGAGTACTACGCACTGGAGGGTGTGGGGCAGCTTCTTCGGAATATCGAGCTGGTTCAGTCCCATCTCAATCCTGAATTGCACGTCTCGACCGTCATCCTCACGATGTACGACGGCCGCACCAAACTGGCTGATCAGGTCGCCGAGGAAGTGCGGAAGCACTTCGGCGATGCCGTGCTGCGTGCCGTGATTCCGCGCAGTGTGAAGGTCTCCGAAGCACCCGGGTACGGCATGACGGTGTTGGATTACGACCCCGGTTCGCGTGGAGCAATGAGTTACCTGGACGCCGGACGAGAGCTCGCTGCTCGCTCGGCCGGCATCGACGCACGAAAGAAGTAGGACATGAGTCAAGCACGTAAGGGCGGTCTGGGGCGCGGACTCGCGTCGCTCATCCCCACGGGCCCCGATGCCGGACCGCGCCTCGGTAATGCAGCAGCCGACGTCATCATCGGTGCCGACCGCAACGCCAAGGACAAGCCGGACACGTCGACGAAGCCCAAGCGGGCAACGGCGTCCGACGACACCACAGAGACCGCAACGGCGCCTACTCCGACGCCGCCGGTTCTGAACGGGGACGACCTCTCCCCTGTCGGTGCCGTGTATCGGGAGATCTCGCCGGACCGAATCGAGGCCAATCCCAAGCAGCCGAGGCACGTCTTCGACGACGAATCCCTTGCCGAACTGGTGCACTCGATTCGCGAATTCGGCCTCATGCAGCCGATCGTGGTGCGTCTCGTATCCGGTTCTGCGGCTGCAGGAGATGCCAAGTATCAACTCGTCATGGGCGAGCGGCGGTGGCGCGCGAGCCAGGAAGCGGGCCTGGAGAAGATCCCCGCGATCGTCCGGGAAACCACAGACGACGCAATGCTGCGCGACGCACTGCTCGAGAACATCCATCGCGTACAGCTCAATCCCCTCGAAGAGGCGGCCGCATATCAGCAGCTGCTCGAGGAATTCGATGTCACGCACGAAGAGCTCGCGGCAAAGATCGGACGGTCACGCCCCGTCGTGACCAACATGATCCGTCTGCTGAAGCTGCCGATTCCGGTACAGAGACGTGTCGCAGCCGGTGTCCTGTCGGCGGGACATGCACGCGCACTGCTGTCGTTGGACGCGGGATCGGATGCACAGGAATCGTTGGCTGCGCGCATCGTGGCCGAGGGTCTCTCGGTGCGAGCGACGGAAGAAGCCGTCACTCTCGCCAATCGCGAGGACGGTAAGTCCCCCGAACCGGCGGCGAAGCGCAAGCCGATCCAGATGCCGGGCCTTCAGGATGTGGCCGATCGCCTCTCGGATTCGTTCGATACGAGGGTGACAGTGAGTCTGGGTAAGCGAAAAGGCAAGATCGTCGTCGAATTCGGGTCGGTCGACGACCTTCAGAGAATCGTCGAGATGATGGAAGCTCAGAAGAAAAAGTAGCCGCGTTTTTTTCAGGACCAGTCATACCAGGGCGTAACGTCACTGTGACGTATATCGACGACGAGTGGTCCCGAAAACGGCAAATTGGATCGAAAACTATTGTGATGCACTGGGTTTCGAGGATCCTCCCCGATCACCAGGTAGCGCGACCCGGTCGCCTATCCTGGTCGAGGAGAGAATCGGCTCCCCACCGAGAATCGAGCGGTGGAACGACTGCACGGAGGCTGAGGTACGCGGTGTCGGCGATGGTGACCGGAGTGACCCTCGGCTCGTTCGAACATCTGCCGGCACATTCTCGGCGGTGTAGCTTCTGGGTCCTCGATCCCACGTCCGACGGCGCGGCAGTGGACCTCGAATTCGAGAACGAGGTGTGGCTGTCGACGATCATGCTCGAGTGGGGATCGTGCGGACAGCTGTTGTCCGTGGACGGCGACACGATCGGGTGTGCGCTGTACTGCCCGCCCCGCGCAGTTCCTCGGGCGTCGACCTTCCCTACTTCGCCCGTCAGTCCCGACGCGGTCCTACTGACCCAGCTTCGTATCGATTCCCCGGCCGATGCGGATCTGCACTCGGCAACCCTGATTCAGGCCGTGGTCGGCGATCTCGTCAATCGTGGTGTTCGTGCCTTGGAGGCCTTCGGCATTCGCCACAATGCGGACGACGCGTCGCCGGCAATTCCCAACGCGACGGCACATGCGACGTGCTCGGCTGCGACATGCATGATCGACGCCGACTTTCTGGAGAAGGTCGGCTTCGAGGTGGTGGCGCCGCATTACAGGTTCCCGAGACTCCGCCTCGAATTGGATCGCGATCACGGGTGGAAGCAGGACGTCGAATCGGCGCTCGAGCAATTGCTGGTGGCGGCGAGTATCTCGGTGGTCGACATCGAACAGAAGTCGACGGTCGGAGCTCGCTGAACGGCGAGCTCCGACCGGTGGCTCGGGGGCGCCGTCGATCAGGGACGGTCGGCGGCTGCGAGTTCCTCGGCCAGTAGTTCAGCGAACGTGAACGTGCCGGTCGGTTGGTCGTCCTGACCCAGGAGGTACAACCGCTTGACGGCGATCAGGATTGCTTCGGCAATGATGTCTCGGAATCGCGGATCGCTCAGTACTTCGACGTCCGATTCGTTGGTGAGGTAGCCGAGGTCTATCTGGATGGTCGGCATGTTGGTGAGCCGCAACAGATCCCACGTGCGGCCGTGACTACGGCAATCGAGAAGTGGTGTGCGAGCCACGATTTCGCGTTGCACGTAGCTGGTGAGGACCTGGCCGATCATCGAGGTGGATCCGTGCGAGTTACCGAAGTGGAAGCTGGCCACTCCATTGGCCACAGGACTAGTGCTCGACGCGCAGCGCAGCGAGATCATCAGATCTGCGCCCCAGGCGTTGGCGGTCTCCGCGCGGTCGGCCACCGACGGGTTGGTGCCCCGTGCACGAGAGAGGAACGTTTCCATTCCGGTCGCCGCCATTCGGCCTTCCAGACGACTGGCCAGATCCCACAGAATTTCCGATTCGGAGACGCGTCCGAATGTGCCGTCGACGATGCGTCCGGTGTCGGCGCCACCGAGATCGGGGTCGATGACGATTCGCTTACCCGTCAACTGTGGGCCGGATTTGCGTACGAGTTCTTCTTCGCTCATCGCGTGGGGCGATCCACCGGTGACGCGGGTTCCGAGGAGGTCGAGCGAACGCAGTGTCGCCGGACCACAGATACCGTCGGGTGCCAGACCGATCTCGCGTTGAAAAGACGACAGGCCCTCGTGCGTCTTCGGACCGAAGAAGCCGTCGACGCGCTCGTTGTAGAAACCGAGGTCCTGCAGGCGTGTCTGCAGGGTAGCGACATCGTCGCCGTACAGCGGAGCGGACAGCTGGTAGATCAGCGTGCGGGCACCGAGGTGGTAGGACGCTTCTTTGAGGGCACGGTACGTGGCCGGTCCGACGACACCGTCGACCAGTAAGCCGCGATGCTGCTGGAACGCGCGCACGGCACCGTCGAGGGCCCGGTCGAACACCGATCCTGGGGCCGTCCAGTGGCCGTCGTCCATCGGGCCGGGCGGAACCACGGCCTCGTGGAGGAAACCGAGTGCCGAGAGAGTGCCGCGGACCTCGGCGACGGCGGGTCCGGAATCGCCGTGACTGAGCTCCTGCATCCTGGAAAAACCCTCTCGATCGTCCTGACGGTCAACACGCACTTCGATGCGCTGATGTGCCGACGCAAGCATCGGCACATCAGATGATTGTCGCAGAAAGACAGGCTTCTGCGGCAATCCACACCAAGCGTGGGTGAGTCAGATAACGCCTTCGAGGTCCTTGAGCAGCGCGGCCTTGCCCTTTGCGCCGACGATCTGCTTGACCGGCTTGCCACCCTGGAACAGGATCAGCGTCGGGATGGACATGACCTTGAAGTCCCGAGCCGCCTGCGGGTTGGCGTCGATGTCGAGCTTGGCGATGGTCAGCTTGTCCTTGTGTTCGGCAGCGATCTCCTCGAGCACGGGAGCAACCATCTTGCACGGGCCGCACCAGGTGGCCCAGAAGTCGACCAGAACGGGCTTCTCGCTGGTCAGAACGTCGTCGACGAACGACGCGTCGGTGATGGTGACTGTGCTCTTGTCGTCGGACATGTGAATCTCCTCGGTGTGGGTCTGCAACAGGTGGTGGGTCTACCGGTCAGGCGTTGACAGCGTCGACCGGCTGATCGGCGTGCTCGAGTGTGTTGGTGGTGATGTCGCCCTGCTCGGCCAGCCAACGCTCGGCGTCGATGGATGCGGTGCAGCCGGTACCCGCAGCGGTGATGGCCTGCTGGTACACGTGATCGACGAGGTCGCCGGCAGCGAACACCCCTTCGACCGAGGTGGCCGACGTGGGCGATGCGATCTTGACGTATCCGGCATCGTCGAGTTCGACCTGGCCCTTGACCAGTTCGCTGCGAGGATCATGGCCGATCGCCACGAACATCCCGGTGACGTCCAGAGTCGTCTTCTCGCCGGTGACTGCATGTTCCAGAGACAGGCCGGTGACGCTGGTGTCGCCGAGCACTTCGAGAACCTTGGTGTCGGTGAGGAAACGAATCTTCTCGTTCTTCTTGGCGCGCTCGAGCATGATGCGCGACGCGCGGAACTCGCTGCGGCGGTGCACGATCGTCACGCTGCGGGCGAAGCGCGTGAGGAAGGTTGCCTCCTCCATTGCCGAGTCGCCACCGCCGATGACGGCGATATCCTGGTCGCGGAAGAAGAACCCGTCGCAGGTGGCGCATGCGCTGACGCCGCGTCCGAGGAGCTTCTCCTCACCGGGAATGGAGAGGTACCGAGCGGCTGCACCCATCGCGAGAATGATCGCGCGAGCTCGGTAGGTCTCGCCGCCCGCCGAGACAGTCTTGATCGGCCCGGTCAACTCGAGCTCCTCGACGTCCTCGGTGCGGATGTCGGCACCGAAACGTTGCGCCTGTTCGCGCATCTGTTCCATCAGATCGGGGCCCATGATGCCCTCGCGGAAACCGGGGAAGTTCTCGACCTCGGTCGTCGTCATCAAGGCACCGCCGAACTGGGTTCCCTCGAACAGGATGGGCTCCAACTCTGCGCGGGCCGCGTAGACACCGGCGGTGTATCCGGCCGGTCCCGAGCCGACGATGATGAGATCGTGAACCTTGGGGGTACTCAATGCAGACCTTCCGATCTTGTGCGGCGTGTTCTTGGCGTCGACGCGAAAGTGCACTGAGCACTGCCTATCGACGTACATCTGGTCAACACCACCCTAGAGGCAGTTGTTCCCCGGTGAGAGATGTGTCAGCCGATATCGCGACGCGTGAGGACGTCGGGATTGCCGCCGCGGCAATCGTTGCCCACTGCCAGAGCGATGAACTGCGCGGGCCCGGCCCCGGCGAGGACGAGGAGAGTTCCCTGTCGGCCGTCGATTCGAACCTGACTGGATCCGAGAACGGCGGCGGCGGGGTCCACGCCGTTGGCGTCGAGACACGCGGCCAGGTCTGCCGGATCCGACAGGCTGCCGGGGTCGCGTTTACCGATGACGGTGAACGCGACGTTCGAGTCGAGATCGGTGGAATCGAGAACGAGGGACGAGTCGGTTGGCGTGGTCCCCGGCTCGGCTACGACGGGATCCGACGTGCCCGGGCTGTGCAGGACGGCGGCGAAGGTGACCGAACCACCCGCGAGAAGTGCTGCAGCAGCGGCAATTCCGACGATGGCATGTCGGCGTGTACGCGCGCTACGTGGAGGTCTGCGAAGCGGAAGGACGTCGGCGGTACGGTCCGCCGACTCTGTGTCGGCCAGGGTCTCGAGGGTGCGATCGATCTGCCGGGCGACGTCGGCGGGAACGGGCATCGTGCCGTTCGGATCCTCGCCCAACTCGTGCAGCCGAGCGGTGACGGTGTCCAGTGTCACCAGTATGCGCATCGCCTCGGCGTCGGCACGCACCAACGGCCACAGCCGACTGCTGACGTCCTCGGGTAGAGCATCTGCATGCAGATCGGCCAGCAACTCGGGTGAGAACGGGGCACCGGGTAGAGCGTCGGTGTTCGACGACACGTTCCTACCTCCCTTCGCCGAGTCTTCTTTCCCTCTCACACGGTTTAGACGCGAGGGGTCTAGATTCGGTTCCCTGCGTCCTTGAGGTATGCGAGCTGCGTCGACAACTTGAGTCTGCCGCGAGCGCATCGACTCTTCACGGTACCGGTGGGAACCCCCAGCAACGCTGCGGCGTCGGCCACGGAGTAGCCCTCCATGTCCACGACGACCACCGCCGCTCGTTGGTCGGGCGGCAGCGTCATCAGGGCCTGTCGGACGAGGATGCTGGTCTCGGATTCGGAGATGCGGTCCCGAGGCGACACCGGTTCGTGACTCTCGTTCTCGCTCAACGGAACCGACGGACGTGCCTTGTTTCGGCGAATGCGATCGAGGCACGCGTTGACGACGATCTTGTGCAACCAACTGCGGACTGCAGCGTCGGCGCGAAACGACCCGGCCGTTCGATGCGCGGAGAGCAATGCCTCCTGCAACGCGTCGGATGCGTCCTCGGGTGTGTAGCTCGTGCGGCGTGCCGTGAGCCACAGGTGTTCCTGATGGCGATGGATCAACGTGGCGAATGCGGTCGGCTCACCGGCTGCGTGAGCAGCCAACAATTCCACATCCGTGCGCTCCCCCAGCGCCGAATCGATACGTTCGGTCATACGAAAACGGCTCCCCCCGTGTTAACGCATTGGGGGGAGCCTAGGCCATCGATACCGAGAAGTACGAAACGAACGCGATTTGCCTCTGTATCGCCGGTTTTACGTGTCGAAACCGATCCCGGAGATCGAGGTAGCGATGCGGCCACCCTGCTCTCCGAGGGAGGTGATCCACACCAGGACGTTGCCGGTGGGTTCGGTGCCGTCGAGTGCGATGTCGGTGCGGCCGTTCTGCAGAGTGGCTTCACCGAGCAGCGTGGTGTCGCCGAGGCTCGGTGAATCGTTGGGAGCGGACCTGATCTCGACGACCGTTCCCGGCGACGTCGATTCGATCCACGCGTTCTTCAACGTCGACGACGGGATGGTGACGAGCAGTCCGACACCGTTCTTCAGTGCCGGGAACTGCTGGAAGTAGGAGTCGGTGGTCCAGGCCGTGCTGGGGTTGTTGTCGATCACGTTCGATGCCGTGCCCGGGTTGTCTGCAGACCCCTGTGGGGAGAAGACGCTGACATCGCTCATCGCGACGGGTCCACCCGTCGGCGCCGGGGGCGCAGCGGTGTCGCCGGCCGGCGGTGCGGCAGCCGGGGTCGTCAGCCCGAACTCCTGGCTGTCCAGCGGCGCATCGGTGTTGTCGCCCGCGATGGAGGTGAACAACCAATAGCCGGCGAACGCCAGAATCAGCACCGTCAGAGCGCCGAGAACGGCGATGGCGATGTTGGTTCGCGTCGACTTCGCCTTCTCTGCGGCCAGCTCTTCCGGGTCTGCGAGCGAGTGACCGCTGGCTCCCGGGGCACGCTGGCCCAGTCGCAGTGCCGGCATCAGGTCGGTCTTGTCGTTGACCACCGCGGCCTGATCGAGAACGTGCTGCACCGTCGCGGCGGTGCGAATGCCACTGTTCTGCTCGAGCGCTCGTACCGCGACGGCAGAGATCTCGAACGGAACGTCGGGGCGAATTTCGCGAGGCTCGCGCGGCGCACCCTTGTCGTCCCGATCGGCCGGACGCATGCCGCCGACGCTGCGCAGGGATGCCGCGTCACCGGGAACGACGGCTTCTCCGGTGGTGTCCGACAACGGCCAGCGTGCAGTGATCAGGGCGTAGAGCATGGCACCGAGACCACGGACGTCCGAACTGGAGTCGGCGTCCGCCAGAGTCGCGGGAAACGCCAGGACGGCGTTGCCGCTGGTACTGATGCGTACGCGATCGGGGTGGTCGATCGACAGCGCGCCGCCGCTGCGGTGCGCAGCCTCGGCCGCGGCGGCCAGGACCTTGATCGCACGAGCGGCACCGGTGGGGGCAGGAACCGTATCGGCCATCTCGCGCAGCGAGCGACCGGGAGTCCACTCGGCGACGACGATGCCGCCGGAGCTACCGCGCACCACGTCGAGCACCCGGGCGAGGCCGGGAGAGTTGATCCGACCGAGGCGCAGCGTCCGGGACAGGATTGCCTGCGGGCCCTGAGTGCGGTCGTTGGGTGACGCCGTGGACTGCTGATCGGCGTCGACGAACGTCAACGCGACCTCGCGGTCGAGCTTGACGTCGTGGGCCTGCCAGAACTTCAGACCGCGAGCTCCACCGTGCGGTGCCAACAGGCGGTAGCGTCCCCCGGCCACCGAAGCACCGGGAATCAGCGTCGGTCCGCGAAGGGTGCGCCCGGGGGCGTCCGCGGTGGCCTGGTCCTCGGCTGGTTTTTCGGCAGCTTTGTCCGTCGTCGGCTTCGGTGCTACTGGTGTGTCGACTGCCGCCGATTTCTTCGTCGCGTCCACCGGTGTGCTGTCGGTCTTCGGCTCGGCCTTGCTCGCGTCGTCGACCGGCAGCTTCGCCTTCGAGATGGAGACGGTCTTGTCCGACGGCTTGGCCGCCAGCGCTGCCTTGGAGATCGCGATCGTCTGATCCTTGGGAGCGGACGCTTTGGTTTCCTTCTTCTCGGTGGCCTCGGCACTCGATGCTGCCGCCGACTCAGGCGTGCTGGGTGTGCTCGGCTTCTTCGAAGAATCAGGTGCTTTCGGGTCCGCTGTCTTCGACTCGGGTGCTTTCGACTCGGGTGCTTTCGACGACGCAGCAGACTCGGCCTTCACGGGCTCGGTGCGGTCCTGGGTGTCGACTTCGACTCCGCCGCTCGTCCGGTCGGCTTCGTTTGCTGGAGACTGTGCCGGCCCCCCAGCAACATCGTCGTCGGTCACTGTTACTCCTTCAGGCGAATATGCCCCGTGTTGTTCTACAAGCGGTCGACCTGCAGGGGCGTCTGCCCCCGGGTGCCGTTGACCAGGGTACGGGAGTCGATCCCGCGCAGTGTCCCATGTGGGCTCGGTTCGAATAACAGGAATCACGCTGGTTTCCGCGGCAGCCGGATCCGGCACCGAACCGGACGTCGCAGGCTCGGGCGGGGCCGACCGTCCGAGGACCCGGCGGACAAGACGGCTCAACGCGACGGTGACGGCCAGTACTTCGGGAATCTTGCCGAACCACAGGATGGAGAACGTGATGCCGAGCATGATGACGGCGTCCATCGCGACGCGCACGAAGTTGCCGATCCAGCCGTTCGCCATGGCGTCGAATCCGACGATCCGGTCGATGGCGAGCATGGCTGCGCCGCCGGCCAGCGAGGCGATGAGAACCAGCCAGACAGTCTTCCCGACGTTGGCCATCCGCAGGTTGCCGAGGCTCTTGTGCAGCAGGTACCCGCCGATGACGGCACCTGCGGTGTAGCCGAGGCCGGTCGCGGCGCCGAGGAGCAGCACCACCTGGTCGGGATCGGATGCGACGATCGGCGCGAGCAACGACAGGCCGATCTTGACGGCGGTGATGCCGAGCACGATCCACGTCGGAGTCCAGGCCTTCTCACGCGCGTAGAACACGCGGAGATGGATCAGGACCAGGGCGTACGGGATCAGGGAGAACGCCGACCAGCTCACGGCCTCGCCGAGTCTGGGTGCGACGTCGGCGAACCGGCCGAAGCCGTACAGCGCCACGCCCACCCACGGGCCCGCGAACGTCAGGAACACGACGATCGGCACCAGCGCAACCATCGTCAGGCGGGTCGCGACCGACAGATCGTCGACGACGGACGGGGTGTCTCCGTTGGCGGCGTTGCGACTGAGTCGAGGCATGATCGCCGTCAGCACCGTGACGCCGAGGATGCCGTAGGGCAACTGCAGCACGATCCAGGCCTGGGAGTAGATCGTGTTGCTCGCGATGTCGGTGCCCGACGCGATCCTGGTGGCCACGATCAACCCGATCTGGCTGATGACGACGTAGAGCACGATCGCAGCGGCCATCGCGCCGAACTTCTTGAGCCGCTCGTCGAATCCCCAGAGTGGGCGCAGGTCGATGCGTTCGCGGCGCAGCGCCGGGACCAGCGCAACGACCTGGGTGATGACACCAGCGGTGACGCCGAGGCCGAGAACGAGAAGTTTGGGGTTGCCCATCTCGACCGGGTTCACGCTGATCTCGCCCGGCATGAAGAAGTACAGCGCGAAGACGCCGAGCACGATGAGATTGTTGTAAACGGGTGCCCAGGCTCCGGGCCTGAAGTTCTGCCGGGTGTTGAGCACCGCCGTGAGCAGGCCGGAGAGCCCGTAGAACATCAGCGCAGGCAGCACCAGATAGGTGAACGCGATGGTCAGGTCCTCGTTGACCTTCGGATCGCCGTCGAGCATCAGCCGCGCCAACAGCGGGGCTGCGATCGTTGCGGCGAGCGCCACGGTTCCGAGGAGCGCGACCGCGATGGTGAACAGGCGTCGGACGAAGTCACGTCCGCCGTCGGCGTCCTCTTGTTCTGCGCGTACCAGGACAGGAACGACGATCGCTCCGAGGACGGCACCGAGCACCAGCTCGGAGATCATGTTCGGCAGAATCGTCGAGACGGTGAATGCGCTGGCCAGGGCGGGGCCGAGGGTGGCCGTCATGGCTACTTGCTTGGCGAATCCGGTAATCCGGCTGACGAGGGTGGCCACCGCAATGGAACCGGAGGCGGCCAGCAACGACTTCTGAGGTCTGGGTTCGGGCTGCGGTGGTGACTCGTTGCCGCCCGGTGGAGTCTGCGGCGGAGGGATGTTCCCCGACGGCGCGGCGGGTGGGTAGTCCTCGTCCCGGAACCGTGGGATGAGCTGAGTTGCGGAGTCGTCCGCTGCCGGTTGACCGTCGAGCGGGGGCGGTGCCGGATAGGAACGCATCTCCGGTCGCGGTTGCCGCTCCCAGGGGGCGGGGCGTGGGGGCGTCGTTCTCCGGAACACCTGCGCTGCGGGCATGCGTGACCGGGGCAGGTCGCCGTCGTACGGCACATTGCCTGTCATGGTCTCTCGTACCCTTCGTCGGCCGGGTCGGGTTGTCCTCGGAATCGGTGCCAGAGTCGTCGGCCTGCAAGCAACAGTAGGAGCGCGCCGGCGCAGGCGGTAATTATCGCGAGAGCTTGACCGTATGCGTTCGATCGAACCGACACCGTCGATACCTCGCCGAGCCGGGTGCCGTCGAGGGTGGTGACGGAGAAGTCGACCGACAGATTGCGTTTGTCGTCCACCTCGGCGGGCACGGTGATGGTTCGCGATCCGCGCGCCGGAAGTTGGGTCACACCGACGTCGCTGATCGTCATCTCCGGTGGCGCGTCCACTCGGAGTAGCACGTTGACCGGCACCGGTAGGTCGTTGCGGGCCACGAGCAGCAGCGGACTCTGCTCGGAGGCGAGTGTGTAGACGCCGCCCGGGGCCAGCACGGTCACCGATCCGTAGACGGTGTCGAGTCCGACGCGGGTCGCGGTGAGACGGGTGCGTGCCATGGCCGCGGCGTCCTCGCTTTCGGCGCTGGCGCGACCCGCGGTCGACAGGGCGCGGAGCATGTCCTCTCGCAGCGGGGCGGTGTACAGGCGCGGAGTCAGTGCGGACTGGGGATCCTCGACCAGCGACTGCGCCAGGGTGTCCACGCGTGCGCTTTGTGTTCGCACCGTGTCGATGGCAGACGCATCGAGATCGGTCGGCACATCGATGCTGGTCACCGGGATGCCGGTGGGGGGCTCGGTGATCAGGCCGGGCAGCGGGCGAGGCGTCGCCAGGCCCGAACGCAACAGCGAGGACACCGTCGACAGGATTGCCGATGGTTCGTCTCCTCCCGCGGTCCAGTACTGCGGCGGTGCGACGGTCACCGTGCGGCCGGGTCGATCGGCTCCGACGAGGGCGTGAAAATTGATGGCGCCGAGGGCGTCCTGCAGCCGTGCGGTGCGAGAGTCGGTGCCCAGGTCGAAGCGTTGATTCGCCGGGGTCAAGGGCGGGGTCGACGGGGTCGTCCCGACGCCGGCCAGTGCGGCTGCGGTCGCCGAGTCGTAGTGGGTGGCGGCCAAGGTGCCGGTCGGATCGGCGGCGGTCGGCGCGGTGTCGGTGGACACCAGCAGAGACGTCGGCGACGACGTGGGTGGGCTGATGCTGTTGTCGGCGACGAGGACGGTCCCGGTTCCCGACGATCTCAGCGCGTCCGCAGCGCCCGCGTCGACGCCGCCGGTGGCACTCCAGGTGAAACCGCGTACCGAACTGATGCCGAGGATGCCGTCGACGATGTCGGCCGGGGCGGCGACAGCGCTGCTGAGCAGCGAGGAATCACCGATGTCGGCGACGGCGGCGAGGTCGGCCTGAGCGAACGGCAGGGCCGTCACGCACATGTTCGACGCCAGTGCCTCGAGCCGCGTCAACCACTGGGCTGCGGCCCCGCTGCCGGAGCCCTCCCGCGCGGAGCTGGCCGGATCGGCCGGGTTGTCGACGACGAGGTAGCCGCGGGTCATGTTCGAGACGGTGACCAGCAGGTCGGGATCGATGCCGATGCACAGGCTCGACGCCAGTTTGCCGTCGGGATCGAGACCGGGCTGCGTCGCGAATTCCAGGGCTTTGAGCAGGGTGTCGAGCCGACCACCAGCGGCGAGCTGGGTCGCCAGGTCGTCGTCGATCAAACGCACTCGATCGTCGATGGAACCGGGGATTCCGGCTGCGAGACGGGGAATGTCGGCGAGTGGCCACAACACCGTCATTGCAACGGGGTTCCGGGTGTTGGGGGGTAGCGGCATCGCGTCGGGCGCTGCGGGGTCGAGCTGACCGGGATTCCGCGGCAGTCCGACGACGGGTAGCAGGAAGCGGGCGTCGTCGAGTCGAGCCGTCCCGCCGTATTCGGGGGTGCCGTTGACGTTGAGTAGTAGGGGGTAAACGCCGGGAGCGTCGATCCCGAGGGAGGGCTCGGTACTGCTTCGTAGCTGCATCGACAGATCGAACTGGCGGCTCTGGTCCTTTTTCAGCGACTCCGCGACCGTGACGAAAGTCCCGACGCGGTCGAATCTTTCCTGGTCGAGGGTGAGCGAGGTCCGCAGACCGGACGTCGTGTCGATGGCCGCCGCACCCTGTAGGCGAACGCTGACGTCGTCGACGCGTCGATCGCCGGTGTTCTTCACCGTCGCGCGAACCGTGACGAACGGATCGCTGCTGGTGGTGACCGTCGAGGGTGCGACCGTATCGATGCTCAGCGTCAGGAACGGATCGCCGGCCTGCGTCATCGGGGTATCGGGAACGGCGCTGGTCGTGCCGCTGGTGTCTCCGGCGGAATCTGGCTGCGCCGTGGCGGTAGGGAGCTGTTGGGGTCCCAGTGCTGCGGTGCCGACGGCCGGCGCTGCAGCGAGGAAAAACGAGGTCAATGCGGCGGCAGCGACCTTCCGGGCCCGCACGATCACTTCCCGCCGGGCGTGGGTGCGTTCGTGTCGCCGCCGGTTGCCTGCTCGCCGTTCATGTCCTCGATGAGGCGGGTGGCGATGGCGGCGAGTTTGCGTTCGTCGGCGTAGGCGAGCCGGGACGGCAGTTCGCTCAGCGGTACCCAGGCGACTTCGGTGACTTCGAGATCCTCGTCGGACAGTTCACCGCCCAGGAAGCGGAGGAGATAGTGATGAACGGTCTTGTGGACCCGGCGGCCTTCGGTGACGAACCAGTAGTCGATGCTTCCCAGCGACGCCAGCACGGTGCCGCGGATGCCGGTCTCCTCGGCGACTTCGCGCATGGCCGTCTGCTCGGCGGTTTCGCCCTGCTCGATGTGTCCTTTGGGCAGGGACCAGAGCAGGCGTCCGCGCCGGTCGGTGCGGCCGATCAAGGCTGCGCAGCGGGTGGCAGGCGGGCCGTCGAGGCCGTCGACCACCAGGCCTCCGGCAGAGGTTTCTCGGACGGTCCGCAGCTTGGGTGCTTCGGTGTCGGCGCGTGCTTGACGCCGCCGCGGGTTGCGGCGGCTCCTGTTCGCACGTTCGGCAGCAGACACCCGATCCATACTAGTTGCCTCGGCGCCCCGCTCCGGCTTGCCGCACCGTGGCCGATGGCCGAGACGATCCGGTCGGTACTGCGCCAGTAGGCTCTTCCACCGTGGCCGATCAGTCCCTGTCTTCCGTTTCCCCCGAGCACGCCGATGCGCGCCGGGAAAGGTTGCTGGCTGCAGCTGCGGTGACGTTGCGTGAACTCGCGCCGGTATTGACCCCGCTGGGCGCGTTGTTCGCCGCCGCGGGCCACGAGCTGTACCTCGTCGGAGGGTCCGTTCGGGACGCGGTTCTCGGTCGTTTGGGAACCGATCTGGATTTCACCACCGACGCCAGGCCGGAGGTCGTTCAGACGCTGCTGTCCGGGTGGGCGGACCATCAGTGGGACACGGGCATCGCGTTCGGAACGATCAGTGCGGCCAAGGACGGCCAGCAGATCGAGATCACGACGTTCCGCACCGATTCGTACGACCAGGTCTCGCGCAACCCCGAGGTGCAATACGGCAGCAGCCTCGAAGAAGATCTCGTTCGACGCGATTTCACCGTCAACGCCATGGCCGTGCGGTTGGGTGCGGACGGCGTGCAGGAGTTCGTCGATCCGCTCGGCGGCATGGACGCGTTGCTCGAGGGCGTTCTCGATACCCCGTCGGCACCGGAAACGTCGTTCGGTGACGATCCGCTGCGGATGCTGCGCGCGGCTCGTTTCGTGTCGCAACTCGGCTTCTCGTTGTTGCCGCGGGTGCACAGCGCCATCGTCGACATGGCCGATCAGATCGACCGCATCACCGCCGAGCGCATTCAGGTGGAGCTGGACAAGCTGATTCTCGGTGCCCACCCGATCGAGGGCATCGACGTGATGTGCGAGACCGGTCTGGCTCAGCGCATCATTCCCGAGGTGCCGAACATGAAGCTCGAAATCGACGAGCATCATCAGCACAAGGACGTGTACTGGCATTCGTTGACGGTTCTGAAGCAGGCCATCGACCTCGAGGACGGCGACCCCGATCTCGTATTGCGTTGGGCCGCACTGCTGCACGACATCGGCAAGCCCGATACCAAACGTAACGAGCCCGGCGGCGGCGTCAGCTTTCACCACCACGAGGTCGTCGGGGCCAAGATGGTGCGAAAGCGTATGCGCGCGTTGAAGTACTCGAAGAAGATGATCGAGGACGTCTCGCATCTGGTGTTCCTGCATCTGCGATTCCACGGATACGGCAAGGGTCAGTGGACCGACTCGGCGGTGCGTCGCTACGCCACCGATGCCGGCGAGCTACTGCCCAAGTTGCACAAGCTGGTTCGAGCCGATTCGACCACCAGGAACAAGCGTCGAGCGGCTGCCCTGCAAGCCACCTACGACGATCTCGAAGAGCGCATCGCCCGCATCGCCGAGCAGGAGGACCTGGCGCGGGTTCGTCCCGACCTCGACGGCAACGCGATCATGGAGCTGCTCGGTATCCCCGCCGGTCCCGACGTGGGCAAGGCGTGGAAATACCTGAAGGAACTGCGCCTCGATCGAGGACCACTCTCACGTGAGGACGCCGAAGCTGCGCTGCTCGAGTGGTGGCCGACGCAGTAGCGCGTCCCGCGCACGTGCGCGGAACTTCGTAGCCCACTACGAGCTTCCACTCACGACGAGCGAAGCTCGGCCTTGACGAGATAGACGTTGTAGCTGTCCCACTCCGAGACGGTGAAGTACAGCTCGTTCGCCGTGGACCAGGGATGAATGAAGCCGCCGTAGGTCTTGGGGTACTCGGCGGTATCGATCAGGGTGCTCGGGGCGGTCCACTCACCCTGCGGTGAATTTGCTTCGCGCAGAACGATATCGCCGCGTAACGGATCCAGATACGTCATCCGCCAGAGGCCTCGGGCGCCGTCGTGCTGGACCGACAGTTCCCCGGCCATACCGTCGGCGATGGGGGTGGCCTCGTTCGATCCGACGGGAGCCCAGGTGCCGTTCACCCAGTACTGGTAGGCGGTCTTGTTCAGTACGTCCGCTTTCGGGACGCGTGCCAGGCCGACCTGTCCGGCGCGACCGTTGACGGTGCCGAACATGTACACGTACTCCCCCGCCGGGACCATCGTCGACACCTGGAACTTGGAGAACCCGAAGACGTTGTCCCACTTGGCATGCTCGTCCTTGACCCAGGTGGAACCGTTGTCGTCGGAATAGGCGATGCCGCCGTAGTTGGTCCACCACATGCCGGGGATCGTGCTCCACCGCCGGATGGACATGTACGACATGTACTGCCGGTCGTCGATCGCGAACCCGGACGTGGGGATGACGGTGGTCTCCCAATTCTTGATCTTGCGCGAGGGTAGTAATTCGGCTGCGTGACAGCGGGAATCCTGCACCATCGAGTCCAGGGTCATACCGTCGGACAGGTCGGTGTCGGTGCTGTGTCCCAGTACGTTCGACCGCCAATCGTCTCCGCCGACCACACCGAATTCCCAACCCTTGCCGAAGGAATCGCCGAAAACGACGGCGACCTCGCCCGGTTTGCTCTCCCACATGATGCCGAGGTCGGTGCCGTCGACCTGCCAGCGCTTGTCGGTGCGGTTCTCCGATCCCGGTCCGGTCAGCTGCGAGACCACCTCGACGTGTCCGAGGGCCGGTGCCACCGGCGGTACCGTCGTCGGCCCGGACTCCGCCGCGGTGACCGCGGGTGCCGGCGGCGGGGTTTTCGGAGTTCCACCGGGGCCGGGAATCGGGATGGGAATGGTCTCGGGTTGCGGGTCGATCTCGATGCGAGGGAACGGGAGATGGTCTGCGGAGCCGGTGGTGGGCGACTCCGTGGCGTCGGTGAGGTCGGGGCAGGGGTCCGCGCACGGGTCGGCCGACGGCTCGGCCTGGACACGGGTGTTGTTCGGCGGCGGGTCGGGCACCGGCACGAGTTCGATCGACGGATACGGCACGGGGATCACCACACGATCCGGCAACGGCGGCAGCTGCGGCGGATTTCCGGGCCCGACGGGCTCTGGTGGGTAGTCCTTGGGGTCGAATCCGGTTTCTCCACAGGAATTCACCGGCGGCGGCGGGGCCGCGTACGCGGGGGTGCGGAAAGAACGGCTGTACCTGCGGCAACCGCGATGATGCAGCCGAGCGACGTCGTGCGGCCATGCATGCGGTGCCCCCGTGTTGTCCGACGAAACCTAGCGGTCCGATACGGGAAGATACACCACGTCAGCGCGGTGCGCGCCTCGTGTTGAGTACCGCTGCGACGAAGCCGACGGCGTAGATTCCTGCTCCGACGAACACCAGCGCGTGCGCAGTGGGATCCTGGCTCAGCTCCGTGGCGTCGGGGCCGACGGCGAATGCGGCCGCGGCGAGGGCGCCGACGAACGCGACGTTGAACACGGTGTCCTGCAACGCGAAGACTCGTCCGCGATGCGCGTCGTCGATCTCGATCTGCATGGCCGCGTCCCCACTGAGTTTGACGGTCTGCCCGGCGATCCCGAGGAGAAAAGCTCCGAGCAGCAGACTGGTCTGGGTGAGGCCGGAGACGGCACCCACCTGAGCGGCGATGGCCAGGACGAGGGCCGTGGCGATGGTGCGAGTGCGGCCGAACCGCGGGACGGCGAACGGGGCGATGACGGCGGCGAGGAACATTCCGGTGGCCGTGGCTCCGACGGCAATGCCGAAGCCGGCGAGGCCGCCGGGCAGGGAACTCTGCGTGCTCTCCCGCAGCACCAGCACCATGATGAGGGTGTTGATGCCGAACACGATGCGGTGTGCCCCGATGCCGATCATCGCGGTGGTCACGCCCGGCGACCGCCACACCGCCAGGGCACCCGATTTCAGGCCGGCGGCAACGTCTTTCAGCGGGTTGCCGGGCGAATCGTCTGTATCGGGACCGAGAGACCGCGGCGCGAACCGTCCGGCCGCAACAGCACCGACCACCGAGCCGGTCGCGGCCAGCCCCACGGCGACACCCGAACCGAGATCCCCCGCTCCGACGGCACCGATCACTGCGACCGCCAGTCCCGCACCGGCCGCCGCGAAACCGGAGCCGACGGTGGCCAGTACCGAGTTCATCGGCACCAGCCACGATTGCCGCACCACATGCGGCAACGATGCCGACGCGCCCGCGAGGACGAACCGACTGAGCCCGACGGTGGCCAGAGCCAACAGCAGCAGCGGAGCGGCGTCGACCCCGGCACACAGCAGCCCGGCGGTAGCGGTGATGAGAGCGATGCGAACGATATTGGCCCACAACAGAACCGATCGACGATCCCAGCGGTCCAACAGCGCACCTGCGAACGGGCCCACCAACGAGTAGGGCACGAGCAGAACAGCGAAACCGGCGGCGATCTCGGCGGGGTTGGTGGCGCGTTCGGGATTGAACAGGATGGCACCGCTCAATGCGGCTTGGAACAATCCATCACCGAACTGGCCGGCGAAACGAACAGTGGTGAGCTTGCCGACGCCCGGGGACTCACGTAGGCGGGTACGAAAGGAGGCGTCGTTCACCGACGGGACTCTATCTCGCGTCGGTCACACCGATACGGCGGGCTTGTCTGCCTTCCACCACGCGATCGTGGCGGCTGTGCCGTCGGCGAGCGGGGTGGGCTCGAGGCCGAGAACGCGCTCGCTGTGGCTGGAATCGAGGATGTAGGGGTCGCGGAACTGGTACAGGGTGTCCCCCAGCTCTTTCATCGGACCGGAAACGAGCCCCAGTGCTCGCATGACCCAAGCCGGCACGACACCGATCTTCGGGGTCGGCAAGTGCGCTGCAGCGGAATACATCTCGATCATCTCCCGCTGAGTCACCGCGGGGGCGGTCGGTGCATGCAGGACGGTGTTCCACGTGGACGGTCGTGTGGCCGCGACGATCATCGCGGCTGCGAAATCCGGCACGTACGTGAAGGAATGGGGTAGGTTCGCGGCCCCGATCACCCTAATGGTCTTACCAGCGAGCACATTGGCGACCACACGTTCTCCCATGTGCGAGACGAGCACCCGTGGGCCGTAGAAGTCGGATGCCGCGATGCTGACGGTGGGGGTCGAGTGAGTGTCGCGTGCGGCCAGGAGTTCGGTGCGCACACCCAGCTTGCGGAACGTGGCATTTCTGGGCGAGTCCTCGCGAATGGGCCCGTCGACCCGGCCGTAGGCGTAGAGACTCTCGGGGAACACGACGACCGTGCCCGCGGCCGCGTCGAGCACACGTCGTTCCATCGCCTCGAGCTTGTCGCGCCACACCTTGTTCTCGTAGGCGGCGTGGGTGCAGTGATAGATGGCGGTTGCTCCGTCGACGTGCGCTCGGAGGTCGTCGGACTCGACGTCGACCGATCGCCGTTCGATGTTCGGATGCTGTGGCCCGCTGCCGGACCGAGTGAGGATCCGTACCGTATGTCCCTGCGCGGCAAGCTGTTCGGCGATCGTCCAGCCGACGGGTCCGGCACCGGTGACGACGTGAAGTTCTGACATGGCTACTCCGTTTCGGTAAACGAGAGCGGTGCTCTCTGATGTATCGAGTGTGCACCTTCGCTCGGAGAAAAGCAAGAGCAGTGCTCTTGGAAAAGAGCGGCAGTTACAGTAGCGAGCATGGCGAGCACTCCGCGTACCCGAGCCCGCGCCCAGACTCTGAGCGACATCACCCGCATCGGACGCGAGCACCTGGCCGCAGACGGTGCTGCGGCCCTGTCGCTACGCGCGGTCGCCCGAGATCTGGGCGTCGTCTCCTCGGCGGTCTATCGCTACGTCTCGAGCCGGGACGAACTACTGACGTTGCTCGTCGTCGACGCGTATTCCGAGCTGGGCGACGAGGTCGACGCGGCCGTCGACGCCGCGGACGGCCCTGCCGACCAATTCCGGGCGTTGAGCCGGGCGGTGCGTCGATGGGGACTGCGGGAGCCGGCTCGGTACGCGCTGCTCTTCGGCAGCCCCGTACCCGGCTACCACGCGCCCGCCGAACAGACCACCGGCCCGGGGACCCGGGTGATCACCACATTGGTCGCAGTCCTGCAGTCGGCCTGGGACATCCGTCGCCCGGACATCGAATCGGCACCCACCGAGTTGGCGTCGCTGCACGCAAGTTTCGAGGACATCCGCGCCCAGATGGACATGGAGCTGCCCGACGAGCTCATCGCATTGGGCGTGATGGTGTGGGCGTCACTGTTCGGCGCGATCAACTTCGACGTGTTCGATCAGTACGGCGCGACGACGTTTGCCGACCGGGACGCGTTGTTCGAGTTCCAGTTGGGGATTCTGACGAAGATTGCCGGGCTCGAGTAGGACCGAGGACTGGCCGTCGTGCTTGTGCCACATCCGGCGGTGTGCGGTGCCACAATGGCTGATGTGGCAGCGCATGCGGAGGAACCCGAGGATCGGACGGCGTCGGCACTGCACGATGTTCGTCCCGGCAGTCTGCTGGTGTCGTCCATCGAACTCGTGGAGCCCACGTTTCGGCGCACCGTCATCTACATCATCGAACACAACGACGCGGGCAGTCTCGGCGTCGTGATCAATCGCCCCAGTGAGACCGCGGTGCAGAACGTGCTGCCCGATTGGTCCGAGCTCGCCGCGAAGCCGCGGGCCCTGTACGTCGGTGGTCCGGTCAAGCGCGATTCGGCACTGTGTCTGGCCACGCTGCGCACCGGTGCGTCGATCGACGGGGTCGCCGGTCTGCGCCGAGTCGACGGCCGGGTGGTGATGGTCGATCTGGATTCCGACCCCGCCGACATCGCGCCGTACGTGGAGGGTGTGCGCATCTTCGCCGGGTACTCGGGGTGGACGTTCGGGCAGCTCGAAGGTGAACTGGACCGAGAAGACTGGATCGTGTTGTCGGCCTTGGCTTCCGATGTGATCGGTCCGCCGCGCGTCGACCTGTGGGCGCAGGTTCTGCGTCGTCAGCCGATGCCGTTGGCGCTGTTGGCATCCCACCCGATCGACGTCGAACGGAACTGAGAGCGGCTGCGCCGCACGTGCGCGAAAGTGCCTTCGGGTCGTTCCGCAGGCTCCACTCCCGCCTCGTAGCAGGGGTCGAGTTTCCACTCACGACCCAGGACGCAACCTAGTGCGAAAAAGCCCGCGCGGTCGAGTGTCCGCCCGATTTCAGACCGTCGATCACCTCGTCGATGGCGATGCACAGCATGCGGCCGAGGTCTGCGCTGAAGCCCTCGCGGACGACGATTCTGAGTACGGCGACGTCGGTGGCGTTGCCGGGCATCGTGTACGCCGGCACCTGCCAGCCGCGGGCACGCAGTTCGTGGGACACGTCGAACACGGTGAACTCGCAGTGCTCCTTCAGCATGAACGACAGGACCGGGATGGCCGATCCGTCGGTGATCACGTCGATGTCGGGATGTTGCGCGAGATGAGTGCTGACGCGAACTGCGGTGTCGCGCAGTGCTTTCATGATGTCGGTGTAGCCGGACCGGCCCAGGCGCAGAAAATTGTAGTACTGGCCGATGACCTGATTGCCCGGCCTCGAGAAGTTCAGCGTGAAGGTGGGCATGTCGCCGCCGAGGTAGTTCACGCGGAACACGAGATCCTCGGGCAAGTCTTCCTTGGTCCGCCAGATGGCGAATCCGATTCCCGGATAGGTCAATCCGTACTTGTGTCCGCTGGCGTTGATGGACTTGACCCGAGGCAGACGGAAGTCCCATTCGAGCTCCGGGTACAAGAACGGTACGACGAAACCACCGCTGGCCGCGTCGACGTGAACCGGTACGTCGGGTCCACCGCCGCCGGCGATCTCGTCGAGGACGGCGCAGATTTCCTGTACCGGTTCGAGTTCACCGGTGAACGTGGTGCCGAGAATCGCCACGACGCCGATGGTGTTCTCGTCCACCGCGTCCCGAACCTGTTCCGGGGTGATGACGTAGCGACCGCGCTCGACGGGCAGGTACTTGGGTTCGACGTCGAAGTAGCGACAGAATTTCTCCCACACCACCTGGACATTGCTGCCCAACACCAGGTTCGGGGTTCCTGTCCCGGCGCCCTTTGCCCGCCAGCGCCACTTGAGCGCCAACCCCGCCAGCATGACTGCTTCACTGGAGCCGATGGTGGACACGCCGGTGGCCGACGACGGGTCCTCGCGGTCGAGGCCGGGTGCGTGGAACAGGTCCGCGACGATGTTGACGCAGCGTTCTTCGATGGCCGCGGTGGACGGGTACTCGTCCTTGTCGATCATGTTCTTGTCGAACGTTTCCGCCATCAATTTCTCGGCCTGCGGATCCATCCAGGTGGTCACGAACGTCGCCAGGTTGAGGCGTGAGCTGCCGTCGAGCATCAGTTCGTCGTGGATGTAGCGGTAGGCGGCGTCGGGGTCGAGTTGATTCTCGGGGAGTCGCAGTGCGGGTACAGGATCGGTGGCGAGCCGGCCGGTGTAGGCGGCAGAGACGACGCCGTCCGTGTGCAGTTTCCTGGGCATTGTCTTCTCCGATTTCTCGACTGACACCAACCTAGTCCGCGACGACCGCCGCCGGGCTCGGTTCCAGTCGACGCGCGAAATGCTGAGCGATGACGGTGCACACCATCAGCTGGATCTGATGGAACAGCAACAGCGGCAGGACGATCAACCCGATGGGTTGGCCGACGAAAAGCACGGCGGCCATCGGCAGTCCGCTCGCCAAGCTCTTCTTGGATCCGCAGAACAGCAGCACCAGACGATCCTCGAGCGAGAAACCGAACCACTTGCCTGCGTACCAGGTGATCGTCAGAACGAGGGCGAGCAGCAGGATGCACACGGCGACGACGATGCCGATACGCCACAGGGCGACCGACGACCACACGTGTTGGTTCATCGACGCGCTGAAGGCGGAGAAGACGACCAGCAGAATCGATCCCCGGTCGACGAGCTTCGTCGACGCGCTGTGGCGGGTCAGCCAGCCCGTCACCCAGGGTCGGAGCAGCTGACCGACGGCGAACGGGAGCAGCAGCTGCGCAACGATGTCGAGGATCGAGCTGGGATCGATGCTCGCCGAACCCGTGGTGGTCATCAGCGCGAGCACCAGCAGCGGGGTGACGAACACGCCGAGGATGTTGGAGAACGACGCGCTCACCACGGCACCGGCCACGTTGCCTCGGGCGATGGAGGTGAAGGCGATCGAGGATTGGACGGTCGAGGGCACCAGGCAGAGGAACAGCACTCCGGTGTAGAGGTCCTCGCTGAGCAGACTCGGTTCGAGGACCCTCAGGGCCAGGCCGAGCGCGGGGAACAGCAGGTACGTCGACGCCAGGATCACCGAGTGCAAGCGCCAGTGTTTGACGCCTTCCCAGGCGTCACGTGGGGACAGTCGCGCGCCGTAGATGAGAAACAGCAACCCGATGGCGACGCGTGTCACCCAGCCGAGAACGTCCTCGGCGGTTCCCGACGCCGGGAAGATGCTCGCCAGCGCGGCGACCGCGAAGATGCTCAGCAGGAAGGGATCCAGGACGGTGTCCCGCAACGCTTTCACTCGGCCACTCAGTCCGCAGTGGTGGTGCGGGCACGGTCGGTGAGGGTGTTGAGCGTTCCCGCGATCGTGTCGGCGGCTGCGGTTCCGATGGTCAGTCGATCACCGTTGGCGAAGGTGACGAATGCCGCCGGCCCGGCTTCGGTGGCGACGGCGTAGTTGCCGCGGCCCTTCGCTCGCAGACCCCACCCGCCGAAGTCCTTGGCCGGGTTCACCGTCCGCACCGAGGCACCGGTGATCTCGGCGATGTCGTAGTCGAATGCCGCCATTCCCAGGCTCGAGACGTAGAGGCCGTCACTGTCGATGTGCACGGTGAATCGCAGCAGGGACAGGATCAGGATGGTCAGCGGAACGAACAGAAAGATCGGCCACGGCGAATTCGAGAGGTAGCACGTCACGCCGGCTCCGGCCGCAGACAGCGCGATCACCGTGACTGCGGCGACGCGGCTCGCTCCGACGGGAACCACCAGCGGCAGTTCGAGGCCGCACCGAGGTAGGTCGGTGTGCAGGGGTGCGGTGGCGACGACGCGTTCGCGGTGATCCCGCAGGCGCGTCGCTCCGAACAGTCCGATGGCGAACCCGGCAACGGTACCGACGGCGATGGCCCAGCCGGGAATGGTGACGCTCTGCTCGGTGGGTAGGTCGAGTTCGCGTGCGAGGGTCGCGATCTCCAGCACTCCGATCGTCCCGACGACGGTGAGCCCGATGATCAGCATCGTCCGACGCATGATCAGCAGCACTCGGGCCAGGGCGGCCACCGCGCTCACACCGCCGCCGACCAACACGATGACGATGGCGACGGTCCAGGCGTTGGCGAGCGGATTGGAGAAGTCGTCCGGCTGGGTTCCGCTGAAGTGAGTCGCCACCTGGTCCGGCAGGCGACCTTCCCACAGATAGGCCAGGACGAGGCAGAGAGCGGCAACCGCGAGCGGGAGGACGACGCCGAAGACGACTCCGGCCGGATCGAAGGTGCGCAGACTCTTCTGTTTCATGCGCTCAGCTCGGCTGGCAGGCGTCCTTGAGGCTGCACGAGATGCACGATTGTCCGCATCCGTCGGCCTCGGCGGGTGCCGGCACTGCCGCGGCTGCGCGGGCACCGATGGATCCGCCGGCTGCGGCGATGAACAGCGCTGCAGCGAGGGCAACGACCACTCCGACGACCGCTGCGATGCCGCTCAGTGCGAGTGCGGCTACGCCGCCGATGGCCAGTACCAGCGCAGATGCGGCTGTGGTCGGGCCGGCGACACGGTTCGCGAGGACGAACGTCTCGTCGTCGCGCATTGCCTCGGGGGTACGGACACCGGCGAATCGATTGCGCGGGAGCCGGCCGAGCAGCGACAGGGCAGCGACAGCCCCGACGACGAGGGCGAGCACGAACAACACAACCGAGACGATGACCACCTGGCCAGGATACGGCGCAGCGAGGTCCTGGTACCAGGCGGGCCGCGTCACACTTTAGGCTGGTAGGTGTGACCGATTCCGTTGAAGCATCCACCGAGTCCGTTCCCGAGTACCGCTACACAGCCGAACTCGCCGGGCTCATCGAGGAGCAGTGGCAGGACCTGTGGGAATCGCAGGGCACCTTCGACGCGCCCAACCCGGTCGGAGCGCTCGCCGGAGACGTCCCCAAGGACAAGCTCTTCGTCCAGGACATGTTCCCGTATCCGTCGGGCAGCGGCCTGCATGTCGGGCACCCCTTGGGCTACATCGCCACCGATGTCTTCGCGCGGTACCACCGCATGCAGGGACGCAACGTACTGCACGCACTGGGCTACGACGCCTTCGGACTGCCCGCCGAGCAGTACGCCGTGCAGACGGGTACGCATCCGCGCAGCACCACCGAGGACAACATCGTCAACATGCGACGCCAGTTGCGTCGCCTGGGTCTCGGGCACGATCGTCGACGGTCCCTGGCGACGACGGATGTCGACTTCTACCACTGGACGCAGTGGATCTTTCTGCAGATCTTCAATGCCTGGTTCGACGACGAGCTCGGCAAGGCGCGCCCCATCTCGGAGCTGGAGGCGGAATTCGCCTCGGGTGAGCGGACCTTGGACGACGGCCGCTCCTGGGAGTCGCTGACCGTCGGTGAACGCCGCGAGGTGATCGACGGCTTCCGTTTGGTGTACGAGTCCAACTCGATGGTCAACTGGTGCCCTGGCCTGGGTACCGTGCTGGCCAACGAGGAGGTCACCGCCGACGGACGTAGCGATCGCGGCAACTTCCCGGTCTTCCGAAAGAACCTGCGCCAGTGGATGATGCGCATCACTGCGTACTCCGATCGGCTGGTCGACGACCTCGAATACCTGGATTGGCCCGAGAAGGTCAAGACCATGCAGCGCAACTGGATCGGACGCTCTCGCGGAGCGCAGGTCTCGTTCTCCGGGATCGAGGTGTTCACCACCCGTCCGGACACACTGTTCGGTGCCACCTACGTCGTGCTCGCGCCCGAGCACGATCTGGTCGACGGCATGGTGGCCGAGCAGTGGCCGGCCGGAATTTCGGACAAGTGGACCGGCGGCGCCGCGACACCGGCCGAAGCCGTTGCCGCATACCGCGCGTCGATCGCCGCGAAGTCCGATCTCGAGCGGCAGGAGAACAAGGAGAAGACCGGCGTCTTCATCGGTGCGTACGCCGAGAACCCGGTCAACGGTGAGCAGGTGCCGGTGTTCATCGCCGACTACGTGCTGACCGGTTACGGCACCGGCGCCATCATGGCCGTTCCAGGCCACGACGCACGTGACTGGGAGTTCGCGACGGCATTCGATCTGCCTGTGCGCGAAGTTATCTCCGGTGGCGACGTCACTGAGGCCGCCTACGTCGGCGACGGTGCGCTGGTGAACTCCGGCTTCCTCGACGGCCTGCCGGTCGACGAGGCCAAAGCCGCCGTCATTGCACGCCTGGAATCAGAAGGCAAGGGCCGCGGCACCATTCAGTACAAGCTGCGCGACTGGCTGTTCGCGCGCCAGCGCTACTGGGGCGAGCCGTTCCCGATCGTCTGGGATTCCGAAGGCAACCCGCACGGACTGCCCGATTCTGCTCTGCCGGTCGAACTTCCCGAGATCGAGAACTACGCGCCGGTCTCGTTCGATCCTGACGACGCCAGCTCCGAGCCGTCCCCACCGCTGGCCAAGGCCGACGAGTGGGTCAACGTCGAACTCGATCTGGGCGACGGACTGCAGACCTACACCCGCGACACCAACGTGATGCCGCAGTGGGCCGGCAGCTCTTGGTACCAGCTGCGCTACGTCGACCCCACCAACTCCGAGGCCTTCGCAGACCCGGAGAACGAAAAGTACTGGGTGGGGCCGCGTCCCGAAATCCACGGACCCAACGATCCGGGCGGAGTGGATCTCTACGTCGGTGGCGTCGAGCATGCGGTGTTGCACCTGCTGTACTCGCGCTTCTGGCACAAGGTGCTGTTCGATCTGGGTCACGTCAGCTCCAGCGAGCCCTACCGACGCCTGTACAACCAGGGCTACATCCAGGCCTACGCGTACACCGATTCCCGCGGGGTCTACGTACCTGCAGCCGAGGTCGTCGAACGCGACGGCGGCTACTTCTACCAGGACCAGCCCGTCAACCGTGAGTACGGCAAAATGGGTAAGTCGCTGAAGAACTCGGTCTCGCCCGACGAGATCTTCGCCGAGTACGGTGCCGACACCCTGCGTGTCTACGAGATGTCGATGGGTCCGCTGGACACCTCACGCCCGTGGGCGACGAAGGACGTCGTCGGCGCGCAGCGCTTCCTGCAGCGCGTGTGGCGACTGGTGCTCGACGAGGTGACCGGCGAGGTTCGCGTCACCGACGCCAAGCCCACCGAGGACACCCTGCGAGTGCTCAACCGGGTGATCGACGGTGTGCACGCGGATTACGCTGCGCTGCGCGACAATACGGCCGGTGCCAAGTTGATCGAGCTGACCAACCACATCACCAAGGCGTACCCGGACGGTGCTCCACGCGGTGTGGTGGAGCCGCTGATCCTGATGCTCGCTCCCCTGGCGCCGCACCTCGCCGAGGACCTGTGGGGCAGGCTCGGACACGAGAAGTCGTTGGCGCACGGGCCATTCCCGCGCGTGGAGAAGAAGTGGTTGGTCGCCGATACCGTCGACTACCCCATCCAGGTCAACGGCAAAGTCCGCAGCCGCATCACGGTCTCTGCCGATGCGACGAAGGACGACGTCGAGAAGACGGCATTGGACGACGAGAAAATCGTGGCCCTGCTGGACGGGAAGGCCCCGACCAAGATCATCGTGATCCCTGGTCGCATGGTGAACATCGTTCTGAAGTAACCCCCGCCTCCGCCGAACTCGAAGTTATGGATAAAAATGTTGCGATTTCCGTCCATAACTTCGAGCTCGCGGGGGTTTAATTTGTTGCATGTCACTGGCTGGTAGAGGGTTTGCGTTGAGGCTGATCGCCTCCGTCGTACTGCTTCTCGGGTCCGTAACTCTGGTGAGTGTCCCTGTCGCACAAGCAGATCCGGGACCCGGCTCACCGATTCCTGCCGACGATCCGTTCTACGATTGGGACGGCGGCCTGGACGTCTCCCCGGGAACGGTGCTGCGGTCGAGGTCCATGACGTTCCGTACCCCCACCCAGCCGACGCCGATCACAGGCAGCCAGGTGCTCTACAGGACTACCGACCAGCAGGGCGACGGCGTCGTCACGGTCGCCACAGTGCTGCGGCCCTTGATCCCCGGGCCGACGCGGATCGTCTCGTACCACATGGCGTACGACGCCCTCGGCTCGCAATGCAATCCCTCGTACACCCTCAGCGGCGGGTCCACGAGTCCCATTGCCGGCGCGGAACAGGCGGTCATTGCCGGTTACCTTGCAGCCGGCTACACCGTCGTCGTGCCGGATTACGAGGGCGAGGAGCTCGAATGGACGATCGGTCGGCAGTCGGGCTACGCCGCTCTGGACGGCATTCGTGCCGCGCAGTCCCTCCTGCAGCTTCCGTCCAGCACGCCCGTCGGCATGGTCGGGTACTCCGGCGGATCCGTCCCGACGCAGTGGGGTGCCGAAGTTGCCCCCGAATACGCGCCCGAGCTCAATCTGGTCGGCGCGGCGGCCGGCGGGCTGCCCGTCGACCTGGCTCACAACCTTCCGTACGTCAGCGGTAACAGAGAGTGGGCGGGTGTCATCCCGGCACTGATCGTCGCCTACGAGCGTGCGTACGGACTCGACCTGAACAGTTTCATCTCCGACTACGGCTTCGAGGTGATCGACCAGGTCGATCAGGAATGCATCGCCCAGTTCGCCGACGACTACCCGACACTCACCGACGCCTCGATGGTCAAGGCCCCGTACACCTCCCTGCTGGATGTACCCGAGGTGGTGGCGGCGATCGACGACAACATCATGGGCAGCCAGGGCACCCCGCGGACGCCGATGTTTCTGGCCGTCGGTCACGCCGATCCGATCGGCGACACCGTCATGATCACCGGCGACGTGCAGGGACTGGCGTACGGCTACTGCGGCCGGGGCGTCGATGTGCAGTACGCGCAGTACGACGGCCTGACGCACAGCGACGCCTTCCCGGTATTCGAGGCGCAGAGCCTGCAGTTCCTGACCGAACGGTTCAACGGTGGGCCGACGCGCAGCAACTGTGTGACTATCCCGCCCGGCAATGCTCTGACACCGACTTCGTAGTTCTCTCAGATGGCCCCGAGATCGGCGGACAGCCAGTGTTCGGGGCGCAGGTAGAACACCACGTTCTCCTCTTGCTCTCGGTTGGCCATCTCGAGGTAGCCGTCGACCTTCTCCGGGGGCAGGTAACGGGCTGCCATGGCGCGCAGCAGCTCCGGGGTGCTCGGCTCCTCTCGCGCCACGGGGCCCTCGACGCTGACGTAGCGGATCGTCGGATCGGACTGCTCGATCATCAGGGTAAATCGCCCTGCAGTCCTGATCAATTGGGCCTTCTTGGACGTGGCACCGGTCAACACCCAGGCTTCACCGCCGGGGGTGTAGTCGTACCAGATCGGTACCGTCAGCGGGCCACGGCCCGCCCCGGCCGCTACCGAGAGGGCGGCGATATGCGATTCGGCCAGATACTCTTCGCGTTCTGTCTTCGACAGTGCCATGAATCAACCGTAAGACTTCCCCGGGCGAAGTTCCAGACCTGATTCGACGCCCAATGTGGCCTGATCCTGGTCCGCCGTGGACAGTGGAGGGATGCCGATCGACGAGCCGAAGATTGCGGGTAGCCCCGTGGGTCGCCGAGTCGTGCTCGGCCTGGTGGCGGCCGGGGTCGCGGGCATCGTCGGTGGGGGCGCGGTCCAGAAGGGTCTCGCGTCGGTACTCGGGCCGATCGGTAACCACGATCCGACGGGACTGATCGGACTGATTCCCGTGGGCGACAACTTTCGCTTCTATTCGGTGACGCAGGGCGCGCCGCGCAAGGACGAGAACTCCTATGCCCTGACGGTGGGCGGTTCCGTCGACACGCCGCGTACGTTCACTCTGCAGGACCTCCGCTCGATGCCGCAGACGTCGTTGGTACGTGACTTCCAGTGCGTGACGGGATGGCGGGTACCCGAAGTTGCCTGGAGCGGAGTGCGATTGGCGGATGTCCTCGATGCCGTCGCACCCACCGCGTCGGCGACGTCGGTGCGGTTCACCTCGTTCGACGGCACGTATACCGAGAGCCTGACGCTCGAGCAGGCCCGTCGCGACGACGTGCTGGTTGCGTTGACCATGCTCGACGGCCCCGTCACCCACGATCACGGAGGTCCGGTGCGGCTGTTCGTCGCTTCGATGTACGGCTACAAGAGCATCAAGTGGCTCGGCGGAATCGAGCTGACGGACAACGTGGTTCCCGGATATTGGGAGAAACGCGGATACGACATCGACGCATACGTCGGCGAATCGAACGGGCGTCGCGATGACCCCACGAGCTGACGACCGCGCACGGTTCGACCGAGTCGAGCGGTACGTGCACTGGGCAGTCGGGGTCTTGGTGATCGTCTGCATGGTGACCGCGGCGATTCTGTACATCGGGTCGCTCGCGGTGCTGGTCGGCAATCGCCCGGTGGTGGAGTTCGTGCACGTGTGGTCGGGCTTTCTGTTGCCGATTCCGTTGATCCTCGGTGCGGTCTCACGCAGCTATCGCACGGACCTCGGCCGTCTCAACAGATTCGTCGCCGACGATTGGAAGTGGTTGCGCTCCAAAGCACGTCGACTCGGGGCGGTGGGGGTCGGGAAATTCAACGCCGGCCAGAAGCTGAACGGTGCGCTGAGCGGCGGGTCGATTCTGGTGCTCCTGCTCACCGGTGCCGTGATGTATTTCCAGAACTGGAGTCCGTTGGACTGGCGCATCGGCGCGACATTCGTACACGACTGGTTCGCCCTGGGATTCGGGCTACTCGTCGTCGGACACATCACCTATGCCTGGCGTGACCCGGAAGCAATGCGCGGAATGACACAGGGTGCCGTGACCAGCGAGTGGGCAGAGCACGAGCATCCGGAGTGGTGACAACAGTTCAGTCGAGCGTCCTCACGCTGGCCGTATCGCAACACCGGGCATCAGTATTCGCAGGACACCCTGCGCCACTTCGGTTGCGGACTCCGCAGGACGCGTCAGGCAGCGGAAGAGAATGTTGTTGGTCAACATGATTGCGGCTTCGAGTGCCGGTGCGTCGTCGCTGAACACGCCGCTTTCACGTCCGCGTTCGAGGATGGGGACCACAGCGGACGGGAGGTAGAGGTTTTCGATGACCGTCGTGATGGTGCTCGGTTGGTGGAATTGTTCGAAGCTCAAGGCGAGCAGCATGCCCGAGCTCATGGCTCGATTGTCGATGACGAACTCGCCCAACGAAACCAACGTGCGTTGCAGTGCGGTGGCGGGGTCGACTCCGAGGCGTTCGTCGGCGCGACGGAGGCGGAGCACACGGTCGAATTCGGGCTTCAGCGCCGCAACGATGATGTCGACCTTGCTCGGAAACAGTCGTCGAAGGTCTTCTACGCGGATCTTCGCCGCCGCCGCGATGTCGGCCAGGGTGACCAGGAAGTAGCCGTTGTCGACGAACAGAGTTTCGGTCGCCGCGATCACGTCGGCCTCGAGGTCGGGCCGCAGAGCATCCGAGATTTCGCCCGGATCGGGTTGGGCAACGGTGCGGTCGGAATGCAGTGGGTCTATGGCCCACTGGAGAATCGAGTTGGTGGCCGATGCAACGTCGTCGGAGGACACCGAGCCCGGCGTGAGCACCTCCCGGAGCGCCAACCCGTCGAGCAGAGCCCCGACGACCGCCGAGAGGTTTGTCAGCGACAGTGGTTGGCGCAACGAACCGCCGTGAGCCTGCACCGCTTGACCGATGATGGATCGCAGGTCGGTGTCGAAGCGCTCGAACTCGGGGATGACGGCCTTTCGGGCACCGTTGTGGTCGGCAGCCAGCAGCACTGCGACGAGGCGACGTCGCATGAGACCGGACGTGAGGTCGTCGAACAGCGCCGACACCGGAGCTTTCACGTCCTGGCTGCCGGTAGTAGCCGCAGTACCGGTGTAATCGAGTGTGAGGTGGTCGAGGAGGTCTTCGACGAAAGCTTCCTTGCCACCGGACCCGCCGCCGCGAGAGTTGCCGGGGTACGTGTTGTGGAAAGTTTGGTGCGACAGCCCCGCGCGTTCGACGACGGCCGAGATCGAGAGCGAACGCGCAAGATCGGTCGTGTCCATCTCACCGAGCAGGCGATATCCGGCCTGAAGGAACTGCTCCCGTGGGAGTGACTTCTGGTTCACCGACTACCGCCTTCGTCCACCTGCACCGCATTGTTGGATCTTGAACTATAGCAATTGGATGGTCCGGATCCTGCTGTTTAGTTTCAACTAAAGCATGGTGTAGCCGGACATGCTTTGTGGAGTAAAGCCTCGAATAAGCTTGTGTTGCATAGAGTTCGGCAACCGTGGTCAGATTCAGATCGGTCCGTAGGCCGATTGCATCAGGAGGCCAAGATGGTAGCGACGAGTCATCGACCCCAACTTTATTCGCGAGTCTCGGTGTCGAGCGGCGTCCGCTCTCCACTCGGTACCAGGCCCGGCGGAGCGAGGCCCACCCCTGCGCCCGCGCGGGCTGTGGGGGTGTACACCTCACCGGGCCTGACCGCGCGTGAGATCACCGTGCTCAAGGCGTGGCTGGACTGCGATTCCAAGGTCGACGTGGGCGCACGCCTCCACATCGCATTGGGCACCGTCAACACGCACCTGACGAGGATCCGCGACAAGTACTCCCGCGTCGGACGCGCCGCTCCCACGAAAGCTGCACTCGTCGCGCGCGCCCTGCAAGACGGCATCGTGAAACTGGACGAGCTCTGAAGCTGGGTTGTCCGCGTTGCTGAAGCCTGTGGATGCGTTCCCGAGCTCTTTGGCAGTCGCCGCCCCGGACCGTAAGCGATAGATCATCCGAGTGAATGAGAAGACTCCATTCGTCCACTGGCAAGGGTGAAGAGGGAGATGCAGTCGGTCCTGTGAACAACGCCGGGGACGAAGCTCATGTTGTGAGTGGAAACTCGACCCCTGCTACGAAGTTTCGCTCACCTGGTGCGGAGCACCAATTCCGTGGGGTGAGCATCGGCGGGGGTATCGATTGCGTTGCGCACTGCACGGGCAACGGTGCTGGGCTGCAAGAACTTCGAGCCGTCGTACTCCCCGCCTTCGTGCGCGACGATCTCCTGCTGCATCTCGGTGTCGATGCGTCCTGGGTGCACCGAGGTGACGCGCAACGACGGCTCCTCGAGGCGCAGTGCATCAGCGAAGGCGCGGAGCGCGAACTTGCTCGCCGCGTAGGCACCCCAACCCGGGTTGGCGCGTATGCCGGCACCCGAATTGATCAGCACCACATGGCCTTCGGCGGAGCGCAGTGCAGGGAGTAGCAATCGAGTGAGTTCGACGACGGCGATGACGTTCACCTCGTATTGGCGACGCCAATCGTCCGCCGTCGACTCTTCGACCGTCCCGAGCGCTGCCACCCCGGCGTTGTGCACCAACACATCCAGAGAATCGATGTTCGACGCGGCGGCGGCCACCGCGTCCGGATCGGTCAGTTCCACCGGCCACGGGGTGGACCCGGACAGTTCCGACGCAATGGGGGCGAGGGACTCGGTGGACCGACCACCCAGCAACACGTGATGGTCCGGAGCGAGCAATCGAGCGATATGGGCCCCGAGACCCCGGCTTGCTCCGGTCACCAACGCAGTACGAGTCATGAACTCAGGTTAGCTAGAAGCTCATCCCCGCCTCGGATGCCCATGCCTGGGTGGTGTTCGCGCCGTCGAGTTCCTCGCGAATGATGTCCGCGTGGCCGGCGTGCTGAGAGATTTCGCGAAGGATGTGCAGAACCGTGAATCGTGCACTTTGCCAGATTCGTTCGGGTGCCCACGGCGCCGTCGGGACAGGTACCGACAGGTCGAGGTCCAAAGTTTCCAGCGCTGCCGAGGTGGCACCGGCCACCTCTTCCCATTCGGCGACGAGTCCGGCGACGGTCTCGTTTTCGGCCATCACGTACTCGCTGCCGGCGGCGGCCATGTCGAATTCGGCCGTCTCGTCCAACTCTGCGATCACTGTCATCCAGTGGCGCTCGTTGCTGATCACGTGGTGCAGCAGTCCGCCGAGGGTCAGCGCGCTCGCGGTGGTGCGGGTGCGTGCCTGTTCCTCGCTGATGCCGCGGACGGTGATGAGAAAGTTCGCGCGCTGTTCGGCGAGCATTTTCTGGATGTCGGTGTTCTCGGTGGCCATCGTTTTCCTCCTGGTAGCTGGTGAAACTCACACTAGGAGCGATCGCGGACACGTTCGGTCCGCAATCCAACCGAGCAGAAATCGGCCGCCGGACGCAAACTATCTGCATGGGCGATCGCGGTTTCACTTCCACGCAGCTGGCCGCACGTGCGGCGTATCTGCTCCGAGGCAACGACCTGGGCACCATGACCAGCGCAGCACCCAGGTTGTACCCGCACATGTGGAGTTGGGACGCCGCATTCGTTTCCGTCGGCTTGGCACCGCTGAGCGTCGAGCGGGCCGTCGTGGAGATGGACACGTTGCTCTCGGCGCAGTGGAAGAACGGGATGATTCCGCACATCGTGTTCGCCAACGGTGTCGACGGCTACTTCCCCGGCCCTGCGAGGTGGGCCACCGGGACGTTGGCGACCCACGCTCCGATGAGTCCGCAGACCTCCGGAATCACCCAACCACCCGTCCACGCGATCGCCGTGCAGCGCATCCTCGATCACTCCAAACGCCACGGCCGCACGACGCGAGCGGTGGCGGAGGAGTTCCTCGATCGCCGCTGGGGTGATCTGGTGCGGTGGCATCGTTGGCTCGCCCAGGCCCGCGACGTCGACGACAACGGACGCATCGCGCTGTTCCACGGCTGGGAGTCCGGCATGGACAATTCGCCGCGATGGGATTCGGCCTACGCCAATGTGGTTGCCGGAGAGATGGATCCGTATTTTCGCGAGGACAAGGCGGTCATCACCGACTCGTCTCAGCGGCCCAGCAACATCGAGTACGACCGCTACATCTGGTTGGTGGAGGAGATGAAACAGGTCGGCTACGACGACGATGCGTTGAAGACGAAGATGAGCTTCGCCGTCGAGGACGTGTTCGTCAGTGCCATCTTCGCCGTCGCGTGCGACGTCCTCGCCACCATCGGGGAGGACCACTCGCGGCCGCGCTCGGATGTGCGCGAATTGCGCGTGTGGGCGGACAAGTTCCGCAAGGGAGTCATCGCGACCACCGACACGCGTTCGGGTGGGGCACGAGATTTCGATCTGCGGACGGGTCAGTGGATCGGCACGGAGACCATTGCCATGTTCGCGCCGCTGCTGTGCGGAGGACTGCCGCGCGAGCAGGAGCGCAATCTCATTCGGATCTTCGAGGGCACCCGGTTCTGCGGACATCCGGATCTGCGGTACGCGGTACCGCCGTCGACGTCCCCGGTGTCGAAGGACTTCCGTGCTCGCGAGTACTGGCGGGGACCGGTATGGCCGGTGATGACATGGCTGTTCTCGTGGGCTTTCGCACGCCGCGGGTGGTCGGAGCGATCACTGTCATTGCGAGACGAGGGTCTGCGCCAGGCAAGTGACGGCAGCTTCGCCGAGTACTACGAGCCGTTCACCGGCAAGCCGCTCGGCAGCATGCAGCAGTCCTGGACGGCCGCTGCAGTGCTGGATTGGCTCGGATGAGCCGGACGGGTCAGCCGAGGTAGCTGTCGACCAACGGGCCGACGATGTCGAACGAGGTGGCGTCGGGCACGAGGTACTTGGCGATCGTGCCGCAGACGAAGGGGTGCCACGCGGAACCGGAGTCGGTTCCCATCGAGGACACGGCGAGGATGTCACCGAAGTAGATGCCCGGCAGGTGCCGCTGGGCGAGTTCGTCGTTGTGCGAGGCAACGGCGAGCAACTCTTCGGCGTGGCTGCGATCGATGTCGTCGCCCATGGATCCGAGCAGGTCGGCGCTGTCGGCGCTGGACCGAACGGGGTCGCTGTCGAGCAACGTCAGTGCACCGACCGTGACGCCGCGACTCTGCAGCTCGACGGCGATGGCGTGCGCGAGTACTCCACCGAAGGACGTGCCCAGCAGGTGTACGGCCCCGTCGGTCTGGATGCGAACGATGTCGTCGGCGTACTGCGAGGCCAAGGCGACGAGGGACTCCGCGAGCTCTCCCGACGTCGGGACCTGGACGCCGTAGATGGGACGCGCGTCGTCGACGTGTGCTGCGAGTTCCGCGTAGCAGTCGACCAGCCCGACGAGGGGGTGGATGCAGAACACCGGGTCGAGGTGGCCGGCCGTACGAATCGGTGCGATGGTCGGCACCGCGTAATCGGACGGGTCGAGTTCCGTGAGAGCCACGTGGATGCGATCGTTCACGACAGTCATGGGTGCGCCTCCGAGCCAAGAGAAGTAGTTCGTGTTTCTATGGTTTGTTCGTGCCGACTCTGGGTATGTCGCCGTCGGCAGCGTGAGTGTTACCCACGTCTCATCGAGAACGACTCAACCACGTCTCGGAACAGAACGCATTAGTGACTGTTCACCATCGTCGGCTCGGACCCACCGGGCGTCCCGCACGTGTTTTCCCGACGTCGACGGGCGTCCACTTGCAGATCCAGTAGCCAGACCAGCAGTGCGGCGACCGCGAACACGGCCCCCGCAGCGCACACACCTGCCCACTCGAAATGCTTCCACGCCAACGTCCCGACGGCAGATCCTGCTGAGGCGCCCACGAAGTACGTCGTCATGTAGACGGAGTTGATTCGGGCGCGAGCAGCCGGTTCCAGGGCGTAGACGATGTGCTGGTTGCTCACGTGCACGCCCTGCAGTGCCAGGTCGAGAAGTACGAATGCGACCACGAACACCACCCAGTAGTGGCCGCCGACGGCGAACATCGGCCAGAGTGCGATCAGCAGAACCGCACAGGTACCGCTGGCCCATTGCACCAGTCCGCGGTCTGCGAGCCGGCCCGCGACGGAGGCCATCAACGCGCCGCCGACACCGGCCAATCCGATCAGTCCGATCTGGACGGCACCGAAACCGAACCTCGACGACAGCAACAGCGTCATCGTCGCGAACACCGTGCTCACCGACGCGAAGCCGAGACCGCCGAGCACCGCGCGAGTCCGAAGCCTGGGGTGGGTGCGTACCAGCCGAACCATCGACACCAGCGCCGAGCCGTAGGTGACGTCGGCCGTCACGGTGTTGCGTGGCAGCACCCGCCACAGGCCGGCCGCGGCGACCAGCATCAACACTGCGGCCACGCGGTAGACGCCCTGCCACCCCGTCACCGACGACAGCAGCCCCGAGATGCTGCGGGCCAGCAGGATGCCCGTCAGCAACCCGCCCATGACCACTCCGACGATGCGTCCCGCTTGCTCCGGGTGTGCCATCGACGCGGCGAACGGCACGATCACCTGCGCCGCCACCGAGAACAGTCCAGCGATCGCCGTGCCGACGAGGAGCCAGGAGAGGCCGGGAGCGAATCCGGTGATCGCCTGACCCGTCGCAGCGAGAATCATCAGCCCGACGCTCAACGTGCGGCGATCGACGACGTCGCCGAGAGGCACGATGAGCAGCAGGCCGAGGGCATAGGAAATCTGTGCGACGGTCACCGAGGTGGCTGCCGCTGTCTCGGACACGTCGAATTCGGTGGCAATGAGGTCGAGCAGCGGCTGGTTGAGATAGTTGCCGCCGGCCGAGAGTCCGGTGGCGATCGCCATCAGGGCGACGACGGGGGTGCTCACGCCGGTGCGCGAGGTGCTTGCTGTCTTCACATGAACAAGGGTGCTCGTTGCACATCCAGCTGTCCAATAGAACGTTCCGAACGATCGATCGTCTAAACAGATAGAGTTGCGAAGCGTGGAACTCAGACACATCCGGTACGCCGTGGCGGTCGCCGAAGAGCAGCACTTCGGGCGTGCAGCAGCTCGGCTGCGAGTCGCTCAATCGGCGCTGAGCAGCCAGATCAGAGACCTGGAAAAAGAGCTGGGCGTGGAACTGTTCGCGCGCACGAGCCGAAGCGTCACCATCACCCCGGCCGGACAGATCTTTCTCGAACGCGCGCACAGCGTGCTCGGTGCCGTGTCCCGATTGGTGGCCGACGTCGCGCCCGATCCCACGACCGCCATCAGGCGGCTGCGTATCGGCATGATTGCGCCTCTCGCCCGTGTCGATCTGGCCGCGGTGGTCGGCCGTATCTCCCAGCGATTTCCCAACACGTCGGTGACGTTGCTGCCGCGGCCGAGCGCCGACGTTCTCGACGGCATCGCACGCGGAGACCTCGATCTCGGAATCATCGGACTCGCGCCCGGACGCCCACATCCCGGATTGGCGGTCACCGCCCTGTGGACGGAGCCACTGTCACTGTTCGTCGGTCCCGATCATCCTTGGGCTCAAAGGAATTCGATACGGTTGGCCGACCTGTCCGAGATGACGATGATCGACCGGCCGGCGGGAAGCGAGGCCAGACTGCAATCCGATCATGCATTCACCCGCTCGTCGGTTCCCCGTGGACGCATTCTGGAGGCCGATTCTGCCGACCTCATCGGTCAACTCACCGCAGCAGGGTTGGGGGTGACACTGCTGCCGTCGTCCTTGGCGTCGATCCTCCCCGGACTGCACATGATCGACGTCATCGATGCACCGACCCGAACGGTGTCGGTGGTGACCAACCCCGAGCACGCGAATGGCGTGATCGCCGCGGTGGTCGAGGATTTGATCGCGTCGTCGGTGGCGCAGTGAACACCGCCCGATGCCCGTAGTCGAGGATTCGACTACGGGCATCGTGGCTCTATCGAAACAGTCTGGGCTAGGCGGACTTCCACACCGCGACGATGGACGGCCGTGGCTGCGTGTCGCCGCCGTCGGGCCAGTGCGAGATTGGTGCGTCGGCGGTGGCGTCGTCGCTTTCACCCGGGTGCTGGACGCAGACCATGACGCGCTCGTCGGTGACGATGGGGCCGCAGGTCTCGCCGCCGGCGGGGACGGTCAGGAACTGACGTGTCTCGCCGCGACGGGGGCCGTCGAGCACCACGGCGAACAGGCCGTCGTTGGAGTCGAGGGCATTACCGTCGGTCGAGACCCACAGGTTGCCCTTCGAGTCGAAGGCGAGGTTGTCGGGGCACGAGATGGGGCTGACCTGACTCTTGTCGAATCCGCCGAAGTACGTGTCGGCCTCGTTCGGATCACCGCAGACCAGCAGGAGGTTCCACGTGAACGACGTCCCGGCGTGGTCGTCGTCGAGTTCGAGTACCTGCCCGTTCTTGTTCTTGTTGCGGGGATTGGCCTCGTCGGCGGCCGCTTTGCCCTCGGTGCCGCGGTTGGAGTTGTTGGTCAGTGCGACATACACCTTGCCGGTCACCGGGTTCGGCTCGAAGTCTTCGGGGCGGTCCATCTTGGTTGCGCCCACTGCGTCACCCGCCTGACGGGTGAACACGGCGACTTCCTCGGCCGACATACCGTCGACGAGAGACTTGCCGCGGCCGTCCTCGCCGGTTTCGAGCAAGGGGATCCACGTTCCGCTGCCACGGAATTCACCGTTGGAGGGCAGCGTGCCCGAGCCGTCGATCTCGTCGGGGGTATCGCCGGTGAGGCTGGCGACGTACAGCGTGCCGGCGTCGAGCAAGGTCAGGTTGTTGCGCATCGCGGCCTGGCCGGTGCCGGGCATCATCTTTCGGCTCGAGACGAACTTGTACATGTAGTCGAAGCGTTCGTCGTCGCCGCTGTACGCCACGACGGTGCCGTCGTCGGTGACGTGGATGGTCGCGGCCTCGTGCTTGAACCGGCCCAGAGCGGTGTGCTTGATCGGGGCCGACTGCGGATCCCACGGATTCACCTCGACGATGTAGCCGAATCGGTTGACCTCGTTGGGTTCCTGCGCCAGATCGAATCGCTTGTCGAAGCGCTCCCACTTACGTTCGCTGGCACCGCCTTCGACGCCGTAGCGCGAAAGGCGCTTGGCCACAGTCGCATCCGTGACGCTTTCGGCGTTGGCGAAATACTGGTTGAAGTTCTCCTCGCCGGAGAGAACCGTTCCCCACGGCGTGAGACCGCCCGAGCAGTTGTTGAACGTGCCGAACACCTTGGTGCCGGTGGGGTCCACGCTGGTCTTGAGGAAGTCGCTGCCTGCGGCGGGCCCGGTGATGACGAACTCGGTGGTGCCGGTGATGCGCCGGTTGTACTGGCCCATAGCGGGGGTGAGCTTGCCGGTGCCCGATTCGCCCTGCACCTGCACGACGGAAAGGCCGTGTGCCGCAAGGGCTACGTCGAACTGCTCACGGGTGGGGTTCTCCGCGTCGTAGCCCTTGAACATTGCCGGCTCGGTGCTGTACTCGTGGTTGACCACCAGCAGGTGGGCGTTGGGCGTGCCCTCGATCGGCAGCAGGCCGGCGAAGTCGTTGTTGAAACCGAACTGCTTCTCCTGCGCCGCGCCGGTCTGCTTGTCGAAGTCGAAGGCCGGTGCGCCCGCGACGACGGCGTCGCCCCAGCGAATGACGATGCCCTGCTCGTAGCCGTCGGGAACGACGACCGCGTCCTCGGTGTTCGGTTCCACTGCAACGAAATCGACGCCGTCGACGGGCGGGGTATCGGAGCCCGAGGTGGTCGAGGTTCCGGTGGCTGCCGGCTCGTCGGTCGAGCATGCGGCCAGCGCGCTACCCGCGCCGACGGCGAGCACTGCCATCGCCCCGCCCTTGATGACGCCGCGCCGTGACATCGCAGTCTTGACGATGTCGCCGAAGTACTGGCCCTTCGACGTATTGGGAATCTCGTGGAAACAGGCATCGCCGCACTTGTACTTGCAGGTCAACGATGATCGTTTGGAGCTTCCGTCGTGAACGGCGAACAGGGGCAGTGGCTTCATGTCACGGCACGCTGTCACCCAAAAGCGAAAGTAAAGGAACGTCCAGGTGAAGTTGGGGAGAACGAGGTTGCCCTAACGTCCGATCGTCTGCCACAGCGGATCGGCCGGTCCGATGTCGTAAGTGCAGTCCGTGGGCCGCGGATCCGGTACGAAAGCCCACAACAGCGCCCCTGCTGTACCAGCGGCACGCTGGCCGTCGATCTTCGCGGCAATACCGGCTGCTCGAGAATCGACATCGCCACATGAACCGGCGAGTTGGCCGATCTCCCCGACCAACAGAGGTTTGCCCACCGCGGCGCTCTGAGTGATCCGCCGCTGCAACCCGTTCCACTGATCTCCGGGCAACGGCACGCCGTCAGCACCGTAATCGTGGTACTGCAACACATCGACGAAGGGCGACTGGGCGAGGTACTCGTACTCGTCACCCTGGCTTCCGCACTGGCCTCCGCCGGTGAGGCCCGCTGTGATCACAGTGCGAGGATCGGCGGAGCGGAGCTGTTGTCCTGCAGTGTCGAAGAACGAGCGAAGCACCTCTGCAGCACCGGCCGTACAGGTTCGGCTGGACCAGGAGCACGAGGTATCCGTGCACGAACTCGTCTCCGGTTCACCGACCAGCTCCCACGCAGCCAACGCCGACGAGTCCTTCCACCGATTCGCAGCGGTGAGCATCCATTGCTGGAAGCTGATCTTCGCGGTCGAGCTGGGCGTGCCGGGGGCCGTCGTCCAGCCGTCGACGTACCACTGCCTGTCTTTGAAGACGTTTCCCTCGCACGCCCCGTCCTGGGGTGACAGCACCGGTACGAGGAGTTGATCGTGAGCCTCGGCGGCGGCGAAGACCGCATCCATCGGCCCGAAGTCGAGGGCACCGGTGAATCGGTTGATCGCCAGTGCCTGAAAGGCGTCGAACCGGGTCAGCGAATGTGGAGGAAGCGCCTCGAAGTAACTGTCCAGGTCCACCATCGCCCCGCATCCGGCATTGACCGACCAATCGGTGGCGAGTTGGTAGGCGTTGAACCCGGTCGGCCACCACGGTCGACCGTCGAGTTCGAGACCATCGGTGCTCGCGGAGACACGAGCGCCGGCAACAGGTGCCGCCGTGGCGGTCTCGGCCATGCCCGGTACGACCGTCGACATCAGGACAGCACCGAGAACGCACTGAAGGACTTTCGACGCGATGCGCATCGCCGTAATGGTAGACGCGGATGCGTAGATTCCGAAGCCGTCGATGACGAGCGGCTTTACCGAATTCGACTCCGCGCCGGAGGACATTGTCGGCTGTTGATCGACGGAATCGACAAAGAGCGAACTGAATCGCCGTTACAGTCGGAGAAACCGAATTCAACGGCGGGTTCTGGCGCTGTTTGCGTGCTGTGAGTATTGTGATCGGCACTCCGAAAGTCCTGCGCGCCAACGAGTCGCGCTATTCTCTTGACTCTCCGTTCATTTCGAAGACTGGACATTTCTCATGCGAATCGTTCGCGCTGCGTCTGTGACAGCTCTCGCCGTGGTCCCGATATTGCTTTCGGTGACCACAGCGTCGGCGCAACCCGGCGATCAGGACCAACCCACTGCTGCAAGCGCAGACGAGCTCTCTCGTTTCACTTTTCCCGAGTTGGGCTTGGGGCAGTCCACCACGGTCGACCTGACAGGACCGCGTACGAGGGTGACGGTGCCATCTCCTGCAGGGGCCGTTCCGTCGACCCTGAACGCGGTGCTGACCACGCCCGCTTGGCTCGATCGCGGGTGGGTCGACGTCGAATCGGACGGGCGTCCGATCACTCGTATCGCCCTCGACGGCGCTGCCCCGACCACTCCGGTGTCGATTCCGCTGGCCGCTACGCGAACGGTCGACGGAGTGATTCCACTCGATCTGATCCCTTCCGTCATTCCCGACGATCGCTACTGCCCCGATCCCGATTCGGACGCGGTCCGATTGATCGATGCGACCGTCGACTACTCGGGAGCGCCGGCCGTCCCGGGGACCATCGCTGATTTCCTACCGGTGCTGCTGCGCAAGTTGACGCTGTTCGTGCCCGCCACGCCTGACCGCGAAACTATCACCGCAGCAACAACTGTGGCCACATCCGTGGTACACCACTACGGTGCGCAGCCGGTCCAGGTAGAAGTGCGCCCGGACAGCGAGCTTCAGGGGGCGGTACCCGACGGCTCGTTCGAAAGATCGATCGTGCTGACGAAGAACTCCGACGCCGGTGCCGAGTTGATCTACCCCGTCGAGCAGGCTCCCCCACGGTTGTACCTCGCCGGTACGGGATCGGATCTCACCGATCAAGCCCGGTTGATCACCAGTGATCTCTCCCAGATCGCAATCGGCACCTCGGCATTGGCCGGACCGGGGGCACCCCAGGCTCGACTCGCACCCGATTCGATCACCCTCGACGACCTCGGAATCGGAACCGTCTCCGGCACAGGAGGTTCCACGGCAACCGCATCTGTCGATATCGATCAGACGCGACTCGGACGATCGGCCGGGAGCGTGTCCGTGCACCTGATCGGCAGCTACACCCCGGGTGCCGGATCTGTGCGAGCCTCGGTCGACGGATCGCCACTCGAAGTCTGGGAGGCCGACGACACCGGCCGTCTCGATCGATGGATCGACATCCCGGATACCGCACTCTCTCGCGTGGGGACTCTCGATGTTTCCGTCGACCATCCGTCGGCCTCTTCCGGCAGCTCCTGCGCTGCCGCCGCCGAAACGACTGTCACCGTAGCCGGTTCGACGCTCGTGCGATCCACCGATTCGTCGTCACCGGTGCCACTGGGATGGCGGTCGATGCCGCAGGCCTTGATGCCGCAGTTCGACATAGCTCTCGCCGACGAGTCCTACGCCGGAGTTGTCCGGGCTGTCACCCTCGCGATCGGCTTGCAGCGGTTGTCGAGCCTGCCGCTCGATCCCGAGGTCGTATCGATGGAGCAGGCGCTCGACGGTAGCGCACCAGCCGTCGTGATTTCGCCTGTCGCAGAGCTTCCGGACTCGGTGACGCTGCCGCTGTCCTCGGTCGACGAGACGACCTTCCGAATCACGGACCCCGAGGCCGCGGGCGGTGCCACCGAGCTCACGGTGGATATCGCCGAGCCCTTGGCGACGATGCAGGTCACGTCGGTGCGCAGCAACGCCGTCCTCGTGGCGTCGTGGAATTCGGCACCGGACGAGCTCGACGGCATGTTGTCCTGGCTCGATGCCGATCCGGCGCGGTGGTTTGCGCTGAACGGCGATATCCTGTTTGCCGCGCAGAACACGGAGCCGATGTCGTTGTCCAGCAGTGCATTGTCCGGAGCAGACGCCGCGGCGGCGGCCACCGACGACGGGACCTCCGATCGGATGGTGGTGGTCGTCGTCGGAGTCGGCCTGGCGGTACTTGCAGTCGGCGGCGTCGCGGCATTCGTGTTCGCCGTCCGATCACGTCGTTCGGCGCGCGATCCGGGTCGAGACAGCGGCTCACAATGAGCGAGGACGGGCAGCTGCCGCGGTCTTTCACGCGGTTCAGGTTGTCTCGCGGCCCAATCGCCGTTCTGGTATTTCGGTGGTCCGTTCTGGTCGGCTGCGTGGTGGTGGCTTTCTTCTCCACCTGGGTGCGGCTTGCCCAGGAGGCAGCCGACGGTGCCATCACCGCATATGTTTTCGTGCTGCCGCTGCTCGCAGTGGTTGCGGCTCAGGGGGTGGCGCGGCGACGAGCCGACGAATTGCCCATCCACGACCGCCAGACCGACAACATAGTCGGCGGCATCGCGTTGCTGGTTTCCATCGCGATCAAGGCGCTGTGGCTACCCCGGTACGCAGACCAGTACGAACTCGCCCACCTGGATGTCTTGGCGGCACTTGCCTTCTTCTTCGGCGGGGCGATTCTGATGTTCGGGCTGCGGCCGGTCGGACGATTCTGGTCTGTGTGGCTGTTGCTGTTGGCGTTGAGTCCGCTGGGCTACCGGTTGGTCGCCATCGGATTCGGTGGCAGCAGGTTTGCGTATGCGGCGGTGATGGTGCTGCTGGCCGGCATCGCAGGTGCCATTGCCGTCGGCCGAACCGCACGTCGGGGTTGGCTGGGCTTCGGATGCACGGTGTCGACCGGATTCGTCGTCGCCGCAGTCATGTTGGCCATGTGGCCGCAGGTCGACATCGTCTGGTTGCAGCTCGTCCCGACCGTCGGCGCAGCCGCGGTCACGGGAGGTGCCTTCTATGTCGTAGCCCGTCGCGGTCGGTTCGACGCCCGGCAGCCGCGCCGGGTCGGGTCGCTCACGGCGAAGTGGTCGCCGAGCTCGAAGGCCGTTGCGATCGTTGCTGCGGTAGTTCTTTTCTTCGTTCCTCTGCCCGGTCGAATGGAGTTGTCGACGGTTGCGGGACCACCGGGACCGGTATCCGAGCCACTCATGCCACCCGTTGGCTTCACCCGAACGGACCTGCAGGAATTCGACTGGGTGCGGGCATTTTTCGGGCAATCGTCGTCGTTGGTTCGACAAACCATGCGAGCAGACGTCGGAAATCCCGCATGGGATGTTCGTGGGCGGCCACGGACGGTGGTGGTCGACGTGTTGTCCACTGCGAATCGGGCCAGTCTTGCTGTGTACCCGGAGAGCACGCTCTATCGGCTCTCCAACACCCGTACGAGCCATCCGCTGCGCATCGATCTCGGTCGCGGAGTGACGGGCTCCTTGTACACCTCCGTCAGTGACGCTCTGTTGCTCACCTGGACGAAGCTCGTATTCGATTGGGAACGAGGCGATGTGACGCAGCGCGTGACCATCATCAGCGTCGACAACCACGATGCCGATGCCGAGTTCCCACAACCGACGCCGTCGATGGCGTCGAATCTCGGAACTGCAATCGGGACGTTTCTGCGTGGGAATGCGGTGTCCGTCGACGACGATCCGGAGTACAAGGATCTTGAACTGCTGACCACCTTCGGGACCGGGTTGCTTCGCCAGCAGTGGCGCTCCGGGGACGGTTCGGCCAAATGAACGATCCTCGGAGTTCGCGGCCGTCGCCGCCCCGCGTCGGCACCGAAACGGCAGAGTTCAAAGCGGCGGCGCTCGACGATGCCATCAACGGGCTCGCCGTCCGAAATCCGTTGGCTTCGGCTGCGATTGCTTTCGTGCCATGGCAGAAGTACACGGCGATCGTGGCTGCGGTTCTCCTCGTCGCCTGTGTGGTACTCGCCCCGATCGGGACCCTGCTCGCGGTCACGGTTCTCTGCACCATCGGATATCTCCTGGCAATGATCGACCGCCTCCTGCTGTTCTCTCGGGGTCTCGACGCTGCCGCAATCGTCACCGTGACCGACGAGCAGGCTCGCGCGATTCCCGACGATCGGTTGCCGCTGTACACGATTCTGGTTCCGGCGTACGACGAGCCCGAGGTGGTGGGTGACCTCATTGCGGCGATGACGGGTCTGGACTATCCAGCCGAGAAGCTGCAGGTCCTGTTGCTGCTCGAAGAGGACGACGACGTCACCATCGAGGCCGCTGCGCGCAGCGGCGTCAGCGATCTCGTCGACGTCGTGCTGGTGCCTGCCGGCGATCCCCGCACCAAGCCGAAAGCCTGCAACTACGGCCTGCATTTCGCGACCGGGTCGATCGTGACGATTTTCGATGCCGAGGATCTGCCCGAGCAATTGCAGCTGCGTCGTGTCGTGGCTGCTTTCGAGCGGCTGCCCGACACCGTGGCCTGTGTTCAGGCGAAGTTGGCGTTCCACAACGGTTCTCAGAATCTGCTGACCGGGTGGTTCACCGCGGACTATGCACTGTGGTTCGGTTACCTGCTACCGGGTCTGATGGCCAGCACGTCGCCGATCCCCCTCGGCGGAACCTCCAATCATCTTCGGCGCGATGTCATCGACGAGGTCGGCGCGTGGGACGGGTTCAACGTCACCGAGGATGCCGACCTCGGTGTCCGAATCGCGGCCTCGGGCTACTCCACGGCGGTTCTGGACTCGACCACCCTCGAAGAGGCGAACAGCGATCCGATCAACTGGGTACGCCAGCGGTCCCGTTGGTACAAAGGCTATTTGCAGACCTGGTTGGTGCACATGCGCAGGCCGCTCGCGACCGTTCGCGTGCTGGGTCCGGTGGGCACCTACAGATTCACCCTGCTACTCGCGGGAACGCCCATCACCGCGTGCATCAACATGGTTTTCTGGTTCACCACGGCAGCGTGGATTCTCGGCCAGCCGACGCTGATTGCGCAACTCTTTCCGCCGTACATCTACTACTTCTCGTTGTTGTCTCTGGTGGTGGGCAACATCGCCACGGTCTACATGTACTTGATCGCAAGCAGGGAGAGCGACAACGCCTACCTGTTGGTTCCGAGCCTCACGATGCCCCTGTACTGGGTGATGATGAGCGTGGCGTCCATCAAGGGCTGTTGGCAGTTGGTACGTAATCCGTCGTACTGGGAGAAGACTTTTCACGGCCTGTCCGGACCTGCGCCGGAGACCGGCCCCGGCGAGGAGCAGACCCCATGACGTCGCGGACCCCAGCGGTCGTGTTCGGTACCGCTCTGGCGGGCTACCTGGCGGTGGGACTGACTCTGAGCATGCGGTTCGGCTACATGCTGGGGGATGCGCTGTCGCGAACCTCGGCCGCGCAGGCGGTGTTGCTCAGCCGGGATCCGCACGTCTCTGCCATCGGGTTCATCTTCACGCCGTTGACCGCGCTGGCACAATTGCCGATTGTCGCCTTCGCATCCTGGTGGCCGGGTATCACCCGGTGGAACATCTCGGGTATTGCCGTGTCGGCTGTGTTCATGGCCGGTGCAGTGGTGATGATCCACGGAATCTGCCTAGATCGTGGACTTCCCGGTCGTTACTGCCTACTGGTCACGGTGTTGTTCGCGGTCAACCCGATGATCGTCTTCTACGGAGCCAACGGCATGAGCGAGGCCGGGTTCCTGTTCTGTATGTGCTGGGCGGTGCGGCGATTGATTCGATGGGTCGGCACCGACGATGTGCACGATCTCGTTCTGGTCGGCATCGCTCTGGCTCTCGCCTTCCTCACCCGCTACGAGGGTGTCGTCCCGATAGCGCTCACCGCGGTGCTCGTGGCGGCCGTCACGGTACTCCGCCGGGGTCGAGTGCATTGGAAAGAGATGCGGCGCAGAGCAATTCTCGACGCTGTACTCGTTGCCGGACCCGGTGCGGCAGCGTTCCTGGTCTGGATTACCACGAGCTGGTTGATCACCGGCGAAGCGCTCGCGCAGCTGTCCTCCAGCTACGGAAACGCCGCGATTCTGGCGCAGTCCGGTGGGTCCAGTGGCGACTTGCTGAGCACCGGCCTGTTCTCCCTCGCTGCAATGATTGCCTTGGGGCCGACGTTGGCGGTGTCTCTACCGCTCGCGACGGTACTGGCGATACGTCGCCGGGATCTCGAGTTCTCGGTTGCCCCCGTGCTTCTGGGCGGGGTGCTCGCATTTCAGGCCGCGAGCTACATCACCGGCTCCACGTTCGGCTTCCTGAGATTCTTCGTGTGCGCCGTACCTCTGGCCGCTGTGGTTGCGGTGCAGCTGTTTCCGGCCGGTCCAGACCTGGCCACCCGACGCGCGGGAGCGTACCGAAGGAACCGCCCCGCCTTGCCTGCCCTGCCTTCCGTGGCCGCGGCCGGGGTCGTCCTTCTCTGTTCACTCGGTCTTCCGATCACCGGGTGGGCGATGTTGCAGCCGTCGTTGTCGAGTCAGCAGTACGCACTCGGGGCGCTCTTCGACCGAAATCCCTCGGCCGACGACCCTCGGGCTGTGGCAGCCCGGCGAATCATCGACTCGTTCTCCACCGAACGCCGACTCGCCTCTTATCTCGACAGTCAGGATCTACCCGAGGGCTCGATCCTGGTCGACACCGTCTACGGGTTTGCCGTCGTGGCGGCGTCGGAGCACCCGACCCGGTTCGTGATTCCGTCCGACCTCGACTTCACCAAGATTCTCAACGACCCGGCAACCGGAGGCGTGCGATATCTGTTGACCGTGCCGAACGAGGGCCGCGGGGTATCCGATGCGATCAACCGGCGGTACCCCACCATTTACGACAACGGCGCGGAACTGTATCCACTCGTTCTCGAAGTACCGAACGATGGTGCCGATCAACCGAACTGGCGCCTGTATCAGGTGCCAGGCTGACCGGTCGCTGCTACAGCACCTGCGAGAGGAATGTCTTCAGTCGATCGGTGTGCGGATCGTCGAACAACTGCTCCGGCGTTCCGGTTTCGACGGCGCTGCCGTGATCCATGAACAGGACCTTGTTCGACACCGACCGAGCGAAGCCCATTTCGTGGGTCACCACGACCATCGTCATGCCGCCCTTGGCGAGGTCGGCCATCAATGCCAGCACTCCTTTGACCAGTTCCGGGTCCAGTGCAGAGGTGGCCTCGTCGAAGAACATCACCTCGGGCTTCATGGCCAGTGCTCGCGCGATGGCGACGCGCTGCTGCTGGCCGCCGGAGAGATTGCCCGGACGCGAATCCGCCTTGTTGGCCAGGCCCACCAGTTCGAGCTGCTCCATCGCGGCCGCGCGCGCCGCATCCTTGTTGAGCCCCAGCAGCTTCTGCGGCCCGAGCGCGATGTTGTCGGCGACGGTCTTGTGCGGGAACAGGTTGAAGTGCTGGAACACCATGCCGATGCGTTGACGAAGTTCGTCGGGATTGTCCTTCAGCACCGACTTGCCGTCGAGCAGGATGTCTCCCTGCTCGGGCTCGTGCAGGCGATTGAGGGCCCGCAACAGCGTGGACTTACCCGAGCCCGAAGGCCCGATGACAGTGGTGGTCTTACCTGCGTCGACATGCAGGCTCACCCCACGCAGAACCTTGTTGGTACCGAACGACAGGTGAATGTCTTTGCCGGTCAGAGAAACTGAAGTCACGTCGGCTACCTCTCCACCACGATGGATGTTTCGACGGGACCGAGGGTGCCCGAGGTGTCGGCCTTACCGGATCGCAGGCGTCGGTCGATGTAATTGACCAGGTGCGTCAGCGGGATGGTCAGGATGAGATAGAACAATCCGGCGGCCAGCAGCGGCGAGAGATTGCCGGTTTGGGCGGCGGTGTCCTGGCCGACGCGGAACAATTCTCGTTGCGAGGCAAGCAGACCCAGGAAGTAGATCAGCGAGCTGTCCTTGATCAACGAGATGAACTGGTTGACGATCGCAGGCAGCACGCGCCGAATGCCCTGCGGCACGACCACCAGGTTCATGGACCGTCGGTAGCTGAAACCCAGTGCGCGGGAGGCTTCGAGCTGCCCGGAGTCGACGCTCTGGATGCCGGAGCGGAAGATCTCACCGAAGTAGGCCGCTGCCATCAACGACAGCGCCAGGATGCCCAACGGGAACGGGCTTCTACTGCCGGTGAATTGGGTCAGCGTCGGGCCGAACCCGAGGCCGATGAGCAGGATGACCACGGCGGCAGGTAGTCCACGAAAGATGTCCGTGTACACCCGCGCCGGCCAACGGAGCCAGCGGGTGCGGGAGATACCCGCCACCGCCAGCCCGAGTCCGATCACGGTACCGATCACTCCCGACGAGGCCGCCAGAATGAGGGTGTTCGGCAATCCGACCGTGACCAGTTTGGGAATGGTCTCGCCGATCAGTTCCCAATCGAAGAACGTGTCGTACAGATTCGACAGAGTGCTCATGAGGTACGAGTGCCCTTACGACGCCGGCAGAACGGACGCCTTGCTGCCCGGCTTCCAGTCGGCGGGGACCTCACGGTCCGGGTACCACTGCTTCTCGAGCGTGCTCCAGGTGCCGTCGTCGACCACGGCGTCGAGGCCGGCGTTCAGGGCGTCGATCAACGGCTGGTTGTCCTTGGCGACGGCGTAGGCGGTGAAGTTGGTGGTGTTGATGGTCTTCTCCAGAATGGAGACACCGTCCTCGGTCTTGACCTGACCGGTTGCCTGCTGCGACGGCGCGACCCAGGCGTCGACCTGGCCGGACTTCACGTTCGCGTACGCGGTGTTGTAATCCGGGAACCGCACCGGCTCGATGCCGAGGGTGTTGGTGACGTAATCGTCCTGCACGGTGCCCTGCACGACGGCGATGCGCTGATCGGCGTTCAACTCGGCGATCGTCTTGATCGAGTAGTCGTTCTTCGCGACCAGTGCCATCTCACCGAAGTCGTACCCGTTGGTGAAGCCGACGGTCTGGCGACGCGCATCCGTGGTCGAGATGGACGAGGAACCGGCGTCGTAGACCTTGTTGTTGACCGCTGCGAGCAGGCCCGAGAACTCGGTCGCCGAGAACTCGACGGTGAGGTTCAGCTTGGCCGCGACGGCTTTGAGTAGCTCGTTGTCGAAGCCGGTGAAGTTGCCTGCGTCGTCGATGAAGATGTTCGGCGGCGCGTCGGACAGGGTGCCGACGTACAACGTCCCCGGCTTGATCAGACCGAGGTTCGCGGTGTCGATCTGATCGAGCGCGGTGACGCTGTCGGTCGTGTACTTGTCGAGCGAGGCCTGGTCGGAACCGGCCAGAGCGTTCTCGCCGGTGCCACCCGAGCTTCCGTCGGAACACGCGACGGCTCCGAGCGTGAGTGCGAGCGTCGCAGCAACTGCTGCGATGGCACGGCCTCGTAAACGACGTGTGTTCAAGATGAAGCTCCTAGGTGCAATCGGGAGGGACGAACGAGGCTATCGTGCCGATGGAGGCACACGACAATCACATTGCAGTTGTATGAAGCAACCCGCTTGTTCCCGAAATTCCCTCACCTCAATCGCGTCTAGCGGTGTGCGTCCCGCCACGCGATGGCCTCGCCCAGTTCCGTGAGGTCGTAATCCGGTCCCCCGGTACCGACGGTGAACAGCGTGGCTCCGGCGTCGACGAAGTCCTGTGCGGTGTCTGCGCCCGGCCACGAGACCGAGCGGGTGATACCCGAGGTGTCCCGCCCGACGGTGGTGCCGTGCTCGGCGAGGATCTCGGATTTACGCTTCAGTGCATCGAGGTCGGCGAAGCTGTGCCAGATGTGGGCGTACTCGGCCACGAGCTTGAGGGTCTTCTTCTCACCGCCGCCGCCGATGAGGATCGGGATGTCGCGCGTCGGGGCCGGGTTACCGACGTCGAGGCGGTGCCGGATCCTGCCGAGGCTCTCCTTGAGCAGCGCCAGACGTGAACCGGCCGTACCGAATTCGTAGCCGAAGTTGTCGTAGTCCTTCTCGTTCCATCCGGCACCGATGCCGAGAATCAACCGGCCGCCGCTGATGTGGTCGACGGTGCGCGCCATGTCTGCCAGCAGGTCGGGGTTGCGGTAGCCACCTCCGGTGACGAGCGCACCGATCTCCACGTTCGACGTCTGCTCGGCCCAGGCACCGAGCATCGTCCAGCACTCGTAATGCGCGCCGTCGAGGTCGCCGTACAGCGGATAGAAGTGGTCCCAGTTGAAGACGATGTCGACCCCCGCGTCTTCGGACCGCAGCACCGCGTCGCGGATCAGCTGATAGTCGGGCGCGTGCTGGGGCTGAAGCTGAACACCGATCTTGACGGTCATGTACGTCTCCTCGTCGTGTGGGCTGTCTCACCCATGATGCACCTCGTTTCGCGCGATGCACGTCGATCGAGATCAGCCGACTCGTACTCCGCTCTCGGCCATCATCGCTCGGAGGACGAACCCGGCCTCGGAGCCGACGATGTCGCCGACCAACGTGATGTAGCGATCGACGAACGCTCCGCCGTGCTGTTGCTCGTCCTCGTCACCGAAGTGGTGAGCCAGTTCGTGCAGCACCACCAGCTCGCGCAGCGCCCAGGCCCGATTGCCCTGATGCAGGGGTACAGCGATGGTCGCGGCGTCGCGTTCGTAGTGGGCGGCACCCGATCCGGATCTGGCCCGGACGGTCACCGTCCGACCGGCGTCGGGCCACGTAGTCGCGATCCAGTCCAGCGCCAGCACCGCATCGACATAGCTCTGCACGGACTTCAACGATGCGAACTTCCGCTCGATCGGCAGCGTGATCTGTGAGCCCAACACCGTCACGACGCGGTTGTCGCGCTCCTCGGCTCGATCGAACATGATCCGCACCATCTGTTCGGCGTCGTACACCGCCGACCGCTGCGCATCCCTCGGTCTGCTCACTCGTCCAGCTTAAGCAGGTCGAGTTGTTTCCGTACCGGCGCTCGCCTATGGTTCAAGTGACAACGATTGTCGAAGTCATTCCCACTTCCAGGCTCAGGAGTTCGTCGTGCTCGTCGTCGAGAATCTCCGCATCGACGCCGGACGCACCCGCATCGTCGACGGCGTCTCGTTCGAGATACCCACGGGTCGACGCGTCGGCCTGCTGGGCGCCTCGGGTTCGGGCAAGTCCTCCATCGCCTCGGCTCTGGTCGGATACCTCCCGCCGGGCATCACGTGTTCCGGTCGCGTCGTCGTCGACGGCCACGATGTCGCCGGTGTTCCGACCCCGCGGCGGCCGCGCACCGCACGCCCGGCGATGGTCTTCCAGGACTCCGCGACGGCGCTGAACCCGATGGTCACCGTCGGCAGGCAACTCCGCACGCCCGAAGCCGCCGCGCTGCTCGCGCGAGTGGGTCTGCACGACACCGCGCGCGTCCTGGCCTCGCACCCACTCGAACTTTCGGGTGGTCAGCGTCAACGAGTCTGCATCGCAATGGCATTGGCGTGCGAGAGCTCGCTGGTGATCGCCGACGAACCGACGACGGCACTGGACGTCCTGAGTCAGGCGCGCGTTCTCGACGCTCTGCGGCAGGTGCCGTCGTTGCTACTGATCACCCACGACATCGCCGTCGCCGCGCAGTTGTGCGACCACCTGCTGGTTCTCGATTCCGGCAGAATCATCGAATCCGGTTCCACTGCAACGGTACTCAAGAATCCTTACTCGGATCGAACGCGACAGATGATCGATGTGGCTCGGGCGGCCGATCCGTTCCGGCAGCTGGTTGCGTCGTGAGCCTGGACGAGTCTGCCGGTTTGGTGGGTACGGCACTCACGCGGCAGTACGACCGGCACGGCACGTCGCACACCGCCTTGGATGCCGTCACGTTCGCGGTGCCGCCGACCGGGCGGATTGCCGTCGTCGGTGAATCCGGTTCCGGTAAAACGACATTGCTGCGCTTGCTGCTGGCCGTCGATGCCCCGAGCGGCGGAAGGATCTCGCTCGACGGGCGAGCCGTCCGACCCTGATCGGCCGGATCGCTGCGGTGGTTCCGCCGCCGTGTGCAGTACATTCCGCAGGATCCGGCGACCAGTCTCGACCCGCGCCGCAGCGTCCTCGACCTCGTCGCTACTCCGCTACGCCTACTCGGTATCGAGGGTGATCACCGAGCCACGGCCACCGGCGCATTGTCTGCCGTCGGACTCGATGCGCACTTCTTGGCTCGCCGTTCGGCCGAGCTGTCCGGCGGACAGAAACAACGAGTCGCCATCGCCCGAGCCGTGGCCTGCGCGCCGCACTATCTGTTGGCGGACGAGCCGGTCAGTGGGCTCGATCCCGACCTCCGAGAGCAGGTGCTCGATGTACTTGCCGGCCTACCGGGTGCGCTGCTGATCGTCAGCCACGACCTGTCGGCCGTGGCCAGACTCTGCAGCGACGTGTCGGTGATGCAGGAGGGTCGCATCGTCGAATCCGGTTCTGTCCGCAGCGTTCTCACTCGGCCCCAGCACGAGCACACCCGAGATCTGATCGACGCCGTTCCTCGGCTCACGTAACACAATCAGGAGCTACATTGACCAGCAACATGTTTCGCATCGGCGCGCTCGCAGCAGTGGGCACATTGACGCTCACCGGGTGTTTTTCGTCCAGTTCTGCCTCCTCCGACGACGGCGAGAACCGCGTGCGCGTGGCAATGCTGCAGCCACCTCGTTCGGGGTTGTCCCAGTTCAGTGACGACGCCTTCAAGCTGTCGCGCTGGTCCACCGCCGAGACGTTGATCGTTCTCGACGATCTCGGTGAGGCCGAGCCGGGTCTGGCCACCGCCTGGAACCGCGTGGACGATCGGACCTGGAACTTCGACATCCGGCCGGACGTGACGTTCCACAACGGTGCCCCGCTCGACGCAGCGGCGGTCGTCACCGCGCTCACCGCGGCCACACAGTCGGCCCCCAAGCCGCGCATCCTCGACGGCGTCGAGATGACGGTGACCGCCACCGACGCCGACAGCGTCGCCGTGACCACTGCCGACGTCGATCCACTGGTACCGCAACGACTGTCGAGCCCACAGCTGGCCATCCTGGCACCCGACGCGTACTCGACGGGCAGCAGCAACCCCATCGGAACCGGCACCGGGCCCTTCGTGCTGAAGGCCGTGAACGGCACGTCGACAGCAACTCTCGACCGCAACGAGAACTACTGGGGAGAGCCGGCGAAGGTCTCCGGCATCGACGTCGACTTCGTACCCGACGGCACGGCCCGCGCCGCAGCGCTACGCAACGGCACAGCCGATGTGGTGGAGGCGATTCCGGTGTCTCAGGCCGCCAACGTCGATCAGGCACTCGTGCACGAGGTGCCGATGCCGCGCACCAACACCCTGTACCTGAACACCGAGTCCGGCGTCTTCGCAGACCCGGCCATGCGCGCAGCCGCACGCGAATCGATCGACCGCGACCGTCTGGTCGATCAGGTGTACGAGGGCCGCGCCGACGTCGCGAAGGGACTGCTCGGCCCCGCTCTGCCGTGGGCAGCCGACCGGCCGTCGCGTACGCAGACCGCGGCCGGCGACGCCGCGGGCAAGAAGATCACCCTCGCCACCTTCACCGACCGAGCCGAACTCCCGGAGGTCGCGGTGCTGCTGCAGCAGGAGCTCGAAGCCAAGGGCTTCGTCGTCGAACAGGTCGTGCGCGAGTATCAGTTCATCGAAACCGATGCTCTCGCCGGTGCATTCGATGCGTTCATCCTCTCCCGCGCCACCGTGCTCGACTCCGGAGACCCGGCGGCGTACATGTACTCCGACTTCGCCTGCGAGGGATCGTTCAACATCTCGCAGTTCTGCGATCCGCAGGTCGACACCGCGCTCGCCGACGCCGCAGCCACCGATCCCGGCGACGCTCGCCGCACCGCGATCCTCGACGCCGAAAAACTGATCCTCGAAAAAGACGCTGCGGTACCGCTGCTGCACGAACGCGTCATCCAGGGAGAATCCGAGGGCGTGACCGGCGTGGCTCGCGATCCACGCGAGCGCACCTTGATCACCAACCAGACCGCCTTCGAGTAGGCAGTGAGAACGACTGCCTCACGGCTGCTCTCGGTAGCGGGCGTCGTACTGCTCGTCGGGATGCTGCCGTGGTTGTCCGACCGAGACCCCGCACTGAGCATTCTGCGGGCACGCTCCGCCGAGCAAGAAGCGACGCCCGAGGCCCTCGCGGCCATCCGCAACGACCTCGGTCTCGACGCCGGGCCGCTACGGACATTCTGGAACTGGCTCACCGGCCTCGCGTCGGGCAATCCCGGAACATCCTGGAACACCGGCAAACCCGTACTGCCCGGGGCGCTCGAGGCACTGTCCGTCTCGCTGACCCTGATGGGTTTCGCGATGGTCGTCGCGCTCGTGACGGCCGCTCTCGTCGTCCTGCCGAGCATGCGGGCCGGGCTGCGCGGCACGCCGAAGCGTACCGGCGGAAGCGTCGCCGCTGCCCTGACGTCCCTGCCCGAGTTCCTGCTCGCCTCGGTACTGGTGGTCGTCGGGGCGGTGTGGTTGTCGTTTCCGGCGTACGGGTGGAACGGGCCGGAATATGCGGTGTTACCCGCACTGGCACTGGGCCTTCCAGCGGGTGGCTTGATCGGTCGTCTCCTCGCCGACGCGGTAGCCGTGACCTTCACCGAGGGATGGGTGATCACGTGGACGGTGGCCGGGTTCTCGCGGCGGCAGATTGCCGTCGCTGTGTTGCGCCGGGCCGTCCCCGGACTCGCGTCACAGGTCGGTTTGATCATGGTGGCCATGACGGGCGGTGCAGTGGCCGTCGAAAAGGTCTTCGCCATACCGGGATTGGGGCGCTCGACTCTCGGTGACGCGCAGTCGCAGGACCTGCCCGCCCTACAGATCGACATCCTGCTGCTGCTGGCCGTCAGTGCCGCCCTCGGTATCGCGGCGGAACTGTTGCGCCGTCTACTGCTCGGCAGCGCACTGCACGAGAAGGCGATGCCGATCCCGGCCGGGGTGTTCCACCCGTCACCGCGTCGGTGGATCGTTCCGATTGCAGCCGCATCGCTGCTCGCGGTAATGGTACTGGTGGGGCTGCCACGAGACGGCCAGGTCACCACACGTGAGAAGTTCGCCCGACCATCGTCGGAGTTCCCGTTCGGAACCGACGCGTCCGGCCGCGACCTGCTCGCCCGAGTGGCGGACGGGGCCGTGCGATCGATCGGCCTGTCGCTGGCAGTCACGCTGGCGGCGTTGTGCGTCGGGGTACTGCTGGGGCTGATCCCCCGAGCGACCCGAGGGCTCGTGGAGGTCACCAATGCCGCACCGCCCGTCGTGACCGGCATCCTCATCGCCGCGATCTGGGGTCCGAGCGCCGGCGGGGCGGCTGTCGCGGTCCTGATCGTGACGTGGGCTCCACTCGCCGCGCACACCGCCGCACTCGTCGACGAGGCGCGAGCACAGCCCTACATCTCCATCTTGCCGACACTCGGTGCCGGCAACGGTCGAATCCTGTTCGGCTCCATCGTTCCCGGTGTGCTGCCGGCCGTGTTTCGGCACGCCATGATCCGGCTGCCCGGTGTCGCTCTGGCGCTCGCCGCCCTCGGATTTCTGGGCCTCGGTCCGCAACCGCCGACCGCGGATTGGGGACTGATCCTGTCCGACGGGGTAGCCGCCGTCGAGCGAGCACCGTGGGTCGCGGCAGCACCGCTGGCGTCGTTGATCGCACTGGCCGTCCTCGCCGTCTCCGTCGCCAGCGCGACGTCGGGGCGGGTGAGAACGACCGGTAGCGTTGTCGGGAAAGTCGATGCAGGAGGGCGCGTTACATGAGTTCGAGGACCGACAAGTCGCCGACGCGGTGGCGGTGGTCGTTTCTCGTCGACCTCGGGCGCGCCACGCCCACGGTGCGATTGCTGGTTCTCACCCAGATGACGTTCAACATCGGCTTTTTCATGGTGTTGCCGTATCTGTCGGTGCACCTGACTTCCGATCTGGGACTCGGAGCGGCACTCGTCGGCGTCGTCCTCGGTATCCGAACGTTCTCGCAGCAGGGCCTGTTCTTCGTGGGCGGCACCCTCGCCGATCGGTGGGGCATCAAGCCGGTGGTCCTCGTCGGCTGTGTCCTGCGGGTACTGGGGTTCCTGGGCCTGGCTGCGTTCGATTCTCTCGCCGGTGTCGTCGCCGCGACGGTACTGGTCGGGTTCGCGGCCGCATTGTTCTCTCCCGCAGTGGAATCCGCGATCGCCATCGAAGCAGGCAAGAGCGAACGCAGCGGCGGTGCCACCCGGGTTCAGACCTTCGCGCTGTTGTCGGTGTGCAATCAGATCGGATCGTTCACCGGCCCACTCATCGGATCTCTGCTGTTGTTGGCCGACTTCCGAATCGCATGTCTCACGGCCGCAGTCATTTTCGTCCTCGTCATCGCCGCGCACATCAGATGGCTGCCGCGCGAGCCCGGCGAACACCGCGACGATCCGTGGCTCTCGGGCTGGACCGACGTGATCCGAAACCGCACCTTCGTGCTGTTCGCCGTCGCCATGAGCGCGCAGTTGGTGGCCTACAACCAGCTGTATCTACTGCTCCCCCTCGAGGTCGAACGGGCCTGGGGATCCCAGACGGTACTCGGCTGGTTCTTCGCAATCTCCGCGGTACTCGTCGTCACGACGCAGTTGCCCATCACCCGACGCGTCGCCGCGGTCTCGCCGCGCATCACGCTGCCGATCGGATTTGCCGTCATGGCATTCTCTTTCGCGCTGGTGGCGGTCCTCAGTCCACTGGAGCTGACGGGGCTCGTCGGCCTGATTCCGGCCGCCCTGTTCGTGTTGCTGCTGGCACTGGGGCAGATGATCGCGATGCCGCAGGCGCGCGACCTCGTCCCCAAGATGGCCGCCGAACGCCGACTCGGCTCGTACTACGGATTCATGGCCTCCCTCGGCGGCATCGGGGTACTCCTCGGCTCGATCGCCGTCGGAGCGGTGATCGACGCGTCACCCGACACCGGCTGGGGAGCAGCAATCCCATGGCTGGTCGCTGCCCTGTTCCCCATCGCCAGTGTCATCGGCCTGCGAATCGTGTTGGCTCGACTCGACTGAGTTGGTTCTGGTGTCGCCGGCTTCTGTCGGCCGCCCGCATTTCCCCGCCCCCTTTCCTCCGTCC
>NZ_NOYJ01000012.1:0-124811 GCF_002258365.1 Rhodococcus sp. 06-221-2
GTCTTCGTTCTCGTCGAAGTCGCCGTCGGGGTCGAGGATCGAGTCCAGGTGCGCCACCAGTGGCGCGAAGTCGTCGGGCCGCCTCGTCGAGGCGAGACCCACCAACTGCTGTTCGGCGCGATCGCGGGTCTGCGGATCCACACTCGCCGGTAGGTGTCGGAAGAATTCGCGGATCATCTGCACGTGCTGGGCATCGAGCAACCCTGCCCGCACCGCTGCAGCGGTGTGCGGCAGCAAAGGCGGTAGCGGTTCGCCGGACAGTGCGGTGCGGTCACCCAATTCGGCGGCCAGACGTACTCGCGCACCGGCTGTTCGTGGGGTGATTCGCAGCATCCATGCCACCGCGCACGGCACCGACCCCGGATAGACGTCGAGGCCGTGTTGTGCGATCAGTTCGTTGAGCCAGGTGTGCGAGTACGCCGTCACAGACCGCGACACAGTTTCCATGCGTTGGATCACCGCACGCCGGTCGGCATTCGACCACGCCACCGACCCTTGCCCCGCCAACTCGGCGACCGCCGACTCCACCGCCTCGACCAACCCCGCCAAGACAGGGTCGGACACGACGGGGGCAGGCGGCACCGTTTCGATGCCGTCCACCCCTGATCCGCCGTCCCCCGAAAGCATGAACAGAATCTACCGCGACCCACCGACACACTTTCGAACACACGTTCGTCGATCCGAGTGAAGTCAGTTGCGAGAGAGCAGCGACCGCGCGAAGAACATGAGGTTGGCCGGCCGCTCTGCGAGTCTGCGCATGAAGTAGCCGTACCACTGCTCTCCGTAGGGCACGTAGACACGCACGTGCTGGCCGGCGTCGACCAGTCGTCGTTGTTCCTGGTCGCGGATTCCGAACAACATCTGGAACTCGAAGTCGGCTGCGGACCGTCCGGCGTTCGCGGCGAGCCGCTCCGCCGCCTCGATCATCTCGGGATCGTGGGAGGCGACCATGGGGTAGCCGCTGCCGTTCATCAGCACTTCCAGGCACCGTAGGTAGGAGTCCGAAACGTCCCGTGCACTCTGGAACGCCACCGACGCGGGCTCGTTGTACGCGCCCTTGCACAGTCGGATGCGAGATCTCGGTCCGGACAGTTCTCGGCAGTCGGCCTCGGTTCGTTTCAGGTACGCCTGCAGCACCGTGCCGAGATCGGGAAAGTCCTGCCGCAGTTCGCGCACGATGGACAGGGTCGAGTCGGTGGTGGTGTGGTCCTCGGCGTCGACGGTCACCCACACTCCCGCCGCTGTTGCCGCGGTACAGATTTCGCGCGCGTTCTCGAGCGCCAGCGTCCGGTCGATTCCCTGACCGAGGGCCGAGAGTTTGAGCGATACCTCGAGCGCGGTCTCGGCGGTACTACGCGTCGAAAAGCGTTGTATCAGTGACAGGTACGACTGAACGGTGGCTGTCGCCTGCGCGCGGTCGGTGGTGTCCTCGCCCAGATAGTCCACCGAGACGAATCGTCCCGACGCCAGCAGGGCATCGACGGCGGTGACCACGGCGGGCTCCGATTCACCGGCGACGAAGCGGTCGACGAGCGATCGGGTGGCACGCAGCCGCGTCACGGTGGCCTGCAATTTCGGTGAGCGTGCGGCCGCCAGCAGAGCCGGCCGCAGTGGGTTGCTCAGCACTGTGGTCATCGTGTGCCCTCGCCTTCCTGATGGGGGTAGCCGTGTGCGGTCGGCGGGACGAACGTTTCCTTGACCGTGCGTGCCGATGCCCAGCGCAACAGGTTCTGCGGTGAGCCGGCCTTGTCGTTGGTACCCGACGCACGCGCTCCGCCGAACGGTTGCTGACCGACGACCGCGCCGGTGGGCTTGTCGTTGACGTAGAAGTTTCCGGCGGCGAATCGCAGTGCCGAATGGGCCTGCTCGACGGCCGTGCGATCGGTGGCGATGACGGCACCGGTCAGTGCGTACTTCGATCCGGTGTCGACGGTGCGCAGTACGTCGGCATAGGCGTCGGGCCGGTTGTCGTCGTAGACGTGCACGGCCAGAATGGGGCCGAAGTACTCGGTGGTGAACGCTTCGTCGGTGGGGTCGTCGCCGAGAAGAACTGTGGGAGAGACGAAGTACCCTTCCGTGTCGTCGCACGTTCCACCGGCGGCGATGGTCAGACCGGTCACGGATTTCGCGCGGTCGAGCGCAGCTGCGTTGCGGTCGAACGCCTTTCGGTCGATGACGGCACCGCCGTAGTTCGACAGGTCGGTCACATCGCCGTACTTCAGGGCCGACACCTGCTCGATGAAGGTCTCACCCATGCGAGCCCACAGCGACTTCGGCACGAATGCCCGCGAAGCGGCCGAGCACTTCTGACCCTGGAAGTCGAAGGCACCGCGAATCATGGCCGTGGTCAACACGTCCGGATCGGCCGAGCTGTGCGCGACGACGAAATCCTTGCCGCCGGTCTCGCCGACGAGCCGCGGGTAGGAGTGGTAGTTCGAGATGTTGTTGCCGACCTCGCGCCACAGCGTCTGGAAGGTCGCAGTGGATCCGGTGAAGTGGATGCCCGCCAGGCGTGGATCGGCCAGGGCTACTTCGGAGACCATCGGACCGTCGCCGAGGACGAGGTTGATCACTCCCGGCGGCAGACCTGCCGCCTCGAGCAACTGCAGCGTCAGGTACGCGGCGACTGCCTGGGTAGGCGACGGCTTCCACAACACCGTGTTGCCCATCAGTGCGGGCGCTGTGGGGAGGTTACCGGCGATGGCGGTGAAGTTGAACGGTGTGATCGCGTAGACGAAACCCTCGAGCGGGCGGTACTCGACGCGATTCCACACGCCCGGGGCCGACACCGGCTGATCGGCGAGGATCTGTCGTGCGAACGCGACATTGAACCGCCAGAAATCGATCAGCTCGCACGGTGCGTCGATCTCGGCCTGGTAGGCCGACTTGGACTGCCCGAGCATCGTTGCGGCAGCAATCCTTTCGCGCCACGGACCCGACAGCAGATCGGCCGCGCGCAGGAACACTGCAGCTCGCTCGTCGAACGGAAGATCGCGCCAGGCCGGTGCAGCTGCGGTCGCTGCGGAGATCGCGTCCTGCACGTCCCGGTGCGTTGCCTCGGCGAAGCTACCGATGACCGAGGCGTGCCTATGGGGTTCGACCACATCGGTATCGGTGCCGGCGGCGTCGCGGTGGACACCGCCGATCACCTGATGGATGCGGACGGGGTTCGCACGTAGTTCGTCCAAGCGGATGCGCAGCCTGGCGCGCTCGGCGCTTCCTGGGGCATAGGTGTTGACCGGCTCGTTGACCGGGGTGGGAACTGATGTGACCGCGTCCATGGTGACTCCTCGCACTCGGGTGTGTGCTGCTCATTGAAGTCGCCTCGACGTCCCGTTCAATCAGCTCATCGGCCAAAGAATTCGTGGTGTACTTGTCCGCATGGCCAATACTGTGACGCTGCGGTCTCTGCTGACGTCGCTGCACAGCGCCGTGGTCGAGCTCGTGGTCGCGCCGGCGGGAACCGGGATCGCCGTCGAGTCCGTGGCCCTGCTCGACGGCGACGACCTTCGTCGACCACCGGGAACGGCTGCCGATCTGACCCTGCTGGTCGGCGTCACCGAGACCGATGCGCTGCGGTGGTTCGACGATCTGGCGTTGCGTCCGGTGGTCGACAGGCCCCTTGCGGTGCTGACCAAGGTGGCCGACTCGACCGCGTTGGCCCACGCCGCCCGAGAGACCGGAATCGCCTTGGTCGCGGTACACCACCAGACCCGCTGGGAACTGCTGCTGTCGACGATGCGCGGGGTCCTCGATCAGTCCCGCTCACCGGCCTCGGACGACGGGCTGTTCGGAGCGGACACCGATCTGTACGAATTGGCGCAGACGGTTGCGTCCTTGACCAAGGGCATGGTGAGCATCGAGGACGAGCGCTCGCACGTATTGGCGTACTCGGCATCGGACGACTCGGCCGACGAGTTGCGGACCCTGTCGATCCTGGGGCGAGAGGGACCGGCCGACTACCTTCGTCGTCTGCACGAGCGTGGGGTGTTCGATCGACTCCGCCGTACCGACGACGTCATCGACGTGCCAGCCGATGCCGAACTCGGTATTCGTCGACGCCTTGCCGTCGGGATACGTCGAATCAGTGGCGCAGCAACGACTCTGGGAACGATCTGGGTTCAGGAGGGCGCGCGTCCGCTGTCGGTGGACGCCGATGCGGTGTTGCGCGGAGCGTCGGCGGTCGCCGCCCGGCTGATCACCCGCATCGCGAACGCCCCGACCAACGAGGCGCTGCAGATTCAGCGACTGCTCGGCGCGCGGGGTGGCGGCGTGGACATTCCGTCGCTGGCCGCGGCGCTGTCGATTCCGACCACGGGAACGGCCGCGGTCGTCGGATTCGCCGCCTGTGGTGAATTCGACATCACTGGTCTGGCTCCGTCGATCCGGTTGCACGCCAGCGCATTCAGGCGAGACTCGCTGGTGACCGTCATCGGCGAGAGAATCTACGTACTGTTCTCCGGAGCTGCGTCGGGGACGGCGATTCCGGTGTGGACCGCAGATGCCGTGTCGCGCATCGAGACTCGAACCGGACTGTGCTTGCGCGCTGCGGTGGCCGCGCCGATCGCCGATCTCGACGGGGTGGCCGCAGCCCGGTTCGAGGTCGACCGAGTATTGGACGCGACCACCGGCGACGTTCGGGTCACCACACTCGCAGAGTCGAGAACGTCTGTGCTGCTGGGCGAGATCGTCGACATCATCTCGAATCACGAGCAGTTACGGGACCCGCGGATCGCGGCGCTGGATCGGTACGACGCCACCCACGACGGCGCGATGCGAGAGAGTCTCGAGACGTACCTGGCCTGCTTCGGTGACGTGCGTGCCGCAGCGGAGAGGCTGCACATCCACCCGAACACGGTGCGTTACCGCATCCGACGCGTCGAGCAGATTCTGGAGTTGGATCTGTCGGATCCGGACGCGCGGTTGTTGGTGGAGATTCAGCTACGGATGTGAGCGTCACGGGCCTCGGCAGTGCTGGACCGGATCACCAGGCTCGGCTCGATGCGCGAGCGCCGGGTGCTGCGGTTGCCGGAATCGATTTGGGCCAACAGTATTTCGACACTGCGGATGCCGACCTCGCTGAATTCCTGACGGATCGTCGTCAGGGGAGGGGAGAAGAACTCCGCGTCGGGAACGTCGTCGAAACCGACCACGCTGACGTCCGTCGGAACTTTTCGGCCGTGCACTTCGAGGGCGCGCAACACCCCGAGAGCCATCGCATCGTTTCCGGCGAACACCGCTGTGACATCCGGGTTCTCGGCCAATCGGCAGCCGGCCTCGAAGCCGGACTTCGCGGTCCAGTCGCCGGCGAGAACGAGTGGCGGTTCGACACCGGCCTGCTCGTGGGCCGAGCGCCACCCGATGACGCGATCGGCCGCCTCGTACCACCCCGAGGGGCCTGCGACGTGCCAGACGGCGCGGTGACCGAGTGAGAGCAGATGTGTGGTGGCGGATTGCGCGCCGGCGACCTGATCGACCGAGACAACCGCCAGATCGCCTTCCGGCGATCCTTCGACGGCCACCAGTGGCAGTTCGGCGGCCAACTCGGCGATGTCGCCGCCGTCGGTGCTCAACGGCGCGATGACGACGACGCCGTCGACGCCCTGCTTCTGCAACCTGCGCACGCAGGTGCTGATCGCCACCTCGTCGAACGAGGTGGGGACGCCGACGACGACGGAGTATCCGGCCTGTCGTGCAGCCTGTTCGACGCTGTAGAGCGTCGACACCGGCCCGTACAGAGCGTTGCCGGTGCCGACGATCCCGATGGTGCTGCTGCGGCCGGTGACCAGAGCGCGAGCTGCGGTGTTCGGCCGGTAGCCGAGCTCCGCGATCGCCTGCTCGACCCTCGTTCTGGTCGCCTCGGTGACGTTGGGATGGCCGTTGATGACCCGAGAGACGGTCTGGTGGGACACACCCGCGAGCCGAGCGACGTCGGTCATGGCCGGTCCGCGGGTCGGCGTCATCGCACGCATCCTCCTTCGCTGGTCGAACACCATCTCAGCATGCCCGGACCGGATCGGCGCGTCACCGCCCGGATCACGTCGTTTTCGTCATCGATGCAGAGGTCGGCGGTGCCGGCTTTCCGGGCTCGCCGGGGGAGAACATCTCAGCGGGTACTGGTACGCCCAGGTAACTGGTGGGAGACGCGGCTTTGTCTCCCTTGCCGCCCTTACCGCTCGCCGCACGACGCTTGGTCCAGATGTCGAACGCCACGGCGGCGAGCAGCACCAGACCCTTCACCAATTGCACTCTCTCGCTGGGTGATCCGATCAGCGACATGCCGCTGTTGATCACGGCGATGATGAGTCCACCGGTCAGCGCGCCGACGATGCGGCCGACGCCGCCCTGTACGGCTGCGCCACCGATGAACGCCGCCGCGATGGCGTCGAGCTCGAAGCCGTTGCCCGCAGTAGGACCGGCCTGGTTGAGGCGTCCGGCGAAGATGATTCCGGCCAGAGCCGAGAGGACACCCATGTTGACGAAGATCCAGAACGTGACCGGCTTGACCTTGATACCGGACAGGGACGCGGCGTGAATGTTGCCGCCGATGGCGTACACGTGCCGACCGAATACGGTCTTGCCGGCCAACGTCGAGTAACCCATGACCAACACGGCGAGCAGGATCAGCACGTACGGCAGGTTCTTGAAACGAGCCAACTGGACGGCGATCGCAAGCACGAGAGCGGCGGCGAACGCCATCTTGATCAGGAACAGCGGCATCGCGTCCACGGTCTGGCCGTACTTCTGCCGGCCCGTTCGAGAACGCCACTGGCTGAACACGATTCCAGCGACCGCGAGAATCGCGACGAGCAACGTGAAGATGTCCGCCCCACCCAATGGCCCGAGTCCCACATTGCCCATGAAGCCGGGCAGGAAGCCGTTGGACAGTGTGCGTACCGGTCCGGGGAACGGCCCGATGCCCTGGTTGCCGAGGACGATGAGAGTCACCGCGCGGAAGACGAGCATTCCGGCGAGGGTGACGATGAACGCGGGAATGCCGAAGTACGCGACCCAATAACCCTGCCAGGCACCGATCAGGCCGCCGACGATCAACGTGATCAGCACCGCCAGTGGCCACGGCACGTTCTGTTGGACCATGAGGACACCGGCGATGGCTCCGGTGGCCGCCACCACCGATCCGACGGACAGGTCGATATGGCCGGCGATGATGATGACGACCATGCCGATGGCCAGAATGAGAATGTACGAGTTCTGCACCACCATGTTGCTGATGTTCTGCGGCACCAACAGCTGACCTCCGGTCAGCACGGTGAAGAGCACGATGATCAGCGCGAACGCGATGAAGATTCCGCTCTGTCGGAGGTTTCGCGTGAGCAGCCCCCGAACGGTCGACAGCTGGTTCATCGAAGTACTCCTGTTCCACGGGTCATGAGATGCATGAGAGATTCCTGGGTTGCGTCCTCGCGGTCGACCTCACCGGTGATCCGGCCGGCGGACAGCGCGTAGATCCGGTCGCACAGACCGAGAAGTTCCGGAAGTTCGGACGAGATCACCAGCACTGCCTTTCCGGCGTCGGCGAGTTGGTTGATGATCGAATAGATTTCGAATTTCGCGCCGACGTCGATTCCTCGCGTCGGTTCGTCGAGGATGAGCACATCGGGATCGCTGAAAATCCATTTGCTCAGCACGACTTTCTGCTGATTGCCGCCGGAGAGTTTGCCGACCACGGCGGAGACGTTCGGTGCCTTGATGTTCATGCTCTTGCGGAAGCCCTCGGCGACCTTGTATTCCTGGTTGGCGTCGACGAAGCCTCCCGTCACCAACTTGTCCAGCGCCGCGGTGGAGATGTTGCGCTTGATGTCGTCGATCAGGTTCAGCCCGTACCGTTTCCGGTCCTCGGTGGCGTACGCGATGCCGTGATGGATGGCATCGTTGACGGACTTGACGTGAATTTCCTTGCCGTACTTGTAGAGCCGTCCCGAGATGTCGATCCCGTAGCTTCGGCCGAAGACGCTCATGGCCAACTCGGTACGGCCGGCACCCATCAATCCGGCGAGGCCGACGATCTCACCGCGCCGCAGCGTGAGGTTCGCCTTGTCGACGACGGTTCGGCCCTGCTGGGTCGGACTGTGCACGGTCCAGTCCTCGATGCGCAGAACTTCCTCTCCCACAGTCGATTCGTGGGGCGGAAACCGGTGCTCGAGATCGCGGCCGACCATCAGTGAGATGATGCGATCCTCGGTGACGTCCGGGTCTCGCATGTCCAGCGTCTTGATGGTCTTGCCGTCCCGAATGATCGTGGTCCGGTCGGCAATGGCCGCGATCTCGTTGAGCTTGTGCGAGATGATCACGCACGTGATGCCCTCGTCCCGTAGACCGCGCAACAGATCCAGCAGATGTGCGGAGTCGGAATCGTTGAGTGCCGCAGTGGGTTCGTCGAGAATGAGCAGGGTCACGTCCTTGGACAGTGCCTTGGCGATCTCGACGAGTTGCTGCTTGCCGACGCCGAGATCGCTCACGACGTTGACGGGATTCTCCCGCAGCCCTACCCGGTTCAGTAGGGCTGCGGCCTCGGAATTCGTTCGGTTCCAGTCGATGAACCCGCGCTTGGACCGCTCGTTGCCGAGAAAGATGTTCTCGGCAATGGAGAGATGCGGACTCAACGCGAGTTCCTGATGGATGATGACGATGCCCTCGGCCTCGCTACTCCGGATGTCGGAGAACGAGCACTCTCGACCGTCGAACACGATGTCGCCGTCGAATGTGTCGTGCGCGTACACACCCGACAACACCTTCATGAGCGTCGACTTGCCTGCTCCGTTCTCGCCGCAGATCGCGTGGATCTCGCCGCGATTCACCGAGAGAGTGACATCCTGTAGCGCCTTGACGCCGGGAAATGTTTTGGTGATGCCGCGCATCTCCAGAATCGGGCTCGTCATCGCCGAACTCACTTCAACTGATCCTCGGTGTAGTAGCCACCCTCGACGAGCAGCTTCTCGTAGTTGTCCTTGTAGACGATCTCGGGCTGCAGCAGGTACGCCGGAACGACCTTCTCGCCGTTGTCGTAATCGGTGGTGTTGTTGGTCTCGGGAGTCTGACCGTTGAGCATGGCCTGAGCCATCTGGATCGTGACCTCGGCCAGCTGACGCGTGTCCTTGTAGATCGTGGAGTACTGCTCACCGGCGATGATCGACTTGACCGACGGCACCTCGGCGTCCTGTCCGGTGACGACCGGGTAGGGCTGACCGGCGGTTCCGTAGCCGTTGCTCTTGAGCGCGGACAGAATTCCGATCGACAGACCGTCGTACGGGGAGAGCACGCCCTGAACCTTCTGGCCCGAGGAGTACGTCTTGGTCAGCAGGTCTTCCATGCGCTTCTGTGCCGTCGCCGGATCCCAGCGCAGGGTGGCAGCGGTTCCGAAGTCGGACTCGCCACTACCGATCTTCAGAGTTCCCTTGTCCAGGTACGGCTTCAGGGTCTCCATGGCACCGTCGAAGAAGAAGGTGGCGTTGTTGTCGTCGGGCGAACCGGCGAAAACCTCGATGTTGAGCGGGCCGGCGGGCGCGTCGGCCTTGTCGGTGCCGTCCTCGTTCTTCAGCCCGAGGCCGACCAACAGTGAGGTGGCCTGGTCGACGCCGACCTTGTAGTTGTCGAACGTCGCGTAGTAGTCGACGTCCGGGGAGTTGCGGATGAGCCGGTCGTAGGCGATGACACCGATGCCGTTGTCCTTGGCTTCCTGCAGCTGGGTGGTGATGGCGGTGCCGTCCACCGAGGCCACGATCAGCAGCTTCGCGCCCTGGGTGATCTGATTCTCGATCTGGTTGACCTGGGTGGGAATGTCGTTCTCCGCGTACTGCAGGTCGACCTTGTATCCCTGGCCCTCCAACGCGCTCTTGAGGTTGTCGCCGTCGGCGATCCAACGGGCGGAGGACTTCGTCGGCATGGTGACGCCGATCAACGCACCTGCGGTGCTGCCGCCCTCGGCCGGAGCCTCGTCTGCGGTCTTGGTACTCGATCCGCACGCACCGAGCGTGAGGGTGAGGGCCACCGCGGCCGTAGCCATGGATAGCTTTCGAAACTTCATCGTTTCTCCCTGTGTTGTGAGGTAGACCGTGAAGCGGAGGCCGTCGGGTGGTCCCGTGTGGTTCGCATCACATCAAAACGAAAGTGTGAGCGATAACATCGGCATTGTCAAAGATTTCTTTTTGCACCCCGCGTGAGCAGTGTGAGCGCTAACATTTGTCGCCTACGACTCTCGGCAAAGCGCCGAAGTTGCGGCCCGTCAGTGCAGCTCGTGCACCGACTGCTTACCGCTCTTGAGCCAGCGGCTCGGCAGCCGGCCGACCAGCTCGCCGAGCGGATGCACCGCCGCCGAGAGGATCTCCACGGAATCCTGCAGGATGTCGATCGAGATACTCATGCGCTCGATGTTCGGAGCTACGGACGTCAGCGTCTCGGAGAGTTTGACCAACTGGTCCAGCGGCCCGCCCTTGGCCGTCAGACGCTCGACGGCACCGTCCTCGGCCAGCATCGTCTCGAGGATGCCGTTCTCCGCGATGGCCCGTTCGATCAGACCGTCCTGACGCGTCAACACCTCGAGCGGACCGTCCTTCGCCGTCAGGCGCTCGAGGGGGCCGTTGGTGGCGGTGATCCTGTCCAGAAGACCGCCTTCGGCGAGCAACCGCTCGAGCGGTCCGTCCTCGGCGAGCAGTCGGTCCAGCGGTCCGCCGGGAGCGAGAATGCGTTCGACCGGCCCACCCGGAGACAGCAGACGCTCGAGCGTGCCGTCCTCGGACGTGAGTCGATCGACGACGCCGCCCTGGGCGAGCAGGCGGTCGAGTGGCCCGCCCTCTTTCAGGGCGTTGCCCAACGCGCGGTCGTCGGAGGTCAGCTGGCCGAGCTGGGTGAGCAGCTGCATCGTGCCGCCGCGCGGATTGGCGAGCGACGCCACACCGGCCGTGCCGGACGCGCCGGTGGCCAACGCCATCCTGGTGGTCGCCAATGCGACCTCTGCGACGCCGATCGCCTGCTCGGCGATGGCCAAGCCGGCCCGTGCGGGCAGTGTGATCGCTGACACCCAGTTCATCGTTTTACTGTAACTGCTTGTAGCCGGGAAAATCAGTGAAGAACCTTCAGTCCCACAACGCAGCCGACGATGCCGACCAGAAGTACGACTTTGAGGAACGACGCTGCTTCGGCACCGGTGATCATCGCGTACGCCACGGTCAAGGTGGCACCGATTCCCACCCACACCGCATACGCGGTTCCGGTGGGCAACGACCGCATCGCGACCGCGAGACCGATCATGCTGAGCACCACCGCGACACCGAAAACTACCGATGGTCCGAGCTTGGAGAAGCCCTCGGACTTACCGAGCGCAGTCGCCCAGATCGCTTCGAGAACGCCGGAAACGACGAGAATCAGCCATGCCATGAGAAATCACCTCTCGGCACCGTCTTGTCGCTGTTCGGGTACGGCGCGCCTCGTCCGATTGTCGGAAGTGACCTGTACGACGGTACCAATTTTTCTTCGGCGGGGACGCGAATTTTCCGGTGTCAGTACGCGTACGTGTTCGTCGGCGGGTCGATGCGCCGGGCCGTCGAGACCGTCATCGTGGGGGTGAAGGCGGTGGCTTCGGTCGCGGTCGATGCGTCGACGGTGCCGGTGAGCTGCAGCCAGGATCCGTCCGGAACATCTTCGAGCACAGTCGAATTGGAGTCCAGATGAATTCGGATGGATCGTGCGTCGGCCGCGCAGCAGATGATCAGGACACGGGCGAGGTCGAGGCCGTCGGTTGTGCCGTCGACGCGCGGCGACCCACCGTTCGCGGTCGCCACGGCGAATCCGGTGACACTGATCTCCCGGCCGTCGAGGCTGTCCTCCGAATCTCGGACGGCCCGCTGCACGACGTCGAGCAACGGGACGTCGGGGGCCTGCCCGTCGGGTAACGGCGGGAAGGGTGTCTTCTCGTGGGTCGAGACGGCGTCCACGGATCGGTCGCCGACCGCCGAGACACCGAGCGCGGGTGGGGCGACGAGGAGGATCACCGCAATCGGCACGAGCAACAGCCAGTATGGGCGCGCGTCGTGATCGTGACCGTCCGTCGGCCCACCGCGCCGGATGTCGGCGACGATCGAGGCTGCCGCGAGGACGACGATCAGCACGCCCGCGATCAGCAGATACGGATGCAGTGACGGTTTGACGTACCGGACGAAGCTGCCGTCGAGCGAGATCTTCACGATCGCTCCGCCGAAGAGGAACAGCAGGACGTTCTGCACCTCGCGTTTCATCGCGCGCCGATCAGGAATCCGCCGACGACCGAGGCGCACACGATCGCCACGACGAAGGTCAGTGGTGCGAAGCGGACGACGAAACCGCGCCCGAAGCTGCCTGCCTGCATCGCCATCAACTTCAGATCGACGGCCGGGCCGACCACCAGGAAGACCAGGCGCGGGAGCAGCGGCAGCATCGACATACTGGCCGCGACGAACGCGTCGGCCTCCGAACACAGCGCCAACAGAACCGCCAGAACGGCCATCACCACGATGGCCAGCAGCAGCTGACCGGCCAGGTGCTCGTACACCCGATCGGGAATCACCAGGTGCAGGGCCGCGGCTGCCGCGGCACCGAACACCAGAAACGCCCCGGCCTGCAGCAGGTCTGCGCGAGCCGACTCGCGGAACGTCTCCCACTTCGAGCCTTCGTGATCGTGACCACGATCCGCCAGCCGCGCGGTGATCCACTCGGCCTTGCCGAACCGCGTCCACAGCCAGCCCATCACCACGGCCGTGGCGAGCGAGGCGAGGAACCGGGCGAGAACCATTGCCGGCTCACCCGGAAAGGCCACCGCAGTCGACACGAGAACGACGGGGTTGATCGCCGGTGCCGACAGCAGAAATGCCAGAGCCGCCGACGTCGGCATTCCCTGGTTCATCAACCGCCGGGAGACGGGAACAGCTCCGCATTCGCACCCGGGCAATGCCATTCCGGCGAGTCCGCTCACACCGACGGCCGCGGGCTCGTTCTTCGGGACCACACGTCGAAGCACGGCCGGGGAGACGAACGCGGCGATGCCGCCGCTGACGAGCACGCCCAGCACCAGGAACGGCGTCGCCTGCACGAAGATCCCGGTGAAGACGGTGGCTCCGGTTCGCAGGGCAGGGGAGGCGGCGACCCACTCGGCGAGGTACGGACCTGTCGCGATGCCCAACACGAGCACAGTTGCGAATACGTGCATGGAAGTGACCGTCGGCCTGCGCCTCGTGCGGCGATCGGTGTTCGCAGGGAGCATCGCGCTCCATCATGCCCTCTCTTGGGGCACCTCTCTGTCGGGGCTCACAGCAACCTCACAGCGAGAGTCCAGCGGACGAGCAGCAACGCGCGCGATGATGGACACCGTGAGCGAAACCCCCGAAGCGCGTGTACTGATCGTCGACGACGAACCGACCATCGTCGAGCTGTTGGCGGTCAGTCTCAAGTTCCAGGGATTCGAGGTCGCGACGGCGTCCTCCGGCCCCGAGGCCCTGGACAAGTCGCGTACCTTTCGGCCCGAGGCACTGATCCTCGACGTCATGATGCCGGGCATGGACGGCTTCGGTCTGCTGCGCAGGCTGCGCGCAGACGGAGTGGATGCTCCGGCGTTGTTCCTGACGGCGCGAGATTCCGTGGAAGACAAGGTGACCGGTCTGACGCTCGGCGCGGACGACTACGTCACCAAGCCGTTCAGCCTCGAGGAAGTGGTGGCTCGGCTCCGAGTGATTCTGCGCCGGTCCGGTCGGACCGAGGAGACCGAATCGTCCCGAGTCGCGTTCGCGGACATCGAACTCGATGACGACACCCACGAGGTGTGGAAGGCAGGCGAGCCGGTCTCGCTCTCGCCGACCGAGTTCACGCTGCTGCGGTACTTCATGGTCAATGCCGGAACGGTGCTGAGCAAGCCGCGCATTCTGGATCACGTGTGGCACTACGACTTCGGCGGTGAGGTGGGAGTGGTGGAGTCGTACGTGTCGTATCTGCGTCGTAAGGTCGACACGGGCGATACCCGATTGATCCACACGTTGCGGGGCGTCGGCTACGTCATGCGGCAGTCGCGGTGACCGGCCTCCGCTCACGGCTGGGGGACATCCCGCTGCGCTTCACTCTGGTTGCGGCCCTGCTGCTGTTGGTCGGGCTCGGACTGCTGGCATCGGGTGTCGCGGTGACGTCCTCGTTGGAGACGTCGTTGATGCGTCGCCTCGATCAGCAGTTGGTCGAGGCGTCTCGGGGTTGGGCGCAACCGGACTCCCGCCCACTTCCACCCATCGGCGAGCCCAATCCTGGTCGCCCGCCGTCGAATTTCTACGTCCGGTCCGTGGCGAACGACGGCACCGTACGGGGACCCATCAACGATGTGGCAGAAAGTGTTCCGGATCTGTCCGGTGTCACCGCCGATCGCCCGACGACGGTCGGCTCCGAGAGCGACCCAGGGAAACAGTGGCGCGTGTTGACGGTGACCAACAGTGACGGATCCACCACTGTGGGAATTCCGCTGGGTCCCAATCAGCAGACCGTCAGCCGACTGATGGTGCTCCAGTTGTACATCGGAGCAGCGGTATTGGTGGTGTTGGGTGTGGTGGCGTACTTCGTGGTGCGGCGCAGTCTGCGGCCGTTGCGCGAGGTGGAGACGACGGCAGCTGCGATTGCCGCAGGCGATCTGCACCGGCGGGTGCCCCACCGCAGTGAGAGAACGGAAGTCGGTCGACTGTCGGCGGCGTTGAACGGAATGCTCTCGCAGATACAGCGGGCGTTCGCAGCGACCGCCGCCTCGGAAGAAGCGGCGCGGGCGTCCGAGGATCGGATGCGTCGGTTCGTCGCCGACGCCAGCCACGAACTGCGGACTCCGCTGACGACCATCCGGGGATTCGCCGAGCTGTACCGGCAGGGGGCGATGAGCGACATCGCATTGTTGATGACGCGGATCGAGGGCGAATCGGCGCGCATGGGACTGCTCGTCGAGGATCTGCTCATGCTCGCGCGACTCGATGCCCAGCGTCCCCTCGAGGTACGTCGAGTCGACGTGCTCACCATCGCCGCCGATGCCGTGCACGATGCGAAGGCCGTCTCGCCCGCACGCGACATCTCGTTGAAGGTATCGGCAGGACCAGGTATTCCGGAGGTCGCCGGCGACGATGCCCGGCTGCGTCAGGTGTTGGCCAACCTCGTGGGGAACGCAGTGCGGCACACGCCCGAGTCCGCGTCGATCACGGTGTGCGTGGGCACCACCGAGGAGTCGGTGGTGCTCGAGGTGCAAGACACCGGCCCTGGGCTGGGTGAGGAGGAAGCAGCTCACGTCTTCGAGCGCTTCTATCGCACCGACTCGTCCCGGACCCGTGAGAGCGGGGGCAGTGGGCTCGGCCTGTCCATAGTCGCAGCCCTGGTCGCCGCCCACAACGGGACCGTGGACGTGCGAAGTACTCCAGGCGCGGGTGCCACGTTCCGGGTCGAACTACCCAGGGCTGCAGACTGATCCGCTCACCCGGCCATGGACCGATCCTTCTTGCGTTCGGCGATCTTGGTGTACGCGGCAGCAGCGAGGGGCGCGGCCACGAGCATCGACACCAGCCGGATCACCTGAACGCAGGCGACGAACGTGACGTCAGATCCCGTCGTCGCGGACACGGCGAGCACTGCGGCCAGTCCGCCGGGCGTCGTCGCGAGATAACCGGTCAACATGCTGACTCCGGTGACGGCGGACAGTGCCCAGCCCAGGAGTGCGCAGATCAGACCGATCGTGAGTACGAGCAGCGCGGCCCACGGGAAGATGCGTCCGATGGCCCGCAGGCTGGCGACGGTGAAGGCAAGTCCTGCTTGCCATCCGATGACGATGAACGCCAGCGGCAGCAGTACTTCCGGGACGGAGATGTCTACGGGCCAGCCGAGTAGCTCGCAGGCTCCGGCGACGATCAGCGGTCCGAGCGTGGCGGGGGCGGGGAGTCGGATCGTCTTCGCGAGCAGGATTCCGACGACGACGGCACCGATCAGAAAGGCCGTGCCGATGTACCACGGTGTCGTCGACGCCTCGTCGGTACCGGACGTGCCACCGGTGTCGGTGTGAAAAGCGAAGGTGACGATCAACGGCATCGTGACGACCACCAACGCCACGCGTAGATACTGGACCACGGCGACGATGCGCTCGTCGCCGCCGAGCTCGCGGGCGACCGACACCAGACCTGTTGCGCCACCGGCAATCAGAGACAGTGCTCCGGTCACCGGATCGACGTCGCGGTGCAGTGCCAGCAGGGCGCCGCAGCCGGCACTGACGATCAGGGTCGCCAACCCGACGGTGACCGCGGGAAGCCAGTTCTCTCCCAGCGCAGCGAGAGTGTCGGTGTCGAGCATGAGTCCGATCGTCACCGCCAGCGTGCCCTGCGCTGCCATGGACGCGGGACGGGGGACCGCGGCCGGACCCAACCCGGTCAATGCGAACACCACGGCGACGACGAGTGCGGCGAACAGCGACGGCGCGGTGAGGCCCAGACTCGCGAAAAGGGCCCAGCCCCCGACGGATACGGCCGCGAGGCCGATCCATCGGAGGCTGTGCCGCACTACGGTCGTCACCTTGTCGGCAACGATCACGCTCCGGACTTGACCAGTAGAACCGGAACCGGAATTTCGAGCAGCAGGCGCTGAATCGTCTGTCCCATCAGGAACTTGCCGACTGCCGAGCGGTGCCGGGAGCCGACGACGAGGATCTCGGACTTCTGCTCCTCCACCAGAGTCAGCAGAGTGTTCACGGCGTCGGGATCGGGGCGACCCACCGCCACGGTCCAGGCCACGGCCTCGGCGTTGTCGATGTCGGCCAAGGCGGTCTCTACTGAGGTGGAGACCGCAGCGGTTTCGCCTGCCTCGGCGGACGGCTCGGCCGATCCCGACAGTGCGTGCAGGACGACCAGATCGGTCTCTCTGATCCGAGCTTCTCGAACGGCGGCCGCGAGTGCTGCGCGGCCCTCGGGTGAGTTGTTGTGCAGTACGCCAACAGTCATGACGGTGTCTCTTTCAGGAAGGTGGGGGTGAGGGATCAGCCGAACGGAATCTGACCGAGGACGATGCCGACCGCCAGCATTGCGAGGGAGACGACCACCGCTCGCCACAACACCTTCTTGTGGTGATCGGCCAGCGAGACTCCGGCCAGGGTCACCAGGAGCAGGATGGCCGGAACCAGCGGGCTCTGCAGGTGGACGGGCTGACCGGTGATCGAGGCACGGGCCATCTCGACTGGGTCGATGCCGTACTTCTCGGCGGTCTCGGTGAGCACCGGCAGGATGCCGAAGTAGAACGCGTCGTTGGTCATGAAGAACGTCAGCGGGATGCTCAGGATGCCGGTGATGACGGCCAGGTACGGGCCCATTCCCGGCGGGATGACGTTGAGCAGCCACTCGGCCATGGCCTCGACCATGCCGGTGCCCTGGAAGACGCCCGTCAGGATTGCTGCGGCGAGCACCATGGCGACGACGGAGACGATGGAGGACGAGTGCCGAGCGATCGCGTCGCCCTGCTCCTTGACCTTCGGGAAGTTGACCGTCAGTGCGATCGAGGCAGCGATCATGAACAGCACCGGGATGGGAAGAATGTCCATGACCAGGATGACGAGGAGAACGACCGTCAGAGCAGCGTTGAACCAGAGCAACTTCGGGCGCAGCGTGTCGCGATTGGGGTCCAGACCGTCGAAGAACTGGCCCGATTCGCCGTCGTTCGATCCGCCGGTGCCGGTTCCGCCGGTTGCGTTGCCGCCCTTACGGATACTTCCGCCGCCACCGGAGGCCACCAGTTCGGGTTCGTAGATCAGTTTGCCGATGCGTCGGCGTTCCATGATCCCCAGGTGAACGGCGAAGAGCAGCACGATGATCAGGCCGACGATCATCGACGGAACCATGGGCACGAAGACGTCGGACGGGGAGATGCCGAGAGCGGATGCAGCGCGAACCGTCGGGCCGCCCCACGGGATGATGTTCATCGTGCCGTTGGCGAGTCCGGCGACGACCGTCAGAATGACCGGGCTGACACCGAGTTTCAGGTAGAGCGGCAGCAGTGCGGACGTGACGATGATGAAGGTGGTCGAGCCGTCGCCGTCGAGCGAGACGACCATGGCCAGAATGGCAGTTCCGACAACGAGTTTCATCGGGTCGTTGCGTACGACACGCAGGATGCCGCGCACCAGTGGGTCGAACAGTCCGACGTCGATCATGATTCCGAAGAAGATGATGGCGAAGAACAGCAGGGCCGCGGTGGGGGCCAGGGACTTGATGCCGTCGGTGATCATGTCACCGATGCCGAGTCCCGCGCCGGCCAGCAGACCGAAGATGACAGGGACGAGGGTGAGTGCGACGACGGGCGTGGCTCTCTTGGTCAAGATCAAGAACATGAAGGCGGCTACCATGAGGAAGCCGAGTATCACCAACATCGTGCACTCCTTCTCGAAATGTGTGAGGTGGGTCCGGTTGGACTACGTGTTGTGACTGAAGTTACGTAACCGGCATCACATGTTCGCCGTTGTGCGCACTACCCGCGCAAGCAACGTAAAGAGCCTTTTGCGCATTGTGCTCGAGCAGCTCTCGCTCTAGCCTTGGCTGGTGCGATTGAGGACTCAAGTGCTGCTGCTGCAGGCCGCGTTGGTTGCGGTGGCGCTGGCAGTGGCGTTCGGAGTATTCGCGATCAGTAGCGGCGAACAGGCCAGCGAGGAGTACGGCGAGCGGGCACTCGCGGTCGCGCGGACCGTGGCCTCCGACCCCGAGGTGCGTTCGCTCGTGGGGCAGTTCTCGGCCGCGGACACCGCGGGCACCGATGCTGCGCCGGCGGGAGTGCTGGCAGGCGGTGCACTGCAACGGACGGGCGAAAGCGCCCGGGAGCGCACCGATGCTCTGTTCGTCGTCATCACCGACGACCGGGGACTGCGCCTGGCACATCCGGATCCGACCGTCCTGGGGCAACGGGTGAGTACCGATCCGTCCGGCGCATTGGCGGGCAACGAGGTCGTCGAATCCCAACGCGGCACGCTGGGCGACTCCGTCCGTGCCAAAGTGCCCATCCTGGCTCCGGGCTCGGCAGACGTCGTGATCGGCGAAGTGAGCGTCGGAATCTCCACGACGGCAGTGCGAACCGAGCTGGTGAAGGATCTGATCAACGGCGCACTGGTCACGGGCGCAGTCCTGCTGTTGGGTGTGCTGGGCTCGATCCTGCTGGCGCGCAGGTGGAAGCGGCTGACCCTGGGCCTCGAACCCGAGGAACTCGCCGAGCTCGTGCGCGAGCAGGAGGCGGTGCTGCACGGCATCGGCGAAGGCGTGGTGGCCATCGACCCGGACGGCATCGTCACCGTCGTCAACGACGAGGCGCGCACCTTGCTCTCGATCGAGGGGAAGCCGGGAATGCGCGTGGAGGACATCGGTCTGACGCCAAGATTGCTCGAGGTCATCGAGCTGCCGACGGGCGAGCCGGTACTCGCGGCCGTCGACGAGGTCGTCGTCATCGCGGCGGCGCGAAAGGTGCTGCGTGACAATCGAGATCTGGGGACGGTACTCACCGTGCGAGATCGAACGGACGTGGAGGCACTGACGCGTCAACTCGACGCGGTGCAGTCGATGTCCGCGGTGCTGCGCGCCCAGCGACACGAGTTCGCCAACCGGATGCATCTGGTCAGTGGGCTGCTGCACGAGGGCCACCCCGATCGGGCGTCGGAGTACATCGACGAGATTCTCGGTGTCGGACCGAGATCGGAGGCGGTCGAGGGCATCGATGCGGTCTCCGACGCCTACCTACGTTCCTTCCTCACGGCCAAGGCGGCACACGCGCGCGAGAGTGGCGTGCGACTGGTGTTGGGGGAGAACACCTGGGTCGGTGGAGAACTGGTCGGACCGGTGGACGTCACCACCGTGCTGGGCAACCTGATCGACAACGCCATCGACGCAGCACGGCTCGGTGCACGTCGACCTGCCGAAGTGGAAGTGGAACTGGTGCAGGAGGATTCGACCTTGCATATCGTCGTCGTCGATTCGGGTGACGGCGTTGCGTTGGCACCCGAGCAGGTGTTCGTCGAGGGAGTCTCGACCAAGTCGACGGCGGACACGCCGGGTGGCCGAGGTGTGGGACTGGCACTGAGCCGACAGATCGCGCGAACCCGAGGCGGCGAAGTGACGTTGGCCGATGCCGGCGGGCAGATCACGGCCGACAACGATCGCGGAGGCGCAGTGTTCATCGCCTCGATTCCCGACGCACTATTGATCGAAGAGGTGACGCAATGAGAGTTCTCGTCGTCGACGACGACTTCCGGGTCGCAGATCTGCATGCGGCACTGGTGAATTCGCTCGACCAGTACGAAGTTGCCGCAGTGGCGACGAGTATCGCCCAGGCACGCGAGCTGCTGACGACACAGTCGTTCGACCTGGCACTGGTGGACGTCTATCTACCGGACGGGTCCGGTATCGACCTGGTGCGAGAGCTGCCGTGTGACGCCGTGGTGCTCTCCGCTGCTGCGGATCAGCACACGGTGCGCTCGGCGATGACCGCGGGCGCATGGACGTATCTGATCAAGCCGTTTCCACGCTCGGCGCTGGTCGATCGCCTCACCGGGTACCTCGCATACCGCGGCGCGCTCGACCGCACGGACGAACTGACTCAGGCGGACATCGACGGTGGGCTCGACGCCCTCCGCCCGCGCGCTGCGGCTCCGTTACCGGCCTCGCAGTCGGTCACCCGAGACCTGGTGCTCGACGCGGTGCGCGGAACGGCGGAGCCGATGTCGGCCGGAGAAGTTGCTGCGGCCATCGGCATTTCGCGAGCGACGGCCCAGCGGTATCTGGCCACCCTGGTGTCCAAGGGGCGGTTGCGAATGCAACTGCGGTACGGATCGACCGGGCGTCCCGAGCAGGAGTACTCGCTACCGCCGGGTGCGTGACATCGCCACGACCGCAGCTCCGACGAGCGAAATGGCCGCGGTGATCAGGGCTGCAGTGTTCCAGCCCGTGACCAGAGCGGCCGCGGGATGATCGCCGGCAGGCACGGCGACCACAGCAACCACGGTGACCCCGATCGCAGACCCGACGTAGCGCGCGGTGTTGTTGGCCCCGCTGCCCATTCCGCCGCGTCCGGGCGGGACGCTGGCCACGGCCTCGCGTCCCAGCGCGGCGTTGAGGACGCCACTGGCGACGCCTGCCACGAGCAGCCCCGGCAGCAGCCGTGGCCAGGAGGCGTCCGCGGCGAGGCCCGTCAACATCACCATGCCCACTGCCACTCCGATCAGGCCCGCGGCGAGCTGGGTGCGGCCGCTGACGGCAGCCGGAATTCGCCGAGCCAGTAGGGCGGTGACGACCGAGGTCGCAGACCACGCGAACAGCAGAACCGCTGCCCCGAGGGCATCGATGCCGAGCGCGGTACCTACGAACCCGGCCATGTACGACATGAGTGCGATGATTCCGCCGCCCGTGGCCAGGGCGGCGACCGTGGCGGCGAGAAACGGTGGATGCCGAAACAACATGAGGTCGAGCATCGGGCTCGCACTGCGCAATTCGAGCGCGACGAAGGCCAGCAGCAGGAGGGCGGCGAGAACGAACAGCACGATGGGAGTCACGGCGGTCCACCCCTGCCGTCCCTCGACCAACGCGGCCAGCAGTGCGCCGATGCCCGTGGCCAACAGCACCGCGCCGACCGGATCGAGGCCGCGCGGGGCGTCGGACATGGATTCTTCGACGCGCAGCTGCGCGACGACGGCGAGCACGAGAGTGGCGATCGCGAGGACCACGTACGCCTCACGCCAGCTGGCCCACCGGTCGAGGAGCGCGGCGAGCAGCGGGCCGAGCGCGATACCGGCCCCCACGCTGGCACCCCAAACTCCGCTGGCCTTGGCGCGCACCGGCCCGGCGGGGTGCGTGTGCGCGATGATGCCGAGGCTCGATGCGACGACCGCCGCGCCGCCGAGGCCCTGCAGGATGCGGGCCAGTACGAAGATGAGGGTGTTGGGAGAGACGGCACAAACGATGGCGCCGACGGCCAGAACGACTGCTCCGAGTACGAACGTGCGGCGACGACCGAAGTCGTCTGCGACGGTCCCGGTGGTGAGCAACGCGGCGGCGAGGCCGATGCTCATCGAGCTCAGAATCCAGGTCCGACCCGCTGCGTCCGACATCAAGTCCAGCGCGGTGCTGTTGATCGTCGCGAGCGGAGCGGTGAACGCCATCAGCGTCAACAAGGTGCCCGATGCGGCGACGGCCAGTGCGCGGGTCCCGTTCGTGGTGCCGGCGGGCGTGGGTGCAGTGTCGGTCATCGTCGTCTCTCTGGTCTGGTGATCGAACTGTAAACGGCCAACTTGGTTCGGTCAACAGACTGTACGATCGGCGCATGGCACTCGGAACCGACTACGCCCGCCAGGACTGCCCCTTGGCCCGCGCGCTCGAACTCGTCGGCGAGCGCTGGACCATGCTCATCGTGCGCGACAGCTTCTTCGGGGTCCGACGCTTCGGCGACTTCCAGGTCCACCTCGACATTTCCAAGGCAGTCCTGGCTCAACGGCTCGGCACCCTGGTCGATGCCGGATTGCTCGACCGGCAAGCCCGAGCCCACGGCGGCGGCCACGACGACTACGTCCCGACGCACGCCCTCGAAGGACTGTGGCCGGCCGTCTACGCTCTGAGCTACTGGGGCGAGAAACAGAACCCGAAGCCCACGGGCACACGTCGCCGGTTTCTGCATGCGACCTGCGGGACAGATCTGGGACCGCTCGGACTGTGCCCCGAGTGTGGCGTCGCGCCCGGCCCACGCGACATCGATACCGACATCGGACCGGGTTACGACCCGGACAACCGATCCGACGCGGTATCGACGCAGCTTCGAACGCGCCGACGGCTACTGGCACCTCTGCGCTGAGCGAGGCGCATCAGTTAGGGACGTGAGCCTCGTGCCCGAGGTGGCGTAGCGCTGCTCGAAGCTTGTCGGCAGCCTCGTCCTGTGACTCCGCGGACGGGTTCGGATCCGCACCGGAGATATCGAAATTGCCCATGTCGTACGCCGGAAACACGTGCAGATGCAGGTGCGGCACCTCGAGACCGGCGATCAACAGCCCGGCCCTGGGCGCGTCGAACGCCGTCCTGACAGCCTGACCGATGATCTGCGCGACGACAGTGATCTTGGCGAACACGGCACCGTCGACGTCCTGCCACTGATCGATCTCCGCACGCGGAACCACCAACGTGTGTCCCTGAGTGACGGGGGCAATCGTCAGAAACGCCACGACGTCGTCGTCTTGCCAGACGAACCGTCCGGGAATCTCACCTGCGATGATCTTGCTGAAAATAGAAGCCATGGGGACAGAATGCCTTATGAGCTGTGCCTCTTGGTCACTCCGCAGGCTGCGCTCCTGTCCTCCCAGGTGATTGCCAGGTTCGTCGCAGCGTGGGTCCAGCTGCACACACGAGTGTTGCCTCATGACAACGAACTACCTCGCCCGAGCAGCAGGCCACCGGCCCGGCTCGAACGCAACGGCCACGCTCGAGGTGGTCATCCCGGTGTACAACGAAGAGGAGGATCTCGAGCAGTGCATTCGTCGACTGCACGAGCATCTCGAGGAAAGGATCCCGTTTCGGTCGCGGATCACCATCGCCGACAACGCAAGTACCGACGGCACCCTTGCGGTGGCGCATCGGCTCGCCGACGAGATCGACGGAGTTCGGGTTCATCACCTCGACGAGAAGGGACGCGGGCGGGCACTCAAAGCGGTGTGGCTCGCGTCCGACGCCGACGTCGTTGCCTACATGGATGTCGATCTGTCCACCGACCTCAACGCCCTCATGCCGCTCGTCGCCCCACTGCTGTCGGGTCACTCGGACCTCGCCATCGGCTCTCGGCTGAACCGGTCGTCCCGGGTCGTTCGCGGAGTGAAACGTGAATTGATCTCGCGCAGTTACAATCTCATCCTGCGCACCTCGCTGCGCGCCCGCTTCTCCGACGCTCAGTGCGGGTTCAAGGCGATGCGCACCGATGTTGCTCGCCAGTTGCTTCCACTCGTCGAAGACACCGGATGGTTCTTCGACACCGAACTGCTGGTCATCGCCGAGAAGGTCGGCCTACGGATTCACGAGGTGCCGGTCGATTGGGTCGACGACCCCGACAGCAGCGTCCACCTCCTCGATACCGCCGTCAAGGATCTGCAGGGATGCTGGCGCGTCGGTCGGGCTCTTGCGACCGGAATGCTCCCCGTCGCCGAACTGCGTCGAAGCCTGGGACGGGAGCCGCTCGTGGCCGGTGTACCGCACGGAATGATCGGCCAGCTGGTGCGATTCGGCATCATCGGTGTCGCGAGCACCGTGGCCTACGCACTGCTGTATCTGGTGCTGCATCCCATGATCGGGGCACAGGCGGCGAACTTCTTCGGGCTACTGATCACCGCCGTCCTCAACACCGCGGCCAACCGCGCCTTCACCTTCGGCGTACGCGGATCGGATGGTGCAGGCAAGCACCAACTGCAGGGCCTGGCGATCTTCGGCTTCGCCCTGCTCGTCACCAGTGGATCGCTCGCGGTACTGCACGCCTGGGTGCCCGATGTGTCACGGCACGTCGAGCTGGCCGTACTCATCGTCGCCAATCTCGTTGCCACCGTGTGCCGATTCGTCGCACTGCGGTGGGTCTTCCGTAATCCGGAGCCCGATCTTTCGGTGTCCGATCTTTCGGTGTCCGATCCTTCGGGGGAGAACCGATGACCACGACGATCGAACGGCCGTCCGCGGCCGCGCCGACCGAGCCGGCGACCTCCCGGCGGTGGGAACTTCTCGGGTTGATCACTCTGTTGATCGGCACCGGCGTTGCATACATCTGGGGACTCGGTGCTTCGGGTTGGGCCAACTCGTTCTATTCCGCAGCGATACAAGCAGGTTCGGTGTCGTGGAAGGCCTTCTTCTTCGGGTCCTCCGACGCGGCCAACTCCATCACCGTCGACAAGCCGCCGATGTCACTGTGGCTGATGTCGTTGTCGGTGCGGGTGTTCGGGCTGAACACCTGGGCGATGCTGGTGCCTCAGGCGCTCCTCGGAGTCGCCTCCGTTGCGCTGCTGCGAGCCGTCGTCGTGCGCCGATTCGGTGCGGCCGCCGGGCTGCTCGCGGGACTGGTGCTGGCGCTGACTCCCGTTGCCGCACTGATGTTTCGGTTCAACAATCCCGACGCGTTGCTGGTGCTGCTGATGATCGCCGCCGTCTGGGCCATGCTGCGAGGCGTCGAATCGGGAAAGACCAAGTGGCTGTTGATCACCGGTATGTTCGTCGGATTCGGCTTTCTCACCAAGCAGCTTCAGGTGATGCTCGTCGTACCGCCGCTGGCCTTGACGTACCTGATCGCCGGGCCGCCCAAACTCGGCACTCGAGTGCTGCAACTGTTCGCCGCGCTCGGAGCCATGATCGTCTCGGCCGGTTGGTGGTTACTGATCGTCGAATTCTGGCCGGCATCCTCGCGGCCGTGGGTCGGTGGCTCGCAGAACAATTCGATTCTGGAACTGACTCTCGGCTACAACGGGTTGGGCCGACTCAGTGGCAACGAGACCGGCAGCGTCACCCCGGGCGGTGTCGGTGGCGGCGGCGGGTCGATGTGGGGCGAGACCGGCATCCTCCGCATGTTCGACGCTTCCCAGGGCGGCCAGATCGCCTGGCTCATTCCCGCCGCATTGTTGTTGCTGGTGACGGGGCTGGTGTTGCGAGGCAAAGCCCCTCGCACCGATGCGCCACGCGCGTCGTTGATCGTATGGGGCGCATGGCTGCTCGTCACCGGTCTGACGTTCAGCTTCATGGCCGGCATCTTCCACTCGTATTACACGGTCGCACTCTCGCCTGCCGTCGCTGCGCTCGTGGGTATCGGCAGTGTGATGCTGTGGCGCGAACGACAGCGGTTGTGGGTCCGGATCGCGATGGCGCTCGCGGTGGCGTCGACCGTCGCACTGGCGTGGGTGCTGCTCGGCCGTAGCGCGAGCTTCGTGCCGTGGCTGAAGTGGGCGATCCTGGTCGTCGGTGTGGTGGCGGTGGTGGCTCTGCTGATTCCGGCGCTCACTCGCGGCAGGCTCGCCGCGGTCGCGATTCTCGCGGTGATGTTTGCCGGACTGGCCGGGCCGACGGCGTACGCGGTGGACACGATCGGCACCCCGCACACCGGATCGATCGTGTCAGCCGGGCCGAACACCGGTATGCGCGGATTCGGCGGCATGGGTGAGGGCCGGCGCGGGCAGGGTGGTCTGCCGGGTGGAATGCAGCTGCCTCCCGGTGCACAGATGCCGGCCGGAATGCAGCCACCGGCGGGACTCCCGGGTCAGGCCGGCCAGCTGCCGGGCGGCGCCGAGATGGGCATGGGCGGCGGTATGGGTGGACTGCTCGAGGGCAGCACCCCGACCGCCGAGGTCACCGCGATGCTCGAACAGGACGCCGCCTCGTACACCTGGGTTGCGGCGGCCATCGGTGCCAACACCGCGGCGGGCTATCAACTGGCCACCGAGGATCCCGTCATGCCCGTGGGCGGCTTCAACGGAACCGACCCGTCGCCGACCCTCGCCGAGTTCCAGCAATACGTAGCCGACGGCCGAATCCACTACTTCATCGGAGGCGGCGGTATGGGTGGCAGGGAGTCGGGTTCCTCGGCCGAAATCTCGGCATGGGTGACCGAGAACTTCACCGCGACCACCGTCGACAACGTCACGCTGTACGACCTGACACAGTAATCTCGCCATCCCCGACGGGCCCCGCATCACGACAGGTGCGGGGCCCGACGGCGTCGAGCAGATAGTCTGATGCACTGTGCGCGTACTCGTCATAGGTTCCGGTGCTCGTGAGCACGCCCTTCTACTTGCGTTGAAGGCCGACCCGTCGGTCGACAAACTGTTCGTCGCTCCCGGCAATGCAGGCACAGCCACGCTCGCCGAACAGCACGCCGTCGACGTGGCATCCGGTGAGGCGGTGACAGCACTGGCCACGAAGCTCGAGGTGGATCTCGTCGTCATCGGGCCCGAGGTGCCCCTGGTTCTCGGAGTGGCCGATTCTCTGCGCGAGGCCGGCATCGCCACGTTCGGCCCGTCGGCCGACGCCGCACGCATCGAAGGATCCAAGGCCTTCGCCAAAGACGTCATGGCACAGGCAGGCGTGCGGACCGCACACAGCGAAATAGTCGACTCGCCCGCACTGCTCGATGCCGCCCTCGACCGATTCGGCCCCAACTGGGTCGTCAAGGACGACGGACTCGCAGCAGGCAAAGGCGTCGTCGTCACCACCGACCGCCTCGTCGCTCGCGACCACGCCGCCGAACTCCTCGAAAACGGTCACCCGGTACTGCTCGAGTCGTTCCTCGACGGCCCCGAGGTGTCTCTGTTCTGCCTCGTCGACGGCGAGACCGTGGTGCCGCTGCTGCCCGCGCAGGACCACAAACGCGTCGGCGACGGAGATACCGGCCCCAACACCGGGGGCATGGGCGCGTACACCCCACTCCCATGGTTGCCCGAGGGCGCGGTCGACGAGATCGTCCGTGATGTGGTGAAACCCGTTGCGGCCGAGATGGTGAAGCGTGGTGTGCCGTTCTCGGGTCTGCTGTACGCCGGCCTCGCGATGGGTGCCGACGGCCCGGCCGTCGTCGAATTCAACTGTCGCTTCGGTGATCCCGAGACACAAGCCGTACTCGCACTGCTCGACTCACCTCTGGGTGAGGCGCTGAACGCCACGGCCACCGGCACGCTGGCGTCACTGGCACCTCTGCGCTGGAAGGACGGCGCGGCGGTCACCGTCGTCATCGCCGCCGAGAACTACCCCGGTCGCCCCCGCACCGGTGACGAGATCCTCGGCTCCGAAGGCGAAGGCGTCCTGCATGCCGGCACCGCTGTGAAGGACGGCGCGGTCGTCTCCGCGGGCGGACGCGTGCTGAGCGTCGTCGGCACCGGGTTCGACCTCACCGCGGCACGTGATGACGCCTACTCCCGGATCGCGGGAATCCGTTTACCGGGCAGTCACTTCCGCACCGACATCGGCCTCGCTGCCGTGGAAGGGCGCATCTCGCTGTAGGTCGATGCACGCAAAGCAGGTGTGCTGAGTGTCCACTATTTGCCGTCGTGCACGGGATCCCAATCGTCGGGGCTGAAAGTGGACGCTGAGCCCAGTTGCTGGGGCTAGGTATGCTGAGTGTCCACTATTTGGCATAGCACACGGGATCCCGATCGCCGGGGCTGAGAGTGGACGCTGAGCCCAGTTGTCCACAGGCATTCGCGTTGTCCACATTTCTCGGATCGGGCTCCCGCGAACAGTTCTCGAGCACAAAGCTGTTCGACCATGGGGGTATTCACGAGGCAGCAACTACTCGACAGTGGCGTCAGCGCAGGGGCAATCGACTATCGGGCCAGGGTCGGCACGCTGACCCGGCTGTTGCCGGGCGTCTACTGCACAGGAGAGCCGTCGTTCCGCGACCGATGCGTCGCCGCGACGTTATGGCAACCGGATGCAGTGCTCAGCCACCTGACTGCGGCGTGGTGGTGGAACCTGATCGATGACGAACCCGAACAGGTGCACATCACCGTGCCCCGCAGCACGCGAGCGCGGTGCCCTTCGTGGCTGCGCGCGTATCGTCGAACCATTCGGGAGACGAGTTTCGTCGACACCCTCCCTGTCGTGACGATCGAGCAGTGCATCGTCGACGTGTCGGCGTCACTCGGTGGGGCAGCCCTGGAACCGTTCGTCGACGCAGCGCTCAGCGGGTCCGTCAGCAAACGCGGATTGGCGGCGCAATGCGCGAAGTCGGCCGGAATGGCAGGAGTCACCGAAGCGAAGAAGCAGCTGCGACAGTGCTGCCCACGCACGCTCTCCGAACCGGAACGACTGGTGGCCCGCGCACTCACCGCGGCAGGCTACTTTCTCGAGATCAACGCGGCGGTGGGGCAGTACTTCGCCGATCTGTTGGACCGTCGAGCCCGGGTGATCATCGAGATCGACGGCCGTGAATTCCACAGCGCGCCGGGGGTGTTCACCAACGACCGAGTGCGCCAGAACGCACTGCAACTCGACGGGTGGCTCGTGCTGCGATACTCGGCCGCGCTGGTGATGACCGACCTCGACGCCGTGGTGCGCCAGATCATCGAGACCGTTCGACGTCGCCGGAAGGCGCTGAGCTGAGTGTCCACTATGTGTGGCCGGAGGCGGGATCCCGTGCCTGCCGCGAAATTGTGGACAGTGAGCTCGCCTGTTCGGCTCCACTGTGCTGAGTGTCCACTATTTGTCGCTGGAGGCGCGATCCCGTGCTTGCCGCGGAATTGTGGACAGTGAGCTCGCCTGTTCGGCCCGCGCAATCCTATGCCTGCCGCGAAATTGTGGACACTCTAGTCAGTAGTGTCGATGGAATGCACAGTGAATCGCAGCGATCGAAGGTCGAGCCGTTCCACGTGATGGATGTGTTCGCCGCGGCAGCCGAGCGGGCGCGTACTCACGGTGATGTGCTGTCGCTTGCCGCAGGTCAGCCGTCGACCAGGGCACCCGAGCCGGTGTTGCGCGCCACCCGAGACGCTTTGGATTCGCATCTGCTCGGGTACACCGAAACGCTGGGTATTCTGCCGCTACGGCAAGCGATCGCGGAGTATCACAGCACGCGGTACGGCATCACCGTCGAGGCCGACGACGTGGTGATCACCACTGGGTCGTCGGGTGCATTCACGTTGCTGTTCCTCGCTGCGTTCGACGCGGGGGATACCGTCGTCATGGCCAGGCCCGGGTACCCGGCGTATCGAAACACGTTGGCGGCGTTTGGCTGTCGCGTCGTCGAACTGGATTGTGTGGAGGAGACACGGTTCCAGCCCACCGTCGCGATGCTCGACGAACTACCGGAGCCGCCTGCCGGGCTCATCGTCGCCAGTCCGGCCAATCCCACCGGCACGATCATCGACCCCGACGAGCTGGCCGCCATCGCACGCTGGTGCGACGAGCATGGAACGCTGTTGATCTCCGACGAGATCTATCACGGCATCTCCTACGGCGACTCGCGCACGTCCAGCGCCTGGGAGACGTCGAAGGAATCCGTGGCCATCGGATCGGTGTCCAAGTACTTCTCGATGACGGGGTGGCGCATGGGCTGGATGCTGCTGCCGGCCCGATTGCGCAGGGCCGTCGAACGTTTGGCGTCGAACATGACGGTCTGCCCGCCGGCGATCTCGCAGGTGGCAGCCATTGCGGCGTTCACCGAAGAGTCGCGCCGCGAGCTGGATTCGCATGTCGAGCGGTACGCCGTCAACCGCAGGATCCTGCTCGACGGTTTGCCTGCGTTGGGTATCACCGATCTGGCTCCGGCCGACGGTGCCTTCTACGTCTACGCCGATATCGCGCATCTCACCGACGACTCTCGTAGTTGGTGCGCCCGCGTGCTGGCCGAGACCGGTGTCGCGTTGGCACCCGGCGTCGACTTCGACACCGTCCGCGGGAACCACACGGTGCGATTCTCGTTCGCGGGCACCACGTCCGACGTCGAAGAAGCGTTGGAGCGACTACGTCGCATGTGAATGGAAACTCGTAGCAGGCTACGAGGCAGGAGTGGAGCCTGCGGAACGACAGGAAAGCGCTGCGCTCACATGCGGCGCAGCCGCTCCAGCACCTCGTCGATGTCGGCGGCGGACACGTCGCGATGCGTCACGAAGCGCACCTTGCCGGCGACGGTGACGGCGGCGATGCCCAGATCTGTCAGCTCGGTCACCGTCCGAACAGGATCGGCGACGGCGGCGAGCACGATATTCGTCTGGGGTTCCGCGACCTCCCAGCCCCGTTCACGAAGGCCGCGTGCCAGCGTCGAGGCATTTGCGTGATCCTCGGCGAGATCGCCGATTCGATCCAGGGCGACGAGCCCTGCCGCAGCGAGCACGCCACCCTGACGCACGCCGCCGCCCAACATCTTTCGCACACGCCGGGCCTCGTGGATCCGCGCCGCATCGGAGACGAGCATCGAGCCGACGGGTGCGCCGAGCCCCTTGCTCAGGCAGACCTGCACCGTGTCTGCGCCGGCGGTCAACGACGCGATCGGAACATACAGTGCCACAGCGGCATTCCACAGCCGAGCCCCGTCGAGGTGAATTCTCAACCCCGAGTCACGTCCGGCAGCAACGAGTTCCGCCCACTCGTCCGGTCCTAGCACGGCACCGCCGGCGAAATTATGTGTGTTCTCGAGCGAGAGCAATGTGGTCCGCAGGGCGAAGTACGGCCCGACGCCGCCGGCTGCCGCACGCACCGTCGACGCAAGGGGGCGTCCGGGGCCACCGTCGTGGGGAAGTGCCTCGGGCATTCCGCCCGCCAACCAGGCTGCGGTGCCGAGCTCGGAGCCCAGGACGTGCGCGTGCTCCGGGGCCAGGAATCGATCGCCGCGCTGCAGATGGAGCATCAGCGCGATGATGTTGCCCATCGAACCGGACGGCACCCACAGCGCCGCCTCGAAGCCGAGCAGATCCGCCACTCTTTCCTCGAGCGCCGCCATCGTCGGATCGTGGTCGAGGACGTCGTCACCCACTTCGGCGTCGGCCATTGCTTGTCGCATGATCGAATCTGGTCGGGTGATGGTGTCGGAGCGAAGGTCGATAGGTCGATGAGCCACGAACACTGACAATTCCATAGCGCGAAAGCAGTCCGACGAACGGCTGCGAGCTGGCACGATGACTGGAATGTCCGCAGGTCCGACCGAGTCGCAGCACAAGGTGTCGGGTGCGACTCCGAAGGGAGTGCGCCGCCGCCACGCTCTGGCGTCGGCGGCTGCAGACCTGCTGGTCGAGGGTGGATTCGACGCGGTTCGGCACCGGTCGGTGGCCGCTCGCGCCGGACTGCCGTTGGCGTCGACCACCTACTATTTCGAGTCGCTCGGCGACTTGGTGGCCGCCGCGGTCGACGTCGTCGGGACCCGCGAGATCGACGTCATGCGCGGACGTATCGACGACGAGGGCAAGTGCTCGCAGAAGATGGAGTCGACCGTCGACCTCATCGTCGACCTGCTGATCGGGCCGCAGGGCGGCCATGAGCAACTGGTCGCGAGATACGAGCGGTTCATCGCGTCGGCTCGGCATCCGGAACTGCGCGAGGTGCAGCTGAGGCTGCGTGCCCAGATCGACGACCTGCTGACCGATGTGCTGCGTCGATCGGGGCGCACGGTGCAGGAAGAGCAGCTACGACGACTCGTGGCAGTGGTCGACGGTGCAGTGGTGGGCGCGCTCAGCGAGGTGGATCCTGATCCGCGCGAAATGGCGCGCAGCATGCTCTTGGCCGTCATCGACATCGTGGCACCGGCGGAACAGGTGTCTGCCGATTGACTCAGGCCCCCTCAGGCGGGCGTGTTCAGCCCGAAGTCGTTCTCGCCCGAGTCTGCGTCTCGGATCGGCGGCACCTCGCACACACCGTCCTCGCAGACGGGGCCGTGGTCGTCGCCGACCATCTCCAAGTCGCCGACCATCTCCAAAGGGCCACTCATGCGCCGGCCGCGGCCTTCTGCAGGATGTCGGCGAACACCGACGGTTCCTGCGCGCCCGACACACCGAGGCGACCGTCGATCACGAAGAACGGCACACCACTGATTCCGTAGGCGATGGCCTGCTCCTTGTCCGCGCGCACGGCGGGCAGGAACTCCTCGGACTTCAGCGCCTCGACCACCTCGTCACGATCGAGACCGATCTCCGCGGCCAGGTCGGCGAGGTCGTCGACGCGTCCGACGTGGCGGCCCTCCTCGAAGTAGGCCGCCAGCAGCCGTTCCTTCATCTCGACCTGCTTGCCCTTCGACTTGGCGAAGTGCAGGAGCTCGTGCGCCTTGACGGTGTTGGTGTGCTGCACGGCGTCGAAGTCGTACGCGAGCCCCTCGCCTGCGGCCAGCTCGGTCATCTGCCCCAACATCTGCGTGACCTGGGCGGCCGGCATGCCTTTGTGGGAGACGAGGAAGTCGACTTCGGTGCCGTCGAAGTCGACCGGTGTGTCGGGTGCCAGCTCGAACGAGTGGAACTCCACCTCGAGCGTCCCGCCATCGGCGATGAACTCCGCAGCACCTGCCTCGAAACGGCGCTTACCGACGAAGCACCACGGGCACGCGATGTCGGACCAGATGTCGACCTTCACTGTTCGGCTCACGGCGGCTGCAACATCGGAATGCGGTGCGGTTATTCCATGCGGCGATGATCGCGGGAGGTCGGTGGCGGCAGTCCACTTTCGAAACAGTGCAGTCGTCTTCCGAGACCGACAACTGCGCCACGTAAGCTGGACGCTCGTGAGCATCCCGAATGTCCTGGCCACCCGTTACGCAAGCCCCGAACTGGTGGAGCTGTGGTCTCCGGAATACAAGATCACGCTCGAACGGCAACTGTGGATTGCCGTGCTGCGCGCACAGTCCTCGCTCGGAGTCGACGTGCCCAACGCGGCGGTCGCCGATTACGAAGCTGTCGCTGACCAGGTCGACCTGGCATCGATCGCCGAGCGGGAACGCGTCACCAGGCACGACGTGAAGGCTCGCATCGAGGAGTTCAACGCCCTCGCCGGTCACGAGCACATCCACAAGGGACTCACCAGCCGCGACCTGACCGAGAACGTCGAGCAGCTGCAGATTCTGCGTTCGCTCGAACACGTCCACACGCACGGTGTCGCCGTGGCGAAGCGGTTGGCCGAACGCGCCGCCGAATACTCTGCCCTCGTCATGGCCGGTCGAAGCCACAACGTCGCCGCCCAGGCCACCACGCTGGGCAAGCGTTTCGCATCGGCCGCCGACGAGCTTCTGCTGGCGCTGTCCCGGCTGCAGGAACTGATCGCGCGTTACCCACTGCGCGGAATCAAGGGCCCGATGGGCACCTCGCAGGACATGCTCGATCTGTTCGGCGGAGACTCCGCGAAGCTCGTCGCACTCGAACGCATCGTCGCCGATCATCTCGGCTTCCGGCACACGCTCACGAGCGTCGGCCAGGTGTATCCCCGCTCGCTCGATCACGAGGTCGTGTCCGCGCTGGTCCAGGTGGGTGCCGGGCCGTCGTCGTTCGCGCACACCGTCCGTCTGATGGCGGGCCACGAGCTGGTCACCGAGGGCTTCCAGCCCGGCCAGGTCGGGTCGTCGGCGATGCCGCACAAGATGAACACGCGCTCGTGTGAACGCGTCAACGGCCTGCAGGTGGTGCTTCGCGGCTACGGATCGATGGCCGCCGAGCTCGCCGGAGCTCAGTGGAACGAGGGCGACGTCTTCTGTTCCGTCGTGCGTCGCGTCGCGCTGCCCGACGCGTTCTTCGCCATCGACGGTCTCATCGAGACCTTCCTGACCGTGCTCGACGAGTTCGGCGCGTACCCCGCCGTCATCGCCAAGGAACTGGATCGCTACCTGCCGTTCCTCGCGACGACGAAGGTGCTGATGGCGGCCGTACGTGCAGGCGTCGGCCGCGAGACCGCACACGAGGCGATCAAGGAACACGCCGTCGCCGTCGCGTTGGCCATGCGTGAGCAGGGACTCGAGCCCGACCTGTTGGATCGGCTGGCAGCCGACGACCGCCTGCCGCTCGACCGCGCTGCACTCGATGCGGCACTGGCCGACAAGACGGCCTTTGTCGGCGCTGCGGACGCTCAGGTCAGTGCGGTCGTCTCGGCCGTGGAGCGGCTGATCGCGAAGTTCCCGGCCGGTGCGGCCTACAGCCCGTCGCCGATTCTCTGAGTTCTCTGTTGTGAGTGGAAACTCGTAGTGGGCTGCGAGTTTCCAGTCACATCAGGACGTCCGGCAGGTCTGCGACGGAATCGATCACGTGATCGGGTTCCATCGCGAATTCGTCGGTGATGCGTCGATCGAGCACGTCCTGACGGAACTTTCCGGTGCGCACCAGGACACCGGTCATGCCGACGACCTGGGCGGCGAGGACGTCGTTGTCGAGGTCGTCGCCGACCATGACGACGTCGTCCGGGTCGACGCCCATCCGCTCGGACGCCGTGCGGAAGCCCAGGGGAGCGGGCTTGCCGATGGCTTTCGCGGCGTGTCCGGACGCTTGCTCCATCCCGGCGAGGTACATGCCGGTGTCGATGCGCAACCCGCCACCGGTACTCCACATCAACGATCGATGCATCGCGACGACGGGAATGCCGCGACACAGCCAGTCGTAGACGCGACTGAGACGCTCGTGCGTGAATTCCGGGCCGGCACCGCCGACGACCACGACATCCGGATCCCCGGACGACTCGTCGACGAATTCGATGCCCGGCATATCGGCCGCGATCTCGCCGTTGTTGATCATGACCACCCGAGCATCCGGGTAGTTCTCGCGTAGATGATCCGCGGTGAGCGACGCGGCGGTGACGATCTCGTCGGAATGGACGTCGAGTCCGACGTCGCGCAATGCCGCCGCTATCTGCTCGCGCGTCTTCGAGGTCGTGTTGGTCAGGAACGCGCGTGCAATGTCGTTGTTGTCCAGGTACTTCAGCGTCGCGGCTGCTCCGGGTACCGCCTGCCACGACGTGACGAGTACGCCGTCGATGTCGAAGAGAACCCCGCCGATGCTCATCGGCAAACAGTAGTCGGGTCGAGTCAGTCGTGCAGTTTCAGCAGTCGCGGTGTCGTTCGTGCAGTCTGCGCTCACGCCTAGGCTCGATGCCGTGAACCCCTACACGATTTTCTCCGAGATCATTGCTGGGACCGCCGAGGCGTCGCGCGTCCACGAGGACGACACCGCGATCGCGTTCATGGACATCAGGCCTCTCACCACCGGGCACGTGCTCGTGGTGCCCAAGCAGCAGTATCGGACGCTGGCCGAGTTGCCGCCCGAGATCGGTGCGCATCTGTTCGTTATCGGGCAGAAGGTGGCTGCCGCTGTGCGAGCGAGCAATCCGCGCGTCGCCGGGGTGAACCTGTTCCTCGCCGACGGCACGGTGGCAGGTCAGGAGATCTTCCACGTGCATCTGCACGTCATCCCGCGCATGATCGGCGACGGATTCGGCCTGCGGGCTCGGCCGTCGTCGCCGCATCGATCCGAACTCGACCGACTGGCGGCGGAGATCGCGGCCGCGCTTACTCGGCAGTGACCTTCTGCGCCTTGGACAGTGCATCGGCGTAGACGTTGATGGTGTTGGTGTAGCGGCTGTAGCTCTTGTTGGCGCCGTAGTCCCACAGCACCATCTGTTGCTTCTCGACGGCGGAGATGGTGTCGAAGCCGGGGTAACGGCTCGGGATGTCGGCAAGCTTCACGTCGGATGCGTTGGCAACGTCGTGGTAGACGAACGCGACATCGGCATCGACACTCGACACGTTCTCCCAGGACACCTTCTTCCAGTAACCGTCGTCGGTGCCGTCGGAGGTGTACATCTTCAGGCCCCAGCTTTCGTAGTCGCTGAAGTCGGGATCCGCCGACGGGTCGAGTACGTAGGCGACGTCGAGGGGCCAGACTCCGACTCCGGTGAGGTCCTGACGTTCGGACGCAACCTTCTTGAAGTTGGTGACAGCAGCGTCGTAGTCGGACTTGATGTCTGCCAGCTGTGGGGTGTCGAGGTCGACGCCGAGCGACGACGCCAACCCGGCGTAGTTCTCGATGGTCTTCGCGGTCGACGTCGTGTCCAAGGTGACCCCCAGGGTGGGAGCGATCCGATCGATCGTGTCGGCCTTGGACGAATCGGCCGTCGTGGTCAACTTGCCGAACTGGCCGAATCTCGGGTTGAACTCACCGATGACGAGATCCGGGTCCAGGCTGGCGGCTTTCTCGAAATCGAAGGTGCCCCAGGTCTCGCCGACCGATTCGATGCCCGTCAGATCGGAGCAACTCAGAATCGGGCTGGTCCCCATCGGCGTCGTCGACCAGATGGCGATCGGCTTGATTCCGTACGACATCAGCGCAGCGGCGGATTCCTCGTCGGCGATGATTCTGGTCGGTTGTGCATCGAGGGACACGGTCCGTCCGCGGCCGTCGGTATATGTGAACGGTCCGGACGCTCGGTCGACCGAATCGACGCGGTCGTTCGCACTGCACGCGGCGGGGTTCGCGTTCAGGTCGACGGCCTGGGTGCCGGCGTCGTCGCTGCCGGTGGTGTCACTGCTGCACGCGGCAGCGGCGAGAAGCACGAGAACCGCGATGCCTCCGGTGAGGGCGCGGGGTGCGGAGCCGAATCTGCCCGAAGTCGGTGTCACGTGTCTGCTTTCGTCGAGGCCGAGATGGCCGATGTCGAGTGGAGCGCCGTTCTTCCTGGTGTCGAGGTAGGGGCCGAGGGCACCCTCCTCGCGGTGGCCCACAGATGCTAGCCTCCTCAGGGTCGACTAAGCGAGGGTAGCCTTTCCTTATGGACGGGCTCTGGATATCGCCTGGTCGCGCGCATACGCAACACAGTCGATCGAAGGGGACTCACCGGATGGATCAGCGGGGAATCGGACGGGACGAACTGCGGGCGGTGGTTGCAGAACTGATCGGTGCGGAACCCGGGGCTGTGTCGATGGACGCGGATCTGTTCGAGCTCGGTCTCGAATCGATCGTTCTGATGCGGTTGGTCGGGAGATTCCGCAAGCAGGGGTCGACGGTGACGTTTGCCGAGCTCGCTGCGCAGCCGAACATTTCTGCCTGGTCCGAACTGATCGGTGGTTCGGCCGAATCGAGTTCCCGAAACCCCGAGCGGCAATCGACTCTGGTCGAACCGGACACGTCGGAGTTCGATCTCGCACTGTTGCAGCACGCCTACTGGATCGGGCGCAGTGCCGAGCAGCGGTTCGGCGGGGTCGCACCGCATCTCTACACCGAATTCGACGGCGAGGCAGTGGATCCCGATCGACTACGTGCGGCGCTCGATGCCGTCGCGCAACGGCACGAGATGTTGCGGGCCCGGATTTCGGACAACGGACAGCAGCGCATCGAACCGACCTCGGGGTGGCGCGGGTTGACGGTCCACGACCTACGATCCGAGTCCGACCCGACCGACCGCCTCGAAGAAACGCGGCTCCGTCTGACCCACCAGATGCTCGATATCGAAGCGGGCGAGATGTTCTCGGCCGATCTGTCGCTCCTGCCGAACGGTCGCACGCGTCTGCACCTGGACATCGACATGATCGCCGGCGACGCAGTGAGTTTCCGTATTCTGGTTGCAGACCTGGCGCGGGCCTACGACGGCGATCCCCTCCGGGCAATCGAGTACAGCTATTCGCGGTACCTCGCCGATCGGCCGCTCGATCGACGCAGCGCCCGTGCTCAGGCCGAACGCTACTGGTCCGAGCGCGTCGACTCACTGCCCGGTGCGCCGACTCTTCCGTTGCTGGAACATGATTCGGGTGCTCCGGTAGCGTTGCGTCGGGCATTTCATCTCGACTCCGCGGCATACGGCGATCTCCAGACGCACGCCAGAGCCCACGGAGTCACCCCGGCGGTGGCAGTGGCCACGGCGTTCGCCGAGGTAATCGGTGCCTGGTCCCGCGAACAACGGTTTCTGCTCAACGTGCCCATGTTCGATCGCGCTCCGACGCATCCCGACGTCGAGAATCTCATCGGTGACTTCTCGTCGTCGGTCATGCTGGAAGTCGATCTGAGCGAGCCGCTCTCGTTCGTCGAACGTTCCCGTCGGATCCGGTCCCGACTGCACGAAGACGCCTCGCACGCCGACTATTCCGGGGTCGAGGTGCTGCGCGACCTCGGCCGCCGTCGAGGAGAGCCGGTGCTGGCTCCCGTCGTCTTCACGAGCGCGCTCGGTTTGGGCGAGTTGTTCGACGCTCGCGCGCGGCAGGTCTTCGGTGATCCGGTGTGGATCATGTCGCAGGGGCCGCAGGTGGTTCTCGACGCGCAGATCACCGAACTCGACGGTGGCGTGTTGGTCAACTGGGACATACGCGAGAACGAGTTCCTCCCAGGAGTTCCCGACGCGATGTTCGACGCGTTCGAGACGCTGGTTCGCGCACTCGTGGTCGACGGTGACTCCGTGTGGGCGGAGCCTGTGGGTCAGCTGGTTCCACCGCGTCAGCTGATGTCGCGAACTCCGGCAGCCGATGTACCCCGAACGGACGCATCGCAGTCGGCCGGGAACGAGACTCTGCACCGCGCCTTCTTCGATCGCGCGTCGCAGCATCCCGACGCGCTGGCGCTCGAGTGGGGCGAGAACGGGTCGATGACGTACGGAGACCTACGAGATCGTGCTCTGAAAGTAGCTGCTGCGCTGACCGATCGCGGCGTGGGGGTGGGCGACACGGTGGGGGTGACGCTGCCGAAGGGGCCCGATCAAGTGGTCGCAGTTCTCGGTGTGCTCGCCGCGGGCGGGGTGTACGTACCGATCGGCGTCGACCAACCGTCGAGCCGTGCTGCGCTGATCGCCCGAAAAGCGGGGTTCACGGTGACGATCGGCGGGTCGGGCGACGACGGTCTCGCGGTGTCCCACGCGATCCTGAGTGAGCCTCGGCCCGCCCCGCACCTCGGCCCCGACACCGCGCCCGCGTACATGATCTTCACCTCCGGCTCCACGGGTGAACCGAAAGGTGTTGTGGTCTCGCATCGAGCCGCGATGAACACGATCATGGATCTGGTCGAACGTTTCGACCTGAACGAGGGCTACCGTCCATTGTGCCTGTCCGAGTTGGACTTCGACCTGTGCACGTTCGACCTGTTCTCGGTGTTCGCGGCCGGCGGTACGGCCGTGCTCATCGAGGAACACGAGCGCAAGGATCCGCAGCGCTGGGCCGCGCTGATTCGTGCGCATCGCGTCACGGTGATCAGCTGCGTGCCCCCGCTGCTGGACATGATCCTGTCCACCGGTGACGATGTGGGCGGTTCGCTCGAGGTCGTCATGCTCGGCGGCGACAAGGTGAGTATCGACCTTTACCGGCGGCTGACGGCGGCGGTTCCCGGATGTCGGTTCGCCGGACTCGGTGGCGCTACGGAAACCGCGATCCACAACAGCATCTGTGAGGTCGTGGACGTCGATCCGAACTGGCGCACGGTCCCGTTCGGGGTGCCGCTCGCGTCGATGGCGCTTCGGGTGGTCGATGCGCGTGGGAACCAGGTGCCGGACTGGGTGCCCGGTGAGTTGTGGGTCGCGGGCGTCGGTCTCGCCGACGGCTATCTGGGCGATCCCGAGCGTACGAACGAGCGCTTCGTCGAGGCCGACCGCTACCGCTGGTACCGCACCGGAGACCTGGTTCGGTACTGCCCCGGCTCGATGGCCGAGACCGGCTCCATGGTCGAATTCGTGGGCCGTGTGGACAACCAGATCAAGATCAACGGATTTCGGATCGAACTCGGAGAGATCGAAGCGGCACTCACCGCGGATCACGAGGTGGCCAGTGCCGCAGCCGTTGTCGACCGCACCGCAGCTCCGATCCTGCTGGCCGCCGTGGTGCCGACCGATCGAGACGCGGATCCCCGTGAGACGGTAGCGGCCGTGAGGGCCAGGGCCGCCGAGCGTCTCCCAGCGCACATGGTGCCGGAGCAGATCGTGACGGTCTCCGCGCTGCCGCTGACCGTCAACGGCAAGATCGACTCCGCTGCCGTCGTCCGGCTGTGTCGCGCAGCGGGAGAAAGCGAACGGGTCGATGCCCGGATTGCGCCCAGAACTCACCTCGAAAGCGCCCTCGCCCTGATCTGGCAGAAGGTACTCGGCGTCGACGGCATCGGTGTGACGGACACGCTCTTCGCGCTCGGCGGCGATTCCGTCCTGGCGACGACCATCGTCGCCCGCATTCGCGAGTCCTTCGACATCACGTCGGTCACCGTGCGCATGATGTTCGCGGCACCCACCGTGGCCGGGCTCGCGGACCGGATGATCGGCGCAGAAGGTGACGCAGAATTCCTCGAGGCCACCGCCGAGATCTTCCTGTCGGTCGAAGCGATGTCGGAGGACGAACTGTCGGCCGCGCTCGAACACCATTCCTGACCCGCTTCGCATTCCCGGAGGACGAGAATCCATGGTGCAGAACATGACCGAACTTGCCGAGCCGGACGCCGACGTCGACGCTTTCGTACCGTTCGGCGACGAGCGTGCCCGCAGGTACCTCGACGCCGGGTTGTGGCGAGGTGAAACCCTTCCGGAGGTGTTCGCAACGTGGGCGACGCAGTTCGGCCCTTCGAGGGCGGTCGTCGACGATCGCACGGAGCTGAGGTACGACGAGCTGCTTCGACGAGTGCGGAGCGTCGCAGCCGGATTCGCCGATCGCGGCATCGAACCGGGCGACCGGGTGGTCGTGCAATTGCCGAACTCCGTGAACTTTGCGGTCGTGCTGTTCGCTTTGCTCGAATGCGGAGCGATCCCGGTGCTGACGCTGCCTGCACATCGCCGACGTGAGATCACCCATCTCGCCGCCACCGCATCGGCGGTGGCGTACGTGATCTCCGATCGGGACGGCGACTTCGACTATTGCGAACTCGCCGATGAGGTTCTCGCGTCGGTGACGAGTGTTCGGCACGTCTTCGTCGACAGTTCCGGACCCGAATCGAACGGCGGCGGGTCCCATACCTCTCTGTCCGCGGTGGCCGGGGTGCCCCGACAGTTTCCGCGCGCCCGGCCGACCGATCCTGCCTTACTGCTGGTCTCCGGTGGCACGACGGGATTGCCCAAGCTGATTGCCCGTACGCACAACGATTACGAATACAACGCCAGGGCCAGTGCGGAGGTCTGCGATCTCGGGCCCGAGGACGTGTATCTCGCCGTTCTCCCTGCCGCACACAACTTTCCGCTCGCATGCCCCGGGCTGCTCGGTGCCCTCGGGGTAGGGGCAACGGTGGTGTTCTCCGGCAGTGCCAGCCCAGACCACGCGTTCGCGCTGATCGAGAGGTATCGCGTGACGATCACGGCGCTGGTTCCGACGTTGACTCATCTGTGGTGCGAGGCAACGGAATGGGAGGATGCAGACCTGTCCAGCTTGCGGTTGCTGCAGGTCGGGGGAGCGAAGCTGGCACCTGAGGTCGCCAAGCTGGTCGAGCCCGCGCTCGGATGCCGGCTGCAGCAGGTGTTCGGCATGGCCGAAGGGCTACTGAACTACACCCGAGCCGAGGACAGCGCGGAACTGGTGATCGGAACGCAAGGCAGGCCGTTGTCCCATCTGGACGAGGTGCGCGTCGTCGGTGCGGACGGAAACGATGTATCGCCCGGGGAAGTCGGTGAATTGCTGACGCGGGGCCCCTACACCATCAATGGCTATTATTCTGCGGCAGAACATAATACGACTGCCATCGCCCCTGATGGGTTCTATCGCAGTGGGGATCAGGTGCGCGAGCTCGAGTCCGGCCATCTCGTCGTCACCGGTCGCATCAAGGACGTGATCACCCGAAACGGCGAGAACGTCGCGGCCGACGAGCTCGAAGACCTGCTGCTCACCCATCCTGCAGTAGCGCGGGTCGCGGTGATCGGGGTGCCCGATGCCGCTGTGGGCGAAAGTGTCTGCGCAGTCGTGGTGCCGAACGGAAGTGGTCTGACCGTCGCCGACGTGCGGGCCTTCCTGACGGCGGCCGGCTGCGCCGGATTCAAACTGCCCGATCGCGTGGTGACACGAACATCGCTGCCCGTCACCGCCATCGGCAAAGTGGACAAGTCCTTGCTCGTCACACAGTGCACGCAACAGCAGCCGACTCGATGAAGGAACCCATGGATCTCGACGACGTCAGACGTAGGTTGGTGCAGGAGCGGTTGCGGCGTGCCCGAGGCGACGAGGCCGCACCCGAGGCGAGCCGCGGCCCACTCGCAGACGTCGAGTCCACCGAATTCGATTCGTTGAGGGAGCAATTCGGATCCATCGACGACGTCTGGCCACTGTCACCACTGCAGCTCGGGCTCGTCTTCCAGGTAGGTGTCGACGCCGATGCCACCGAGCTGTACACCGTCCGCACCGTCGTCGAGGTCGACCGCGTCCTCGACGACGACAGGATCAGGCGAGCTCTGCAATCGGTCGTCGATACCACCGCGGCGATGCGGACGGCCTTCGTGACGCCGGACGACACCGCGCCGGCCCAGGTCGTGCTCTCTGCGGTGCAGGCACCGTTGACGGTGGTGGATCTCCGTGCGTGCCCGGCGAGCGAGGTGGACGATCGATGGAGCCGGATTCTCGCGGACGACCGGGCGCTCTCGTTCGACATCGCTGCGCCGCCACTGTTTCGGGTCACCCTGGTGCACCTTCCCGGAGGGGTCGACCGACTGTTGACCACCTACTGGTTCGGGTGCTTCGACGGCGGATCCTCGGCACTGCTCGTGGCTCGAGTCCTGGAGCAGCACGACGAGAACGGCACGCCCGTTCCGCCGGACCACGGCTACCGTGAGTATCTGCGTTGGCTGGCTTCTCGCGACCGTGCCGAGTCCGAGCAGGCGTGGCAGCGGTACTTCGGCGATATCGACAGCCCGACCTCGGTGGCCGCGGAGGCCACCCGTGGGGACGGTTCACCCCGCAGGATCGAACGCAGAGTGACGGCAGCGGTGTCCGGCGCGCTGGATCTGCACGCACGTCGATCCGGTTCGACTCTGTTCACGGTTCTCGCAGCGGCCTGGGCGAGTGTGTTGATGCGTGTGGTGGGGCGGTCCGATGTGGTGTTCGGTACCGCCGTCGCCGGTCGGCCCATGGATGTGGCCGGTTCCGACACCGCGATCGGCGCGTTCATCAGCACGGTGCCGATCCGGGTGACGGCAGGTGGATTCGATTCGGTCACCGATGTGGCTGCGCGCGTGCAGGATCAGCGTCTCGACCTGATGCCGCACGACACCCTCGGTCTCGGTGGAATTCAGCAGGCCATCGGTGCGGGGGCTCTGTTCGACACCCTGCTCGTCCTGCGTAACGCTGCCGGGCCTGCGGGACGACAAGAATCGACGTCGGCGGGGAACGAGCGCCGCGTGCGACACATCTCGACCGTCGATGGGTCCGAGTTCCCGGTGTCCATCGCAGTGGATCCCGGCGATGAACTGAACCTGTCGGTGACGTATCTACCCGATTCTGTGGACGACGAGCGTGCCCGATCGCTGCTCGACTCGTTCGCATCGGCACTCGATACCGTTGCAGCGCAGCCCGATCTGCCGATCTCGCGCTGGCCGTCTGCCCCGGGCGACATGCCGAGTGTCGTCGAGAACGAGTTCGACGGCCGATCGGAACGACTGCAGGACAACACGATCGCCGAATTGCTCGCCGCACGCGCCGCGGCCGTTCCCGACGACATCGCGTTGGTGTTCGGAGACCGGCGGCTGACCTTCGGCGACCTCGACCGGCGGGTGAACGCCTGCGCACTGGCGCTGCTTCGCCGGGGTGCCGCTCCCGAACGCATCGTGGCCCTCGCTCTGCCGAGATCGGTGGAGATGGTGGTGGCCCTGTTCGCGGTGCTGCGTACCGGTGCCGCGTACCTGCCCCTCGAACTCGACTATCCGACAGAGCGTCTCGACGTCATGTTGGCCGACGCGCAACCGGCCGTTCTGGTGACGACGGTGGACACGGAGAGCCGGGGATTGGCCACCACCGCCACACGGATGGTCGTCGACTCCCCTGAGGTCGTAACAGAGTTGGCGTACGACATCGACGCGTCGGAAGTCGAGGCGGCCACAGCGTCGGTCGGTTTTGCGTCCGGCACCGTCGGCCGACTCGAGCACCCCGCCTACGTCATCTACACCTCCGGCTCGACCGGAACACCGAAGGGCGTCGTCACTCCGTATCGCGGTCTGACGAACATGCAGATCAATCACCGGAACGAGATCTTCGCTCCCACCGTCGCCGTGGCAGGAGACCGCACCCTGCGGATCGCACACACGGTGTCGTTCTCCTTCGACATGTCGTGGGAGGAGTTGCTGTGGCTCGTCGAAGGTCACGAGGTACACATCTGCGACGAGGAATTACGCCGCGACGGTGAGGCATTGGCTCACTACTGCGAGCAGAACAGAATCGACGTGGTCAACGTGACGCCCACGTATGCCGGACATCTGCTCGATCTCGGACTGTTGGACGAACGCGACGGACATCGAATTCCCCTGGTCTTGCTGGGTGGTGAGGCGGTACCGGATGCACTGTGGAGTCGGCTCGACGGCATCGGCTACAACCTGTACGGGCCTACCGAGTACACGATCAACGCGCTCGGTACCGGAACAAGGGACAGCGTCGGGCCGTCCATCGGTTCGCCGATCCTGGGCACACGTGCGTCCGTCCTGGACCAGTGGCTACGGCCGGTCCCGATCGGTTCGGTGGGGGAGTTGTACCTCTCCGGTGTCGGTCTTGCGCGGGGCTATGTGAACCGATTCGGCGACACGGCAACGAGATTCGTGGCCGACCCCTTGACTCCGGGCGCACGGATGTACCGCACCGGTGATCTGGTTCGCATTCGAGCCGACGGTCTGTTCGACTACCTCGGTCGCGCGGACGACCAGGTGAAGATTCGCGGCTATCGAGTGGAGACCGCAGAGGTCGAACGCGCCGTGGCCGCATGCGAGGGTGTGGTGGGCGCGGTGGTGCGTACGGTGCAGATCGGGAGTGGTACTCGCGCCCTGGCCGCATACATCGTTCCTCGCGACGGCGGTACGACCGACACGTCCGTGCTGTTCGGTTCCATTCGAGACCGGCTGGCAGCGACGTTGCCCGAGTACATGGTGCCGACGTTGTTCGCTGCCCTGGAACGCATTCCGATGACGATCAACGGCAAGCTCGATGTGCGGGCTCTTCCGACCGTCGACGCCGTGGGCGGAGGCACGTTCGTACCGGCCCGAACGCCGGTGGAAACGATGTTGTGCGAGATCGTCGCGGCGGTTCTGGGTGTCGGACGCGTGGGGATCGACGACGACTTCTTCGCGCTCGGCGGCGACAGCATCACCTGCCTGGCCGTGGCATCGCGGGCGCGAAAGGCCTCGATTCCGCTGGCACCGCGTGAGGTGATGCGCAAGCGGACGGTGCGAATGTTCGGGGCGGAGCTCACACCGGACGCCGACGCACGCCCCGCTGTCCACGCCGCCGCCACGGTGGAACTGTCCCAGGACGAGCTCGACGAATTCGAAAGCAGTATGTGAGCAGACATGACGACCGATACCGCGGCCACGTCGCAGTCCAAGATCGCCGCCGTACTCCCACTCACCGCACTGCAGGTCGGGATGTACCTGCAATCGACGCTCGCCGAGCGAGCGCAGGATCCGTACCTGTCACAGACGGTGCTCGACCTGTCCGCCGCGGTGGATCGCGGCCGGCTCGATCGTGCCCTCGAACTGCTGTTGGATCGCTACCCGAACATCAGAGCGCTGCTGCGGCAACGCCGTAACGGTGATCTGGTCTGGGTGGTACCGCGCGCGTCGACGCCGGTCGTGACGGCCGTCGACGACGAGTGGGATGATCATCTCCGACGAGACCGCTCGGCCGGGTTCGCGTTCTTCGAGCAGCCGCTGATTCGCTTCTCCTACTCCACTTCTGCGCGCGCCCCGCGAGTTCTGATCACCTACCATCACGCGCTGATGGACGGGTGGTCCGAGGCCATCTTCGTCAGGGAGCTGATCGCTCTCTACGAATCGGGCGAGGGGGCGCGGTTGCCGCCTGCACCCGACTTCGGCGATTATCTCGCGTGGACAGCGTTGCAGGACAACGTCACTGCGCGTCAGCGGTGGGCCGACTACCTCGACGGGTTCGAGTCCGCGACTCTCGTTGCCGGGGACCGAGCGAATGGGTCCAGCGCGGGCACGCGCTCGCGCCTGGACGTCGATATCGACGATGCGTTGGCCCAGCGGGTGTCCGAATACGCGCGTCGTACCGGCGTGACCACGAACGTCGTCGTGCAGACAGCCTGGGCGGCGATGCTTTCGGCGAGAACCGGTTCCGACGATGTGGCCTTCGGGATGGCGACGTCGCTGCGGCCGTTCGATCTCGATGGTGCCGAGGCGATGGTGGGTTTGCTGCTCAACACCGTGCCGGTCCGCCTGCGGTGGAACTCGGCTGCAACGGCGACCGAGATGCTCGCACGCGTGCAGGCAGACCACCTCGACCTGGACGAGTATCGGTTCCTCGGGCTGTCCGACATCGCCGGAACAGTCGGCGGCGGAGAGCTGTTCGACACCATAGTCGTGTACCAGAACTATCCCGCACCGATACCCGAGACGAGCGGGACCGTCGACGAGATCACGGTGCTGGGTGCGCACATGAGCTTCCCGATGGCGTTGATCGTGGGCCCCGATCCTGCTCTGTGGGCGTTCGTACTGCACGACGAGGCCGCTGTCGGCCGGCGGCAGGCCGCCATGTACGCCGAGACGTTCGTCGAGATGCTCGATCGGATGACGACAGTGTCGGACATCGACGTCACTCGACTGGTGGCCGCCCCACATGGCCAGGGGCGCAGCGTCGGACCGGACCGAACCGTGGTGCCGATCGAGACCGCTCTGGCAGCGCGCTTCGAGCAGTCCCGCGACGACGTGGCACTGCTGATCGGCGGCGAGCACATCACGTTCGGGCAGTTGTCCACGCGGGTCGGACAGGTGTCCGCGCTGCTGCGTGTGCACCACATCGGTGTCGAAAGCCGCGTCGCTGTTGCGGTGAGCAGAGGTCTCGACATGGTGGCGGCGCTGTTGGCGACCATCGACGTCGGCGCAGCGTTCGTACCCGTCGACATTCGCTACCCGCGTGAGCGGATCGAACTGATCCTGTCCGATTCCGGGCACGACCTGCTGTTGATCGACGATGCGACCCCCGCGGCACTGACGGATATGGAGACTGCGGTCCGTGTCGATACCGCTGTACGACAACAGGACTGGACGCCGCCGTTCGGTCGCAGCGTCCCGGGTGAGTGCGCGGCCTATCTCGTGTACACGTCGGGTTCGACCGGAACGCCCAAGGGTGTGGTCGGCACCAGGAACGCGTTGGCCAACCGGCTGCAGTGGGCGGTGACGCGGTGGGGCAGACCGGGCAGCCGAGTTGCCAAGAGTTCGCTGGCGTTCATCGACGGCGCGACGGAGTTGCTCACCGGCATTCTCGCGGGCCAACGTGTGGTACTCGCACAGGATCACCAGTACGGCGATTCGGGTGCCGTGGCCTCGCTCATCGGACGGTCCGGTGCCGAACAGGTCACCGCCATCGGTTCTCTGGCTGCCGCGTTGGCCGCTACGGCACCGTCGGACTGCGCTTCGGTGACCGGTTGGATACTCAGCGGAGAACCGTTGACCGACCACATGATCGACGTGATCCGAGCGGTGACGCCGGACGCCACGATCGACAATTCCTACGGATCCTCCGAAGTCGCAGGCGACGTCGCCGTCCAGCGGGTCGACGGCGACCCTGCGGTCATCGGAACCTCGGTGGACAACACCACACTGCGGCTGCTCGACTCTCGGCTACGCCCGGTTCGGAACGCCGTTCCTGGCGACCTGTACGTGTCGGGCGTGCAGCTCGCCCGCGGATACTCCGGGAAACCGGCCGAGACCGCGACTCGCTTCGTCGCAGATCCCGGCGGCGATGGCGCGCGAATGTACCGCACCGGGGACCGTGCCCGTCTCGTCGACGGCGTCCTGGTATTTCTGGGTCGAGACGATCGTCAGGTCAAGATCAGAGGCCATCGCGTCGAACTGGGGGAGGTCGAAAGTTGGACGGCCAGTGACCCTTCGGTCGACGAGTGCGCCGTGGTCGCTGTGTCCGACGGTGACGGCGTCGGTGTGCTGGTGGCCTACGTGACTCCCGACTCGGTCGACACCGCGTCGGTGCGGGAGGCGCTTCGTCGCCGGGTTCCCGACTATCTGGTGCCCGCATTCTGGGTGGCCGTCGACAGTATTCCCAGAACCCCCAATGGCAAGGCCGATCGAAAAGTTCTGCAGGAGCGCGGAATACCCGACGGTGGTCCCAGCCGATCGCGACCGGCTGCATCCGAGGACGAGCGAGCACTCGCGGCGCTGTTCGCAGACACCACCCGTGCGGAGAGCGCCCAGTCCATCGGCGTCGACGACGACTTCTTCTCGCTCGGCGGCGACAGCATCACCGCCATCACCCTCGTCCATCACGCGCGCACCGCCGGACTTCCGATCACCACCGCAGACGTCTTCGAGTGTCGAACGGTCGCAGGGCTGGTGGAGCGGGGCCGAAGCGCCCGGGCCGTTGCGATCGTCGACCGGCCCGACAGTTCGGCAGCGCTGCTGACCGATGCCGATGTAGCCGAATTGCGCTCTCATGGAATCGATCCAGAGGCAGCTCGCCCGGCCACTCCGCTGCAGCGGGGCTTGGCATTCCAGTCCGTAGCCTCGGGCGACGGAGTGGAGGAAATCTACGTCATCGCCACCGAATTCGAGGTGCACGGGCTGCTGGATCCGCGACGTCTCGGGGGCGCACTCGACGCGCTCCTCGACCGTCATCCAGCGCTGCGCTCGCGCTTTCTGACGTTGAGCACCGGGACGACCGTCGCGATCCGCGATACGGGTCGAGTCGTACTCCGCCGTCATGTCGTCGACGATCCGACATCGCCTACCGCCCGTGACCTGATCGACCAGGACAGGCGTGCGTTCGACATAGAGCAGGACTCGCTCGTCCGAATTCTGCTGCTGGACTGCGGGAACGATCGTCACCGGGTGGTGCTGACCGTCCACCATCTTCTCGTGGACGGGTGGTCCATGGGCACTGTGGGTACCGAGCTGTTCAAGCTCTACCGAGGCCTGGCACTGCCGGAACCTGCGCGGTTCGACGACTACCTGCGGTGGCTCGCGGGCCGCGACGACTCGTCCGTCGACGCGTGGCGTCGCGCGCTCGGCGCGGACGTGGCACCGACGATGGTGGCAGCGTCGGCATCGGCATCGTCGTCGGTACGTTCCGAGGCGCACGAGATCGACCTCGAGTGGAGTGCGCAGGACACCGCTCGGCTCATCGAGTCGGCGCGTCGTCGATCGTCGACGCTGAGCGAACTGGTCGATGCAGCATGGGCCGTGGTGCTCTCGGCATTCACGGATTCTCCGTCGGTCGTGTTCGGCTCGACGGTTTCGGGGCGTCCCACCGACCTCGATCGTGTCGCAGACATGGTCGGACTGTTCATCAACACCGTTCCCGTCCGTGTCGACGTCGGACCCGATGCACGTCTGTCGACCGTGCTCGCTGGTCTGCGGGACTTCTCGATCGCCGTGGCTCCGCATCATCACGTGGGCCTGGCAGACATTCAGAAGGCCGTCGGACGGGGAACGCTGTTCGACACACTCGTGGTGTTCGAGAACTTCGCTGCTGCAGACACTTCGGGTGTCGATGCCGAGAACTTCTCGGTGTCGGTCGCCGGATTCCACACAGTGACGCACTACCCGCTCGTGTTGACGGTCCATCCGGGCGAACGGATGCGGCTGGTGGTCGAATACCGCAGCGACTCGGTGCCCGTGGCTCGCGCCCGCGCAGTGGCGTCCGCACTGACCTCGGTGTTGGGTGCGTTCGCCGACGAAGGCGACCCGCCGATCGCCGCACTGTCTCTCGTCGACGAGACGACGACTCGGATTCTCCGCACCGAGTACGCCGGCTCGCAGCGTCGGTATCCGGACGGGACGATGGTGGACCTGTTCGCCGACCGCGTCGCGTTGCAACCGGACACCGTTGCTGTTGCAGACGCCGCCACGGCTCTGACGTTCGCCGAGCTCGATCGCGTCTCCAATCGAATTGCGCGATGGCTCCTCGGTTTCGGTGTCGGCGCGGAAGATATCGTGGCCGTCGAGGCCCCACGAACCGTGACGACGATGGCGACGATCCTCGGGGTCATGAAGTCCGGGGCCGCCTACCTACCGATCGACCCGAACTGGCCCACCGAACGCGCGCGGCAGATTCTCGACGATGCGCAGCCGGTGATCACGGTGAAGGCATCGGCGGTCGAGGCCCTGACGCCGTCGTCGACGGACAGGATTGCCGTCACCGATTCCGAGCGTCGGTCCGCATTGCATCCCGACCACCCGGTGTACTTCATCTACACCTCCGGTACGACCGGTGTGCCCAAGGGGGTCTCGGTACCGCACCGAGGACTGGCGAATCTCTATCACTCCCATCGCGAGAGCGTGCATCTGCCGACGGCGGCGCGCGCGGGCACGGACACTCTGAACGTGGCGCATGCCTGGTCGATGGCCTTCGACGCATCCTGGCAACCGCAGTTGTGGATGTTCGGCGGGCACACAGTACATCTCATCGATCCCGAGGTCGTTCTCGATCCGAGAGAACTCACCGAGCGACTGCGAACGCTGTCGGTGCATTTCATCGAGGTCGTGCCGTCGTTGCTCGAACAGATGATGCGGTCGGGATCGATCGACACACTGACGTCAGTCGGGGTCGGCGGCGAGGCGGTATCGGTCGAGTTGTGGAACAGGTTGCGCGCGAATGAGTTTGTTGTCGCGTACAACTTCTACGGACCCACCGAGGCCACCGTCGATGCGGTGTTCACATCGACGGATCTGTTGCCCGAGCCCGTGATCGGTAGGCCGGTGACCAACCTGAAGGCATACGTGTTGGACGCCTGTCTTCGGCTTGCGCCTCCCGGGGCGCTCGGCGAGCTCTATTTGGCCGGGCCGGGCGTGGTGCGCGGGTATCGCAACGCGCCGGGGCGCACCGCGCACCGCTTCGTTGCCGATCCCTTCGCCGCGGACGGTACTCGGCTCTATCGGACCGGGGATCTCGTGTCGTGGACCGAATCCGGCACATTGAGGTATGCCGGTCGCGCGGACGACCAGGTCAAGATCCGCGGGCACCGCGTCGAAGTGGGGGAAGTCGAAAGTCGATTGCGAGAGATCGATGCCGTCGCAGACGCGCGGGTGCTGGTGCATACGTCGGGTATCGCTACCGGGCAGGCGACCCTCGCTGGGTACGTCGTTGCTGCGCCGGGACGGACGATCGACGTGAGCGCCGTGCGCGCGGGTCTGGGCGAACTCCTTCCGTCGTACATGGTTCCATCGTCGGTGACCGTGCTCGATGCGTTCCCTGTGCTGCCGAACGGAAAGCTCGATGCGGCCGCGTTACCCGACCCCGTCCCGACCCTCGGTTCCGGGCGCGCGCCGCGCACCGACGTCGAGCGGGAGATATGCCGCGCAGTAGCCGCTGTGCTGCATGTGCCGGAGGTCTCCGCGGACGACGACTTCTTCGATCTCGGGGGCGACAGCATCATGGCCATGGAGTTGTCGGCGCGGCTGCGGACGGTGGGCATGGCGGTCTCGCCCCGTCACATCGTCGCTCGGCGCACGCCGGAAGCACTTGCTCAGCAAGCGGAGTCGGCGCAACCGATGGCCTCCGGCGTCGAGGAACTGTCGCCGTACGGAGAAGTCCCGTTGACACCGATCCTCCGCTGGATGGACAGTCTCGATGGGTCCGTCGACGAGATCTCGCAGGCGGTGTTGCTGGAGGCTCCCGCCGATCTGACCGAGAACTCGCTGATCGAGCTTCTCGATCTCGTGGTGGCCAGGCACCCCATCCTGCATTCGAGTTTCGAGCGTCGTCCCGGCTCCGAGCCCGTGTTCACCGTGTTGCCGGACGGTACTGCCGACGTGGCCGAGTGGGTCCGTACCGAGTATGTGGACGGGCTCACCGAATCGCTGCTCGCAGAACGTGTTGCCGCCCAGTCACGCGCGGCACGTGGTCGGCTCGATCCCCGGATCGGCCGGATGGTCGATGTGGTGTGGCTGCGCCACCACGGTGACACCGACTCCTCGGGTGAGCTCCTGATCACGCTGCATCACCTCGTGGTCGACGGGGTCAGCTGGCGAATACTGCTGCCGGACATCACGACTGCGTGGCAGCAGCGGTTGTCGGCGGATCGCGGCCCGATCGGGCCCTCCATGCGGCAGTGGGCGCACGAGATCCACCGCCTCGCCGGCTCTGCCGAGGTGCTCGCTGATCTGGAGTACTGGACACGCGTCGGCGACGGGGCGGAACGGGTTCCGATGGTGCGTCCGGTCGATCCGTCGATCGATACCGGTGCAGGCGTACGCACCACCACGTTCGCGCTCTCCCCTCAGGAAAGCGCGCGGATTCTCGCCGCAGCCCGCCCGCGGCTCGGGGTGTCCGTCGAACATCTGTTGTTGGGAACGTTCGCGGCCGCGACAGTCGAGTGGATGGACAGCGGTGCGGCGGGTCCGCAGTCGTTCGTCGTCGACGTGGAGGGGCACGGGCGGTCGGGAATCGCGTCCGATCGGGTGGACGGCTCTTCCGTGGTCGGATGGCTCACGGCTGTGTTCCCGCTCCGCCTGACCGCTGACGCGACCGACCATCGCGCCCTGATGTCGCACCGGTCCGATCCTGTTGCCGCAGAATCGGTTCTGCGTACGATCGCGACGGACGCGGCTCGGTCGAGGGATTCGGTGCCGGGAGACGGGTCGACGTACGGCATGCTGCGGTGGTGCAGCGGTGAGGCGGGTGCGGTGCTGCGGCACATGCCCACGGCCGACATCGAATTCAATTATCTGGGCCGTTTCGACACCGCGACAGGCGGTCCGTTCGGGGCCAGCCGATTGCGTAGCAGTCTCGACACCACGCCCGGCACCGAGACGCCCTGCGGCTATGCGTTGGTCGTCGACAGCTACGTGCACGAACAGGACGGGTCGTCGGTACTCGGTGTGACGTACACGTGGCCGGCAGGAGTGCTCGACGGTGTGGAGGAACTGGCCGGGCTCTGGCGGGAGGCCCTGTCGGCCGCGTGTCGAATTGTGGAGGACAGGGAGTCCGAGGACGGCCTAATGAGGCAAGGGTAACCTCATTAGTGCTACCTTGTCAGTCGCCTCGCCCGGTCGGGTGTGGACGCAGTCAGTGCGTGGTCGAGTCGAGAGGTTCCGAGGAACGATGAAGGTTCGTACGAAGTGGATGAGGAGCGCCGCGTCGATCGCGCTCGCCGGAGGGCTGACCATCGCCCTCGCCGCCGGATGCAGCAGCGACACCGAGGAGACGCCTGCCGCCGACTCCACGACGTCTGCGCAGGAGTCCGCATTTCCGGTCACGATCGACTCGGCACTCGGATCCGCGACGATCCCCGAGGCACCGAAGCGGATCGCGACCTGGGGATGGTCGAACCAGGACGCGATTCTCGCCCTCGGAGTCGTACCCGTTGCGATGCCTACATTCGACGGTGCCCAGTACGGTGCGGACGAACGCGGCGTTCTGCCGTGGGATGCGAAGGCTCTCGCCGACCTGGGCGGCGACGCGCCGACACTGCTCTCCGGTGACGGCACCGGAGCGGTTCCGGTCGAGCAGTTCGCTGCCGCCGCACCGGATCTGATCTTCGCGCCGTACTCGGGGTTGAGCCAGGAGGAGTTCGACAAGCTCTCCGACATCGCGCCCGTCGTCGCGTACCCGGACAAGCAGTGGACCACGTCGTGGGAGGACCAGCTGACCATCGCGGGCAAGGCGCTGGGCAAGGAGAAGGAGGCCGCCGACCTGGTTTCCGGAGTCGAGGGCTCGATTGCCGATGCGGCGACGAAGTACTCTGCGCTGCAAGGCAAGACGGTCACCGTCGCGCTGCCCAACGCACCCGGCACTTTCGCCGTCAGCAAGGACAACGACGTACGAGTCGAGTTCCTCGAGCAGCTCGGTCTCGTCAACGAGCCCACCATCCAACAGGCCGACCCGGCCAAGGACCCCGACGCCGTGTACTTCGAGCTCAGCCTCGAACAGGCGTCGTTGCTGAAGTCCGACGTGCTGTTCGTCGTGGCGTACGACAAGGAATCTCTCGCCGGGTTCCTTGCCGAACCCGCCGTGGCCTCGCAGCCCGTACTTTCGCAGGGGCGTACCGCCTCCACCGAGGCCCTCAGCGCCGACAAGAACTTCGCGTTCGGTGGCCTGACGGTGCTGACGATCCCGTACATCCTCGACGACGTGGCCTCGGCGCTGAACACTGCCGCCGAGAACGTTCAGGGCTGACAACACTCGGGCGGCCCACTCGACGCGAGCACAGGCGTATTCACTTTCGACGACAGGAGCGTGTTCCACCGTGGCAAGGTCCCATCGACTTCAGGTCGTCTTTCCCGAAGTCCTGCGCACGGCAACGGTGATCGAAACACGTCAGCTGGGTTCGGGTATGCGCCGAATCGTGTTGGGTGGGCCGCAGCTGCGCGAGTTCTCGCGCGGCGACTACCGGTTCCCGGCGTTGCGCAGCGAAGGATTCGACGACTTCGTTCGGTTGTTCTTCCCGGCGGAGACCGACGGCACGGTGGTGCTTCCGACCCAGCACGAGCGCACCGTCGAATGGCCGCGTGATCCGCGTCCGGTGACCCGCAACTACACCGTGCGCAGCGTCGATCCCGAGACCGCGCAGGTGACTCTCGACTTCGTCACCCACGACACCGGCATCGCGTCGACGTGGGGTCGGCGTTGCCGCGTCGGCGATTCCATCACCCTGCTCGGACCGGTGCGGTCGGGCCATGCTCCGGCCGATGTCGACTGGGTGTTGCTCGTCGGCGACGAGACCGCGTTACCTGCCATCGCTCGGTATCTCGAAGAGGCATTGCCGGGCCGGCGAATTCGGGTGTTCGTCGAGGTCGCCGACGTCGAGCGAGAGTTGCCGTTGCCGACGGCCGCCGACGCCGAGATCACGTGGGTCCATCGTGACGGCGTCACCGCCGGCACCGGCGACTTGCTCGACAGTGCGGTGCGGGCGGCACCCTGGTGGGACGGAACGGTGTTCGCCTGGGTGGCAGGGGAAGCGACCGCTCTCAAGGGAATCCGTCGGTATCTGCGCGAGGACCGCGGCCTGCCGCCGGAGATGGTCGACGTCACCGGGTACTGGCGTCGCGCCGAGGTTCTGACCCGCGCCGACGATCCCGAGGTGCCCGACCTCAGCGGCGGTGAGTCCGAGCCGTTCGACAGGCTCGCCGAACGTGCGGAAATACTGTCGCCCTTCGCTTTCAGGGCGGCCAACACGTTACGTATCCCGTTGCACGTGTCCCGAGGGGCGTGCTCCGTCGAATCGCTGGCGGAAGCCACCGAGACGGACGCGCGCGCCCTCGCGAAATTCGTGCGCTATCTGCGTGCCGTCGACGTCCTCGCCGAGAACTCCACCGGTGATCTGATTCTCGGCGATATCGGTGAGGCGATGCTCGGCGACGACTGGATCTCGCACTGGCTGGACCTGGACGGGATCGAGGCACGGGTGGAACTGTCGATCACAGGTCTGGTGGACAGCCTGCGGACCGGTACCGCCAGCGCGAGCCTGCTGACCGGCAACACGTTGACCGAAGACCTCGAGGCGTCCCCGCGGCTCGCCGAACTGCATCACAACCACATCGCCGACGAGGCCGCGTTCCTGGGTCCTGCTCTGGTGCAAGACTATTCGTTCGACGGGGTCTCGACCCTGTTGGTGGCGGGGGCAGGATCCGGAGTGGTGCTCGGTTCCGTTCTCTCCCGGTACGACGGAGTATCGGCGGGTGTGCTCGGGTTGCCCAGCGAACTCGACCTGATTCGACGCGACCTCGGGAAATGGCCCGAACTCGAAGGGCGAGTGGTGAATCACCCGCAGAGCGTGATGTCCGAGCCGCATGTGGAGCACGGGAACGGATTCGACGCGTATCTGTTGCTCGAGGTCACCGGACACTATCGAGACGACGATCTCGCACTGCTGTTGCGCAACGCGGCAACAGGATTGGCCGACAACGGAAAATTGGTGGTCGTCGAGCGACTGTCCAACGACGGGTCGTTCAACGAGGACCAGTCGGAATTCGATCTGCTGATGCTCTGCATGCACGGCAGCGGTGTACGAACGAAAGCCGAATTTGCCTGCGTAGCAGCCGATGCCGGCCTCGAGGTCGCGGCGTCGACGCTGGTCGGCTGGGGTATCTCGGTGCTCGATCTACGCCGTGTTCGCTGACACCGAGGAAGCCGTTGTGCTGCCGAGTCGGTTAGGTTAGCGTTCCCTATCGAAGGCGCGCGCCGATGCCGACCGCAGACGTTGCGCGCAATGCGCGGTCACGGACCGATTCACCGTCAGGAGTGCACACACAATGACCGTTGTCGAAGAAACGACGATGGACACGGCCGAGGGGACCGAACTGCAGCGGGGACTGCGTACGGTCGTCGCGTTGGCGGAGTCCGGATTGTTCGACGAGTATGTCGTGTACGAGGACCGGGGACGCTGGGTGTTCGCGGGCGGCGTGGTCGCTCGCATCGTGCTTCGGCCCCACCTCGTGACCACCACCTGGGGGGCCGGAGAACCGACCGAGCGGAGCTGGTCCGGTAACCCGGCAGCGGCCCTGAGCGAGGCGTGCACGGGCCTGACCCGAGAACAGTGGAACGCTTACGGATTCGTCGGTTTCGGGTTCGCAGAGCACCTGCACGACGTCGATCGGTCCACTGCCGCCGGGCGCGACGCCGACGACATCCTCGCGCACCTGGTGGTGCCCCGCGTCGAGGTCCGCTTCGGCCGCGAACACGATGCCGTCGAGGTGACCGGCAGCGACGAGGACCGCGCCTCGGTACTGGCCGCGCTCGACGCGATCGTCGGCGACGAGCTGCCGACCGTGCACGCTCTCGACGTCGGCGGAGATCTCGACGACTACCGCGGCCGCGTCGAACAGGCCGTAACGGAAATCCGACGGGGCGACTACGCCAAGGTCATTCTGTCCCGGAGCGTGCGTATCCCATTCGATCTCGACATGCCGGGCACCTACCGCGCCGGGCGTACGGCGAACACTCCGGCCCGCTCTTTTCTGCTGCATCTCGGCGATCTGCGTGCCGCAGGCTTCAGCCCGGAATTGGTCGCCTCCGTCGACGCACACGGGATCGTCACCACCGAGCCGCTCGCGGGAACGAGGGCGTTCGGACTCGGTTCCGATGCCGACTCGGCAGCGAAGTCCGATCTCGAACAGGATCCGAAAGAGATCACCGAACACGCTGTGTCCGTGCGTACCTCGTTCGAGGAACTCGAATCGATCGCCAGCCCGGGGTCGACGGCCGTCTCGGACTTCATGAGCGTGCGCGAACGGGGAAGTGTCCAACATCTCGCGTCCACCGTGCGCGCACGCCTGCGCGAGGACCTGTCCTGCTGGGATGCCTTCGGTGCCCTGTTTCCGGCCGTCACGGCGTCGGGGATCCCGAAGAAGGAGGCCATCGACGCCATCGGTCGGCTCGACGACTCACCGCGCGGCCTGTACTCCGGTGCCGTCGTGAAGGCATCATCGACGGGAGAATTCGAAGCAGCACTCGTGCTGCGCGCCGTCTACGAGCAGCAGGGTTCCGCATGGCTGCGTGCCGGAGCCGGCATCGTCGGCCAGTCCAAGCCCGAACGTGAATTCGACGAGACCTGCGAGAAGCTCGCCAGCGTTGCCCCATATCTCGTCCGTAAGAAGGAGAACGACGCCTGATGCACCGCACCATGCTGGGTGGAAAGATCCACCGTGCCACTGTCACTCACGCCGATCTGCACTACGTCGGGTCCATCACGATCGATTCGACTCTGATGCAGGCGGCCGATCTGATCGAGGGCGAACAGGTCCACGTCGTCGACATCACCAACGGCGCTCGCTTGGTCACCTACGTGATCGAAGGCCATCCGGGATCCGGCGTGATCGGAATCAACGGTGCTGCGGCCCATCTGGTGTCTCCGGGTGATCTGGTGATCATCATGTCGTTCCGTCAGGTCGAGAACGCCGAGCTGCCCACACACAGTCCCTCCGTGGTGCACGTCGACTCGGACAACAGCATCGTTGCCCTCGGAGTGGACCCTGCCGAACCGGTCCCCGGTGCGCTCGATCAGATGTCGGGGGCGAGCATCCGATGAGCCCGAGCGACGACTACAGCAGCGAACTCGACGGCGAATACGACATCGTCGGGGTCGGCTTCGGGCCCTCCAACCTCGGCTTGGCCATCGCGATCGAGGAACACAATCGACAGTGCGCTCCGGCCGAGCGCCTGACCTCGTGCTTCGTCGAGTCGAAGGACGAGTTCGCCTGGCACCCCGGAATGTTGCTGCCGGGAACCACGATGCAGATCTCCTTCCTCAAAGACCTTGCCACCCAGCGCAATGCGAGCAGCGAGTACACGTTTCTGTCGTATCTCGCCGAGCGGGGCCGGCTCAACCACTTCATCAATCTGCAGACGTTCTTCCCCAGCCGGCTCGAGTTCCACGACTACCTGTCCTGGGCCGCAGGCAAAGTCGACGCCGCGGTGCACTACGGCACGCGGGCGTCCGCGGTCGTCGACACCGGTGACGGTTACGGCGTCCGCACCGAGGGGCGACGCACCGGGACCGTCCGCGGCCGCAACATCGTGCTCGCAGGCGGCCTGACCGCGGCCCTGCCGGACGGAGTCAGCGCGTCGGCGCGGCAATTCCACAATCACGACCTGCTCGGCCACCTCGACCGGCTGCCGTCGCGCACTCACCGCACGTTCGTCGTCGTCGGTGCCGGGCAGAGCGCAGCCGAAGTGGTCGACTACCTGCATTCGACCTATCCGGACGCGTCCGTGCATGCGGTACTGCGCAAGTACGGGTACAGTCCGGCCGACGACAGCCCCTACGCCAACCGCATCTTCGATCCGACCGCCGTCGACGACTTCTACTCGTCCTCGCATTCTCTGCGCGATCAGCTGCTGCACTATCACCGCGGAACCAACTACTCCGCCGTCGACTTGCCCCTGATCGAGGAGCTGTACGCGCGCGAGTATGCCGAGCGGGTCAGCGGACAGCGCCGGTTGTTCGTGCACGGAGCCTCCCGACTGGCCGATGTCACGGAGGAGGCGTCGGGCGTGCGGGCATCGGTGGAACACGGGCCGACAGGACTGGCCGAGGACGTGCTGTGCGACGCTGTCGTCTATGCCACCGGCTTCACGTCCCTCGATCTGCCCGACATCCTCGGGCCGTTGTTCGACGCCGTCGAATTCGATGCGCACGGTCCTCGCGTGACGCGGGACTACCGGCTCGTCACGCGTGGATCGACAGCGGGTTCGATCTACCTGCAGGGCGGCACCGAGCACACCCACGGTCTGACGTCCTCTCTGCTGTCCAACATCGCTGTGCGCAGCGGTGAGATCGTCAAGTCCGCGGTGGGTGCGAGGGTGCGTTCGGTGGTGTGAAACGGCGGGGTATCACTGCGGGCGACGAGCCGGAACAGAGCGATGTTCCGGCTCTCGTCGGTGGTCTGGCCCGAACCGATGCCGGCAGGACCGCCGGTCTGATTCTCGTCGTCGTCGTCCTCGCGATTCTGTGCCTGGTGAGTATCGCTGTGGGAGCCGAGAACATCGCTGTCGGTGACGTGTGGCACGCACTGTGGTCTTCGAACGGTTCCACCGACGCGGTGATCGTCCGCGAGCTCCGAGTTCCACGGACCGTGCTCGGTGTGCTCGTCGGTACCGCGCTCGGCGTCGCGGGCGCGCTGATCCAGGCGATGACGCGCAACCCGTTGGCCGACCCGGGCATTCTGGGCGTCAATGCCGGAGCGGCACTCTTCGTCGCCTTCGCAGTCGGGGTGTTGGGCGTGACCGACGTTCGGTTCTATGTGTGGTTCGCGTTCGTCGGTGCCGTTCTCGCCACCGTCGCGGTGTACGCGCTGGGTTCGGTGGGACGAGCGGGTGCCACTCCGATTCGCTTGACGCTCTCCGGTATTGCCCTCGGTGCGGTGCTCGGCGGCGTCACCTCCGGGATGCTGCTGCTGGACCCGGACGCCTTCGCCAGGATGCGGTTCTGGGGCGCAGGCTCGTTGGCGGGTCGAGGCCTCGACATCGCGGCGGCGACCGGCCCGTTCGTCGTACTCGGACTGTGTCTTGCGGCGCTCGTCGCGCGTCCGCTCAATGCGATCGCACTGGGCGACGAGCTGGCCCGGTCGTTGGGAGCCAATGCGCTTCGGACGCGGACCGTCGGGGTCGTTGCGGTGACCCTGTTGGCCGGAGCAGCGACTGCGGCGGCGGGACCGGTCGGGTTCGTGGGGCTGATGGTGCCGCACATGGTGCGCTGGTTCGTCGGGCCGGACCAGCGTTGGATTCTGATCCACACCGTGTTCGCGGCACCGGCACTGCTGTTGTTCGCCGACGTCGTCGGCCGAATCGTCATCGAGCCGGGGGAGTTGCAGGTCGGTATCGTCACCGCCTTCGTCGGGGCTCCCGTTCTGATCCTGTTGGTCCGCCGAAAGAAGGCGAGCGGGCTGTGATCCGGGCACCGCGCGCCGGGAACATCGACTTCGGCAGAAGGGTGTGGATCGTTCGCACAGTGCTGGGCGCACGAATCGACGTTCGTACGGTCCTCGTCTGCGCGGCCCTGCTGTTGCTGACAGCGGTTGTCGCCGTCCTCGCGATCGGCACCGGCGATTACCACGTTCCACCGGGCCAGGTGCTCGCAGCGGTGTTCGGCGACGCCCCGCGCATCACCGAGATCGTCGTGATGCAGTCGCGGTTCCCCCGGGTTGCGCTGGCATTCCTGTTCGGAGCTGCCCTGGGGGTGTCGGGTGCGATCTTTCAGTCGTTGACGCGAAATCCGTTGGGCAGCCCGGACATCATCGGCTTCTCGACCGGCGCGTACACCGGCGCTCTCGTCGTTATCCTGACGCTCGGCGGCGGTTACTACCGGACCGGAGCGGGCGCGCTCGTCGGCGGACTGGTGGCCGCCGCCGTGGTGTACGTGCTCGCCTACAAGCGCGGCGTGCAGGGCTTTCGATTGATCATCGTCGGTATCGCGGTCAGTGCCGTCCTGGCGTCCGTCAATACCTGGCTCGTGGTGAAAGCCGATGTCTCCGAGGCAATCGCAGCCGCCGTCTGGGGCGCGGGCACACTCAACGGGTTGGGGTGGCCGCAGGTGGTTCCCGTTCTCGTGGCCCTGGCTGTCGTCACCCCCGTGGCGGCGGCGCTGTCGACACGGCTACCGGTACTCGAGATGGGTGACGACGCGGCGAGAGCGCTCGGAATCCGCGTCGAGCCGACGCGTCTGATGCTGGTGATTCTCGGGGTCGCCCTCACGGCACTGGTCACGGCCGCAGCGGGGCCCATTTCGTTCGTTGCGCTCGCCGCGCCGCAGTTGGCTCGGCGGCTCACCGGTACCTCGTCGGTGGCGATGGTGCCGGCAGCATGCATGGGTGCTCTGCTCCTGATCGTCAGTGACGTTGCAGCGCAACGAGTGTTCGCGCCCACTCAACTTCCGGTCGGCGTGGTGACGGTCTGTGTGGGCGGCGCGTACTTCGTCTGGTTGTTGGCACGAGAAGGGCGGAAGCAATGACGACGAGGCCACGCCTGTACGCGGACGGCATCACCGTCGGATACGACAAACGAATCATCAGCGAGAAGTTGACCGTCGACATTCCCGACGGCAAGTTCACCGTGATCGTCGGGCCGAACGCCTGCGGTAAATCGACACTGTTGCGCGCGTTGTCGCGGCTGCTGAAGCCGACCGGCGGCACGGTATTGCTCGACGGCAAGTCCATCTCGTCGTACCCGGCGAAGGAGGTCGCCCGCCGACTCGGGCTCCTGCCGCAAACCTCCATCGCGCCGGACGGCATCTCGGTGGCCGATCTGGTTGCGCGAGGCCGCTATCCGCATCAGAAGTTGATTCGGCAATGGTCCGTCGCGGACGAGGCCGCGGTGGTGGAGGCCATGACTGCGACCGGAGTGACGTCGCTGTCGGCCCGTCCGGTCGACGAGCTGTCCGGTGGACAGCGGCAAAGAGTGTGGGTGGCAATGGTTCTCGCGCAACAGACACCGCTGTTGCTCTTGGACGAGCCGACGACCTTTCTCGACATCGCGCACCAGATCGAACTTCTCGACCTGCTGGCCACGTTGAATCGGGACAACGGCAACACCCTCGTCGCGGTGTTGCACGATCTCAACCACGCATGTCGATACGCCGACCACATCATCGCGATGAAGGACGGCGCGGTGGTCACCGAGGGCCCACCGGCGGAGATCGTCACCGCCGACTTGGTGGAGGCGGTGTTCGGACTGCAGTGCCGCATCATCGACGATCCCGAATCGCACACTCCGTTGGTGATACCCAAGGTGGCCGCTGGCAGGCTAGGCAAGGCTTAGTTTAGAATCGAACAGAATTGCCGCCGAGTTAGCCTGAGGGTTCTCGCACAGTCGGACGAGAGATGTATCGAGGACGAAGATGACCGATCAGCAGCGTGGTTTCCACTACGCCGACGTCGTTGCGGTGGAGCAGCTCACCGTGCACATGGTGCGCGTCACCTTCGGCGGCGAGCACGTCGCCGGTTACCGCACGCTCGGGGCACCCGACGAGTGCGTCGGGGTCTACTTTCCGCGTGAAGGCGAGTCGGCACCGCCGCCGATGACCGAGGTCGACGGCCTGTGGTGGTTCCACGGCCTCGAGAACGCGCCGGAGGGCCGGAACTACACGATCCGACGCGTCGATCCCGACCGCGGCCAGTTGACCATCGACTTCTTCGCACACGAGGGTGGCGTCGCGGCCACCTGGGCCCAGCAGGCCGCCCCCGGTCAGACGGTGCTCTTCACCCGTCCGCGGTCGTGGTACTCACCGCCCGCCGACGTCGATTGGCTGCTGCTGGTGGCCGATATGACCGGAGTTCCAGCACTGGGTCGACTGGTCGAACAGTTGCCCGCAGGCACCCGCGCACACGCGATTGTCGAGGTACTCGAACGCGGTGACATCCAGACGTTCGAGACAGCCGCCGACGTGACGTTCGATTGGCGTATCGGATCCGGAAACGGAGACAGCGCCAGCGTGCTCGACGACGCGGTGCTCGCCTACCCGCTACCCGAGGGGCGCGGCTACGTGTGGTTCGCCGCAGAGGCGTCGTCCTCGCGTCGGGTACGCAAGTACTTCCGCAAGGACTTGGGCTACGACAACAAGTATTTCGACATCATCGGCTACTGGCGCGCTGACTCGGAGAAGTGGCTCGAAAAGTACAAGCAGTACCAGGAGGAGGCGCTGGCCGTGTACAACGGCGTCATCGAATCCGGCCGCACCGAGCAGGAAGCCAGCGAGGCGTTCGACGCGCTGCTCGAGCGGGTCGGGCTCTAACGCCGAAATTCGTAGTCGGGCAATTCCAGCGTCGCCGCGTCGGGACCGAGGAATTTGCTCGTGACCGCCTGGACCGGCTTCGATCCGGCCAGACGCAGCACGGTGCGAAAAGCAGCTACTCCCACAGTCGTTTTCGGATGCGCGACGCGAGGCACGCCGGGCGGCAGCTTCTGAGCCTGATTCACGAACGGCCGCATGCGCGCCTCGAAGGCCTCGAACCCGGCGCGATGATCGCGCGCTCGGGCGAGTTCCCCGGCGAGCACGTAGGCCCCGGTGACCGACAACGTGGTGCCCATCCCGCTCAATGGTGTTGCGCACCAAGCAGCGTCGCCCAGCATGCCGATTCTGCCGTTCGACCAACGTGGGGCCTGCACCTGGGCCAGATAGTCGACGTAGAGCTCCGAATCCGGTCCGAGCGAATTCAAGATTCTGGGCACTTCCCAGCCGACGTCGGCGAACGTCGCACGCAGGGCGGCAACGACTTCTTCGGTGGACGCGGTTTCGTACCCGCCGTCGTCGGACATCCAGGACAGGCTGAAACGCGTCGTGCCGAGGTTGTCCGGGCGCAGATTGGCGACCCTGGATCCGGGGGCGTTGTACCACCGCCACCAGCCGTCGTCACTCGGTCCCTTCGGCAAGACCCCGTAGGCGGTGTACAGGCCGATGGGCGTGGTCTCCGCCTCGGCAGGAAACGCCAGTTCTCTGCTACTGGAACGGATCCCGTCGGCGAACAGGACGAGGTCGAACCTCTCCGCTGCGTTCGACGCGAACGTGACATCGACGCCGTCGGCATCCTGAGCCACGTCGACGACGCGATCGCCGTACCGGTACTCGGTTCGCGGACCGGCTGATTCGACGAGAATCCGCGCGAACTCGCCGCGCAGAATCTCCATCTCCGCCGTCGGTCCGTCGTGTGATCCGTCTCCGGCCGGAAAGGCCGCGATGGTGGCGTCGGAATCGTCGACGAATCTGGTGCCCTTCTCGGTGGTGCCGTTGGCCAGCAGGGTCTGCTCCAGGCCCATGCGTCGCAGCACCTCGCGTCCACTACCGCGGACGTCGATGTTCTGGCCGCCCAGACGCAACTGCGGACTGCGCTCGACGACGACGACGTCGTATCCCGCTCTGTCGAGCCAGTAGGCGACGGTGGGGCCTGCGATGCTGGCACCGGTGACGAGCACACGTTCGGTCATCGGGCGGGAATGCCCGGGCGGCCGGTCGTTCAATCCGGGGGGGAAAGTAGCTGAGCCTCACCTTGGTGGTGTACTTTCTCGAATTGTCCGTTTGACCCGTTTTCGTCAGGAGAACCGTGTTCACCGTTCGCCGTCTGGCGCTGCTCTCGTGCAGTGCAACCCTTGCCCTCGGTTTGGTCGCCTGCAGCTCTTCGGACTCCGGTGACACCACCTCCACCTCCACCTCCGAGTCCGCCACCGCAGAGTCCGCCCTGGTGGTGTACTCCGGCCGCGGCGAAGAACTCGTCGACCCCCTGATCGAACGCATCGGCGGCGGCGTCGAGGTCGACTACTCGGGCAACACCAACGCCCAGGCCGCCAAGATCCTCGAAGAGGGCGACGCGACGCCGGCCGACGTCTTCTACGGCCAGGATGCAGGTGCACTGGGGGCCCTCGACGAAGCAGGGGCGCTCGCCCCGCTGCCCGAGGACATCCTCGCGCTCGTCCCCGAGCAGTACCGCGGCACCGACGGCACCTGGGTCGCCACGTCCGCACGGGCCCGCGTGCTGGCCTACAACTCCGATTCGGTGCAGGCAGCAGACCTGCCCACCGGTATCGACGGACTGCTCGACCCACGCTGGCGCGGACAGATCGGCTACGCACCCACCAACGCGTCGTTCCAGGCGTTCGTCACCGCATTGCGCGTGCAGCGCGGCGAGGAGGGTGCGCGCACCTGGCTCGAAGGATTCGTCGCCAACGAGCCGGTCGCGTTCGAGGGCAACGGTCCGCTGCTGACCGCCGTCAACGACGGGCAGGTCTCCACGGGACTGCTCAACCACTACTACTGGTACCCGTTCAAGGACGAGAACGGTGCCGACGCTCCCGTCGAGCTGCACTACTTCGAGCCCGGCGACCCCGGCGCATTGATCAACGTCGCCGGTGCCGGTGTGCTGGCGGCGTCGGACAACCAGGAAGCGGCATTCGATTTCGTGCGCGAGCTGCTCTCGACCGAATCGCAGACGTACTTCGCCAACGAGACCGCCGAATACCCCGTCATCGACGGCGTCACGTCCGACTACGACCTGCCGCCGCTGTCGGACCTGGGTTCGACCGACCTCGACCTGGGCCGACTCTCGTCCCTCGAGGAGACCCAGACCCTGCTCACCGACGTCGGCATCATCTAGTCGGTGTTCGTGTCCGCACTCCAGCCGCTTCTGCGGCGCCACTTCGGCGGTCGTCCCGTTCTCGGGACGACCGCGTTGTGCGTGGGAGCGCTGACGCTGACACCCTTGGTGTACCTGTTCGTTCGAGCGTTCGACGGCGGAACCGAGAAGGTACTGCGGCTGCTCCTGCGGCAACGCACCCTCGACCTCGTTGTCCGGACGGCCACGCTCGCGCTCACCGTGGTGGTCGCCTCCGTCGTGGTGGGCACGCTGCTCGCCTGGTTGACCGTCCGAACCGATCTACCGGGTCGACGCATCTTCTCGATGATCCTCGCGGCACCGCTGGCCATCCCGTCGTACGTGTCCGGTTATCTGTGGATCGCTGAATTTCCCTCCCTTGCAGGATTTTCCGGTGCTGCGCTGGTGCTCACGTTGTCGTGCTTCCCGCTGGTGATGTTGCCGGTGTCCGCGGCGTTCGCCACCGCGGACCCGTCGTTGGCCGAAGTGTCCCGCACCCTCGGCCGCGGGGCGGTACGCACCGCACTGACCGTCGAGTGCCGTCGCGTCGTTCCGGCTGCGGCAGCAGGCGCGCTGCTGGTGGCGCTGTACACTATCAGTGACTTCGGGGCGGTGGCACTGATGCGGTACGACGCCTTCACTCTGGGCATCTACAGCGCCTACCGCGGCGGGCTCGATCGCACCGCGGCCGCTGTTCTCGGGTTGGTCCTCGTGGTGGGCGCGTTGGTGTTGACCCTCCTCGAACGGCGTGCTCGACGCGGGGCCACGGCGCGCGTGGGATCGGGTACCGACCGGATGGCCGAGCCTGTGGTTCTTGGCCGGTGGCGCGTGCCTGCTCTGGCCGTTATCGTTGCAGCCCTCGGTGTTTCGGTGCTGGTACCGATTCTGGCCCTGGCGCGATGGCTCAGTCGATCGCTGCGCTTCACCGTCGACTGGGCGGACGTGCTGGCTGTCAGCGCCAAGACAGTTCAGTACTCGGCGACTGCTGCTCTGGTGGTAGCCGTGCTTGCGTTGCCGGTGGCGTTGTTCGCGGCCCGGTCCACGTCCCGCAGTGCGCGCACCGCCGAGTTGTCCACGTACATTGCGCACGGTCTCCCGGGTATCACCGTGGGACTGGCGACGGTGTTTCTCGGAATCAGATTTCTGCCGTCGTTCTATCAGACCGCGGTGCTGCTGGTGCTGGCGTACGTGGTGCTGTTCCTGCCGTTGGCCGTCGGCAGCACCCGATCGGTCGTCGACGCCACTCCGGTTGTGCTCGAGGATGTTTCACGGACCCTCGGTGCCGGGCGAGTGCGCACCGACCTGCGGGTGACGATTCCTGTCGCCGCGCCCGGCATCGCGGCCGGAGCCGCCCTGGTGTTCCTGACCGTCGCCAAGGAATTACCGGCGACGTTGATGCTGCGTCCCCGCGGTGTGGACACGCTCGCGACCACGCTGTGGTCCACCACCGAGGCATTCCGCTACGGCGAGGCAGCCCCTTACGCCCTCGCGTTGATCCTGATCTCTGTGGTCCCGACGATCGTCCTGACTCGGGCGCTGCGGCGTACGACGCGAAAGCGAGTGACACTGTCATGAGCATGGTGATGTCCGATCTCGTTGCCTCGTACGGCAGTACGACGGTGCTGCACGGAATCGATCTCGACCTCGGCGACGGTGAGATGCTCGCCGTTCTCGGACCCTCAGGCTGCGGCAAGACGACTCTGCTGCGATCGATCGCAGGCCTGCACCGTATCGACGCGGGCCGCATCACCGCCGACGGGCGCGACCTCTCCGTCGCCGGGCGTGTTCAGGTGCCACCGGAGAAGCGGGGAGTAGGCCTGATGCCGCAGGAAGGTGGACTGTTTCCACATCTGACGGTGCGCCGAAACATCGAATTCGGTTTGCGCACAGGGTTCGTGCGGCCGTACCTGTCCGGCCGAGCCGAACGGGCCCGACGCGTCGACGAGATGCTCGAGCTCGTCGGACTGCCCGACGCCGGTGCGGTTCGACCCAGCGAACTCTCGGGCGGGCAGCAGCAGCGGATCGCGTTGGCGCGCGCGTTGGCCCCGGCTCCGTCGGTGGTGTTGATGGACGAGCCGTTCGCTGCTCTCGATGCAGGTCTGCGGACCTCGATTCGGCAGGACGTGCGAGAGTTGTTGCTCACCAGCAAGACCGCGTCGATTCTCGTCACCCACGATCGGGCCGAGGCTCTGGGCACCGCGGATCGGGTTGCGGTTCTGCTGGGCGGGCGCTGTGCGCAGGTCGATACGCCGCGTGCACTGTACGAGCGGCCCACCACGCCGGCTGTGGCGAGCTTCGTCGGCGACGCCTATTACGTCGACGCTGCCGCGCGCGACGGTTGGGTCGACACCGTTCTCGGTCGTCTCGAATCCACCACCAGGGCAACGGGTATGGGGCAGGTCTTGCTCCGGCCCGAACAGTTGGTGGTCTCGGAGCGCGAGGACGGCGAATTTCTCGTCGAACACGAAGTGTTCACCGGCCCCGAATGCTCGGTCACTGTGCGACACCGCGATACCGGGCTCCGGCTGCGCGTCGTCGCTCGGGCCTGCGACCGATTCGCTCCCGGTACAGCCGTGAAGGTCTCGGTGACCTCACCGGTGCACTGGTTTCCGCGTTCGGTGCGTTGATGCCGTGACGCAGGGTTCCGGTCGCGGTACGCGGCGGGACCAGTGGGCGAGTTATCGGGCCGTGCGCCTGGGCATGAACACCGCAGCGACAGTCATCAGGACGGCGGCGACCAGCACTCCGATGAAGACCAGATGGATGGCGTCGGACAGTTGTTCGGGTTCTGGATCTCCGGACACACGGGCGTTGACGATGGCACCGAACACCGCGACGCCGACGGCGCTACCGAGTGAACGGGCGAACATGTTGGTGGAGGTGACGACGCCGCGTTCGGCCCACTCGACGCTCGACTGTGCGGCGATCAAGGTGGGGCTCGCGATCAACCCCATGCCGAGGCCGATGACGAAGCACATCGCCGCGACGTGCCAGATCTGCGAATCGGCGTCGAGCAGAGTCGTCAGTGCCGTACCCACGATCCCGATCGAACCGCCGACCACTGCCGTCGTGCGGAAGCCGAAGCGCAGGTACACCCGCCCGGACTGGGATGCCGCGATCGGCCAGCCGAGGGTCAGCGTGGACAGCGAGAAGCCGGCGATGATGGCTCCGGTGCCGAACACGCCCTGTACGAAGGTCGGGACGTAGGACGTCAGTCCCAGGATCAATGCGCCGACGAGCAACGAGATGAAGCTGCTGACCACAAGCACCCGCCGGGTGAACACCCACAGCGGCAGGATCGGCTCCTCGGCGCGGGACTCGACCCATGCGAACACCGCCAGCAGTAGGAAGCCCACGACGAAGATCGCGATGCTGATCGGCGAACCCCAGGCCCAGGACTGGCCGCCTTCGAGCAGGCCGAGGAGCACCATCGTCGCGCCGACGGTGAGCAGAGCGGCACCGAGGTAATCGATCTTCGGCTTGGCGCGTTCGACAGCGCCTTCCTCGAACTTGCGCAGCAACATGAACGCCGCCACCGCGCACAGCGGAATGTTGATGAAAAAGATCCACCGCCACGACAGGTACTCGGAGAAGACGCCACCGAGGGCGGGGCCGAGCACCGAAGAGATCGCCCACACGCTGGCCAGGTAGCCCTGCACCTTGGCGCGCTCGGGCAGCGTGTAGATGTCGCCCGCGATGGTGATGGACATCGGCTGGACGGCACCCGCGCCGAGTCCCTGAATCGCGCGGAAAGCAATCAGAGCAGGCATGCTCCACGCCAGGCCGCACAGAATCGAGCCCAGGCAGAACACCGCGATGCCGAACACCATGATCTTCTTGCGCCCGAACAGATCGGACAATTTGCCGTAGAGCGGCACCGAGACAGCCTGTGCCAGCAGGTAGATCGAGAACAACCACGGGAACTGCGCAAACCCGCCGAGGTCGCCGACGATGGTGAGCACCGCAGTGGCGATGATCGTCGCGTCCAGCGCAACCAGCGACGAGCTGAGCATCAGCGCGATCAGGATGGGACCGCGTTCGGAGCGGAATCCGATGTCCGGGGTCGATTCGGTCGTTGCCATTGCTACTCATTGTGATCCCTGCCCGCCGACGTGGCGGCACCGGCCCAGATAGTGTTGAGCCTCGTGCGACCATCACTGAGTAGCTACGAGCATCTGGCCGGCGGCAAGGTCCGCGATCTGTACACGATCGACGACGCGCATCTGCTGCTCGTCGCGAGCGATCGAATCTCGGCCTACGACCACATCCTCGACACCCCGATCCCGGACAAGGGACGTGTGTTGACGGCGATGAGCGTGTTCTTCTTCGAGGAGCTCGGCGGCGTCAATCACCTGGCCGGTGATCCGCTCGACGAACGCATCCCCGCCGAACTGATCGGCCGCGCCCTGGTGGTGAAGAAGCTGAACATGGTGCCGATCGAGTGCGTTGCTCGCGGCTATCTCACCGGATCCGGGTTGGCGGATTACAACGCGACCGGTGCCGTGTGCGGCGTCGAACTGCCGCCCGGCCTGATCGAATCGAGCAAACTCGACGAGGTCATCTTCACTCCTGCCGCCAAGGCCGAACTGGGCGAGCACGACGAGAACATCACGTTCGACCAGGCCGTCGAACTGGTTGGTGCCGAGCTGGCCTTCAAACTCCGCGAAGACACCATCGAGATCTATTCGCGTGCAGCCAACTTCGCTCTGGAACGCAGAATCATTCTCGCGGACACCAAGTTCGAGTTCGGGACCGATGCCGACGGCAACCTCGTTCTCGCCGACGAGGTGCTCACCCCCGATTCCTCGCGCTACTGGCCTGCCGATTCGTACGAAGAGGGTCGCGTTCAGCCCAGTTTCGACAAGCAGTTCGTTCGCGACTGGCTGACCGGCGAATCCGGCTGGGACCGAGCGTCCGACACCCCACCGCCACCGTTGCCCGACGACGTCGTCGCCGCAACGCGCAGCCGCTACATCGAGGCCTACGAGCGCATCTCGGGCCTGAACTTCGACGATTGGGTCACGCCATGACGATCACCCCTCCCATTGCCAAGAAGGTGCCGCAGGGGCGCACCCATCACGGCGACACGTTCATCGACAACTACGAGTGGTTGCGCGCCAAGGAAGACCCCGAGGTGATCGCCTACCTCGAAGCCGAGAACGCGTACACCGAGCAGCAGACGGCCGGACTGGAAGCACTCCGCGGCAAGATCTTCGACGAGATCAAATCGCGCACCCAGGAGACCGACCTGTCCGTGCCGACGCGCATGGGCCAGTGGTGGTATTACTCGCGCACCGTCGAGGGTAAGTCGTACGGCCTCCAATGCCGTTGCCCCGTCGACTCTCCCGACGACTGGACACCGCCGACGCTGTCTTCCGACGTGGACGTGCCGGGGGAGCAGATCCTGCTCGACGCCAACGTCGAGGCGGAGGGTCACGACTTCTTCTCGCTCGGGGCATTCTCGATCAGCCTCGACGGCACGTTGCTGGCGTATTCCACCGACACCGAGGGCGACGAGCGGTACACGCTGCGTTTCAAGAACCTCGAGACCGGTGAACTGCTCGCCGACACCATCGAGAACGTCGCGCCGGGTGCCACCTGGACCGCCGACGCCACGCATGTCTTCTACCTGACGGTCGACGAGTCCTGGCGTCCCGACACCGTCTGGCGGCACACCCTCGGTAAGGCCGAGGACGTCAAGGTCTTCCACGAGCCCGACGAGAGCTACTGGGTCGGATTCGGTTCCACCCGTAGCGAGAAGTACCTGATGATCTGGGTCGGCTCGAAGATCACCTCCGAGTGCCTCGTCCTCGAATCCACCGATCCCGAGGGCGAATTCCGCGTCGTGCTGCCGCGCACGGACGGCATCGAGTACAGCATCGAACACGCCGTCGTGGCCGGTGAGGATCGCTTCCTGATCACCCACAACGGCTCGGTCAACGGCTGGGGCACCGAGGGGGAGAAGGCCGAGAACTTCCTGCTCGCCGAGGCCCCGGTCAGCGATCCACTCGATCAGCGCATTCTGGTTCCGCATCAGAGCGACGTCCGAGTCGAGGACATCGACGCCTTCGCCAGCCACCTGATCTTCACCTACCGCCGAGAAGCGTTGACCCGCATGGCGATCTGGCCGCTGACCGACGAGGGATACGGTGAGTATCGCGAGCTCGAATTCGACGAGGAGCTCTACTCCGTCGGTGCGGGTTCGAACCCGGAGTGGGATCAGCCGCTGCTGCGGATGGTCTACACCTCCTTCATCACGCCCGGTCAGGTGTACGACCTCGACATCGCCAGTGGCGAACTGCTGCTCCGCAAATCGCAGCCGGTTCTCGGTGAGTTCGATGCCGGCGACTATGTGCAGCACCGAGAGTGGGCGACCGCGCCGGACGGAACACAGATTCCGCTGTCGGTCATCGCTCGCAAGGACGTCCCCGAGGGGCCTGCTCCCACGCTGCTGTACGGCTACGGATCGTACGAGGCATCGATGGACCCGTCGTTCTCGGTGGCGCGTCTGTCTCTGCTCGACCGCGGCATCGTCTTCGTCGTCGCACACGTGCGCGGCGGCGGTGAGATGGGTAGGCACTGGTACGACCAGGGCAAGACGCTGCAGAAGAAGAACACCTTCACCGACTTCATCGCTGCCGCACAGCATCTGATCGACACCGGCCGTACCTCACCGAAGCATCTGGTCGCCGACGGCGGAAGCGCAGGTGGTCTGCTGATGGGCGCGGTGGCCAACCTCGCACCCGAGCTGTTCAACGGCATCCTGGCCAACGTTCCGTTCGTCGACCCACTCACCTCCATCCTCGACCCGTCGCTGCCGTTGACGGTGATCGAATGGGACGAGTGGGGTAACCCGTTGGCGGACAAGGAGGTGTACGACTACATGAAGTCGTACAGCCCCTACGAGAACGTCGAGGCCAAGGACTACCCGTCGATCCTCGCGATCACGTCCATCAACGACACCCGCGTCCTGTACGTCGAACCGGCCAAATGGGTTGCGGCCCTGCGTGCCACGAAGACGGGTGACTCGGACCTGCTCCTCAAGACCGAAATGAGCGCCGGACACGGCGGAGTCAGCGGACGCTACGAGAAATGGAAAGAAGCGGCTTTCGAGTACGCGTGGATCGTGAGTGCGGCTGGCGCCGCAGTGGAGTGATCAAGCGCCCCAGGGGGCACTCAACCACACCACTGGCGCGTCAGCGCCACACATAGCGGACCTGCGGTCGCCCGGCTTTGCCGTATTCGGTGTGCCGGGTGACCAGGCCGTCGTCGGCCAGTCGTTCGAGGTAGCGCCAGGCCGTCACCCGGGATACGCCGACAACCTTGGCCGCCTCGGAGGCGTTGAGGCCGTCGACGGATTGCTTGACGCTGGCGGTGATGCCGTCCATCGTCTGTGGGGCAATGCCTTTGGGGGTGGAGACGCGTTCGTCGGCCGTGCGTAGATGCGCCATCGCACGGTCGATGTCTCGTTGACTCGACGCGTTCTCGCCGGCGGGTAATGCATCGTGGAATTCGCGATAGCGCTCGAGCTTGTCGCGGAACGCAGCGAACGTGAACGGTTTGAGCAGATACAGCACGATGCCGTGCGCCACTGCGGAACGAACTACCGACAGATCACGTTCGGAGGTGATCGCAATGACGTCGGGGCTCGGACGTAGACCGCCGAGCGCCGCAGCGACGTCGATGCCACTGGCGTCGGGCAGGCCGATGTCCAGCAACACCAGATCGACGGGTTCGGTGCTGGCGAATCGCATGGCCGCAGCGCCGGTGTGTGCGACGCCGGCAACGTCGAAACCGGGCGTCCGCTCGACGTACGTCTTGTGTGCCTCGGCGATGAGCGGTTCGTCGTCGACGATCAGTACGCGGATCACGACGTCGCTCCCGGGATGGTCGCAACCAACACCGACCCGTACGTCACTTCCGAGGTCAACGTGCCACCGTGCCGCGTGATCACCTGCGTCACGAGCGCGAGGCCGAGTCCGCGAGATCCGGATTTGGTCGAATATCCGCGCCGGAGAGCAGCTTTCAGGGTTTCCGGTGGCATGCCGGGACCGCTGTCGGCCACCCGGACGACGAGTTCGCCGTCGGCGTCGCGGACCGTCACTTCGACCCACGGCTGGTCGGATTCTTTCGAGGCATCGATCGCATTGTCTATCAGATTGCCTACCAGCGTCACCAATTCGCGAGCAGTCAGAACCCCTTCGTGTTCCATCGCCGTGTCGTCGGTGATCGTCAGCTCGACGCCCTGTTCGGCAGCCTGGCTGACCTTGCCGAGCAACAGCGCCGCGAGCGCAGGCTCGCCGACCGCGTTCATCAACCGGTCGATGAGCGTCTGCGAGAGTTCGAGGTCGGCCGTCGCGAATTCGACGGCTTCTTCGGGCCGACCGAGTTCGACCATCGTGATGACCGTGTGCAACCGATTCGCCGCCTCGTGCGCCTGCGAGCGCAGTGACTCCGCGAAACTGCGCACCGAATCCAATTCGCCCATCAACGAACGCAACTCGGTCTGATCGCGAATCGTCAGGACGTTACCCAGGCGTTTGCCCTCCCACATGACCGGATCCTGGTTGACGACGAGTACACGATCTTTCGTCAGATGCAGCTCACCGCGGACGATCCCGGTGTCCATCTGTTGCATCGACTCCGGCAACGACGTCAGCGATACCGGCCCGTCCGGTAGGTCGAGAAGGCGTCGGGCCTCGTCGTTGACCAACTCCGCCTCGTCGCTGCGTCCGAACACCAACAGGCCCTCGCCGATGGAATGCAGAACGGCGTCGTGATGCTCGTACATCGTCCGCAATTCGGCCGGAGCCATTCCCAATGTCTGACGCCGTAGCCGGCGGCTGAGCAGCGTCGAACCGGCCGCGGCCACGACGAAGGCCGCGAGCACGACTGCGAGGATCAACGGCAGGCCTTGCAGGAACTGATCGCTGATCTTCTGTCGAGTGACTCCAGCGGACACGAGACCGACGATCTCGCCGTCGGTATCGGTGACGGGTGTGACCGCTCTGATCGACGGGCCGAGAGAGCCCACGTACGTCTCGGTGAACGTCTCGCCGAGCAGTGCGCGATCGATGTTGCCGCTGAACGGTTTACCGATCAGGTCGACGGTGGTGTGCGTGAAGCGGGTGCGATCGGGAGCCATGACGACGATGAAATCGACCCCGGTGACCTGCCTGATCTTCTCCGTTTCCGGCTGCAGACGAGACGTCGGGTCTTCGGATTCGATGGCCAGCGGCGTCGACGGTTCGTTGGCGATACTCACCGCGATCGCCGTCACCTCACGTCGGGTGGCGTCGTCGCTGTTGGACCTCTCGTTGAGGATCGTCAGGATCCCGCCGGCGAGAACGACGACGGCCATGACGACCAGTTGCAGGACCAATACCTGGCCCGCCACACTCAGCGGCCGCTTCGAGGACAACACATTCCTTTCGGACAAGAAACATCGATGTGAACAGAATGAACGTATAGGTGACTCCAGTCACTGGGTGCAGCAACATCATCTCTCAGCAGGGGTGACCCACCTCACTCCACTCCGGCGATCACGAAGCCACCAGCCACATTCACGCACCACCGGAACACTAAGGAACGTCCATGACTATCAGCACCGACGCTGAGCGGAACGACAATCCGTCGTCCGAGCCGAAGAAGAAGCGCGACAGAACGCACTGGCTCTACATCGCGGTGATCATCGCCGTCATCGCCGGCATCATCGTCGGGCTGGTGGCCAAGGATTTCGCGTCCGACCTGTCGATCCTCGGCACGCTCTTCGTCAGCCTGATCAAGATGATGATCAGCCCGGTCATCTTCTGCACCATCGTCCTCGGCATCGGATCGGTACGCGCCGCAGCCAGCGTCGGCCGAGTCGGCGGCCTGGCGCTCGCTTACTTCATCGGCATGTCGACCATCGCCCTCGGTATCGGCATGGTTGTCGGCAACCTCATCAAGCCCGGTGACGGCCTGAACATCACGCCGAACGACGCCGGACTCAAGCTCGCCGACACCGCCCACGAGGCGGGCGGGACGATGGACTTCATCGCCGGGATCATTCCGACATCGCTGCTTTCGTCGCTGACGGCCGGTTCTGTTCTGCAGACGCTGTTCGTCGCCATCCTCGTCGGTTTCGCACTGCAGGCCATGGGCAAGCAGGGTGAAGGCATCCTCAAGGGCATCGGCGCAGTACAGAAGCTCGTCTTCCGCATCCTGACGATGATCCTGTGGCTCGCCCCGATCGGTGCCTTCGGTGCCATCGCCGGTGTCGTCGGCAAGACCGGCTTCGACGCAGTGATTCAGCTCGGCACTCTGATGCTGGCCTTCTACATCACCTGCTTCATCTTCGTATTCTTCTTCCTCGGCCTGATTCTCAAGTTCGTCTCCGGCTTCTCGATCTTCAAGCTGGTCAAGTACCTGGCCCGGGAGTACCTGCTCATCGTTGCCACGTCGTCCTCCGAATCGGCCCTGCCGCGTCTGATCGCCAAGATGGAGCACGTCGGAGTCGAGCGCACCACCGTCGGCATCGTCGTCCCCACCGGTTACTCGTTCAACCTCGACGGCACCGCGATCTACCTGACCATGGCCTCGATCTTCATCGCCGACGCCATGAACATGCCGCTCTCCATCGGGGAGCAGTTCTCGCTGCTGCTGTTCATGATCATCGCCTCCAAGGGCGCAGCCGGAGTGTCCGGAGCAGGCCTGGCGACTCTCGCCGGCGGCCTGTCGAGCCACCGCCCGGAACTGCTCGACGGTGTTCAGCTCATCGTCGGAATCGACCGGTTCATGTCCGAGGCTCGCGCCGTCACCAACTTCTCCGGTAACGCCGTTGCCACTCTGTTGGTCGGTACGTGGACCAAGACGATCGACGCAGCCCGAGTCACCGAGGTGCTCGACGGCAAGCACCCGTTCGACGAGGAGACCATGGTCGACGACCACCTCCCCGAGGACGACCGGCCTGCCGACAAGCAGGTCATCATCGAGAAGAACGCCGCCAAGGCATAAGAACCTGCCGGGCGACGCGCATCCCCCCGTCGCCCGGTTCGGAAGAACGCAAGTACGGCCCTGCCACCAGCGGGGTCGTACTTGCTTTTGTGCGTCGGTTCCATTCTGTCGGTACTCACAGGTAAGTTCGGATGATGACTGAAGTTCAGAACATCGGCATCAACACGCTGGGTGGTGCGCCCACCTCGCTCGACGAGTACGCCGGACGGGCCGTCCTCGTGGTCAATGTCGCATCCAAGTGCGGACTGACCCCGCAGTACGAAAAGCTGGAGAAGCTCGCCAACGAGTACTCCGCCAGTGGCCTGTCGGTCGTCGGGGTGCCGTGTAACCAGTTCGGTGGCCAAGAGCCCGGCACCGCCGAAGAAATCGAAACTTTCTGCTCCACCACGTACGGCGTCACGTTCGCGATGACCGAGAAGGTCGACGTCAACGGTGACAACCGGCACCCCCTCTACGCCGAACTGACCAAGACCGAGGACGCCGACGGCACCGCCGGAGACGTTCAGTGGAACTTCGAGAAGTTCCTGATCTCCCCGGATGGCGTCGTCACCAACCGGTTCCGCCCGCGCACCGAGCCGGACGCACCCGAGGTCCTCGCCGCGATCGACAAGATCCTGCCGAAGGAAACGATCGCCGTTTAGCTTCTGTCTGCATCGACGTCGAGCCTCGTTCACGCTGGTGTGCGAGGCTCGAGTCATGTCTGGACGCCTGATCGTGTCGGTGAGCGGAATCAAGAACGACACCTACGAGCATGCCGCCGAGTTCGCGCGAGAACTCGACGGACGGGGCGTCCCGCTGTCGCTGCTCGTCGCACCGCGCCTGAAAGACAAATACCGTCTCGCAGCCGACGTGCCCACCCAGGAGTGGTTGCGGGCCCGACGCGACGGCGGCGACGCCATCGTTCTGCACGGCTACGACCAGGCCGCGACGAAGCGTCGACGCTCCGAATTCTCTGCACTGCCGCGTCACGAAGCTCGACTGCGCTTGATGGCCGCCGACCGCGTCATGGAACAGACCGGCCTGCGTACCCGAGTGTTCGCCGCTCCGCGCTGGATCGCCTCACCCGGAGCCATCGAGGCGCTCCCGGATGCAGGATTCCGAATGATCGCCTCGCTCAACGGTATTCACGACCTCGACCGCGACGGCACCATCCGCGCCCGGGTCTGGGGAATCGGCGAAGGCTTCAAAGCCGAACCCTGGTGGTTCAAAGCACTCGTACTTGGGGCCGGCCGCACCGCCCGACGCGGGGGAGTGGTGCGCCTGGCCATCAGCGCCAAACAACTCGGACGCCCCGCGCCCCGACAGGCAATCCTCGATGCCATCGACCTCTCCCTGCACCACAACGCCGCAGCCGGAGTCTACGAATGGATCCCGCGCACCAAAACTCGCGTGGCCTGACTCCTCGCTGCCTCACCCCGCCCCGCCCCAACCCCCGCCCCGCCCCCGGCTTGCTCTGTACCTCCAATTGGGATCAATGTGGCTTTCAGTCACTCAGATTGCAAGAAAGGCGCATTGATCCGAAGGGGTGGGGTGGTCCATTGACGCGAACGGGGTGGGAGCGGTCGTAGACTCGACAGCGATGAATGCCTTGAGTGTGACCCTGGACGACATCGTTGCCGCGCATCGACTGCTGCGTGATCGCAATCCGCTGGTGCAGTGTCTGACCAATACGGTGTCGGTGCAATTCGTCGCAAATGCCCTGCTCGCGGCAGGTGCGGCTCCGGCGATGGTCGACAATCCGGAGGAAGCGGCCGGCTTCGCCGAGATCGCCGACGCGGTGCTGGTCAATCTCGGAACTCCGACGGCCGCGCAGGTGGAAAGTTCTCGTCTGGCGTCCGCTGCCGCGCGAGCAGCGGGGAAGCCGTGGGTACTCGATCCGGTGGGCGCGGGCGGTCTTCCCTGGCGGACTCAGGTGGCCGTCGAGCTACTTGCCAATCGGCCCAGCGTGATTCGCGCGAATGCTTCCGAGGTGATGGGACTCGCGGGCGCTGAGGGTGGATCGCGGGGCGTGGATTCGTCTGCGCACGTGGCGGATTCCGTCGACGCGGCGCGTTCTCTCCTCGACCGCGCCGAGGTCGTAGCGGCCTCGGGCGAGGTCGACCACATCTTCGCGCAAGGCTCGACGGTGAAGATCGGCGGCGGAAGCGCACTGCTGCAACGAGTTACGGCCACCGGATGCGCGTTGGGTGCGCTGACGGCTGCGTACTGTTCCGTTTCTCCGTCTGCGTTGATCGGTGCCGTCGCCGCGCACGCGCACGTGGCGGTCGCGTCGGAGATTGCGGCTCGCTCGACGTCGCGTCCGGGTACCTTCGCTGCTGCATTCTTGGACGGACTCGACGCGGTGGACGAGTCGGCACTGCAGGAATTGGTTCGGCTCGACTGACGAGTGCAACTGGCGCTCCACTCTGTGGCAGCTTCCGCCTGAAATACCGCGGACCGGGCGGGGAGTGGAGCAAGAATCGCCTGCGCTGGCAGGGTTCAGGCCCCTTGATCGAAATGAGATGTAACGGAACATGTTTGCGAGGGGACATACCTGGCGTCGGGCAAATCGAACCAGGCGGTCTTCATGAAACGACTTCTGCTCCTCGCAGTAGGTGCAACAGCTCTCGTCGCGTGCAGCGGATCGGAGCAAGGAACGCCGTCGGCAGCACCGTCCTCGGCCGTTCCGACGACCACGGCGACGAGCTCGGTGACGGTGACACCCGACCCGGCCACCGTGACCGAGGGAGCGCAGCCGCAGCGAACGCCACCCGAGGAGGCCAGCGACCTGGTTCCCATGGGTCCGTCGGAAGCCGAGCCGCTGTGCCTGGATCTGACGTGGGGGCCGGTACCGCAGGCGGTGGACTCGCTGCCGCTCGTGTTCGCAGATTCACCGTGGGTCGCCACCGACATGGGCGATCCCTGTGCGTCGTTCACCTGGGTCGAAGCCCTCCCGTACGGCGCGACGGTCAGCTCGCCGACGCATCTGCTCTTCTTCCACGACGCCGAGTACCTCGGCACCGCGACGCTGGAGCCGTACGGGTTCACGTCGGTGGCGGCACAGTCCGCCGACACGATCACAGTGAACTACCGCTGGCCACTCGCCGATGACGCCAATGCGAACCCGACCGGCGGACCGGCGACGATCGACTACCAGTGGGACGGAACGCAAGTGACCATGATCGGCACCCTCCCGCCCGAGGTCACCGGCTAGATCGAGACGGACGATTCCTCGGGGAGTTCGCGGATTTCGGCGTCGGACATCTCCTTGAAGCGTCCGTAGTAGATGCCCCTCGCCTGTTCCGCGACGACGGCCTGGTGAATGGGGAACGCCATCCTCGGTGCCACCGCACGGAGGAATTCGACCGTCTCGGACAGCTTCGACCACGGCGCTGCCGCGGGCAATGCCAGTACCTCGACCTGTTGCTCGGGAACGAACAACGAGTCACCCGGATGGAACAGTTGCCCCGGGTTCTCCGGAGTACCGAGCAGATAACCGGTGTTGTCGATCTCCGGCAATTCCGGATGGATGACGGCGTGCGTGCCGCCGACTCCGGTGACGGTGATGCCGCCCACGGAGAAGTCCTTGCCCGCCGGGGCCGCGATCCATTTCCCTCCGAGCTGGCCTGCCGTCATGGGATCGGCGTGCAGCTCGGCGCGGGGATTGGCGTCGAGAAGCGCGGGAAGTCGCTGCAGATCAACATGATCCGGGTGCTGGTGAGTGACCAGGATGGCGTCGAGCCCGGTGATGCCCTCGAATCCGTGAGAGAACGTGCCGGGATCGAACAGCACCGTGGTGCCGTTGAGTTCGACCAGAACGCAGGAATGTCCGAAGTGTGTCAGCCGCATGCACCCCACAGTAAGCGCGGTTTCACTCCGCTGGCCAGGGCTGCGTAGACTCCCACCTGCCGGTAACTGTCTTGCTGTACGTATTTCAAGGAGCGCTTTCGTGGCCCGAGTCGTAGTCGATGTCATGCCCAAGGCCGAGATTCTCGATCCGCAGGGTCAGGCCATCGCAGGTGCGCTGGGCCGGCTGGGAATCTCCGGTGTGTCCGATGTGCGTCAGGGCAAGCGCTTCGAGCTGGAGATCGACGATTCCGTCGACGACGCCGAACTCGAGAAGATTGCCGAATCGCTGCTCGCCAACACGGTGATCGAGGACTGGAAAGTGACCCGCATCTCATGAGCGCCCGCGTAGGAGTCATCACGTTCCCCGGAACTCTCGACGACGTCGACGCATCCCGCGCCGTGACTCTCGCCGGCGGCGAAGCCGTCAGCCTGTGGCACGCCGACGCCGATCTGAAGAACGTCGACGCCATCGTCGTCCCCGGCGGATTCTCGTACGGCGACTATCTGCGAGCCGGTGCGATCGCCCGCTTCGCTCCCGTGATGGAGTCCGTCGTCAAGGCGGCAGAGGGCGGGATGCCGATCCTGGGTATCTGCAACGGTTTTCAGGTGTTGTGCGAGGTCGGACTGCTTCCCGGAGCGTTGACGCGCAACGAGGGCCTGCATTTCGTGTGCCGCGACCAGTGGTTGAAGGTCGAGAATGCCGGCACGGCATGGTCGTCGCGATACGAGCAGGATGCCGAGATCCTGATTCCGGTCAAGAACGCCGAGGGCCGATTCCAGGCATCGCAGAGCGTGCTCGACGAGCTCGAAGGTGAAGGGCGGGTCGTGTTCCGCTACAGCGGGAGCAACCCCAACGGCTCGCAGCGCGGTATTGCCGGAATCTCGTCGGCAAACGGTCGGATCGTCGGCCTGATGCCCCACCCCGAGCACGCCACCGAGCCGTTGACCGGCCCGAGCGACGACGGGCTCGGCATCTTCTACTCGGCACTGGACGCGATCGTCAACGCCTGATTTTCGTGTCGGTGGGTGGGTCTAATCTTCCGCCATGACACTGACCCTGGGCATGATCACGTTCGATTCCACCGACCCGGGCCCGCTCGCTCGCTGGTGGGCCTCACAGGTCGACGGATCGATCGTCGAGGAGAACGACGGCTGGTTCTACGTCGTCGCCCTCGCTTCGGCCCCGTATCGACTGGCCTTCCAGAAGGTCGACGACCCGTCGCCGGGTAAAAATCGCGTCCACCTCGACGTGACGACCGAGAACCTCGACGACGAGGTCTCTCGGCTGGTCGAGTCGGGTGCGAGCGAGGTCGAGCAGCACACCATGGGTGACTTTCGCTGGGTGACGCTGAGCGATCCCGACGGCAACGTGTTCTGCGTATCCGGGGCGCACTGAGCTGCAGATGCCCGCCCAATCGTGGGTCACCCTCGTCGTCGGCGTTCTGGCCGTCGTCGGGGTCGCTCTCATCGCCAGCACCGAACGCAAGGTGCTGCTGGCCGTTTCGGGCCGGTCTGCACGTCGCGCACTGGCGCAACCGCGCGAAACCGAGGACACTCACGGCGAGAGCGAGCAAGAGGACCCGCGATGACCACCACCGACGAACGCAACATCAAAGCACCACGGCCAACGGTCGCCGCTGCCGCTGCCCGCGCGTACATCACCATGGCCGAACGCGATTATCAACCCGTACCCGACTGGATTCGCGACGCTGCAGCGGGACGACCGACCACTCCGCCGCCTGAATAGCGGGTCTGTCGGCACGTGTTCGCAGTCAGGCCGCGCGTGCGCGTAGTTCGGTCAACGCTGAGGTGAAGATACCCGTAGGCCCGTGCGTCACGTCGCAATACTCGCCGTCTCGCCAGAAGAACACCGAGCGCGACAGTGGGCTCGGTGTATCGCGAGAGAACACGTCGGCCAGCTCGGCGAGTGCGGTGGCTGCCGCGACTGCGTCGTCGGCGTCGCGGGGCCGATGAAAGGCGAATTCGTACGCGTTGGGGACGGCGAAGAGTACGCCGTACAGGCATTCGCCCAGATGCGACGAAATCAACGTGGTCATATCGGCGATCTTCGACGCGAGATAGATCGAATCGCCGTCGAGCACCTCGATGCAGACCCCCTCGCGTTCGAGCAACTGCGCTCCCTCGAACTCGATCGCCGCAGTGTTCTTGCGACCCGCAGCCCACGCAGCGTCGATGTCGCGCCCCTCGAAGTGACTGTCGGACAACGTCAGAGCTCGATTCGGAGACGACAGATTCAACACCCGCCTCGGCGCATCGGGTGCCGCGAGCAGGGGAACCGAATAACTGTACGAACCCATCGATTCCAACACGCACGGCGCGACGACGCGTTCACGGAGTTTCGAATGGAACTCGTCGTCGGACAGGCCTGCGATGAACGCCGGAGCGGACTCGCGCATCGCCTCGATCATGACCTGGACATGGCCGCCGATGATGCTGTCCCACGCCGACCGGGGCGCACCCGAGCAGCGGGCGAACACGTTGTCGAGCGGGAAGCGTGCACCCGACTCCGCGCCGAGCGTGGTCGCATCCTCACGGTGCACCACCATTCCGCGGGTACGAAATGCTTCGATCGTTTTCATTCGAACGATGGCGAGTGTGGTTGCGTGAGCGACGTGTTGGTTCGGTGTCGGCTCGATCTTCATGTTTCTCCCCCGGTCGGTGTGTGCTCTCGGGGTGTTCGACGCGGCGGCTGACACAATGGTTCCCATGTCGTCCTCTGCCTCTGCTGCCGGTCTCTGCAACTTCGTCGACGTCTCGCCGTCCCCGTTCCATGTGTGTCGGACGGTGTCGGTGCAGCTCGAGGACGCCGGATTCGTGCGTCTGGACGAGACCGATGCCTGGCCGACGGAAGCGGGCCGCTACTACCTGATCCGCGGCGGCTCACTCGTTGCCTGGAGCACCGAGCGTGAGGGCCCCTTCCGCATCGTCGGCGGACACACCGACAGCCCCAATCTCCGGGTGAAACAGCATCCTGATCTGGAGTCGGCGGGTTGGCAGATGGTCGGGCTGGAGCCGTACGGCGGTGCCTGGCTCAACTCCTGGCTCGATCGCGACCTGGGTATCTCCGGCCGGCTCAGCGTGCGTGACGGCAACACCGCCCGCGAGGTACTCGTCAAGGTGGACGAGCCGATCCTCCGAGTTCCGCAGCTCGCGATTCACCTGTCCGAGGACCGCAAAGGTGTCACGCTCGATCCGCAGCGACACGTCAATGCCATTTGGGGAGTGGGTAATTCGCCACGGTCCTTCGTCTCCTACGTCGCCGAGCGAGAAGGCGTCGATCCCGGTTCGGTACTGGGCTGGGAACTGATGACACACGACCTGGCACCCAGCGCGGTGGTAGGAGTCGAATCCGAGTTGGTCAGTGCGCCGCGTCTGGACAATCAGGGCACCTGTTACGCCGGAACGCAGGCTTTGCTTGCGGCAGTGGAGAATCCGACCGACGTCACTCCCGTGTTGGCTTTGTTCGACCACGAGGAAGTCGGCAGTATGTCCGACCGTGGCGCGTTCTCGGACCTGCTCAACACCGTGCTCGAACGCATCGTGCTCGGGCGCGGCGGCGGTCGTGAGGAATTTTTGCGCACGATGGCCGGATCCATCTGTGCCTCGGGCGATATGGCGCACGCGACGCATCCGAACTACCCGGATCGTCACGAGCCTGCACATCGCATCGAACTCGGCGGCGGACCGGTACTCAAGGTCAACCAAAACCTGCGCTACGCAACCGATTCCGCCGGTGCCGGTGCATTCGCACTGGCCTGCGAGCAAGCCGACGTACCGTTGCAGCGCTACGTTCATCGCGCGGATCTACCGTGCGGATCGACCATCGGACCGATCACCGCGTCGCGCACCGGGTTGTCGACGGTCGACGTCGGCGCAGCGCAACTCGCCATGCACTCGTCCCGAGAGTTGATGGGAGCCGGCGACGTGAAGGCATACGCCGACGCGTTGGCGGCTTTCCTCGCCCCTGCCTGAGCCAGATCGGCGTCGCAAACGCGCGCGCATTCGTCAGGTGCGCGGAGTTTCGTGCCCGATTCCGGGGCAATTCGGCTCGCGTCTGGCAAACGCGAGCGCGTTTGCGAGATCAGGGGGGGGTGGGCCGAAGACCTAGATCGGATCGAGTTGCAGGCAGGCGTCGGCAGCGAGCCAGAACAACTGTTCGCGCACCGTTGTTGCCTTGGTCCAGCCGCGGTGATCCCAGTCGGCGGCCAGGGAGTCTCCCGCGTACAGCAGTTGCGCGAATCGGACTCCACGGAATCGGGCGACTGCGCAGAAGGCCGACGCTTCCATGTCGACCGTTCGGCAGCCTTCCTCGACGCGGCGCGAGACTCGGCCGCGGGTTTCGCGGTAGAGCGCATCGGTGGTCCAGGAGCGGCCGGTGACGAAGTCGATTCCGGCGTCGGTGAGTACCGACTGGAGTACGGCGACGCCTGCGGGATCGGCGTCGACCACTCGACCGGGTGGCAGGTAGTGGAACGAGGTGCCCTCGTCGCGCAGGGCGCTGTCGACCACCATGACGTGTCCCATGCCCAGGTCGTCGGACAGCGCGCCGGCACCGCCGACAGCAACGAACTGTGTGCAGCCCATGGCGATGGCTTCTTCGAGGAACAGTGCGGCCAGTGGCGCGCCGACGCCGGGATGGAAGACGGCAAGTTTCTGTCCGCCTCGTTCGATCTCGTAGACGGGGTGTTCGCCGTGCTCGGAGCGCATGATCGACACCACTCGGGCGTCGCCTTTCGCGCAGATGCTCTCGATCACCTCGGCGAAGAAACAGACGACGGCTTTCGGCGGTACGTCGACTCCCTTGGCCACCATCGACGGGTCGATGACGCCCGTTTCGTCCAGATCGTCCTCGGTCAGTGCAATGTCCATCAGGTGATGTTCGCACGAGGCCGATACGTCCGATGCCGTACATGTCGGCGGCACCTTATAGACTCTCCCTGGCATTTCGCTCCATCGAAGGGACCTATTCCTCGTGTCCGCTAGCTCTGTACCCACAGACACTGTCTCGAACGCCGTCGCCACCCCCGACGTTGCGCAGCCGTACAAGGAACTCGGACTCAAGGACGACGAATACGTCCGCATCAAGGAAATCCTCGGCCGCCGGCCCACGGACGCCGAATTGGCGATGTACTCCGTCATGTGGAGCGAGCACTGCTCGTACAAGTCCTCGAAGGTGCACCTGAAGTACTTCGGCGAGACCACCACCGACGAGATGCGCAAGCCGATGCTCGCCGGTATCGGCGAGAACGCGGGCGTCGTCGACGTCGGCGACGGCTGGGCCGTCACGTTCAAGGTCGAGAGTCACAATCACCCGTCGTACGTCGAGCCCTACCAGGGTGCGGCGACGGGCGTCGGCGGTATCGTCCGCGACATCATGGCCATGGGCGCTCGCCCGATCGCCGTCATGGACCAGCTGCGATTCGGTGCTGCCGATGCACCCGATACGCGCCGTGTCCTGAGCGGCATCGTCGCAGGCGTCGGTGGGTACGGAAACTCCCTCGGCCTACCGAACATCGGCGGCGAGACGGTGTTCGACGCCTCCTACGCCGGTAACCCTCTGCTCAACGCCCTGTGTGCCGGCGTCATGCGGGTCGAGGACATGCACCTGGCGTTCGCGTCGGGCCTGGGTAACAAGATCATTCTGTTCGGTGCACGAACGGGTCTCGACGGCATCGGTGGCGTGTCCGTGCTCGCGTCGGAGACCTTCGACGGTGACGAGACCGGTGGGGGCCGCAAGAAGCTTCCCGCGGTTCAGGTGGGCGATCCGTTCACCGAGAAGGTGCTCATCGAAGCCTGCCTCGAGCTGTACTCGAACAAGCTCGTCGTCGGCATCCAGGACCTCGGTGGTGCCGGGTTGTCCTGCGCCACATCGGAACTCGCGTCCGCCGGCAGTGGTGGCATGCACATCGAGCTCGACAAGGTGCCGATGCGCGCCACCGGCATGACTCCGGCCGAGGTGCTCTCGAGCGAATCCCAGGAGCGCATGTGCGCCGTGGTGACCCCCGAGAACGTCGACGCATTCATGGCCGTCTGCAAGAAGTGGGACGTCCTGGCCACGGTCATCGGTGAGGTCACCGACGGCGAGCACCTCCAGATCACCTGGCACGGCGATACCGTCGTCGATGTACCGCCGAAAACCGTTGCGCACGAAGGCCCGGTGTACAACCGTCCGGTGCAGCGTCCGGATACCCAGGACGCGTTGATCGCGAACAGCACGGCGTCGCTGAAGCGTCCGGAAACCGCGGACGAGCTGAAGGCAACTCTGCTGAAGATGATCGGCTCGCCGCAGCTGTGCAGCCGCCGATTCATCACCGAGCAGTACGACCGCTACGTTCGCGGCAACACCGTGCTGGCCGAGAACGCCGATGCAGGCGTCATCCGCATCGACGAGAAGACCGGTCGCGGAATCGCTTTGGCCACCGACGCGTCGGGCCGCTACACCGCACTCGACCCGTACCAGGGCGCGCAGCTGGCTCTGGCCGAGGCGTTCCGCAACGTCGCGGTCACCGGCGCCACTCCCAAGGCCGTCACCAACTGCCTGAACTTCGGTTCTCCGGAGGACCCGGGTGTCATGTGGCAGTTCCAGCAGGCCGTACGCGGTTTGGCGGACGGGTGTGTCACCCTCGGCATCCCGGTCACCGGCGGCAACGTCAGCTTCTACAACCAGACCGGCGCGGAGCCGATCCTGCCGACCCCCGTGGTCGGAGTGCTGGGCGTCATCGACGACGTCCATCGCCGCATCCCGACCGGGCTCGGCCTCGAGCCCGGCGAGACACTCATCCTGCTGGGGGAGACCCACGACGAGTTCGACGGGTCCATCTGGGCGCAGGTCGAGCACGATCACCTCGGCGGCGTTCCGCCGAAGGTCGATCTCGCTCGGGAGCAGTTGTTGGCAGACATCCTGCTCGCATCCTCCCGCGACGGCCTGGTCTCGGCTGCACACGACCTGTCCGAGGGTGGTCTCGCTCAGGCCGTCGTCGAGGCAGCCTTGGCCGGCGAAACCGGTTGCCGCATCATCGTTCCCGAAGGCGCAGACCCGTTCGTGACCTTGTTCTCCGAATCCTCCGGCCGGGTGCTGGTCGCCGTGCCGCGCACCGAGGAGACCCGGTTCACCGGCATGTGCACCGCACGCGGACTTCCGTGGGCGCGCGTCGGCGTCGTCGACGAGGGCTCGGATTCGATCGAGGTCCAAGGGCAGTTCTCCGTGCCGATGACGGAACTGCGGGAGACGTTCGAGAGCACTCTTCCCAGACTCTTCGGCTGACCGAGGTGGGGGGACAGGTATCGGAGCGTCGAAGGGGGACCGAGCCCACACTCGAGCAGGATCAGCATCATCGGTATCACTTTCCGACGGTGGAGTTCTCGGCTCCGTCGCCGGAGAAGCATCCGTTCGTCATGTGGTCGTGGGGCCTGCTGCGTCTGGACTTCACCGGAATCGCGTTCAGCGCGTTGTTCTTCTGCTGGTCACTGACGCCGTCGCTGCTGCCTCGTGGATGGCTGTTCCAAGGCATCATCGGCGGCATCAACTCGGCTATCGGGTACGCCTTCGGGGTGGCCGTGGGATGGGCGGTGACGCGATGGTGGCTGTCCTCGCGCTCGTGGTGGCCGTTGCCGCGCAAGGTCGAACTCGCAGTCAAGGTGGTCGTACTCGTCGTCGCCGTCGCTGCGTCGATGATCATGCTGGCGGTCTCGGCGCAGTGGCAGCGTGAACTCGCCGCGCTCATGGACGCGGAGGGGACCACCACGACGGGGTACCTCCGCACCGGAGCGTTGAGCATTGCCATTGCCGCACTGCTCATCTCGATCTCGCGGGTGCTACGCGACGTCGTCCGATTGCTCGCCCGTCAGATCAATCGCATCGTCAAGATGCCACGCGAAGTGGCCAACGCACTCGGCGTGATCGTCCTGGTGGTTCTGGTCGTCGCCCTGGTTCAGGGTGTGCTGCTGCGTGCGGTCTCCGAGGTGACCAACTCGGTGTTCAGTCTGCAGAACAACGAAACGCGAGAGGGCACAGAACAACCCGTCGCCGACGAGAGGTCGGGTAGCCCGAACTCGTTGGCACCGTGGGACACACTCGGATTCGAGGGCCGCAACTTCGTCTCCAGCGGCCTGCGAGCCGACGAGATGGAACGGGCCACCGGACGTCCGAGCCTCGAACCCATTCGGGCCTACGCCGGACTGGAAACCGCGGAGACTCAGGACGAACGACTCGACATCGTCGTCGCCGAACTCGAACGCACCGGCGCGTTCCAGCGCAAAGCGCTCATCGTCGTGCCGACCACCGGCACCGGCTGGGTCAACCCCACCGCCGTCGAGGCCGAGGAGCTGATGTTCGACGGCGATGTCGCCACCGTCGCCTCTCAGTACTCGTATCTGCCGAGTTGGATCTCGTTCATCGCCGAGGGCGACAAAGCCGCCCAGGCAGGCAAGGCGCTGATCGACAAAGTGCACGACCGCTGGCTGCAGGAGCCCGAGGCCACCCGCCCCAAGTTCTACGTCTACGGCGAAAGTCTGGGGACGAAGTCCGGTGAAGGCGCGTTCGACGGGTTGGCGGACATCCGCGCCACCACCGACGGCGTCCTGTGGGTGGGTCCGCCGAACGACAACCGCATCTGGAGTCAGTTCGTCAGCAGGCGTGATCCGGGCAGCCCCGAGGTTCGGCCGGTGTACTCCGAGGGCCTGACGGTTCGCTTCGCCGACAATTCGTCGGGCATCCCGCCGGAGGATCAGCCCTGGTACGCCCCGCGCATCCTGTACGTCCAGCATGCGTCGGATCCGGTGGTCTGGTGGTCACCGGACCTGCTGTTCGAGCGTCCGGACTGGCTGTCCGAGCCGCCGGGGCCGGACCGACTGCCGAGCATGCGTTGGTTCCCGGTGGTGACGTTCTGGCAGGTGGCAGCGGACCTGACCAATGCCGCGGGCGTCCCCGACGGCCACGGTCACAACTACGGAACCCTCGTGCTCGACGGCTGGGTGGCCGTCGCCGCCCCCGAAGGCTGGACCGACCGCGACACCGAACGAGTGCGCGGCGTCATGGAGCAATTCGCCGGACGTGACGGTCCCGAGAAGTGAGAACCGCTCTGGCAACCGGAGTGGAGCCTGCGGAACGACCCATTCTGACCGGACTCGTGACAACGGCGTGGAGCACGTACGTGCTGCCTGCGGCCGGGCTCGGAGCCCGCGGGCGGGCAGTGGCCAACGCGTCGTTCGCCGTCGCTGTGGCTGCGGTGTCGGGATCGAATGCCGAACGGCTGGGCCTGCGTAACGCCGCATCCGGGCTGAAATGGGGTGCGGCTGCGGCAGCGATACCCGTCCTGGGGTCTGCGGTGGTGGCCGCCGTACCCGCACTGCGTCGACGCGTCCGTCCGTCCGAGGACGATCTCGCGGAGTGGGTGCTGTTTCGGATTCCGGTGGGGACGGTGCTGACCGAGGAGTTGCTCTTCCGCGGTGTGCTCGATGCGGCATCGCCTGCCCTGTCGCCGGTCTTCTTCGGACTGTGGCACATTCGTCCCGCCCGCGCCGCCGGGGATTCGGTGGCCGGGACCGTTGCCGCGACGACCGTCGCCGGGGTGGTGTTCTCGTGGCTGCGGGCGCGCAGCGGCAGTGTGCTCGCCCCTGCTGCGCTGCACTACGCACTCAACGCGAGCGGTGCCGTGTTGGCGCATCTCGCGGCTACCGAACGTGAGAGGAGCTGACCGGAGATGCCACCGCACAAGGAGGTCGGTCCCGCCGAGGTGCGCGAGGCCGTTCTGGCCGTCGCGGGCTGGATCAGAGGCGAGGCCGAGAAGCCGCCGCGGGCACAGATCGCCGCCGCCGTGCGCACCACCGCCAGAACTCTCGGTCAGAACGCGCCGGGGTCGTCGGTGGAGGTGCGGGTGCCGCCGTTCGTCGCGGTGCAGTGCATCGTCGGGCCCCGGCACACCAGAGGAACCCCGCCGAACGTCGTCGAAACCGATGCTCTGACATGGCTTCAGGTGGCTACCGGGACCCGGGATTTCGCCGAGGCGCTTGGCGACGGCTCGATCGACGCGTCCGGCAGCCGGGCCGTCGAGGTGGGTCGGTGGTTGCCGTTGCTGACCATCACCTGACCGCCGGAATTCAGTGGCCGTTCGATCGGCGGGAATCTCCTGGACACACGATGCGTTGAGTCAGCCCGTGTGCCCGTAGACTGGGCACGGCCCCCCGCCCCGGACCCCCTAGGGAGCAATGCCCGTGACGAACGCCGATTTGTCGGTCGACAGTCCGAATCTTCTGGTAGGCAAACCCATCGACGAGCCGGAGAACGAGCCGCGCGAAGAGTGTGGAGTGTTCGGTGTGTGGGCACCGGGCGAGGACGTGGCCAAGCTCTCGTACTACGGCCTCTACGCACTGCAGCACCGTGGTCAGGAAGCCGCAGGCATCGCGGTGTCCGACGGCTCCCAGGTGCTCGTGTTCAAGGATCTCGGCCTGGTCAGTCAGGTGTTCGACGAGCAGACGCTCGGCGCGATGCCCGGGCACGTCGCCATCGGCCATTGCCGGTACTCCACCAGTGGGTCGGTGACGTGGGAGAACGCGCAGCCGATCTTCCGAACCACCACTGCCGGTACCGGTATCGCACTCGGGCACAACGGCAATCTGGTGAACTTCGCCGAACTCGCCACCAAGGCTCGCGATGCGGGCCTGATCAGCGATCGATTGCAGGGCAACGGGACGTCGGATTCCGATGTCGTGACGGCACTGCTGGCGCACAAGGCGGCCGACTGCACCATCGAGCAGGCGGCCATGGAATTGCTGCCGCTGCTCAAAGGCGCGTTCTGCCTGACCTTCATGGACGAGCACACCCTCTACGCCGCGCGTGATCCGCACGGCGTTCGGCCGCTGTGCCTCGGACGCCTCGATCGCGGCTGGGTCGTCGCCAGCGAGACCGCAGCACTCGACATCGTCGGTGCGGCGTTCGTCCGCGACATCGAGCCCGGCGAACTGTTGGCGATCGACGCCGACGGCGTTCGGTCCTCGCGTTTCGCTGCCCCCGAGCCCAAGGGCTGCGTGTTCGAGTACGTCTATCTCGCACGGCCCGACAGCGTCATCGGCGGTCGCTCGGTGCACTCGACTCGGGTGGAAATCGGACGTCGTCTCGCCAAGGAGCACCCGGCCGAGGGTGATCTGGTCATCCCGGTGCCCGAGAGCGGAACTCCGGCAGCCGTGGGCTTCGCCCAGGGCTCTGGAATCCCGTACGGCCAGGGGCTCATGAAGAACGCGTACGTGGGCCGCACGTTCATTCAACCGTCGCAGACCATTCGGCAGCTCGGTATCCGGCTCAAGCTCAACCCTCTCAAAGAGGTCATTCGCGGCAAAAGGCTCGTGGTGGTGGATGATTCGATCGTTCGCGGCAACACGCAGCGGGCGCTGATCAGGATGCTGCGCGAGGCCGGTGCCCTCGAGATCCACGTCCGTATCGCGTCCCCGCCGGTGCGGTGGCCCTGCTTCTACGGCATCGACTTCGCTTCTCCCGCAGAGCTGATCGCCAACGGCGTCGATTCCGAGGACGGAATCCTCGAAGGCGTCCGGCAGGCCATCGGTGCCGACTCGCTGGGCTACATCTCCATCGACGGCATGATCGCGGCGTCGGAGCAGCCCGAATCGCGCTTGTGTGCAGCATGTTTCACCGGGAAGTACCCCATCGATCTGCCCGCGGACAATGCACTAGGCAAGCACGTGCTCGAGGGTCTGTTGGCGTCGGCCGCTGGGCAACCGGTGGACAACGACGCGAATGTGAGCGCTCTCAGCCGTCCTTGACCTGGTCTTTTCCGTTAGGGAACAGCAGGGTTTTCTCAATGCCACATATTGGAAACAGTCCATCGGTACTGTCCCGAGTTACATAGGACACACCGATTGGATAGAGGCTCAGATGACCCTGTCGCCCGACGACGGACGCATGCAGCGCTACAGCGCCGCATCACGAACGGCTGTGCGTAAGCATGGCAAGAAGACCGCCGCAGTGGCCGCACTGTCGGTACTCGCACTGACCGCCGCAGCGTGCGGCTCGGGACGCACCGACGCCGGAGGATCCGGCGGCGGCGGCGGCGGTGAGACCATCACGGTCGGCACCACGGACCAGGTCACCTCGCTCGACCCGGCCGGCTCGTACGACAACGGATCGTTCATGGTGATGAACCAGACGTATCCCTTCTTGATGAACTTCGCTCCCGGTAGCTCCGAGCTCGAGCCCGATGCGGCCGAGAGCTGCGATTTCGCGGAGCCGACCGTCTACAAGTGCACGCTCAAGGACGACCTGAAGTTCGCCAACGGCAATCCGCTGACGAGCGAGAGCGTCAAGTTCTCGTTCGACCGCATCGTCGCGATCAACGATCCGAACGGGCCGGCGTCGCTGCTGACCAATCTCGACAGCATCGCGACACCGGACGAGAAGACCGTCGAGTTCACCCTCAAAGCGGCCAACGATCAGACGTTCCCGCAGATCCTCGCGACACCCGCGGGCCCGATCGTCGACCAGACGGTGTTCCCGGCCGACAAGGTGCTCGACGACGACGCAGTGGTTGCGGGAAAGCCGTTCGCCGGCCCGTACTCCATCTCCAGCTATGGCAAGAACTCACTCGTCAGCTTCGTGGCCAACGGGGACTACAACGGCATTCTCGGCACCCCGAAGACGTCGTCGGTCAACGTGAAGTACTACACCAGCTCCGACAACCTCAAGCTCGATGTGCAGAACAAGGCCATCGATGTGGCATGGCGTTCCCTCACCCCGACCGACGTCGAATCGCTGGGAGCCGTCGACGGCCTGACGGTGCACGAGGGCCCCGGCGGCGAGTCCCGCTACATGGTCTTCAACATGAACACGATGCCCGGCAACACCCCCGAGCAGAAGTTGGCCGTGCGCAAGGCGATTGCTGCCTCGGTCGATCGCCAGGCGCTCTCCGACGGCGTCTACAAGGGCACCTACACCCCGCTATACTCCGTGGTGCCGACCGGTCTGGAAGGTTCCAACAAGGCCTTCTCCGACGTCTACGGTGAGACACCGAACAAAGACGAGGCTGCCGGATTCCTTTCCGCTGCAGGCGTCGCCACTCCGATCCAACTCAACCTGCAGTACAACCCGGATCACTACGGCTCGAGCTCGAGCGAGGAGTACGCCGCGATCAAGAGTCAGCTCGACGCGACGGGCTTGTTCAATGTGAACCTGCAGTCCACCGAGTGGAGCACGTACACCAAGGAACGCGTCGCCGACGCGTACCCGGTGTACCAGCTCGGCTGGTTCCCGGACTACCCCGATGCAGACAACTACCTGACGCCGTTCTTCGGGCCGGACAACTTCCTCCAGTCGCATTTCGAGAACCCGGAGATCACGTCACTGCTCGACCTCGAGCGCACGACGGCCGACGAGAACGCACGGATGCAGATCATCGGACAGATTCAGACCGAGCTCGCGACCAACTACCTGCCGACCCTTCCGCTGTTGGAGGGCAAGCAGATCGCCGTCGCCACCGACGAGATCAGCGGTGTGGACGAGACCCTCGACGCCTCGTTCAAGTTCCGCTTCGTCACTCTCGCCAAGAGCTGACCGGTGCCCGCTACCGCCCAGACGCCGGTAGGGGAGAAGAAAGCGCAGCAGGCGAGCGCGCCGTCACGATACGGCGCGCTCGCCCGCTATCTCGGGATCAGGTTTCTGCTGATCATCCCGACTGCCTGGATTCTCGTCACCGTCGTCTTCTTTCTCATGCGTGTGATCGGTGACCCGATCACCGCCGCCCTCGGCGGTCGACTACCCGCCGAACAGATCGCCCAGCGCAAGGCCGAGGCCGGATACGACCGGCCGATCCTGACGCAGTACTGGGAGTACCTGACCGGATTGTTGCGCGGCGACTTCGGCCGCTCCGCCACCGACAATCGCGCGATCAGTGACGTCCTGCTCGTCAACGGTGCTGCCACACTGGAATTGGCGTTCTGGGCGCTGCTCGTCGCGTTCGCGGTCGGCATCCCGCTCGGGTTCTACGCCGCCACCCATCGCGACCGGTTCGGTGACGCGTCGCTGCGAATCTTCGCGATCCTGGCGTACGCGGCCCCGGTATTCTTCGTCGGCATGCTGCTCAAGCTGCTGTTCGCCGTCAAGCTCGGCTGGCTGCCGGTCGCCGGGCGGGCCAGTACCAATGTGGAACTGGCACTGCAGAACGTCTCCCCGAAGACGAACATTCTGATCATCGACTCGTTCCTGTACGGCGACACCGGTTACACCGTCGACGTGCTCGAGCACGCGGTTCTGCCCGCTCTTGCGCTCGGCCTGCTGACGGCCGGTGTGTTCCTGCGATTGGTGCGAGTCAACCTGATTCAGACGTTGCAGGCGCCGTTCGTCGACGCCGCCCGCGCGCGCGGGTTGAGCGAGGGCACGGTGACGAGGCGACATGCGTTCCGCAACGCCATGATTCCCATCGTCACCGTCATCGGACTGCAGATCGCCGTCCTCCTCGGCGGTGCCGTACTCACCGAGACGACCTTCGAGTGGCAAGGACTGGGCTACGAACTCGCCCGTTATCTGCAGGCCCGCGATTTCGTTGCCGTGCAAGGCATCGTGACGTTCCTGGCCGTGGTGGTCGCCGTCGTCAGCTTCGTCACCGACGCGATCGTCGCCCTCATCGACCCGAGAGTGAGGTTCTGATGAGCACCGAAGTCGTGCTGTCCGACGTTCCTCCCACCCGTCCGCACCGCAGAGGGTTCCCCGGCGTCGCGTTCGTGAAGTCCACCTCGGGATTGCAGCGGGTCACGCTCATCGTCGGGTTGGCGCTGATGGTGGGGTTCGTGATCGCGGCGCTGTTCGCGCCGATTCTCGCGCCGTACGGTTTCTCGCAGACCAGTGACGCCGGTGCGGATTTCGCCCGCCAAGCCGCGCCGTCCGCGGATCACTGGTTCGGTACCTCGGTTCGCGGTGAGGACGTGTTCTCGCGGGTGATCTACGGTGCCAGAACCGCATTGATGGTCATCGCCTCGTCGCTGGTGCTGTCCCTGATCATCGGCGTTCCCCTCGGTCTGGCCTCGGGTTACATCGGCCGCTGGTTCGACCGGGTGCTCGTGCTGTTCATGGACGCGATGTACGCATTCCCGTCTCTGCTTCTCGCGGTGGTCATCTCGATCGTCGTGGCAGGCGGTCAGTCGTCGAGTTTCGGCGGTATCGCCTCCGCGGCCATCGCCATCACGGCGATCTTCGTGCCTCAGTACTTCCGGGTGGTCCGCAACGCGACGGTCGCCGTCAAGACCGAACCGTACGTCGACGCCGCGCGGGTGACCGGAGCCGGCACGCCGCGAATTCTGTTCCGGCACATACTCGCCAACGTGGTGCAGACACTGCCGGTCATCATCACGCTCAACGGAGCCGAGGCCATCCTCACCCTCGCCGGGCTCGGCTTCCTCGGGTTCGGGATCGAGCCCACCTCCGCCTCGGAGTGGGGATACGACATCAACAAGGCCCTACCGGACATCTCCAACGGCATCTGGTGGACGTCGGTGTTCCCGGGCCTGGGCATCGTGCTGGTGGTCCTCGGTCTGACCATGGTCGGTGAAAGTGCAAGCGAGACACTCAATCCGCTGCTGCGCACCCGCAAGAAGTTCAAGAAGGCGGTGAAGGTATGACATCGAGTGTCGTGACTCCACGCGAGTCCGCATTGTCGGTGCAGTCGTTGTCCGTTTCGTTCGTCACCGATGCCGGCGAAGTCGATGCCGTCACCGAGGTCTCGTTCGAGGTCTATCCCGGTGAAGTTCTCGCTGTGGTGGGGGAGTCGGGGTCGGGTAAGTCCGTCAGTGTCCGCTCCGCCATCGGGCTGCTGCCCGACACCGCGCGGGTCGACGGGCACGTGGTTCTCGGCGGGCAGGACGTCACCACGCTGAACGACAAGGCGTGGGCGAGGCTGCGGGGCAACAAGATCTCGATGGTGTTCCAGGAGCCGGGCAGTGCTCTCGATCCGCTGTTCACCATCGGGTATCAGATCGTCGAGGCGTTGCGCGCGCACACCCGCGCAGACGGTAAACGGATGGGCAGTAAGGATGCCAAGGCGCGGGCCATCGAGTTGTTGACGATGGTGGGGTTGCCGAACCCCGAGCAGCGCTTCTCGTACTACCCACACGAGCTCTCCGGTGGCCAGAAGCAACGCGTCATGATCGCGATCGCCATCTCGTGTGAGGCGAAAGTCATCATCGCCGACGAGCCGACCACCGCCCTCGACGTCACGGTGCAGGCCGAGATCCTCGAGCTGCTGCGCGATCTGAAAGACCGGCTCGGGTGCGCCATCGTGCTGATCACCCACAGCATGGGCGTCGTGTCCGATCTGGCGGACCGCGTCGTCGTCATGCAGAACGGCCGAGTCGTCGAGGAAGCGCCGGTGGCACAGCTGTTCGACGCCCCCGAAGACGAGTACACCAAAAAGCTGCTGGCCGCGGTGCCGACCCTTGCTGCAGTGGAGTCGGACAAGACCATCGACACGTCGGGCGAGCCGGTACTCGAGGTCTCGCAGCTGGTGGTGCAGTTCTCCGGTGGGGTCGGCTCCTCGGCATTCCGAGCGGTCGACGACGTCTCGCTGACCATCCACCGCGGCGAAACCCTCGGTCTGGTGGGCGAATCGGGCTCCGGTAAGTCGACGATCGGCAGGTGCGTTGCAGCGCTCCAGAAGCCGACCAGCGGCAGCGTGACGGTGATGGGACAGAACATCGCCGGCGTGAGCGAGCGCAAGCTCAAGCCCTTGCGCAAGCGATTCGGCTTCGTCTTCCAGGACCCGTCGGCGTCGCTGAACCCGCGGCTCACCGTCGGACAGTGCATCGCCGAGCCGATGATCGTGCACAAGTACGGCTCCAAGGATGCGATCGCGGCCAGGACCACCGAGCTGCTCGACGCCGTGCAGCTACCGTCCGGCACCGACAAGCGTTACCCGCACGAGCTGTCCGGTGGGCAACGGCAACGCGTCAGCCTGGCGCGGGCACTGGTGCTGGGACCGGATCTGGTGGTCGCGGACGAGCCGACCAGTGCACTCGACGTCTCGGTCCAGGCGGCCGTGCTCGACCTGTTCGAGGCGCTGCAGCAGGAGTTCGGGTTCGCCTGCCTGTTCATCAGCCACGATCTGGCAGTGGTCGATCGCGTCGCACATCGAGTGGTGGTGCTGCGGGGCGGCCAGGTCGTCGAGCAGGGCACGCCGTGGAAGATTCTGCGCTCGCCGGAGGAGGAGTACACGAAGAAGCTGTTGGCCGCCATCCCGGGCAAGCGGCTGCACACGTGAATTCTTCCCGCCAGCGGGCACTCCGGTACCGTTAGGGCGCTATCTGCGCCGCTACGCACGGTTCGCGTGCTTGGGGGCGCTGACATGAACGAGTACACAGGCTGGAGCCGAATGACCGAGGAATCCCAACCCACGAGCGCAACTCACTCGGGCGGTGCCTCCTACGCGGCGGCCGGGGTCGATATCGCCGCAGGAGACCGAGCAGTTCAACTGTTCGCGCCACTCGCCAAGAAGGCCAGCAGGCCCGAGGTCATGGGCGGTCTCGGTGGTTTCGCCGGTCTGTTCGCGCTCAAGGGCGACTACCGCGAGCCGGTCCTGGCTGCCTCGACCGACGGAGTCGGCACCAAGGTCGCCGTCGCCCAGGCCCTCGGCAAGCACGACACCCTGGGTCTCGACCTCGTGGCCATGGTCGTCGACGATCTGGTCGTGTGCGGAGCCGAGCCGCTGTTCCTGCAGGACTACATCGCCGTCGGCCGTGTCGTACCCGAGCAGGTCGCGGAACTGGTCAAGGGCATCGCCGAAGGCTGCATCATCGCCGGTTGTGCGCTGCTCGGCGGCGAGACGGCCGAACACCCGGGGCTGATGGCCGACGGTGACTACGATCTTTCTGCCACCGGCATCGGCGTCGTGGAGGCGGACTCGATCCTCGGACCCGAGCGCGTGCGTCCCGGCGACGTCGTCATCGGCATGGGATCGTCCGGTCTGCATTCCAACGGCTACTCGCTCGCTCGCAAGGTGCTGCTCGAGATCAACCACATGGATCTCGGCGGACACGTCGAGGAGTTCGGCCGCACACTCGGCGAAGAACTGCTCGAGCCGACGAAGATCTACGCCAAGGACTGCCTCGCACTCGCGGCCGAGACCGACGTGCGCACGTTCTGCCACGTGACGGGCGGCGGACTCGCCAACAACCTCTCGCGCGTCATGCCCGAGGGCCTCGTGGCCGAACTCGATCGGACCACGTGGAGCCCGGCCCCGATCTTCTCCCTCATCGCGCAACGCGGACGCGTCGAGCGCGCAGAGATGGAGCAGACGTTCAACATGGGTGTCGGCATGGTCGCGATCGTCGCCCCCGAGGACGTCGATCGTGCTCTGGCGGTACTGACCGCACGCCACATCGACTGCTGGACTCTCGGCACGGTCAAGAAGGCTGCGGGCAAGGACGTCGCCGACGAGCGAGCGCTGCTGCTGGGTAACCACCCGAGGTTCTGACCGACCGGTCACACGACGAACAAGTGAGGGGGAGCCGCGGTGCGGCTCCCCCTCAGTCGTTCAGTGCACAGTTTCTAGCGTCGCCAGTCCTCGTACTCGTCTTCCTCGACTCGGGAATGCACATCCGAGTCAGAGTGGATGCCGCCACGATGGGAGTTGGACGAACCACCGGAGAGCTCTCTTTGCAGACTCTCCAAGTCCGTTGTCGGCGAGCTGTACTTGAGCTCACGAGCGACCTTTGTCTGCTTTGCCTTAGCCCTGCCTCGGCCCATGGCGGTGCCCCCTCGCGGACTTGCGGGGCGGCCTGGGGAAATTTGGCGGCCCCGTTAGAGTTGGTATTTCTTCCTGGCACACACTCTAGCGCGCGAATCGCCGCGATGCGCATACGGCACCACGTGTCGATGCCGGGCCCCGCGGCGCGACACGCCCGGGGCAGGGGTCCGCGCTGCCTGTACCTGCGCATATCCGTGCTCAGGCGAACTATCTTCGCGCTACGACACGAAAACAGTAGTGCTGCGCGTCATGGCCTCCGCGACGATTTCAGCGCCGCCGCCGCGTCGCGGTACACCTTCGGTGCCAATCCGGGCTCGTCCAGAAGAGTCTGCATCGCCGCGGCGTCCCGCCCCTCGAAGAGCATCCGCACCGTCACCGCGTGCCGAGGAACCGATTCGACCGTCACCGAATCACCGGCGGCGAAGACCCCGGGCTCGAGCACTCGGAAGTAAGCACCCACATCTCCCTGGGCCGTGAATCGGCGAACCCACCCCGGCTCGCCCATCCACCGCGCGAACGTGCCGCAGGGCTTGCGTGCGATGGTTGCCTCCAGCGTCACCGTGCCGATGCGCCACCGCGTGCCGATCACCACGTCGGTCACCGGGACGCCGCTGGTCCGCAGATTCTCGCCGAACCGTCCTGGCTCGACGGGCGCACCCAGCTGATCGGCCCAGTACCGGGCTTCTGCCTCGTCGTAGGCGTACACGGCTTGATCGAGACCACCGTGGAACTTGGTGTCGGAACAGTGGTCCCCGCCGATGCCGAGCTCGTGCACATCCACCGGGCCGTGCACGGGGCGCTTGTCGATGCCGCTGTCGACGACGCCGCGCCGCCCGAACGGGACGTCGGCATGCACCACGCAGACCGCCGAGACTGTCCCGGTCACCGGCCGCGAAGGCGATCGACGGCCGCGCGGCCGGCCTGAACGTCGTCGTACGAGGGGATGGAATCGGGGTCGATCGACGCTGCGCACGGACCCGCCTCCAGGGCGGTGTCCACCGGAATCGTTCTCTTGACCAGCGCGAGGGCAACGGGCCCGAGCTCGAAGTGGTCGACAACGGTCCCCAGACGCCCCACCGCGCGGCCACCGGCGGTGACGGGGTCGCCGGTCACGGGCCGTCCGTCGGCGGAACCGTCGAGATGCAGGAGTACCAGGTGACGCGGCGGTCGACCGAGGTTGTGCACCCGCGAGACGGTCTCCTGCCCGCGATAGCAGCCCTTCTCCAGATGAACCGCGCCGAACTCGGCTGCGCTGCCGATCCATCGGACCTCGTGCGGAATGGTCTTCTCGTCGGTGTCCACGCCCACCCGCGGTCGCACCGATTCCACCCGCAACGCCTCGTACGCCCACGTTCCGGCCGGGGCAGCACCGGCGTCGCGGAGGCGAAGGAACCAGTCGCTCAGGCCTGCTCGGGGGACGACGACGTCGTACGAGTTCGGACCCGGCCAGGGCATCCGCCGGACGAAGCCGCCGCCGTCCACTGCCGACGCGCCGTAGATCTCGCTCGGAACCGGGAGGCCCGCCTTGTCGAGGATCGACGCCGCGTCGGATCCGAGGACGGAGAGAACGACGAGTTCGTCGGCCTCTCTGGGTTCGGCCTTGGCCCAGAAGACCATCTTCTTCAGGAACGACAGCAGATCCGGTCCCCGTGCATGTTCGGTGTCGATGTAGGTGACCCCGCCCAGATCGGTCTGAACGAAGTGATGCTCGATCCGGCCGTTGACGTCCAGGCTGAGGTTTTCGGCCGAACTGCCGTCGGGCAGATCCGATACGAGTTGGCTCGAGATCGTGTTCAGCCAGCTCGAGCGCTCGTCGCCGCTGATGGCAAGCACGAATCGGTGGGATCGATCGATGACGGCGGCTGCGCTGACGGCACTGCGTTGTTCGCCGAACGGATTGCCGTAGTGCCAGGCGACGCCGGCATCGACGCTGTCGTCGGGAGAGGGCACTGCGCCGGGGAGAGTGAGAAGAGGACTCGGGGTGATCGTCACAGGATCGGACACCACTCCATAGTAGGAGCACCCGGCCACAGCCTTTAGGGTGGCGGCATGTCGGAGTCGGTAGTGGTGACGTTGGACGGCCGAGTGCACGACGCGGATCGGCCGTTGCTGTTCGCCGACGATCTGGCTGCCGTGCGTGGTGACGGCGCGTTCGAGACGCTGCTGGTGCGTGACGGCTCGGCCTGCGGCGTCGAGCTGCACCTGGCGCGTCTGGCCGTGTCGGCGGCGGCCCTGGATCTTCCCGTCCCCGATCCGGATGCCTGGCGCGCAGTGATCGAGCAGTCGGTCGGCCTGTGGACGGAGAAGTCCACGGACGAGGGCGTTCTGCGGTTGGTGCTGAGCCGTGGTCGTGAGGGCGGCGGCGATCCGACGGCGTTCGTGACGCTGGGGCCACTGCCGGGTCGAGTGCGCAACGCCCGGGAGAACGGGGTGTCGGTGATGACGCTCGATCGGGGCTACTCGGTCGACTTCTCCGCCGGTGCGCCGTGGCAGCTGGCAGGCGCGAAGACGTTGTCGTACGCGACCAACATGGCCGCGCTGCGCCACGCTGCCCGCCAGGGCGTGGACGACGTGATCTACCTCAGCAGCGAGGGCAGAGTGCTCGAGGGACCCCGGTCGACGGTGGTGGTGGCGCGCGGTAAGACTCTCGTCACACCGTCGGTCGAGCAGGGCATCCTGGCGGGCACCACTGTTGCCGCCCTGTTCTCGGTGGCCGAGGCGGCCGGCTGGACGTGCGAGCACGGGCATCTGTATCCAGCGGATCTCATTGCAGCGGACGGTGTTTGGCTCGTTTCGAGCGTCACGCTCGCGGCGCGGGTGACATCGATGAACGGCGTCGTTCTGGGGCGGCCCAGCCGCGCGGACGAGGTGCCCGAGATGGTCGATCTCGCGGTGGAGACCGTCCGGATGCTCTGAGGGCCAATGGCCCTGTCGAAAGACTCTTCCCTACTACTACTCGTAGTAGTACATTCGAATCAGTCGCGGGCCAATGCCCTGACCTGCGGTGTTGCCCGTCACAGCTCGGGTAGAAGAGTTCGGAGTATCGATGGACGCGTTGGATGTCTCGCGGTGGCAGTTCGGTATCACCACCGTTTATCACTTCATTCTCGTACCCCTCACCATCGGCCTCGCGCCGATGGTGGCGGCCATGCAGACCATGTGGGTGATCACCGGCAAGGATTCCTGGTATCGACTGACCAAGTTCTTCGGCAAGCTGTTCCTCATCAACTTCGCACTCGGCGTCGCAACGGGAATCGTGCAGGAGTTCCAGTTCGGAATGAACTGGAGCGAATACTCACGATTCGTCGGTGACGTGTTCGGTGCACCCCTCGCACTCGAAGGGCTGGTCGCGTTCTTCCTCGAGTCCACGTTCCTCGGTCTGTGGATCTTCGGATGGAGCAGACTACCCAAACTCGTTCACCTGGCGACCATTTGGCTCGTCGCCATCGGCGTCAACGCCTCGGCCTTCTTCATCATCGCAGCCAACTCCTGGATGCAGCATCCCGTCGGCGCGATCTACAACGAAGAAACCGGCCGCGCCGAGCTGACCGACATCTGGGCGCTGCTCACCAACAACACTGCGCTGGCAGCATTTCCACACGCGGTCGCAGGCGCATTCCTCACCGCCGCCACATTCGTCGCAGGCATCTCCGGATGGTGGATGGTCCGCGAGGCTCGCAAGAAAAAGGCCGAGAACGAGATAGCTGCGGTCCCAGCCACCGACTCGCGCCAGATGTTCCGATCGGCAGCGCGCATGTCCTTCATCGTCATGATCGTTGCGGGTGGGGCGCTTGCCATCACCGGAGACATTCAGGGCAAGCTCATGTTCGAGCAGCAGCCGATGAAGATGGCCTCCGCAGAATCGTTGTGCGACACCGAAACCGGAGCCAGCTTCTCGCTCCTGACCGTGGGTACCCACAACAACTGCGAATCCGTGGTGCACCTCATCGCGATCCCCGGCCTCACGTCGTTCCTGGCGGAGAACGACTTCGGTGCCACCGTGCAGGGCGTCAACCAACTACAGGATCAGTACGAGCAGCAGTTCGGACCGGGCAACTACAAGCCCAACCTGTTCGTCACCTACTGGGCGTTCCGGATGATGATCGGTCTGGCCGCAGGCTCCGCCCTGCTCGCTGTCGCGGGACTGTGGGTCACCCGAGGTGGCCGGATTCCCGACCAGAAGTGGTTCTCGTGGCTGTCGCTGCTGGCCATTCCGACGCCGTTCCTGGCTAACAGTGCCGGCTGGATCTTCACCGAAATGGGGCGTCAGCCATGGGTTGTCGCGCCCAACCTCTCGGGAGTCGATCAGATCCGGCTCACCGTCGACCAGGGCGTCTCCGACCATCCCGTCGGCCTCGTCGTCGCCTCGCTGGTGACGTTCACACTGCTGTACGCCGCTCTCGGAGGTGTCTGGTTCTACCTGCTTCGGCGCTACGTCATCGAAGGACCTCTCGACCACGACGCGCACCCGCACGTCGACCCACCGGAATCGGAAGACGATGAGCCCAAGCAGCTCTCGTTCGCGTACTAGGGGATAGCAATGTCACTGCCCGAATTCTGGTTTCTCATCATCGCTTTCTTCTTCGTCGGCTACTTCGTGCTCGAAGGCTTCGACTTCGGCGTCGGCATGCTCATGCCCATTCTGGGTAGGCACCCCGACTCCGTGACGGGAGAGAAGCGTCGTCGCGCAGTTCTCAACACCATCGGCCCGGTCTGGGACGGCAACGAAGTCTGGCTCATCACGGCAGGCGGTGCCCTCTTCGCGGCGTTTCCCGAGTGGTACGCCACATTGTTCTCGGGCTTCTACCTACCGTTGCTGTTGATCCTGGTGGCGCTCATCCTGCGCATCTGCGCCATCGAATGGCGCGGCAAGATCGACGACCCGGTGTGGCGCCGACGCTGCGACATCGGCATCGGCATCGGCTCGTGGGTTCCGGCGGTGCTGTGGGGCGTCGCGTTCGCCAACATCGTCCGCGGAGTCGCGATCGACGAGAACAAGAAGGTCACCGCAGGGTTCTTCGACCTCCTCAACCCGTACGCACTACTCGGCGGAGTAACGATGGCCGTGGTGTTCGCCCTGCACGGTGCCGTGTTCATCGCGCTCAAGACCTCCGGCGACGTCCACGAGGACTCGGTGAAAATGGCAGCGTGGCTGTCGGTTCCGGCAGTGCTCGTCGGTGGTGCCTTCGCGCTGTGGACCCAACTCGCGTACGGGAAAACCTGGACGTGGGTACTGGTCGCGGTGGCAGCAGTGGCCCTGCTACTCGTCGTCGCGCTGACGGCGAAAGTACGTGAAGGCTGGGCCTTCGTCTTCACCTGCATTGCCATCGTCGCCGTCGTCGTGCTGCTGTTCGCGTCCCTGTTCCCCAACGTGATGCCGTCCAGCACCGACGCCGGCTTCGATCTCACTATCGCCAACGCGTCGTCCAGCCCGTACACGTTGACGGTGATGACGTGGGCTGCAGCCTTCGCGGCACCCGTCGTCCTCGGCTACCAGGCGTGGACGTACTGGGTTTTCCGGCAACGTATTTCGAGCGCCCAGATCCCCGACTCGATCGGGCTGTCGGTGAAGTCGTGACCGCACCCACCACTTCGCGGACACGGCCGAAGGGACCGGTCGATCCGCGACTGTGGAAGTACTCACGCTCCGCCCGTGGCTACGTGCTCGTCACGGTCGCGCTGTCGACCGTGGTCACCCTGTGCATCATCGTGAGTGCACTGGCGATCGGACGCGTGCTGGCCGGCGTCATCACCGACCCGACGGCCAGATCGTTGTCCGCATGGACGACGGAACTGGTCGTCCTGGCCGGTGCAACAGTGGTTCGGGTGCTCGCGACCGGAGCCCAGTCTCGTTACGCACACCGGTCGGCGTCGCGGGTCGTCGCCGAGCTGGAGATCGAAGTACTCACGACGGCAACGCGTTTCGAGCCTCGCGAGCTCGACGCCGAGCGCGAAGAACTGGCCGTCGTCGTGACCCGCGCCATCGGCGGACTACGGGCGTACCTCACCGGCTATCTGCCGGCGCTGGTGCTGGCCGTCATCGTCACCCCGTTGGTCCTGATCGTCATCCTCACACAGGATCTGACGTCGGCCGCCATCATCGCCGTGACCCTGCCGCTCATCCCCGTCTTCATGATCTTGATCGGCTTGCTGACCAAGGGCCGGGCGGCCGCCACGCTCACCACGATGACCAGGTTGTCTGCGCAACTGCTCGATCTGTTGGCAGGCTTGCCGACTCTGCGCGCGCTCGGGCGCGAGCACGGACCGGCCGCTCGCGTTCGTGCACTGGGCGACGCCCACCGTCGAACGACCATGCGCGCACTGAAGATTGCGTTCCTGTCGTCGATGGTGCTCGAGTTGCTCGCGACGCTGTGTGTAGCGCTGGTTGCCGTCGGCATCGGGCTGCGTCTGGTGTTCGGCGAGATGACACTCGAAGCCGGCATCATCGCGCTCGTCCTCGCGCCCGAGGTGTACTTTCCACTGCGCGCGGTCGGCACCCAATTTCATGCGGCCGAGGACGGCGTCGAGGCAGCCGATCGTGCATTCCGGGTGTTGGACCGGCGAACAGCGCGGCCGACCGGTGGCCGCACCGTCGACGCGACAGCGGTCGACATCGAGCTGGACGGGCTCGGCGTTGCGAGTCGGGACGGAGCGGCACCAGCGGAGCTGAGTGCGCTGTGCCGGGCAGGCACCGTCACGGTCCTGACCGGACCGAACGGCGCAGGTAAAACGACTGCGCTGCACGCGATCCTGGGCCTGACTCCGCCGTCGACCGGCGCGGTGAGCGTCGGGGGAGTGCCGATCGCCGAACTCGATCTCGAACAGTGGTGGGCGCAGGTGGCCTGGCTCCCGCAGCGGCCGGTGTTGGTGCCGGGCACGCTCTACGACAACGTGACCCTGCACGGAATCCCCGACTCGGCTGCACTGGAACTCGCCTGCCGCGCAGCCGGATTCGACGAGGTGCTTCGAGAACACCCCGAGGGCTGGGACACCCGCGTCGGGCAGGGTGGGGTGGGGCTCTCGCTCGGCGAGCTACAGCGCCTCGCACTGACGCGTACCTTCGTGTCCGATGCTCCGGTGATGCTGTTGGACGAGCCGACGGCACACCTGGATCCGGTGAGTGAAGCGACTGTGCTGCAGGCGGTTCGAGATGCCGCCGACCGCGGCGTCACTGTGGTGATGGTCGGTCATCGGCGTTCGGTGCTGCATGCCGCCGACCGCATCGTCGAGGTGCGCAGCGACTCGACCACGAAGCGGGAGTTCGAGCATGTCTGATCTGCGACGAGCGCTGGCGCTGTTCGAGCTGTCTCCGCGCAGAGTCGTACTGCCCGTGTTGGCGGGAGTAGCGACGCTGGGCAGTGCACTCGCCCTGGCGGCACTGTCGGCGTGGTTGATCACCCGGGCGTGGCAGATGCCACCGGTGCTGGACCTGTCGGTTGCCGTCGTAGCCGTTCGGGCACTGGGTATCTCGCGCGGGGTGTTTCGGTATCTCGAACGCTTGACCACCCATGATGTGGCGCTACGTGGAACGACGACGGCCCGCACGAGGATCTACGAGAGATTGGCGAACGGGAACGGCGCGGTCGCACTGCGACGGGGTGACGTTCTGGCGCGCACCGGTGCGGACGTGGACGTTCTCGGTGACGTCGTCATCCGGGCCGTCGTTCCCATCTGTGTGAGCGTGCTGATGATGCTCGCGGCCGTGGGCCTGCTCGCGGGAATCGCACCTGCCGCCGCATCGATTCTGGCGGTGGCATTGCTGATCGCCGGCGTGGGTGCACCGATACTCGCGGCCCGGTCGGCGAGGATCGCCGAGGAAGCCGGTGTCGAAGCCGACGTGCGCTTCGCCGAGACAGCCGTCCGCGCACTCGACCATGCGGCGGAACTGCGAGTCGCCCGTCGTCTGGACGCGACACTCGCCGAAGCCGAGGTCGCAGCACACGACTCGGTGGTTGCGCGAGATCGCGCGGCGCGTCCGTCGGCACTCGCCGATGCCGCACAGCCACTGGCGATCGGAGCGTCGGTGATCGGGTCGTTGCTGATCGGCATCGGGCTGTACGGCCCGGACGGAGGCACGGCGGGCGGCATGACGCCGATGGCGTTGGCGATCATCGTGTTGGTTCCACTGGCCGCATTCGAGGCGACCGCAGCTCTGCCCGCAGCGGCAATCGCACTGATGCGCGGCCGAATCGCGGCCACCCGAATCATGACTATGCTCGATGCGGCTCCGACCCATGTGAGTGGCAGCCTGAACGCGTCGTTCCGCGGGCTCCACTCCTGCCCGACCCCTGCTACGAACTTCCGCGCACATGCGCGGAGCGCAATCATCGGGCCCAGTGGATCGGGAAAGACGACGATGCTTCGGGCACTCGCCGTCGAATTCGGCTCGGATGCAGCGCTGTTCGCCGAAAACGCGCACCTGTTCGACACCTCGATTCTGGAGAACCTGCGAGTGGTGCGCGGCGACGTGGACGAAGACCAGGCAACTCAGGCATTGCGACGAGTGGGTCTCGGACCGTGGCTCGACGCGTTGCCCCAGGGCGTTCACACGACACTGATCGGTGGGGCGCAGGCGGTCTCGGGTGGTGAGCGTCGTCGACTCCTTCTCGCACGCGCCCTGCTGAGCACCGCGCCCGTCGTGCTGTTGGACGAGCCGACCGAACATCTCGACAGAATCTCCGGCGAACGGATTCTGCGCGAGCTGCTCACCACCGACGACGGGCTGTTCGGTGCCGAGCGAACGGTGGTCGTCGTCACTCACCAATTGCCCGAGAACACCGACGCCGACCAGGTGATCGACCTCGGAGACCGGACTGCGAAAAAACCCTTTGCCGACTCCCGATCGCGGGCGTACGTTGGGAGTACACGAGAGAGGAGGTGGTCTGAAGTTGATGAACTCTAGGACGCGTGAGGTGGCTGTCAGCTAGCCGCAATCGCTGACGGATTCACTGCGAAGACCGCGCGAGCGGCAGGCGAATCCCAGGCAGCTACCCGGCCCCCGAGCCCCCGACCTGTCCGGTCGGGACCTGACACCAGGTATGGCTCGGGGGCCGTTCGCATGCGAACGGCCCCCGAGATCCGAAAAAGATTCTGCGTCAGCCGATGTAGCGGGTGAGGCGGGCCGACAGACGCGGTGCGAGCGGGCCGTCGGCGACGACACGTTCCTCGACGTATGCCAGATCCCCGCCCTCGACGATTCCGTACAGGCGGCGAGCTCCGCCCACCAGTGCACCCGACGTGCTGCGGATGACGACGTCGGTGGCAAGTTCCCAGGACGACTGGGTCAGGGCGTGACCGTAATACAGTTCGACGACGCCGGTGCTGTGCGTCAGCAGCAGCTCGACGACTTCTTCGTCCTTGGACCCCTTGACTCCGTCGCCGCCGCTGATGCGCCAGAACCCGGTCTCCCGAAGGTCGGGGTGCGCGTAATTGCCGTCGGAATCGAGTCTCCAGGAGCGCGATTCCCAGCTGAGGTAGCTGCCGCCGTCATGGGAGACGACGATCTGCTGACCGAAGGGATAGTCGGTGTCCGTTTCGGGATCGTGCCCCTCGCCCTGACCGCGCCACACGCCGACGAGTGGCAGCAGCGCCAGCATCGACGGGTGCAGATCGGGGCCGAGCCGCAGGTTTGCGGTGTCGTCCGGGTGAGGGATGTCGGGCAGCACCGGGATGTTGCGCGCCGACGCCTCGGCGAACTTCTGCTCGGCAGCCGAAATGGCTTGGTCACCGCTGGTGATAGGGGTGCCCAGTCCGTCGTCGATGCTGTCGGGGTTGCCCGCGCCCGGTTCCGTCACGACTCGTCGTTGACCAGTCGGTAGACGACATAGAGCGAGAACGCGATGATGGCTACTGCCGCAAGCGCCAGCAATACCTCGAAGAAGATGACCACGGAACCGAGTTTAACCCGCGGCGAGACCGGTCGATGACAACGGTCCGTTTCCGCGCTGTGGCATTGGTGACACACCATCATTTTTGCGGACTACAGTGCCCTGGATCACTCGTAGTGATGGCGAAACCGACGCGAGCAGGTACCTTCTTCCCGGGGGCGTCGGGCTCTCGACTTCGAGAGCGCCGACGAATTCACTATGTGTGTCGTCAAGGCTGTTGTCTTGTAAGGCTGGGGAGGTCTCTGCAGAAATGCTGCGTCGTAAGCGTGTTCTGACATCGTCGTTCGGTTCCGTATTGGTTCGATCGGCGGTTGTCACAGTGGCGTTGGCCCTTGCAGCTCCCGCTGCTGCGCTGGCCGCGCCCGACTCGGGATCGCCCGACTCGGGATCGTCCGATTCGGGTTCGGCAGAGTCGGGTTCGGCCGACTTCGGTTCGTCTCAGGGCCCGAATATCGATCCGAACAACTACGCGCAGGACTGCCCGGACGTACTGCTGTTGGCGGTGTCCGGAGCCACCGACTCGGACTCCGATCGCAATCCGCTCAACGAAGAAGCGCAGACGATCGCGTCGAACTGGGTCGGCAACGTCACCGTTCCGGTCGGTGAGGCGAACGCGGACAGCCCCGGCACCGTCGGCTGGCTCTACGTCCCGTATTCCTCCACCTACGGCTTCGACGTACTCGACAACGTGCCGACCTACCAGGAGTCGATCGCCGACGGCATCGCGTCGACCAATCGGTTGATGGACGAGTACAAGACCAAGTGCGGTGAGAAGACCAAGTTCGCGCTGCTCGGGTACAGCGTCGGCGGCGAAATTCTCGATCGCGTGACGATGGAACTCGGCCACCGCGACCCCAACGCTCTCGTCACGTCCGACGACGTCGTCGGTGTCGTCATGGTGGGGTCGCCCTACCGCCCGGCCGGAGTGCCTAATTTCGGTGACGAGGTGGGCCAGTCGCTCGGCGGCTTCATGGACCAGTCTCCGCGGGACTACGGGTCGATGACGGACAAGGTCACCTGGTCGTGTCGTCCCTACGATCTCGCCTGCGACTCGCCGGACAAGATCGAACTGCTGCAGCTGGCGCTCGGTGTGCTCGGCCAGATGCGGTTGACGCTGCTCAACCCGGTGCAGACCGTCTCCGACTTCGGTCGGACGGTTGCCTCCATTGCCACCCGCGCGATCATCGATATCGCCACGAACAAGTCGTGGCTCGAGTCGGACGAGACGCTCCTGCAGGTTCTCGTCAAAGTCTCCGACCGGCAGTATCAGGTGGACGACGCGAAGGCTGCAGCAGCGCTGTCGCCCGACCGACTACTCGCCGATCTCAACTGGGCTCTCGGTCCGGGTGCCGAAACGGTGAAGGCGAAGTTGCGCGCCGAGGGCGAGGGCCTGGTGGAGAACAACAAGGGCATCGTCGACGTCGTGCTCGGCCCCTACCTGGCGATCGGCTTTCTGCAGCACCTGTCCTACTGGTACAACGACCCCAACGACGGGGTCGAGTGGGAAAGCGAAAAGATGGTCGCGTGGGTGACCGATCTCGCGCGAACCGAACGTGAGAAGAAGAACGCGCCTCCCGCGGTCGACCCGGCCACCCCCGAGACCCAGGCACCCCAGACCCAGGCACCCCAGACCCAGGCACCCGAGACGCCCGCCCAGGAATCCCGGGTGCTGCCGGAGCCGGGGACGCAGACTCGCGTCAGCGACCTCGGAGCCTTCCTCGAATCCCAGGGCATCCCGGTACCTCCCGGCATGTTCCCGCCGCAGTACTCCACGGTCCCCGAGCCGGCGCGAGCGGTCGGCTAGAGCAACGAAAAGAACCCCGCACCTGGTTGCCAGGTGCGGGGTTCTTCTATGTGATCGGTTCGGTGACTCAGACTCCGACGGTGACGTCGGCCGAGTGCACGCCCGCGCCCTCGGGCGTGATGACGGTGTCGCCGTTGCCCGATGCGGACAACGCCCGCAGCGTCCACTGTCCGGGGGCAGCGAAGAAGCGGAAATCGCCGGTTCCCGACGCGACGACCTCGGCGGTGAATTCGCCGGTGCCGTCGAGGAGACGGACGAATGCGCCCGCTACCGGCTCACCGTCGCCGGCGAGGACACGGCCGGTGATGACCGTTTCCTTCTCGACGTCGACGCCTGCGGGGATGGTCTGACCCTGCACGGGTGCTCCACACATATCAGTGAACCTCCAATTCGATGGGTGCTCCGACGAGGGAGCCGTATTCGACCCAGCTGCCGTCGTAGTTCTTGACGTCTTCCTTGCCGAGGAGCTCCTTCAGCACGAACCAGGTGTGGCTCGAGCGCTCACCGATGCGGCAGTAGGCGATGGTGGCCTTGCTGTCGTCGTAGCCCTTGGTCTTGTACAGCTCTTCGAGTGCCTCGTCGGACTTGAACGTGCCGTCCTCGTTGGCGGTGGTGCTCCACGGGATGTTGATCGCGGACGGGACGTGGCCACGCTGCTGAGCCTGCTCCTGCGGGAGGTGTGCCGGCGCAAGGATCTTGCCGGAGAACTCGTCGGGGGAGCGCACGTCGATCAGGTTCTTGTTGCCGATGGCGTCGATGACCTCGTCGCGGAACGCGCGGATCGACAGATCCGGTGCCTCGGCGCGGTACTGGGTGTTCTCCCGGCTGACGACGTCCTTCGACAGCGGGCGGCCGTCGAGTTCCCACTTCTTGCGGCCGCCGTCGATCAGCTTGACGTCCTTGTGGCCGTACAGCTTGAAGTACCAGTAGGCGTAGGCGGCGAACCAGTTGTTGTTTCCGCCGTAGAGCACGACGGTGTCGTCGTTGCTGATGCCCTTGGCCGAGAGCAAGCCGGAGAACTGCTCCTGATCGAGGAAGTCGCGGCGAACCGGGTCCTGCAGGTCCTTGCGCCAGTCGAGCTTGACCGCACCTTCGATGTGTCCGCCGTCGTAGGCGCTGGCGTCTTCGTCGACCTCGACGAAGACGATCTTCGGTGCGTTCAGGTTCTGCTCGGCCCAGTCGGCAGAGACCAGGACGTCGGAGCGAGCCATGGTGTTCCTTTCGGTCTTTCTTGTCGGATCAGGGGGTAGTTGTCACGCTGCGGTGCGCGAGTTGCCGCGCAATCGAGCTGCGAGGGGGTAGATCATGCAGCCCAGGCACACTGCGAACGCTGCGTTGAGAAACGCCGCGAAGAGCGCGAAGCCTGTCGCTACGGTGCCGACGACGGGAGCGCCGAGAGCGAATCCGAGGACTCCGACGGCGGCGAACACGAAGCCCACCAGTTGGGCGAACTTCAACGGGGCCACCGGCTCACGTTCTGTGGTCGGTGAGCGCCGCGGCGCGACGAATGTCGCGTAGATCGTGCCGTACGGACTGTGCTTGGGTCCGCGGACGGCTCCGATTCCGAACACGATCGCCTGGAGCCCCAGCAGGATTGCCGCTGCGGGAACCGAGACCGTGCTCGCGAGGAGGACGACGACCAGAACTGCGGTGGTGATCCACGCGGCGAAGCGCGGACCACGGACGTCGACCTGGTCGATCGTGGTGGTGTGGGTGTCGGATGTCGACATCGAGAGGTACTCCTGTGCGAGGCCGGGGCACGGCTTGTCGCCGGTGCTCGGATGTGGATTTCGATCATCGGGCCGGCATCACGCATGGGCGTGGCGGCAGACGGAAATCAGCAGCAGCGACAGCAACAACCGCCCAGTCGGCACAGATCAACCGTGCGTCGACTGGTGAGCATGAGCTCGCGGCGGGAGAACACGAAGTGCATCCTACCCGTTACCAGGGGCGCGTCGTACCGCCCACCTGAGTAGCTCTTGCCCTACAGCGCGTCGAGAGCCTCGCGCAGGGCTGCGGCCGACGGCACGCCGGCAATTCTCGAACGCCGACGCAGTTCTCCGTCGAGGACGAAGGTCGTCGGCAGCGAGAGCACTCCGAGTTCACGGGCGAGAACAGGCTGAGCATCGATGTCGAGTTCGACTTCGCGTGCGTCGGTGCGGTCGGCGAGAACCTGATGCACCACACGACGCACGGCAGCGCACGGACCACACCAGTCCGCCGAGAAGTGCAAAATCGTCGGAGTTCCCGAGGTGACGCCCGCATCGACGAGCAGCGGGAGAAGGTCGTCGGAATCGGTGGACGCGATGGTGCGTACGGCACCGGAACGACGACGCAGAATCAGACCGACAGCAACGACAAGGACCGCCACGACAACCAGAACTATGATCCCTGTCACGGCTTTTCGATCTCGTTGAGGTCGATATTCACGTTCTCTCCCGACCCTTCCACGACGATCTGCGAACCCTCCGCGTATACGTCCGTCGGCAGCAGTCCGAACGGCAGGCTCTGGCGTTCGATGGTCTTGGTGAACAGACCGAGAACGGTGGGCTTGGCGAAATCGGGAATCGTGAAGTCGGCCTGCCCCTCCGGTCCGAAGTAGAAGTCCGATGCCACGATGGCGACACTGTCACCTTCGAGCAGAAGGTCGGCCTGCACGCTGACGGTGGTCTGCAGCGGTCCCACCGGAACCGTTCCCGTCAGTACGACGCCACCGGCGGTGGTCTTGCCCGACCCGCCGGAGCCGCCCGTGCCGTCGGACTTGTCGGCCGGAGGTGCGGAAACCTGCAGGTCGACGATGCCGAGGAACCGTCCGAGATCGGTTGCCTCGATGCGGACGCGGCCGTCGAGCTCGTCCACCGGGATGTCGCGGACGTTGTTGTCGATCAGGTCGGACAGGGCTATGTGGACGCCGCGCAGATTGGCTTCGATGGTCGTCGAGCCGACGTATTCGGTCGGGACGTCCTGGGCTCGGATCTCGATGTTCTGATAGCGGCCGTCGGCGGCCTGGGTGAGGAACGGAAAACCGTGCACGATCACCTGGGGGTCCGAGGTGAGTTCGCCGCCGTCGCGGATGGCGCGCGAGACGCGATATTCGGAGTAGGCCGCGGCCCCGAAATCGACGACGAGCGCGAGGGCCAACAGGCTGACGAGTCCGATGAGAAGTGTGCGCACCGGTCCATTGTGACCGAAGCATCGCGTACTGCCCGCTTCGACCGGTTGTACGGACAAGCTAGTCTGTGTCCTTGACGATCACTCGATTCCAGCGTCGGCTGGACCGGCCAGCGGTAAGAACGGAGACGCAGTGGAGCTCCTGTTACTGACCTCCGATCCCAATCCGGAGGGCGTACTCCCGTCTCTCGCGTTGCTGGCTCACCACATCCGGCCGGTACCGACCGAGGTGTCTTCTCTCCTCGAAGCAGGTTCTGCCGACATCGCGCTGGTGGATGCACGTACCGATCTGGCTGCTGCTCGCGGTCTGTGTCGGCTGCTCGGTAGTACCGGCTCGGCCATCCCCGTGGTCGCGGTCCTGACCGAAGGCGGCCTGGTCGCAGTCAATTCCGACTGGGGGCTCGACGACATCCTGCTGCCCGGCACGGGTCCCGCGGAACTGGACGCTCGGCTACGTCTGTTGGTCGGGCGGAGCGGCGGGGTTGCGAGTCCCGAGACGTCGGGCAAGATCACGCTCGGTGAGTTGGTCATCGACGAGGGCACGTACACCGCCCGGTTGCGCGGTCGCCCACTCGATCTGACCTACAAGGAATTCGAGCTGCTGAAGTACCTGGCTCAACATGCGGGCCGCGTCTTCACCCGCGCCCAGTTGCTGCAGGAAGTGTGGGGCTACGACTTCTTCGGTGGCACTCGCACCGTCGACGTCCATGTTCGACGCCTCCGCGCCAAGCTCGGCACCGAGTACGAGTCGCTGATCGGAACGGTGCGGAACGTGGGCTACAAGGCCGTGCGTCCGTCGCGTAACTCCAAGGGCGGTACGGCTCCGGACGCCATGGCCGGCGATTCCGACGATGCGGATTTCGAGTTCGAGCAAGAGAGTACGCTCTCGTAGATGAATTCGGATACTGCGTTCGACGTCCACCCCCTCGACGGCGACGCACCGTCCTCGCGCGTCAGCGACGAGATTCACCGGATCCTTTCGCGTGCAACCGAAGTCGACGGTACTGCGCCGCTCTCGGAGCAGGCCGTCAAGGCCGTCGACGCGGGTGAGGGCGTCGTTCGATTCGTTGCCACCGACGCAGATCGAGTCGTCGGGTACGTCGGCGTCGCCGACGGTATGGCCGAGGCAGTGGTCGATCCGGAGTATCGCGGTCGCGGCATAGGTCGGCGATTGGTCAGCAGCGCACTCGATCTCGGCTCCGACACGCGGATCTGGGCGCACGGAAACCTGCCCGCAGCACAGTCGGTCGCGCGGGCGCTCGGGCTGACGGTGGCCCGGGAACTGCTGCAGATGCGACGGGCCGCGGCGGAGCCCGAACTGCCCGATGTGGTTGTACCGCAAGGTATTTCGCTGCGAACCTATCGCGGGCACCAGGACGATGCCGAATTGTTGAGGGTGAACAACGCGGCATTCTCCTGGCATCCCGAGCAGGGCGGCTGGACCGACCGCGACATCGCGTCGCGGCGAGACGAGCCGTGGTTCGATCCCGCGGGTCTCTTCCTGGCCTTCGAGGAAGGCAGCGACCACCTGCTCGGATTCCATTGGACGAAAGTTCACGCGGCCGAGGATCGGGTCGTTCCGCAGGCTCCACTCCCTGGGGGCAACGACCCGGCCATCGGTGAGGTGTACGTGGTCGGTATCGATCCGCAGGCGCAGGGTCGCGGTCTCGGACGGGTACTGACCTTGGCCGGGCTGCATTATCTGCGCGGTCGCGAACTGGACCAGATCATGCTGTACGTCGAGGCCGACAACACCGCGGCGGTGCACACGTACACCAAGCTCGGGTTCGCGAATTACCACGTCGACGCCGCGTACGCGCGGACCGCGTAATCGGACATTTCCAGCACGGTGTTCATCTTCCGTTCACCCACGCGGGGGTAAACGTCTACCACCTGCCTTTACCTTTCTCTCTGGGCGGCAACCTACGCTGCCTGGTGCGAGGGTTCTTCTGAGCCGGCACCTTCACAGTCGCAGCGCGAACCTCGAGTTCGCGCCGCGATCACGGCCCAAGATTCCTCGGAGGAAACAGGTGAACCTCAAGCGCAACGGTGCTCTCATGAGTGCAGTGGCAGTCAGTGCCATGTTGCTGGCCGCATGCGGTAGCGACGCGAACGTCGCCACCACGGACGGTGCATCGCAGTCCTCGGCTTCGTGCGAAGGCAAGTCCCCGTTGACCGGTGAAGGCTCGTCCGCACAGCAGAACGCCATGTCCAACTTCACCTCGATCTACTCCGGCGTCTGCGCGGGCAAGGCCGTCGAGTACACCACCAGTGGTTCGGGCAACGGCCGCACGCAGTTCGTCGCTGGCCTCGTCGACTTCGCCGGCTCCGACTCGTCCATCAAGGACGACCAGGCCGCACAGGCCGCCGTGCGCTGCGCCAACAACCCGGCGTGGAACCTGCCGCTGGTCTTCGGCCCGGTCGCAGTGGCCTACAACGTCGACGGTGTCGACAACCTGGTGCTGAACCCCGACGTCATCGCGCAGATCTTCACCGGCAAGATCACCACCTGGAACGACCCGGCCATCGCTGCACTCAACGAGGGCGCAACGCTCCCGTCGACCGCGATCACCCCGGTCTACCGCTCCGACTCGTCGGGCACCAGCGACAACTTCCAGCGCTTCCTCGCGGCATCCGCTCCCGAGGCATGGACGCTGAACCACAGCTCCGATTGGGCCGGCGGCGTCGGCGAAGGTGCCAACGGATCCTCGGGCGTCGCCCAGGCCGTCGCCGCCACCCCCGGTGCCATCACCTACGTCGAGAAGGGCTTCGCCGACCAGGAGTCGCTGGGCAAGGCCGCCGTCGACTTCGGTAACGGACCGGTCGAGCTGAGCAGCGAGACCGCAGGCAAGGCAATCGACGCCGCGAAGTTCAAGGGCGAGGGCAACGACCTCGTCATCGACATCGACGGCCTCTACGCCAGCGACGCAGCGGACACCTACCCGCTGGTCCTCGCGACCTACGAGATCGTCTGCTCGAAGGGCTACGACGCCGACACCACGGCAGCAGTCAAGTCCTTCCTGCTCAGTGCAGCCAACGAGGGCCAGCAGGGCCTCGAAGAAGCCGGCTACGTGCCGCTGCCCGACGCATTCAAGGAACGCCTGGTCACCGCCATCGAAGCGATCGCCTGATCCTCGATAAACCCGGTTTCGCCTTCGGCTCGCGGTGACGCGGGCCGAAGGCGGACCACCCTGCATCGACACGAGACAGTGAGCGGTATGAGCGACACCCACTCGATCACCGGCATCCCCTCAGCGGCTACCGTGCCTACCACAGGTGCCGCCCACGAACCGGAAGAACCACAATTGTCAGACTCGAAAACATCGGGGACGGTCACCCGTCCCGGTGACAGGATCTTCTCCGGCCTGGCCAAGGGCTCGGGCATCTTCATCATCGCCCTGATCGCTGCGGTCGGCATCTTCCTGCTCTGGCGAGCGATTCCCTCACTGTCCAACAACACGGTCAACTTCCTGACCTACAACGGCGCGTGGGACACCTCGAACACCTCGGCAATGGTGTTCGGTGTACTCGACCTGTTTCTGGTCACCGTCACCGTGTCGTTGTTCGCTCTGATCCTGGCGATGCCCGTCGCGCTCGGTATCGCGATCTACCTGACGAACTACGCACCCAAGCGTGTTGCCGGACCGCTCGGCTACGTCATCGACCTCCTCGCCGCCGTCCCGTCGATCGTCTTCGGCCTCTGGGGCCTGTACGTCCTGGCCCCGGCGATCAGCCCGTTCGCCGAATGGCTGAACTCGTCGCTGAGCTGGTTCCCGCTGTTCAGCACTGGCTCGGTATCGATCGCAGGCGGCGGCACCATCTTCACCGGCGGCATCGTGCTCGCCGTGATGATCCTGCCGATCATTGCCGCCGTGACCCGAGAGGTGTTCGTTCAGACGCCCAAGGGCCAGGTCGAGGCGGCCCTTGCGCTCGGAGCCACTCGCTGGGAAGTTGTTCGCACCACGGTCATTCCGTTCGGCAAGTCCGGCTTCGTCAGCGGTTCGATGCTCGGTCTCGGACGCGCACTCGGTGAGACCATCGCGCTCTACATCATCATCCGCAGCACCCAGGCGACCTTCGGCGGAACGTTGTTCGACGGCGGTTCCACATTCGCGACCAAGATCGCGCTGGCAGCAGGCGAGTTCAACAACCCGCTGCAGGCCGGTGCCTACATCGCCGCCGGTCTGGTGCTGTTCGTCCTGACCTTCGTCGTCAACGCCGGTGCCCGCGCCGCCATCGCCGGAAAGAAGGACTGACCCATGACCGCAACCATGGACAAGCCCGTCAAGGAGCCCACGTTCCAGGGCGTCAGCGCCCGGCGCAAGGCGTCGAACCTCGCGGCGACGATTCTCGTCAGCCTGTCGGTGCTCGTCGCCCTCGTACCACTGATCTGGGTGCTCTACACGGTGATCTCACGTGGACTGTCCGCTGTGGTCGCACCGGCCTGGTGGCAGAACTCGCAGGCCGGAATCACCCAGTTCATCGCCGGCGGTGGTGCGTACCACGCGATCGTGGGAACCCTCCTGCAAGGACTGTTCTGCGCCGTCATCTCCATCCCGATCGGCATCTTCGTCGCCATCTACCTCGTCGAGTACGGCGCAGGGACCAAACTGGCCAAGGTCACGACGTTCATGGTCGACATCCTCACCGGTGTTCCGTCGATCGTCGCGGCCCTGTTCATCTACGCGCTGTGGATCGCCACCTTCGGGTTCCAGCGCTCCGGTGTCGCCGTTGCCTTCGCCCTCGTGCTGCTGATGATTCCGGTCATCGTGCGGTCGGCCGAGGAGATGCTGCGCATCGTTCCGCAGGATCTGCGCGAGGCGTCCTACGCACTGGGCGTGCCGAAGTGGAAGACCATCGCCAAGATCGTCATCCCCACCGCGCTTTCCGGCATCGTCACCGGCATCATGCTGGCGCTGGCCCGCGTCATGGGTGAGACGGCTCCGGTGCTGATCCTGGTCGGCTCGGCCACCGCTATCAACTTCAATATTTTCGAGGGGCCGCAGACGTCACTGCCGCTCATGATGGTCGACCTGCAGAAAGCAGGAACCGGCGTGCTCACCGCGGAGCGCATGTGGGGAGCAGCCCTGACGCTGATCCTGATCGTCGCAATACTCAACATCGGCGCGAAGTTGGTCTCGAAGTTCTTCTCGCCCAAGAACTTCTGACCCACCCGACTCCAGAGAATCCTAAGGAATCAGAACATGGCAAAGCGTCTCGATCTCAAGGACGTCAACATCTACTACGGCAAGTTCCATGCCGTCTCCGACGTCACTCTGGCAGTCCCGCCGCGCAGCGTCACCGCGTTCATCGGACCGTCCGGCTGCGGTAAGTCGACCGTCCTGCGTTCGCTCAACCGTATGCACGAGGTCACGCCCGGCGCTCGCGTCGAAGGTTCGGTGCTGCTCGACGGCGAGGACATCTACGGCAGTGGTGTCGACCCCGTCGGTGTGCGACGCACCATCGGCATGGTCTTCCAGCGACCCAACCCGTTCCCGACCATGTCCATCAAGGACAACGTCGTCGCCGGGCTGAAGCTGCAGGGTGGCCGCGGCAAGAAGGAACTCGACGAGATCGCCGAGCGCTCGCTCAAGGGTGCCAACCTGTGGACCGAGGTCAAGGATCGCCTCGACAAGCCCGGTGGCGGACTCTCCGGTGGTCAGCAGCAGCGTCTGTGCATCGCCCGCGCCATTGCCGTCTCTCCCGACGTGTTGCTGATGGACGAGCCGTGCTCGGCCCTGGACCCCATCTCGACACTGGCGATCGAGGACCTGATTCAGGAACTCAAGCAGGACTTCACGATCGTGATCGTCACACACAACATGCAGCAGGCCGCGCGCGTGAGCGATCAGACCGGCTTCTTCAACCTCGAGGCAACGGGCAAGCCCGGCAAGCTGATCGAGATCGACGACACCGAGAAGATCTTCTCCAATCCGACGCAGAAGGCCACCGAGGACTACATCTCCGGCCGCTTCGGATAACCGCACACCGCACAGAGAACCCCCGCCGAGCGAAAGCTCGACGGGGGTTCTTTTTGTGCGCCTGCCCTGGGGTCGAGATCGAGTAGCGTTGTCGCGCAGCGCTACTCGACCTCGAACGAAGTGGGTGCTACGAGCTGGGAATGTTCTGCTGGTGGAGGTCGGCGGGAAGCTGGCCGGTGACGAGGAAGATGACTCGGCGGCCGACCTCGACGGCGTGATCGGCGAAGCGTTCGTAGAAGCGGCCCAGCAGGGTCACGTCCACTGCGGCGGCGACGCCGTGGCTCCACTCACGGTCCATCAGCACCGTGAAGAGGTGACGGTGCAGGTCGTCCATCGCCTCGTCCTCTTCCTGCAGCTTCGCAGCGCGCTCGGGATCGCGGGTCTCGAGCACCTCGCGGGCCGAGGCACCGATCTGCACGGCGAGGCGTCCCATCTCGGCGAAGTATCCGTTGACGACCTCGGGGAGGGCGTGGTTCGGGTGCCGGCGACGGGTGATCTTGGCGACGTGGAGTGCGAGTGCGCCCATCCGGTCGATATCGGCGACGATCTGGATGCCGGCCACCACCGAACGGAGATCGCCCGCGACCGGAGCCTGCAGCGCAAGAAGTGTGAATGCCTTCTCCTCGCAGATCGCGCTGAGCTCGGTGATCTTGTCGTGCTCGGAAATGACCTGCTCGGCGAGAACCAGGTCTGCTTGGAGGAGAGACTGCGTGGCCTTTTCCATGGCCGCACCAGCCAGGCTCGCCATTTCTCCGAGGAGATCGGCGAGCTCGTTCATCTGTTCGTTGTAGGCGACGCGCATGAGCGCAGTTTAGTAGGTCACACCGACCAGTTCTCTGTCCCGAGGGTTAACGGGGAATGAATGGAGTCAGGCGCACGTGTCGTCGGCCGCGTTGGTGAACGACAGATCCTCGGGCAACTGTGCACTTTCGGTCGTTCCCTCCACCTGCGTGGGGTCGATCTGCGCACCGACGTCGGCCGGGTACTGGGTGTAGCCCGGGTAGTTGGAACCGAGGACCACCTCCACGACGTTGTTCAGGCTCGGAGCCAGTTCGATCGCAGCGCCGGGTATCGCCGACGCCACCGTCGCCGCAGCGGCTTCCTGATCCTGGGAGTACCGCACGACCGTCTGAGCGGCGGAGCCGGAGAAGTTGCCGACCGTGAGGATCTGGAACCCGTACGTCGCCAGCTGATCGGATGCGGTCTGCGCCATTCCCGCGATGTCCGATGCGTTCGACACCTGCAGCGACACGGTGCCAGGATCGACGGCCAGCAGCGGGGCGTCGGGGGCGGCGGGCGGCGGGGTCGGTTCCGGCGTCACCGGTTCCGCCCGTTCTTCGCCGGGCAGGGGCAGGTCGTCGATGATCGCCTGGAAGATGGCACCGATCGCGTCCTCGTTGGGGATCTCGTTGCCGTAGTCGTTCGTCCCGGTGGTGGGAATGGTCAGGAAGGTCACCGCGCCGGCGTCGACGTTCTGCAACGAACGGCCGAGCGTCACCAGGTCCTGGGTCTTGACGTTCTCGACGAAGGTGTCGGAGGTGAACGCGTTGACGAATCCGTTCAGCTTGCCCGGGTCGAGAAGAACCTTGTTCGACAACGCCGATCGCAACAGTGACGACAGGAAGCGCTGCTGGCGCTTGATGCGGCCGTAGTCGCCGTTGCCCTCCGATTCGATGTTGCGTGCCCGGACGTAGTTCAGTGCGGTGCGGCCGTCGATGCGTTGGGTACCGGCGTTGGGGAGTACGTCTCCGAGTTCGTAGTCGACGAGAGGCTGCGCGGTACACACCTCGACACCGCCGACCTCGTCGACCATGGACTCGAACCCGGCGAAGTCCATGCCGACGAAGTGTCCGATCCGCAGTCCTGAGATCTTCTGAATGGTCTTGACCAGGCATTTCGGGCCGCCGAGGGCGTAGGTGGCGTTCAGCTTGTCGCCGTACGCCTCCGGGAACATCTCACCGGTGTAGGTATTGGTGACGTTGTCGAACTGCTCGCACTCGGGGCGGGTCACGTCCAGGTCGCGCGGGAACGACACGGCGACGACGCGGCTGCGGTCGGCCGGAATGTTGACGAGCATGACGGTGTCCGAGCGAGATCCCTCGGCATCGGCAACGGTTCCTGCGCCTACCTGCCCACTGGCACCGGCGCGCGTATCGGTGCCGACGATCAGGTAGGTCTCGTCTCCGTACTGGCCTGCGGCGTCGACGACGTCGGTCGAATCGGGGTCGAGCGCGGCGACTTGGAGGAATCCCTGATCGGTGTTGCGTAGATAGCCCCACACCACTCCGGTGAGTGCCACGGCGAGGATGGCGACGATCGAGACCAGACTTCGGCCGATCATGCGTATTCGTCGTCGTCGCCGTACCCGGCTCATCGCCAGACGCGTCAGCGCCGGCCGGTCGGCGGCGGGTGCTCCGACGGGTTCGGGGGCAGCGTGCGGCGGCGGGGTGGGCATCGGACGGTTCGCCCGAGCCGGCGGGGGAGTGGAGTCGGTGATCGGTGAGATGACCTCGGTGGGCTCTTCGACGTCCGGCCGTTCGGGGGGATCACGTCGGGTCGCTCCCGAACGAGACATCTTGTCGACCAGCTCGGCGACCGACACCGTGTCGGCATTGCGGGGGGAGCGTTTACCGAGTCGGCCGCTGTCACCCGGCTTCGGCGGAGAATCGGAGTCGGGTGCGTCGGGTTCCGAACCAGCGGGGTCGGGTGCGGCGGGGTCGTCGGACCGAGGGGGACGTTGTCCGGAACGTCCGCCTGCGCCGGTTCGTCCGATTGAGGACAGCGGGCGCTCCCATGGGGCGCGACCCTCGGGCACAGACGGGCCCGACTCTCGATCGTCTCCCACGAATTCGAACCTGGCCTTCCATCACACGCATGTGCCGTCTACTCGGCAATCCAAGCCATAGTACTGACTCGAGCGGCGCGGTCCACTTCGTGCGAGACGGGCCCTGGTGAGCGGGTCGATCAGCCGCCGGAATGCATCAGATCTGCACCGGCGGGGACACACAGGTCCTCCGGATCGTCGAGCCATCCGTCGGGCAGCGACACTGCACCGGGCGAGCCCTGCCGGCCGCGGGGACCCTCGGCGTCCTTGGGAAACGGAACGGTCGGATCCAGTTGCGCCAGAAGGTCGTCCAGTTCGGCGAGGGTCGACACCAATGCCATCGACACCCGAAGATCCGAGCCGGCGGGAAAGCCGCGCAGGTACCAGGACACGTGCTTACGCAACTCGCGCAGGCCTTTGCCCTCACCGTGGTGCTGCGCGAGCAACTCGGCATGGCGCGCGATGATCGTGGCCACCTCACCCAGGGTCGGCGGCGTCGGCTCCGGCCGCCCGTTCAGGCGGGCACTGAGCTCGGCGAACAACCACGGACGACCGAGGCAGCCACGCCCGACGACGACGCCGTCGCATCCGGTTTCCGCCATCATGCGGACGGCGTCGGACGCCGAGAAGATATCGCCGTTGCCCAGGACGGGAATCCCGGTGACGTGCTCCTTGAGTCGAGCGATCTCGTTCCAGTCGGCGGTGCCGGAGTAACGCTGGGAGGCGGTGCGGGCGTGCAACGCCACGGCCGCTGCACCCTCGTCGGCGGCGATCCGGCCGGCATCGAGATGGGTGTGATGGTTCTCGTCGATTCCGACACGGAACTTGACCGTGACTGGGATGTCTGTGCCCTCGGTGGCCTTGACCGCGGCAGCGACGATGCGGCCGAACAGGTTTCGCTTGTACGGCAATGCGGCTCCGCCGCCCTTGCGGGTGACTTTCGGGACCGGGCAGCCGAAGTTCATGTCGATGTGATCGGCCAGGTTGTCGTCGACGATCATTTTCGCCGCGGCGTACGTGGTGTCGGGATCGACCGTGTAGAGCTGCAAGGACCGGGGAGTTTCGGTGGGCCCGAACGTCGTCATGTGCATCGTGGCGGGTTGCCGTTCGACGAGAGCACGTGCGGTGACCATCTCGCAGACGTACAGACCGGACGTGCTGCCCGCGCGCTCGAGTTCCTGCTCGCGGCACAACGTGCGGAACGCCACATTGGTGACGCCTGCCATCGGTGCGAGGACGACGGGGCTGCGCAACTCCAGGGAGCCGATCTGCAATGTCATGGAAAACAAGCCTTTGGAACGAAGGGAGAACTTTCAGGAGAAAAGGCGGTGCCCGGCACCGAAGTCGGTACCGGGCACACCAGTCGATCGAAACTCAGGACGCGCGTGCTTCAGCCTTGGCGCGTTCGCGGGCCAGCGAGCGATCTCGCATCTCCTCGAACTTGGTGGCCTGACGTTCGAGGTCTTCGAGGAACGCGGCGAGTTCCTCGCGC
>NZ_NOYJ01000011.1:0-120607 GCF_002258365.1 Rhodococcus sp. 06-221-2
GTCCAACGCCTCGAAAAACCGCACCTTCAACCCAGCACATGCCACGATCCCCGCAACTCCCTCAAATCGAGGGTGTTGCGGGGATCGTTAGAACCCGCCTTCCGGGTGTGCGGGGCCTTTCGCTGTTCAGAGTCGAATCAGTTGACGCTGTGGCCGTTCAGTCCGGCGTTGGCGTAGTGATTGTGGCTGTCGGGAATGTGGTTGTCTCCCAACACCCGAGCCACCTGCTGCTCGCTGAGTCCGAGTCGACGAAGTCGCTCGCACACTGCATCGAAGTCGAGCATCTTGGCGTCGAGTTCCTGCTGCAGCTCGATCACCTCGGCGCGAATGGCCTCGGCCTCGTCGAGTGCGGTCAACGTGTCCTCGGGCTGGGGCAGCAGCAGCGTGAGCAGTCGATCACGGGCATCGGTGCTCAGTCCATCGAAGGGACGCTGACCCGGCTGAGCTTCGTGGCGACCTTCGTTGCGACGCTCGAAGCGCCGTTCGTTGCCGTACTGCGCTCCGACGTAATCCTGGGTCGCCCCGAAGGACGGGATCTCGGCGAGCTGTTCCCGACGCTCGGGCTGTGCCTGAGCATCACCGTCGAGATCGTTCTGGTCCAGTTCGGTCTTGTCCAGATCGGCAACGGGTCCCTGAGCCGGTGCCGACGCGATGTCGATCGTCTTGCGCAGCGGGCGATTCGGGATGAAGACCACTGCGATGAGCGTGACGATCGCAACGAAGCCGGCGATCATGAAGATGCGTCCGGTCGCGTCGCCGTATGCGGTGCGGATGACGCTGACGATCGGAGCAGGCAGTGCCGTGAGGTCGAGGGATCCGCCGCCTCCGGCCGATCCGTCCACACCGAGCTGCGCCAAACCGGCTGCCGACTTCTCGGCGACCCGGGTTGCCAGCAGCGAACCGAGAACCGAGACGCCGATCGCTCCGCCGAAGGTACGGAAGAAGGCAACCGTCGACGATGCTGCACCGACGTTCTGCACACTGACCGTGTTCTGCACTGCGAGAACGAGATTCTGCATCAGCATGCCGGTACCGAGACCGACGATGGTGATGAAGATGCCGACCGTCACCAGGCTGGTGGCGTGGTCGATGGTGCCCAGCAGCAGGAATCCGATGACCAGCAGGACGGAGCCGGTAACGATGAACGGCTTCCACTGACCGAACTTGGTGATCAGCTGACCGGAGCCCACGGAGGCGACAAGCATGCCGAATACCAGTGGGATGGACAGCAATCCAGCTTCGGTGGGGGTGTAGCCGCGAGCAGTCTGGAAGTACTGGCCGAGGAACGTGGTGGCTCCGAAGAGGCCGACGCCGACGGCGATGGACGCGATGATGGCCAGGCCGGTGGTGCGCTCGGTGACGATCTTGAGCGGGATGATCGGCGACTTGTGCCGAGCCTCGACGATGATCGTCAGGACGAGCAGCGCAACTCCGCCGCCCACGAGGTACGCGGTCTCACGAGAGATCCAGGCGTAGTAGTCGGCCTTGCCTGCGAACGAAACCCACACGAGGAGAACAGACACGCCTGCGGTCAGCAGAAGTGCGCCGAGCCAGTCGATGGAGACATTGTCCTTGCGGACGGTCTTGATGTGCAGCGTCTTCTGCAGCAGGCCGAGGGCGATGACAGCCAACGGGACGCAGACGAAGAAGCACCAGCGCCACCCGAGGGGGCTGTCGACGATGACGCCGCCGAGGATGGGGCCACCGGACATCGATACGGCCATGACGGCACCGGTGTAACCGGAGTAGCGGCCACGATCACGCGGGGAGACGATGGTTCCGATGATGGCGATGACGAGTGCCGTCAGGCCACCCATGCCGATGCCCTGCACCACACGTGCGGCGAGCAGCACCGGAACGTTGTGCGCGAAGCCGGCGATGAGCGAGCCCGCGACGAAGATCAGAATCGAGCTCTGGACCAAGACCTTCTTGTTGAACAGGTCGGCGAGCTTGCCCCAGATGGGCGTCGACGCGGCGTTGGCCAACAGGGCGGTGGTGATGACCCAGGCGTACGCGGTCTGCGAACCCTTCAGGTCACCGATGATGGTCGGCAATGCGGTCGAGACGATGGTGGTGCTCAGCAGCGCGGTGAACAGCGCGGCCAGCAGACCGGTGAGGGCTTCGAGGATCTGGCGATGCGTCATCGCATCGGGATCGGCGACTGCCTGATTCGGCGGATTCTCCGCGGATGTTGTCATTGGTTATCTCGCAATCAATTCAATGCGGGCCACGTCCTGGTGCTGGGCGTGGGCGTCTTCGGTGAACGTGTCGTTGAGCTTGCGGATGGAATCGAGGGCATCGAGCGCCTCGGTTTCGCTCCATTCGCTCAACATCTCTGCCAGGCGACGAGCTCGCCTGTCCCAAATCTGTTTCAGTCGAGCTTGGCCTTCGCCCGACACGCAGACCCGGGACGCTCTTCTGTCGTCCGGATCGGGATGCCGATCGATGTAGCCGAGTTCGACCAGGTCCGCGATCTGCCGGCTGAGGGCGGACTGGCTGACGCAGAGCCTGCTGGCGAGGTCGGTCTGTCTGCATTCACCCTCTGTCGCGAGGATGGCCAGAACTCCGGTCAGCGCCTGCGGCAACGGTGAATCCTCGACTCCGGTGGTCACGGCCCGCTTCAGCGTGCGCCCGAAGAGGAAAACCTCTTCGACGAGCGATTCCGCTGTCGTGGATTGAACTGCCATGAGTACTCCAACGCTGAGTTCGATTTACTTGCTGTCTGCAACCATATATATACATACATGCGCTAAGCAAACAATATTCCTGTCTGGTGGGTCACAGCGTCGTGGCGAGGTGGGGCCGAGGTGGGGGATCGGCTCCCCCGATCTGGATTCCAGCCTGCGATCGGCGGCACAAATCCGAAACTGGGGAGCCGATCCCGGGCCCAGGGGAGGGCGATACAGTCCGAACATGGACGTTGTGCGCGCGATGCCCCTGCTCACGGTCACCGATCTCGATGCGGCGCTGGACGCGTATGTCCAGGTCACCGGCATGGAGGTGGTGATGAACCACGGTTGGATCGCCACACTTGCGTCACCGGGGTACAGCAACGCGCAACTGAGTCTGATCACCGTCGACCCCACCGGTCCGGTGAATCCGTCCGCGTCTCTCGAAGTGGACGACGTCGACGCGGCCTACCGCGCCGCGGTGGGTGCACATCTCGAGATCGTGTACGAGATCACCAACGAGGAGTGGGGCGTGCGCCGATTCTTCTTCCGAGACGCGGGCGGCAACGTGGTGAACGTGCTCGCGCACATGTGAGATCAGCTGGGCTGCAGCAGGTTTCCTCGCCACACGCCTCGGACAGTTCGAGTGGCGACAGTGATCCAGGCCGTCACGAGCACGACGTACAGGAGTACGGCAAGGGCACGGACCGCGCCGAAATCGAGGGCATTGCCCATCGCGGTCGCTCCGGTGACGCAGGTGCCGATCGGGAACGTGAACGACCACCACGTCAGTGAGAAGCTCATCTTCTTGCGCGCCGCGTGCACGGTCAGGGCAGTGGCCAGTGCGAACATCAGCGCGCCGAATCCGCCCATGATCAGTCCGTAGCCGATCCCGACGACGTGCAGCCCGACGGCGATCGACGACTGCGGACCGGTGAACACCATCGATGCATCGGTGCCGAGCAGGTTCGCCGCCGTGATCGACTGGCCGATCAACCCCAGCGTGATCCAGACCGTCGGAGCCGCGTCGACGGACGACAGACCGCCGTGCAGCAGGCGTCCGTAGATCAACGTCATGGTGAGCATTCCGACGATCAGCGACAGCCCGAACATCGCGTAGCACGCGCACAGCAGCGCCAACCGCCACTGGCCGTCGGGCAGATGCGGAAGCAACAACGCTCCGGTCGATGCAGACACCATCGGCGGGACGACGGGCATCAACCACGCCGGCAATGCCGTGACCTGCTCTCGGGGACCGGCCGTAACCATGCGAAACGGCACCGCGACGCTGGTGAGCAGGCCGGTGATCGTGCCGACGACCCACAGGACTGCGAACAGTGCCGTGGCCGCCGTGGGACCGATGAGGTCTCCGCCGAGAAGGCCGGCCCCGGCACCGACGGTGAGCAAGGCCATGGGCGGTGCGCCGTAGAACTGCATCATCACCGGGTGCTGCGCGTAGTCGACTGCGCGTGCGCGGTAACCGATCCAATGCTGCACGAACGCCGCGCCGATCACTGCGAGTGCTGCGGCAGCGAGTACCCATACGACGACGGCGAAGACGTGCAACGCAGGAAGGTCGACGGGAAGTGTGGCGGCCGCGGTGGCGACGATGCCGGTTCCCATGACGGCGGCGAACCAGTTGGGGGTGATGTGCTCGACGGTCCGCCTGCGCGACAGCCGGGGTGCATACGAGACGGACTCGAGGACGGTCATGACTTCACTGTGCGCGACGCGGCCCATGTCCGGTAGGCAGCAATTCGCCATCCAGTCATAACCGGAGATTATGGCTGGATGGACCCTGCGACCGTCAGAAGTTCTGCGGCCGGGCCACTGGGCTCACGGCCCGATCGCCAGATGGCGCGCAAGTCTCTGTGCAGGGACAGATCGGGGAGCGGCACTCCGATCAGACTGCCCGCCGCCAGCTCCGTCGCGACGGCCAGTGAACTGAGGACGGCACCGCCGATCCCCGCCGCCACAGCGGACTTGATAGCCGTCGTCGACGACACTTCCAGTAGAGGAGTCGTGGGCGGGCCGAAACCTGCTGCAGCAACCGAACTCTCGTACACGGACCTGGTTCCCGACCCGGCCTCGCGGGTGACCAGCGCCGTCTCGACTACCTGCGCGGTCGACGGTGCAGTGTGTGCCCACGGATGTCCGGGTGCCACGACGAGAACCAGTTCGTCGGTTGCGACGGTGCGGTACGTGAGTTCGGCCTGGACACTGGGGTTTTCGATGAACCCCAGGTCTGCGTCTCCGGCGAGCACCGTCGCGGCGACCACCGCCGAATTGCCCGAGCTCAGCGTGGGCACGATCTGGGGCAATTTTGTATGCAGTGTGACCAGCCATCTCGGCAGAAGATATTCGGCGACAGTCTGACTGGCCGCGATCTGCAGGTGACCGATGCGCTCGGCGTGCAGCGTGGCGATCGCCGTCGCCAAGTCCTCTGCCGACCGGACGACCGGCGCTGCCCAACTCGCGACGAGCTCGCCGAACTCGGTCAGCACCGTTCCGCGTGCGCCCCGCTTCAACAACGGCGCTCCGACGCGACGCTCCAGCGCGCGAATGCGAGAACTTGCCGCGGGCTGCGACATGCCGTGGGCGTGTCCGGCACGGCCGATGCTGCCGAGCTCTGCCACCGACAGCAACAGATCGATGCTGGTGAGATCGGCAACGTGAGGGGGAAGCGGCACAGGTCGAGCCTACGGCGACGGGAGTCAGTAGTCGCTGAACAGGTCCAGCTCGGCGTCGGGCTCGGGTAGGTCCTCTGGGTCTCCGGGGTCGTCTGGATCTTCGGGATCGCTACGTTCGTGCAGCACCGAACCCACCAGGGCGGTGACGTCGATGGCCGCGGGATCGGGAATGGGGTGACCCTCGACGAAGGCGAGTCGCTCTGCAGACAAATACGCCAGCCGCACCGCCTGCACCACCAGGACGCGTCGCAGACCCTCGGACACCTCGCCGCGCTCGCGAGTGACCGCAGCCAATCGGGAGATGGTCTCCGCGCGCCGCGCGATCCGAATGTCGGGGTGCCCGCGCTCTATTCGGATCTGCTCGGAGATCAGCGACCGCCGCAGTGACGCAGGCAGAGTGATGGGCTCGGAGACCGGCGGGATCTTCTCGTTCAGAATTGCCTTGTGACGCGACCTGTCGATGGCCTCGAGGTACGCCGTGTACTCGTGGGCGTTCAAATCGCGTTCGGCTGCGCGGAATTGTTCTGCGCCGTCGGACTTCTTGAGGTCCTCGTACTGCCAGAGCGGCCAGATCTCGATCTCCGCGACCTCGAACACGTCCAGCACTCGCATCGCGACGGCGTCGGTCCGCTGATTGGTCAGATGCCGCTGCACCCGAACGCTGAGCTTCTCCTTGGTCTGCCCCACGTAGATCGGCTCGCCGTCGTAGTCGTAGAACGCATACACGCCCCACTTGGCCGCCGACCAGACGCGTCCTCGATCGTCCTTCTCGCTCAGCACTTCTCGCAGTGCAGCTCGAAATGACTGCACATCGTCCGCAGGCAGACTGCTCTTGCGCGGCGCGACCGCCGACGCCCGCAGCGAGGACTTACCGTGACTGGACATGCGCAGCAGTCGCATTCGGCGCGATGGAACCGAGTGTCCCGTTCACCAGGGGCATCAGGTAGTGCTCCGCCAGCCACGCGACCACCGGAACACACACCGCATCACCGAAACCGAAGAGCGCCTGGTTGTTCCGCAGACCGCCGAGTGTGTAGTCGCCGGCTCCCATCAAGCGGGCGTACTCGAGAGGCGTCATCCAGCGCACCTGCAACCGGCCGTGGCCGATTTTGACCACCGCCTGCTTCGACGACCCACCGCGCGCAGTGCGCAGGCAGCCGGAGATGTCGTCGGGGCGGGCCTCCCACACAGCGACGCCATTGCGCGTACGACGGTAGGCGGTGCGGTAACTGACCTTGCGTGCCTTCTTCAGAATCGCGATGCGCTGCAACTGAATCGGAGACAACGAGCGTACGAACGCCTCGGTGCGGTCTGCATCCCACCAGCGCTCGTCGCGGTAATCCATCCGCTCGACCAGATCGCCGAGACCACTGGTCAACGGGATCGGCGGGCTGGGCAGCGGAGCCCGATGCGTCGACAGCGTCGAATCGCCGTAGACCGCCTGCAACCAATCCGGACGCAGTTCGCTGTTGGGATCGCGGGCATCCTCCGGCGGATGTTGTGCACCGATCAGGAACAAACGAGGACGGGACTGCGGGACGAACCGTCGAGCATCGATGGTGAGGACGTCCACCGAATAGCCGAGTTCGTTGAGCTCACGGACCGCGGCCGCCAGATCGTCGCCCCCATGACTGGTGGCCAGACCGACGACGTTCTCCAGCGCGACCACCTCGGGACGACCGTCACCCATTTCGTCCAACACCCGAGTGAAGTGCCGAAATGTCGAGGAGTTCTTGCCCGCGAGACCGGCCCGGCCCCCGGCCAACGACAGATCCGTGCACGGAAACGACGCCCATGCCAACGACAGACCGTCCGGCAGATCGTCGCCGCGCGTGCCGGCGACGTCCCCAAGCTGGAAATGGGCCGCGTCGTCACCGAAGTGTTGGCGATACATATGGTGCTTGTCGCGCTCGATGTCGTTGGCCCAGCACACCTCGAAACCGGCCTGCTCCAGGCCCATTCGCACCAAACCGATACCGGCGAAGAACTCGGCGACCGTGGGAATCCGATCGCGCGCGGACACCGAGGAACCACCCGGCACCACAGTCAACTTCGGCATGCACTCAGGCTAGTACAGAGCCCCGACAGACTCGCTTAGGCCGTGGTCGCCAGCGCCGCCGCCAGTCCGAACGCCACCGTCAGCAGACAGACATGAGCGGCAGCTCGTCCCACCGAGTAGTCCGCCGTGGAGCGGTGCGCAGTGGCGGTCGGCAACCACGTGCGGCGGATCCGAGATGCCACGGCCACCAGGATCACGGTCATCACGACTTTGGCGAGAACGATTCGGCCGTAACCTGTCTCGATCGCAGCGGCCGGGCTCTCCAACTTCAGGACCGCGTCGAATACGCCGGTCACGGCCACCCCGACGACGCACCACAGCGCGATCCGGGAATAGGCCGGTAAAAGCGTCGCCCACGCTGTCTTGGTCCGCAGACTCAGCGCCATCGCGCCGAGCACACCGAGCCACACCGAGGCGCACACCACATGAACGGCAACGGCAATGGACCCGAATGCGAATTGCGACATGTGTCCGGTGATCGGTCGCGCGACCAGGGCCAGCGCCGCCAGTGTGACCACGGGAACCGGGGACCAGGATGCGTCTCGTCGATATCCGAGTACGCCCATGGCGCACAGAACGAGCGCGAGGAGCACCGTCGTCGCGCCGAGTCGACCGACGGAGATCGACGCGACGAAGGCCGCAAATGCACTCGGCGACAGCGCCGTCACTGCTCGGCCCTCGGCCTCGGCTGCGGCCGCTGCCAACAGGACGAACTCGGCCACCGCCCACAGACCCGACAGGAACCCGATCGACCGCCACATCACCAGCGAGTCGAGGGCGGGGCGTCGAGATGCGGAATTACCGTCCAGGACAGCGAGAATTCCGAACCCCAACACCACCGAGCCCGACGCGACAGCGATGACGCGGAGCCACGACGACCCGCTGGGAAAGGTGGGGTACGCCAGTGCGAACGCTGCCGCGACCCCCACCACCGCCGAGGCTGCGGCGGCGAGCACGAGCCGAACGCTCCTCTCGCTCACCGCAGCCACGTCGGATCTACTTCTCGCTCTTCGGCTTACGCTGGTCTTCTGGCTTACGCTGGTCTTTCGGCTTACGCAGTGCGAATGCCAACGCTCCACCGAAGGCGAGGACCGCAACCACGACCAGCACGATGGGACCGTAGCCGCCGAGGAACCCGTCCTCGGACTCTTCCGAGGTACCCGACGCATCGGCCGGTGCCCCGGGTGTTCCGGACCCTTCCTGCGTCAGCGTGAACGTGGCCGTGCCGCTCACCGGATGACCGTCTGCCGAGGTGATGCGGTAGGCGAGGGTGTACTCGCCGGCAGGGCCCAGATCACCGACATCGACGACCACGCTCTGGCCCTCGATGCGAGCATCGCCCTTCGACCAGATGTTGCCGTCGGGGCCGACGACGTTGAGCGTGGCGAACTGCGACTGCGGCACCTCGTTGAAGGTCACCGATGCCGTCGCCGGAGATGCGTCGAGCGAGGAGCCGTCGGCCGGGCTGTACCCGGTGACCTGCGAATGAGCCGAGGCCATCGGAGCCGCGATCAGCAGTGCCAGCAAGGCCACCGCCGATACGACCACCGCTTTGGCGGACACGGTCAGCGCCCTCACGAGCGTCGGCTCCGCACGGTTGCACCGATGCCAAGGCCGGCGCCGACGGCACCGAGAACGAGCCCGGCACCGGCAATCCAACGGGCGGTGGTGTCCGAGGAGGACGTGGACGTCTGCTCGGCTGCGTCCGTCGTCTCGGCGTGGGCTCCGCCGTGCGCGTCACCGCTCGATGCTGCGAGGGTCAGTGTGGGAGCGGGCAATTCGGGCTCGCTGCCGTCCTCGGTCATCGGCTCGTTCCACTCGACGACCTCACCGTCGGTGTAGGTCTGCGTGGCCGGGAACGACACGGTCTCCTGCTCGGGCAGTGGCCCCGCCGAGAGCAGGAACTGCTGGAACTGGCCCGGACCGACCTCGGCACCGGGATTCGCCGTCCACGTCACCGACACGGCGAGATCGGCAGAGTCCTTCTCGACGGTGGACGTCCACCCCGGAATGGGCTGGGTGCGAGCAGAATTGAGGCCGGGCAAGGTGACCTTGACCGAGTTGGTCGATGCGGTATCGGACTCGGTGGGGACGCGGAACGTCAGGACCGAGTAGCCGCCCTGCGCGGCGTCGGGCGCGGAGACGACCACATGGGCGGAGGCTGCGCCTGCGCCGATCAGCAGTGCGCCGACGGTGGCACCGGATACGAACAAGGCACGCGAAATGGAACTCTTCATGATTGTTGGGTCATTTCTGTACGAAGGTGAAAGGGGATGTCGGATCAGAGTTACGAGCTGACCGACATCGGGGGCCCACGACGAGAAATGGCCCAGTCCAGGGCAATACCGTGCGCCGACGGCATCGCGACGGAGAACCGGACGCGACCGACAGCAGAACCGTCGGGCAGGGGAGTGAGGAGCGCGAGAACGGCACGAACGATCGATGTGATCGGGCCGTAGAGACGTTCGGCTGCGGCGATCAACAGCGCGGCGACCAGCGACGCGGCCGCGTGAAAGCCGATCATCGCGGCGCTGGGCAGCAGCGAATGGCTGTGTGACGAGCCCGACATGCCGGCCATGTCGCTCAGGCTCAGTGCGGTATGAGCGAGGAGTTGGCCACCCATCAGGGCGGGCAACAGAACGGTCGAGCGACGCGGAACGGCAGTCATGGCACCGACGCCGAGGCTGACCACGATCAGCAGAGCCAATCCCGATCCGCTGAGATAGCCGCCGCCCGCCATTCCGTGTGCAGCCACCGCGAGCGCGGCGGTGACCGTACCGACAGCTCCGCCGCGAAGCGGTGCAGCAGAGCCGTCGGTCATCGGATGGTCGGTGAGATCAGCGCACGCCGAGGCGAGCGAGCACGTCCGCTTCGATGCCGTCGAGCTCAGCGGAAATGGCGGCGTGGGCAGTCTTGCGACGTGCGGGCGGCATCTGCTCGGCGGCGCGGACAGCGGTGGTCAGATCGTCGAGACGCTCGCTGATCGCGGCACCGAAACTCTTGGTCTCCGGATCCGAATGACGCGATCCGATGGTGCTCAGCGACTTCTCGGCACCGGCGATCCGGGCACTGAGCTTGCCGCCGTGGCCCGAGTACTCGCTCAGCTGGTCGGGTGCGACACCCAGCTGCTGCGCCTTGCGGTTGTCGAGCTGCCCACGAACGACGGTGGCAGCGCGGTAGGCGATCGGAGCCAGCACCGGCAGCAGAAGCCGAGCAATACCGAGATACTTACGAATCTGAGCCACGTTCAGCGTGCCGGCCGCAGCCGCCTTCTGCTGCGCCCGCAACGCCGAGACCTGCGCCTTCTCGACGTTCTTCTGCGACTTCGCCTCCACCGCGCTGAGCTTGCGCTGCGCCTTGGCGATCGACTTCAGCTGCTTGCGCTCGTTCTTCGCGCCGAGCTTCGCCTCCAGAGTGGCCTTGTGCTTGAGGGCCTTCGCCTCCGCCTTGCGAGTGGCACGACCTTTGCGCTTACGGAACAGACCCATCGACAAGGCTCCTGACATGTGCTGCTAGGCGGTAACGGTGCGTTCCACACAGCCTAATGGGTCATTCCGCAGGCTCCACTCCCGCCTGATAGGCAGCTGTTCTTCTTCGGCTGTCGGAGGGCTCACCTAATGTCTAGCGGTGTGAACGGTCAACGAGATGCGGCAGCGTCGCACGCACCTGTGCTGCTCGACGCCGGATCGTTGACGCGATGTCGGCACCGGCTCTATCTCGACACCGCCTACGGGGCGCTCCTGCGCGGTGAACCCGAGAATCCCGGGGTGCGGCAACGCCGAGAGGCGGCCCAGGCGCATCGCGAGAACATTCGCGCGCAGTTGGCAGCGGCCGACCCCATGCAGTGGACCGAGATCGACGAGCCCACGGCCCGTGCTGCGGCCGATGCGACCGTCGCGGCCTGCCGCGCAGGCGTCGAACGTATCTGGAATGCAGTTCTGCCACTCGAACGCGATACCGGCCGCCGCGGACGGAGCGAGCTTCTCGTGCGTGACGCGTCGGGCGGCTACATTCCGGTGATCGTCGTCAATCACAAGGTGACCGACCCCGGGCGCGGTGCGCGCACCACACCGCTCACGCACTGGGCTCCGGCCGTCGACGAGACCCGCAAGGTGCGCAGCCAGCTGCGCGATCAGCTCCGCCTCGCGCACCTGTACCGCATGCTCGCCCACGAGGGCTTGGCCACGGCTACCCCGGTCGGGGGCGCAGTGGGTTATCGCGGAGAGTGCGTGTTGGTACACGACCTGACTGCCGCGCTCGACGAATACGACATTCGCTTCGCGGACCGGCTCGCTGTCGCGAGCGGTGACGCGGTGACCGTTCCCTCGCAGATCAGCGAATGCCGTTCGTGTGCTTGGTGGTTCGACTGCAAGCCGCAGTTGGTGGCGGCCCGCGACGTCTCACTCGTCGCATCGGGATCTCGAGCGGACGTGCTGCGCAGCGCTGGAGTGCGGACGATCGACGAACTGGCGCAATGGACCGGTCCGGCTCCCGAGGAGTGGCCCTTCGGCAACTTCGACGACGCGGTGTCCGCGGCGCTGGCTTGGCGTGCCGACGTGCCGCTGCTGCGTCGATCGGAGACCGTGACGGTCCACCGCGCCGACGTGGAGGTGGACGTGGACATGGAGAGCTATCAGGAGCACGGCGCGTACCTGTGGGGCACGCTCCTCACCGAGGCAGGTGGACCGCCGCCGGAGTATCGCGGCTTCGTCACGTGGGATCCGCTGCCCACCGGCGACGAGGGACGCTCGTTCGCGGTGTTCTGGAACTGGTTGATGGACACGCGAGCCGATGCCGCGGCTCGCGGCAAAACCTTTGCAGCGTATTGCTATTCGAGACAAGCCGAGGACAAGTGGTTACTCGACTCGGCCCGACGCTTCGCCGACGTCCCCGGAGTGCCCACCGAGGCGCAGATACGCGAATTCATCGACAGCGAGCAGTGGGTGGATATCTATCAGGCCGTCAGTGACCAGTTCATCTGCCCGAACGGCAAGGGGCTGAAGAAGATTGCCCCGGTGGCCGGATTCTCCTGGCGCGACGAGGAAGCCGGCGGCGAGGCGTCGATGGGCTGGTACCGCGAGGCTGTCGGATACGACGCCGATCCCGATCACACCCAGCGAGAACGGCTACTCGTCTACAACGAGGACGATGTGCTCGCCACCAAAGTGTTGCGCGAGTGGATGTCCGACCGCGCCGAGCACGAGATCCCGACCGTGGCGGACCTGCGCGCTCGCGTGTGACCCCGCGCCCGAGAAGTCGGGGCCACACGCGAAAGGACTTCTAGCGCGGTGCCATCCGGATCGCGCCGTCCATGCGGATCGTTTCGCCGTTGAGATAGTCGTGCTCGGCGATCATCTGCACCAGCTGGGCGTACTCGCTGGGCTGCGCGAGACGCGACGGGAAGGGCACGGACGCCTCGAGGCCCTGACGGTATTCCTCGGTGACACCGGCGAGCATCGGGGTGTCGACGATGCCGGGGGCGATGGTGTTCACGCGGATGCCGACCTGGGCCAGGTCACGGGCCGCGGTGATGGTCATCGCGTGCACGCCGCCCTTGGAGGCGGTGTAGGCGATCTGGCCGATCTGACCCTCGAACGCGGCGACCGATGCGGTGTTGATGACAACGCCGCGCTGGCCGGCGTCGTCGACGGTGGACTGCGACTGAATGCGGTTGGCGGCCAGCCGCATCACGTTGAACGTGCCGAGCAGGTTGATGGTGATGACCGTGCGGAACAGCTCGAGATCGTGCGGTCCCTTCTTGGACAGGATGCGACCCGCCCAGCCCACGCCCGCACAGTTGACGACGATGCGCAGCGGCACACCGGACTCGACGATCGTGTCCAGTGCGGCCTCCACCTCGGCCTCACTGGTGACGTCGGCGGGAATGAGGGTCACGCCGTCCGGGACACTGTCTCCGGCGCGCTCGATGGACTGCGGCAGATCGAGACCGAACACCGTGACGCCCGCGCCTGCCAGACGTGCTGCGGTTGCTGCTCCGAGGCCCGACGCGCCACCGGTGACGAGTGCTGCTGTTCCTGAAATCTCCACGTCGTACGATCCCCTTCGTTAGCGGTGTCGGGTCGCGGCACAGGCAGCGACCACGCTGTGTTCTGCACCATAACCGGCGGGGGACCTCACCCCACTCCCAGGCACCCGCCGATCAGGGCAGAATGCGGCCGGAGTCGTCGTACTCGACTCGCTGAGCGCCGTCACCGAGGTCGTCGAGCAGGATCGTCGCCGCGGCCGGTCTGCCCGGAGGCAGCAGGCGAACCGTCACCGATCCCGTCACGGCACCGTCCAGACTGCTCGACGCCCCCGCCGCGATGTCGTTGCGGACCTTCTCGCTCAATGCTGTGGGGCTTCGGTCGTCGAGCATCGTGACCTCGACGCCACGGGCGCGAGCCGAGCGTGCCGCTCTGGCCAACTCGGGCAGTACGAGCCCGCGAGCCCGCAGGGTGTCGCGGAGCTCGGCTTCGAGGAGTCGGCACGCCAGGACTTCCTCGTCGGTGAGATCGGGGCCGTCCGCGATGCGCTGCAGGAGCGGGCGGGCGAGCGTATCGAGACTGGCCAGGCGGGCGTCACGTTCTTCGAGTACCGCCGCAGCGGCGGCCTGGGCGGCGATGCGGATGGTGGATTGTTCACGGAGCTCGAAGATCGCTGCACCGAGGGGTCGGATGGTGAAGGCGAAGAACGTCGCCATCAACAACGGAGCAATATTGATGGCGCTGAACGACAACCCGAACAGTGCGCCTTGACCCGTCCAGGCTGCCCAACCGACGACGACAGACATCGTGAGCGCGAGTCCGAACCACGCGGCCGGCGTGCGGCCACGGACACACATGAACGTGTAGATCACGACGGACATACCCAGAGGCCAGGACTGCAGACTGCCGGTCAGCGGCACCGGCACCACGGCGAAGACGAACGACGCGGCCACCGGCCCGGACACTGTGAGCAACGCCGTGGACCGTGGGCTCAGCGGATCCCCCGGCGCTCTGAGCAGCAGGATGACCGCGGCCGAGAACACCAGCACCGAGACGAACGGCGGCCACACCGCGGACATACCCTTCAGCGTCGCCGACGCACACACGGCGCACGCGAGGATGTAGAAGCCGGCGACTGCGTACGCGGCCCCCGACTTCATCGACAGCAGGTCGCGAACATCCTCGCCGTTCATCGCGCCCAGCTCAATCGCACAGTGGTTCCGCGGCGGGAGGTGTCGATCTCGGCCGAACCGCCGTCGAGCTGATGCATCCGCCCCTCGATGCTGACGGCGACGCCGAGTCGGTGCGGAGGCACCGAGCGTCGATCGAAGCCGATACCGTTGTCTCGCACGATGACTCGCAGTGCCGACGGGGCCAGCGAGACCGTCACCGATCTGGTCGACGCCTGAGCGTGAACGACGCTGTTGCGCAGTGCTTCTGCTAGTGCGCCCGCGATCGACCGGACCGCATCGGCAGGGTAGTTCGCCGAGGAATCGGCGGGGTCCTCGCGGACCCTGAAATCGATCGACTCGTCGACTGTCGATGCGGAGGCCCGCATCAGAGCGATCGTGTCGTCGACGGTGAAATCGTGTGTCGCAGTGTCGGTGTGTAGTCCGTCCAGATGGGCCAATGCCGAACGTGCTTGACGGGCCAGGCTGGCAGTGCGGCCCTGGCGAGCGACCGCCAGCAGTGACGACATGACCTCGTCGTGGATGAGGGCGTCGAACCGTTCCCGTTCGACTTCGCGTGCATTCGCCGCAGCCGCCCGTGCGGCATCGCCGTGGGTGGCGCTGATGGTGGCGTCGAGAATGCGACCGGTACGCAGTGCGGCCAGAGTCGCCGCGACGAACACCGTGCAGAACATCAGCCCGAAGAATATTTCGGCGATGATGTTGCTGCGAGGAAACGGCTCTCGCACAGCTTGATTGATCAGTTGCACGATCACCACCGAGACGGCCGTGTGCACGAATGCCGGGATGGGTCGCCACACGGTCGCGGCCGCGAGTGAGGCCAGGCCGGGGAATGCGGACAGGAACATTCCGCTCCGATCGAAGGTGGTCCCGTCCCAGGCCACCCACCACAGCAGGGCCATGACCGGGAATGCCAACGCTGCGATCGAACCCGCAACCTGGCTGACCCTGATGCTCGGGTGAAAGGTGAAGGCTCCGAACGCGAGACCGGTACCGAACACGACGATCACGGCGGCCGGGGTCCACCACCCGGGGACGGTGACGCTGCTGCGCGCGATGTCGGGAACGAGCAGCAGTAGATATGCCGCGTAGCCGGTACCGACGAACCGGCCGAAGATCCTGATGAGCCGATCGGTCGAACGGTGTGCCGCGTCGCTACCCGTCGCCTGCAGGTTGTCGTTCATTCACCCCTCCGCGAGGAGTGTAAACCAAGGTCAGACGTCTTCGGTGGTGCTGCGCTTCTCCACTTCCTGCGGTGCGTCGCTGCGGGAGCGTCGGACGAACGCAGCGGCGACGACGAGGGCCGAGATCGCCACCACGACTGCGGCCGCCACGTACGGAGCCGACGTACCCGGCATCAGGCCCTCGAAGAACAGGACCGCGCCGAAGACGAAGAACAGAATGGCCGCACCGTACTGAATCATCCGTTCCGGCAAGTGCTTTCCGAGAACGGCACCCAGCACGATAGCGAGGGCGTCGGCGGCGACCATGCCCACCGTCGAGCCGATCCACACTCCGACCCAATCGTTGTCGGCGGCCAGAGTGACGGTGGCCAGCATCGTCTTGTCGCCCAGTTCGGCGAGGAAGAACGCGGACGCGATGGCCAGGAACGCCGACTTGGTGACTCGCGACGCCTTGGCACCCTCGTCGTCGGACAGCGAATCTCCGCGCAGGGTCCACAGACCGAACACGACGAACGCGAGCCCGCCGACGATCGAGATGGCTTCGGTGGGGATGGACACACCGAGGAAATGGCCGACGGCGACCGAGACCAGATGCACGACGGTCGTGGCCACCGTGATGCCGCCGATGACGACGTACCACTTGTAGCGCAAGGCGAACGTCATGGCCATCAGCTGGGATTTGTCACCCAGCTCGGCCACGAAAATGACAGCGAAACTCAACAGTAGAGCGGACAGCACAGCAGACTCCTCGGTCGTCGAACGGACCGAAGGTCTCGCCCACCGGAAGTACCGGTTCAGGTGCCGGGTCGTGGAAAACGACCAGTATGTCGACACGTTGATTGGGGGCTACTCCCCTTCGCTGCAGACGACTTTAAGTGCCGTTTCTCCAATTGTCCAATGCGCCAATAAGTTTGGGGACCCGAAAAATCGTGTACGGGGAGCGGTCAGGATGCGAGGAGCATCGCCAAAACTGCGGTGTCGGGATCGCTGATCGGATCGAGGCCGACCCGACTGATCATCGACGTCACGGTGCCGTCGGATTCCGCCTCCACCCACGCGGCCCGGTGATCGAGGCCCAGATGCGGAAGACCGGGCAGCAGAACACAACCCGACGCCGCGCCCGCACATTCCGGCAGAGAGGGCGTCGTCTCCGACGGTGGATGCAGCATCAGCAACGCGGCCGGCTGATGGTCCGAGAACCGCCCGGGAGCCAACGCGAAATCTCCGATCACCGGTCCCTCGGCCAACACCAGGCCGACCGTCCCCGGCTCCGGATCCTCGGGCAGCTCCTCCCGCACCCCGAACACCGTCGACGTCGCCAACAGACCCGGCATCGACGCGACCCGGACGGCCAGCGCCAGGAATTGAGCCCACTCCTTGGTGGTGTCCGGCCAACGACCGGAGATCACGAACCCGCGCAGTAGACCGGCGGCGTGAAAAGGCGAGACACCGATGAGATCTCGATCGTCCATTGCGCATCCCTCCCAGACAGGTACGAGGCAGAAGCCGGGTACACGACGTTGGGTAAGGAGAAGAATGACCCGAAAACGGCTGGCACACAAGATGGGGAGAGTGCCAGCCGAAAACGTAGCCGGCCCACGGCGGCTCGCCAGCCGATACGCTGCTGCGGTGAAAAACAGAGGATCCGCCCGGCGAACCGTCGTCTCGTTGCTGTCCGTTGCGCTACTGCTGAGTGTCGCCGCATGCAGTCGGGAAGCATCGACCCCGGGCGGGACCGGCGGCGATGTTCGCACCGTGCAGCATGCATTCGGTGAGACGAGCGTTCCCGTCGATCCACAGCGCGTGGCCGTGCTCGACGGCGACCGCACGTTGGAAGCCGTCGTCGCGTTGGGCATCCAGCCCGTCGCGGCAGTGAAGCCGCCGCTCACCGGTGACTACGCACCCGTCGTCCGGGATCGGCTCACCACCGAACCGATCGACATCGGATCCGTCGACGCCGACGTCGACATGGAGGCTCTGACGGCCGCCGCACCGGACCTGATCGTCATGCGAACAACGGGTGAGGACAACCGAGCGCTGTACGACCGGGTCGCCCCGATCGCGCCGACCGTCGTCGTGGAATACACCCCGGCCTCATGGCAGGACACCTTGCAGCAGCTGGCGGGAATCTTCGATCGGCAGGAGATCGCCGACGGTTTGCTGGCGGACTATCGACAGGCGGTCGACGAATCCGAGTCACGCTCACCTCGGGAAAACAGCACGTTGACCGTCGCGCGAGTGCGCACCGACTCGTTGCGGTACATGACGCAGGACGGATCGTTTCCTTACGCCGTCTTGGCCGATCTGGGCTACCGCGCGCCCGCACAGCAGGATCGCGGATCCGACGCGGTGCAGACGGTCGACGTCAGCCCGGAACTGATCGACGTGCTGGCGGCCGACGACATCCTTCTGCTCACCGATGCCGGGACGGAGGACGCCGTGGCGCAACTGCGACAGAACCCGCTCTTCACCGGTCTCGGAGCTCGGGTGACCGAGCTGCCGTCCAAGGATTTTCTCTTCGGCAACGTGCTGACCGCCCAGGCCCTGGTCGAGACCGCGACCGAAATCGGGGGCTGACGTGCCGGCATCCGAACGTTGGGTCGGCTGCGCTGCAGTGGCGCGCGAGAACGACGAATCGCTGCGCGGGACAGCTGCACGCGCACACGGCTGGGTGTTGATCGAGCACCGAGGCCCGTGGGGGCGCGAACCGTGGGGGCCGGACGGGCCGCTGGGGCGAATCGGCACCGAACTCTCGCGTCGCTGCAAGGCCGTCGGGATACGCCCGCAACTGGTGCGAGAAACGCACGGCAGGCGTGAACCCACCGAGACGCGACAGGTGTTTCTCGCGCACTCGGGTCGCCGCGGCCCGTGGCTGGAGAAATACACGGTCGACACCGTCGAGCAGATACTCGAACTACCTCTAGAAGCCGCCGCGGCGGGCACCCCACCTGGTATCGGGACTCGCGTCGACCAGCGGCTCTACCTCGTCTGCACGCACGGAAAGAAGGATCCGTGCTGCGCGGTGCTCGGTCGGCCGGTGGCGGCGGCCCTCGCCGGACCCAGCGAGCGGGTATGGGAATCGACGCACCTGGGCGGGGATCGATACGCAGCGGGCATGGTGGCCCTGCCGGACGGCAGCTACTACGGCAACCTCGAACCGACCAACGCGCAGGCCGTCGTGGACGACCACGACCGCGGGCATCTCACGCTGCGCCACTACCGAGGCCGCTGCACCGACGACACCGTCGCCCAGATCGCCGAACACGCAGTACGAACCGAATACGGGCTCACCGGAATCGACGACGTCCACCCGTCCGATGTCACGTCGTCCGGCGCCGCGTCGGATGTTGTGGTGGTGACGACGTCGGGAAGCGTGCAGGTACACGTGACACCCGATCCCGAGCCCCCGCGCCGAACGACCTGCCGTTCCGAGGACGTCGCGAGACCGGACCACGGCGTCACGACCATCGGGTCGGTGCCCGCCGCCGGGAGGGCGTGACCTTCGAAATGCGACAGGGCCACCGCGTCGAACGCGGTGGCCCTGTCTGCGATTGCGCGTCGTGCGGCAATCTCGAAACCTACGGGAAGATCAGGCCCGGGGTCTTCGACGTGGCGGCCTCGAAACGAGCCTGGACGTCGGCCCAGTTGACGACGTTCCAGAACGCCTTCACGTAATCGGCCTTGACGTTCTTGTACTGCAGGTAGAAGGCGTGCTCCCACATGTCGACCTGCAGCAGCGGAATGATGCCCAGCGGCACGTTGGCCTGCTGATCGTAGAGCTGGAAGGTGAGGAGCTTCTTGCCCAGCGAGTCGTAGCCGAGCACTGCCCAGCCGGAGCCCTGCAGGCCGTTGGCAGCAGCGGTGAACTGTGCGCGGAACTTGTCGAACGAACCGAACTGGTCGTCGATCGCGGCACCGAGTTCGCCTTCTGGCTTGTCGCCACCGTTGGGCGAGAGGTTCTTCCACCAGATGGAGTGGTTGACGTGGCCACCGAGGTGGAACGCGAGGTTCTTCTCCAGCAGGAAGATGCTGCCGTGATCCTCGGCCTCGCGGGCTGCAGCCAGCTTCTCGAGTGCGGTGTTGGCACCGGCGACGTAGGTGGCGTGATGCTTGGAGTGGTGGAGCTCGTTGATCTCGCCCGAGATGTGCGGCTCGAGGGCGGAGTAATCGAAATCAAGGTCGGGCAAGGTGTACTCGGACACGTGGTTCCCTTCTCTAACGACGCCGTGCCCATCGCGTGATGCGGGCACGTTCGTCCTACTGCGGATCTTTCGTAGGGTTCAACCCAATCTCATTCCTACCCCTTGTGCAACCGTTGTAACCGAGATGCTTTTCTCGGAATAAATCCACGTGAACAAGACAGTCGAATTCCTGGGCTGCGAAAACCTGCGATTGTCACGAAATAGTTGCGTAACAGCGCCGAATTGGTCCACACCATGAACGGAACCTAAACTCGAGGGTGTGAAAGGGGACCGTCCGAACCGAAATTCGGTCGACGAGTCCGCCGCCGCACCGGCCGTGACCGCGCCCCGCGTCCAGATGAACGGTGCCGATCTCCTGCGCGTCATCGCCGTCTGCGCCGTCCTCTACTCGCACATCTCGTTCTACCTACTCGACGACGTCGGCGGCGACTGGTGGATGCTCGACATCGTCAACCTCGTCCTCATCGACGACATCGGCCTCAACCTCCACCTCTCCTTCGTGGGCGTGAGCATGTTCATGCTGCTCACCGGACTGCTCATCACCCGATCCGCCATGCGGCAATCGCGTCGGGACTTCATGGTCGCGCGGCTCGCCCGACTCGTGCCCGCCCTCTGGTTCGCCATCGCCCTGGCCGTCGTACTCGTCAAACTCGGCGTCAACGGCATGTTCAGCGGACAACCCGGAATCAGCAACGGAGAGGCCGTACTCAGCTTCTTCCTCGGCGGCTTCTTCCTCCGACCCGAGGTCGCCGTACTGGGCGTCACCTGGACACTCGTCGTGCAGATCGTGTTCTACCTCTACTGCGTCGCAATGCGCTCGGCACTACGCGCAAGCCCGATCACCGTGCCCCTCATCGGAGCCGCACTCTGCACACTGGTCATCCTCTGGAACCTCTACCTGCCCCAGCCGTACACCATCCCGTTCCTCACCAAAGTCGCCGGAGTACTGCCCACCCTGTTCCTCGGCCAGATCTTCTACCTCGGCTGGGCGAAACTCGTCACCTGGCGCTGGATCGTCATCGGCGTCGTCGCACAAATCGAAGTGATCCGCCTCGCCATCGACGTCCACACTTTCTGGATGGGCGAGACCTACCTGTGGTCACTGCTCGTCGTCACCGGCACCGTGCTGATCCTGGCCCGATACGACGGACCCATCACCCGCTGGCCCATCATCGGCTGGATCGGCACCCGCAGCTACGCCATCTACCTGATCCACACACTCGTGCTCTACCGCATCTACGCAGCCGTGGAACCGCACTTCGGACCCACCGCGGCCGTCCTGACCTTCCTGACCGGCACCGCCGCACTCGCCGAAATCATCTACCGCTGGATCGAACTGCCCGCAGCACGACACATCAGTACGCGCTACCGACAACTACGCACCCGATCTGCCGCTTGACCCAGCCCGCTGGGTAGTCACCCCCGCTGGGTAGTCAATGTGACATTTGGTGGCCTTTTCGGGGGTGAATGTCACGTTGAGTGGACTGGGGTGCCACGACTGCGCTCGATCTCCCGCCGACCCGACATCTGCGGTCGACCGACATCACCCGGGTGTCGGCCTCGCCGGCTACTCGCCCCTGCTGGGTAGTCAATGTGACATTTGGTGGCCTTTTCGGGGGTCAATGTCACGTTGAGTGGACTGGGGCGGATGGGAGGCGGGGGAGATCAGAGCTGCGGGATGACTTCGGAGGCGACCAGTTCGAGGTGATCGAGATCGGTGAGGTCGAGGGTCTGCAGGTACACGCGAGTCGCGCCGATGGCCCCGAAGCGGCCGATTTTGTCGACCAGTTCGGCGGGACTTCCCGCGGCCCCGTTCTCGCGGAGTTCGGATACGTCGCGGCCGATGGCGGCTGCGCGTCGGGCGATGTCCTCTTCGGTGCGGCCGCAGCACAGGACGAGTGCGTTGGAGTAGACGAGGGAATCGGGGTCACGGTCGGCGGCAGTGCAGGCGGCGCGGACGCGTCCGAACTGTGTTTCGGTGTCGGCCAGCGAGGCGAAGGGGATGTTGAATTCGTCCGCGTATTTCGCGGCCAGGGCCGGGGTGCGCTTCTTGCCTCCGCCGCCGATGAGGATGGGTGGACGCGGCGATTGGACGGGCTTGGGGAGGGCGGGGGAATCGGTGACGGGGTAGTGGGTTCCCGGGTGCGAGAACGTCTCGCCGGCCGGTGTTTCCCACAGCCCGGTGATGACGGCGAGGGACTCTTCCAGTCGGTCGAAGCGTTCACCGAGCGCCGGGAACGGCAGGCCGTACGCCTTGTGCTCGTCCTCGAACCAGCCGGCACCCAACCCCAGGTCGACGCGGCCACCGCTCATGGCGTCGACCTGCGCGACGCTGATGGCGAGTGGGCCGGGGTAGCGGAATGTGGCGGAGGTGACGAGCGTGCCGAGCCGGATGGTCGACGTCTCACGAGCCAGGCCGGCCAGGGTGATCCACGCGTCGGTGGGGCCGGGCAACCCGTCGCCGCTCATTGCGAGGTAATGGTCGGATCGGAAGAAGGCACCGTAGCCGAATTCCTCCGCGGCTGTGGCGACCCGGAGGAGGTCGTCGTAGGTGGCGCCCTGTTGCGGTTCGGTGAAGACGCGTAGCTCGACCGAGGAGTGAGAAGTCATGTTTGCCAGGGTAATCAGCTTGGACAAACGACCGCAGACAACAGCTGTGTCAAATCACGATCGATCCACAGCCTTCGTTGGTACTCGATACACCGGCAATCAGTTGTGAGGCCGTGACCTGTGGATAGAAACCGGCACGGGCCCCGATTCTGTGCATCAACCTGTGGATATTGTGGATAACTTTCGTGAGCCAAAGTGACGTAGGTCATAGCTGGGGCCGTCCATCGTCAGGCGGGCACGAGTGGCAGTCGCGATCGCACCCGTGACAAGATCGAGAGGTGTCTCACCCCGAGCAGTCGCCCGCCGTCACCGTAGACCGCCTTCCGGTGCCGTTCCCGGAAGCGGCAGTGCTGCTCGACGTCCGAGAAGACGACGAGTGGCAGGCCGGACATGCACCCGGTGCCGTGCACATCCCGATGGGCGACATTCCGTCCAGAGCAGGCGAAATCGACAACCAATCCGAGATCTACGTCGTCTGCAAAGCCGGCGGGCGCTCGGCTCGGGTCGTCGAATACCTCAATCGCGTGGGCTACGAGGCCATCAACGTCGAGGGCGGGATGCTCGACTGGCATGCCGCCGGTAGGCCGATCCAGCGCGACGACGATTCGGACGAAGCGAGAATCATCTAGATGTCGGCACCGCAGGGGCGCGCACAGGCGTTCCAGGTCTGCGCCCGCTGCAGCACTCGCTGGGCGGTCGGCGCACGGCCGGGTACGTGGTGCCCCCGCTGCCACGGCGTGCTGCTCTCGCCGGTGTCCGCTCGGGCACCGGCACAGGGCCGCCGCAATTTTCGGTGGGTTGCGCGGCCTGCGTCGTCGAAGGGCAAAGCCGTCGGTCCCGCCCGGGTCGCGGTACCGACCCCCACTCCGCGGTACGACTCGACGCCCACGTGGGGACTGCGCGACACCCCACGCGACCCCGCAGCACACACGCCCGCCGGCCGCGTCGAGCAGTACGCAGCCAACGCGCAGACGTTCGTCTGGATCACGGCGCTGCTCTTGGGGCTGGCGGCGTTCGCCGAGCTGTTTCGCTACGGAATTCTGCTGTACAACCGCACCCGATTGCTGTCGCCGATCACGCTGGCAATTTCCGATGCGCTGGTCTATTTCGCACAGGTCGGCGCGCTCATCGTCGGTCTGCTCGCGCTGATCACGACGTCCTGCTGGCTGATTCGGCAACGCCGGCTGGCCTACGCATCGGTCGGTGCGACCGAGCCGCGGTCGGTGCGATGGATGCTGCTGCTCTCGATGCTGCCTCTGGTTCGGATCGTGATGCCCGGGGTGTACCTGACGGAGATCGTGCGCCTCCGAGCCGAATCCGACGGCGACGTGTACCGCGAGCTCACCTTGATCCGGATCTGGTGGGCCGTCTGGGCGACGAGCAACGCGCTGGTCGTCGTGCAGGTGCTGTGGAGTCTGCGCAACACACTGCAAGCCCGCGCCGACGGCGTTCTGCTCGCCGCCGTCGTGGCGCTCGTGGCCGCAGTTTCCGCGGTGCTGACCCTGGCCGTCATGCGCCGACTCGAGGGCCGCACCCTACGCGGTTCGGCGCTGTCTCGTCCCACCCGCTGGGTCATCGCACCCAGCGTCGAGCGAAAGACCACGCAGTCCGAGGCCAAGCAGTCCGAGACCGAGCAGGCCGAGGCCGAGACCGAGCAGACCGAGACCGAGCAGACCGACGCAGCTCATGCGGACTCCGGGGCCGAGAAGGACGACCGGGCGGTGACGGTCTCGTGAGCCCGGACCGACGCGGCCCTTTGGTCGTCGCGCACCGAGGAGCATCTGCGGCGAAGAAGGAACACACGCTCGCCGCCTACGATCTCGCGTTGCGGGAGGGAGCGGACGGCGTCGAATGCGACGTCCGGCTCACGAAGGACGGCCGCATCGTGTGTGTGCACGACCGCCGCGTCGACCGAACCTCGAACGGCACCGGAATCGTCAGCGAGATGACCTTCGACGAGCTCGCCCGGTTGAACTACGGCGATGCTGACGAACCCGCCGAACTTCTGACGCTGCACGACCTGATCGCGCTGATTCTGGATTGGACCAGCAAGCCGGTCAAGCTCTTCATCGAAACCAAGCATCCGGTGCGCTACGGCTCGCTGATCGAGGCCTCGGTGCTGGCCGAGCTGCACCACTTCGGCATCGGCGCGCCTGCCTCGGCGGATCATTCACGGGCGGTCATCATGTCTTTCGCGCCCTCGGCCGTGTGGCGAGTGCGCCGCTCGGCACCGATGCTTCCGACGGTCCTCCTCGGCGACAGCTCGCACTATCTGGGCGGCGGAGCAGCGACGACCGTCGGTGCCACCGCGGTCGGTCCGTCGATCCGGGCGTTGCGTGAGCACCCGACGCTCGTCGATCGAGCAGCCGCGTCGGGCCGTGCCAGTTACGTGTGGACGGTCGACGAGAAGGAGGACGTGGACCTGTGCCGCGAACTCGGTGTCGGGTGGATCGCGACCAACCATCCCGGACGAACGCGCGCCTGGCTGGAATCGAAGAACGTGTAGGTTTTCTGGCGTGGGTAAGAGCAAAAGAAACAGCGGACCGAAGCAGGACAGCAACCGGGCGGCCAAGCTCGCACAGCGTGAGGCCGAGCGCGCCAGCCTCGAGTCGGGGACGACGCGGCCGTTCGAGGGCCTGGCCGCAGAATGCGACTTGGTAGCGCTGCGCGAATTCGTGCCGTCGGCCACCGCCACCGCGCCGATCACCTCCGGCGGCCGCACCGTCACTCTGGCAACGGTATTGCCGGGAGCCGTCGCCGCTCTGGTACGTGAAGAGGCGGGCACTGTAGAAGGATTCGTCGGCCTGCAGGTTCAGACGCAGTCGAAAGACGTTGCAGCAGATATCAGTAGCGCGTTGGGCTGGGTCGCCGCCGCCCCCGCAGGTGAGTCGCTCGAAGCCTCGAAGGTGGACGAGAACACCCCCGCATTGACCGATGTCCTCGACCCGTCCGCACTCCTCGAGATTACCGTGCATCAGGATTTCAATTGGTGGATCCCGGAAAGTGCCACTCCCGCAGCCGATGTGGCCGCAACCGTGGAGCGCGCGAATCAGGCGATCATGCCCTCGGCGCGGATCGAGGCGGACGGCGTCGTTGCAGCATGGTGGGTCGATGCCGGCGACAAGGCGCACATCCGGTGGGTTCGCCCGGAGAGCGAGGACGACGTCATGCTCGCCCTCGCACGGTTGCACGCTGCCGGAGACTTGAATCTCGGTGAGGGCTCGCGGTATGCAGGCTCGTTCCGTACGCACGGGTTGCTGGTGCCGGTGTTCGATCTCGATCCGGAGATGCATCCCACCGAATGGGCTGCTCCGACAAAGGAATTCGGGGAGAAGCTGAACGAGGCTCTTGCCGTCGACGCCCCGCTGACGGGAGCGCAGCTGCGCTCGCGGGACGGCCTTCGTGGCCGTCAGGTCACCCTGCGCTGAGCAGTCGAGCTCAACCGAGAGGTGCGGCGGCCCGAAAGTCGGTGCACCGAAACGCACGTCGGGTGGCCGTCGGACAAGGGGCTGCTTGTCTGACGACCACCCGTATGAGCGCGAGATCTCTCGCGTTACTCGTCGATGCGTGTCGCGTGGAGCGAAATTACAGCGATCCGCCGGCGACGGTGGGTGCGCCTGCATCGGCGACGACGCTGGTGTTCATCTCGCGGGCAACGAACTGCTCGAGGTCGAACAGGTTGTGGCCGGCGCGGTCTGCGATGTTGAGCAAGGTCTTCATGCTGGCAACTTCCTCGACCTGTTCCTTGAGGAACCACTGCATGAACTGCTCGCCGAGGTAGTCGCCCTCTTCGCGGGCGGTGCTCGCCAGAGCGATGATCTGCTCGGTGACCGTCTCTTCCTGTGCCAGTGCGAGGGCGATGGCCTCACGCGGGTCCGTGAACACGGACTTCGACGCGTCGACACCGGTCAGTTCGACGGTGATGTCGCGATCGAGGAAGTACTGGACGATCATCATCGCGTGGTTACGCTCTTCGACCGACTGCGCGTAGAAGTGCTTGGCCAGCTGCGGCAGGTCGACATTGGCGAAGTAGACGGCGGTGGCGATGTACTGCTGCGAGGCGTTGAACTCGTTGCGGATCTGGTCGCGAAGAAGTGCGTGGAACTTGGTGTGGTTCGTTTCTTTGATGTCTGCGCTCATGGTGAGGACAATATGCCTGGTCAGAGGGCATTGTCATCCAAGTCGAGCCTTATTGAGGCGAACGTAGCCTAATACAGTCAATCCTAAATGTCGGCTCTGAGCAGGGCGTAAGTTACGCGCTTCCGGCCTCTTTGGGTGCATTGGTGGCGCGGGTCACCGAGCCGAGCTCGCGTGCCACGTACTGCTCGATGTCGAACAGATCCGAACCTGCTCGCCGCACGATGTTGAGCAGGCTCTGCATCGCGGCTACTTCCTCGACCTGTTCGGTGAGGAACCAGTGCATGAATTGCTCCCCGATGTAATCGCCCTCGGCTCTGGCCGCCTGTGCGAGCGCGGTGACCCGATCGGTGACCGCCACCTCCTGCGCCAACGCCAACTCCACCGGTTCGGCGACCGAATCGAACGCGGTCACCACGTCGTCGATGCCCGACGCGTCCACCTCGAGTCGGTTGTCGATGAGGAACCGAATCATCATCATGGCGTGCCGACGCTCTTCGGCCGACTGGGCGTAGAAGCGGTGCGCCAACTGCGGAAGATCGTTGCGGTCGAACCAGATCGCGATGGCGACGTACTGCTGCGAGGCGGTGAACTCGTACCGAACCTGGGCGCGCAGTAGATCGTGAAACGAGGTGGTGGGCTCATGCGACGGCAATGTCATGATCCACAACGTACCGGCCCCACACCCCCGTCAGGGGCCGCCGGTCAGCAGATCTGCCGGAATTTCCCGATCCTGAGCGATGGCGTCGAAGAATGCCGGTGCCCTGGTGTCGTCCCAGAGGAGGACGTTGCCGACATCGGAGTCCTGGAAGCCGCCGACCGGCACGGTCGTCGTCACCGGCCCACCGCGCATAGCCCAGGCCAACCCGGCCAGGTTCCAGATGTGGTCTCCGTCGTCGACACTCAACGACGACGCGGTATCGGACACCAACGGCCAGAGTTTCAAAGGATTGAGGAAAGTGGAAGCGCTGGTTGCCTTGTCGAGCAGAGCGGACATGAAGGCCCGCTGGTTGTTCATCCGGTCGAGGTCGGCCAATGCGGTCGCGCGGGATCGCACGAAGCCGAGTGCCTCGGAACCGTCGAGATCCTGACAGCCCGCGGGAATGTTGATGCCCGCCAACGGATCGTCGATTGCGTTCTGCACACACACGTTGACTCCGCCGACAGCGTCGACGATTCCGGCGAACCCACCGAAGCCGATCTCGGCGTAGTGATCGATGTGCACTCCCGTCGCGCCTTCGACCGTTTGCACCAGCAGGGACGGCCCGCCGAATGCGAACGCCGCGTTGAGCTTGTCCTCGCCGTTGCCGGGAATCGGCACGTACGAATCGCGGGGCAGGCTGACCATCGTCGTCGCCCCGCCGCCCTCGGGGATGTGGATCATGATGATGGTGTCGGTCCGGCTGGGGCCCACCTCGCCGCCGGTCGCGAGAGATGCTTCCTGCTCCGGCGTCAGGCCGGCTCGTGAATCCGATCCGACGAGAAGCCAATTGGTGCCCGGGGTGTCGCCGATCCTGCCGGGGTACGAGGTCAAAGCGTCGACTCGCGTGAGCGAACTGTCGACGTAGTAGACGATGCCGCCGATGCCCAGAACGAGCACGAGCAGGACGATCAGGAAGCGACGGCCCCAGCGCCGACGCTTGCGCGGCTTCGCAACCTTGGGGGGACGTGAATCACGTTGTGGCCGAGCTGGTTCCGGTCGGCGTAAGGCGCGCTGCGGAGAAGCCGGTGGCTGCCTGCGCTCGTCGACGTACGGTTCCGGCTGTTGGCGCGGTGCGTACCCGGTGCGCCCGGCCTCGTCCTCGGCAGCGCGGGAGTACTGGCGCGTCGAGTTCGGCGGAACGGAACCGGCAGGGCCGGGTTCGGGTGCCTGCGACCACGCCTGTTGCGGTGGCACCGGGGCACCGTGACGAGGTGCGGCCGGGCGACCGTCGCGCCTGATGAATTCGGTGCCCTCGGGTGCGGGCCCCGGACGGCGAGGGGTCCCTCGCTCCGCGGGAGGTTCCGGGTTGTACCGACGGGGGTTCGGAACCGGCGGCGGACCGGGTCGGTACTGACGTGGTGGCGGCGGTGGCTGTCCAGGGGCCCCACCGGCGCGCCGAGGCGGGGGAGGGGGCTGCTGGCCGGGTGGTCGACGCGGTGGCGGCGGCTGGCTCGGCGGCGGGGTACGCCGATTCGGCGCGCCGTGCCGTCCGTAGCGATCGTCGTCGTTCACGAATCGACTGTACCCATCAGGGCAACCACGCCAGGTGTTCGCGCAGCAGGGCGTAACCGACGAACGCGACGATGTCGATGAGTGCGTGCGCGATCAGCAGTGGCCACAGCCTCCCGGTGCGCTGCCAGTATCGGCCGAACACCAGACCCATCAGGAAGTTGCCGACGCCGCCGCCCACCCCCTGATAGAAGTGATAACTCCCGCGCAGCAGCGAGGAGCACAGCAAGGACTTGTTCTCGCTCAAGCCGAGTCGGCGGAGTCGAGAGATCAGGTAGGCGACGACGATGATCTCCTCGGCACCGGAGTTGGCCAGCGCATACAGAATCAGGGCGGGCACTCGCCACCAGTGGTCGTCGAGCGCGCTGGGGACGACGTTCAAATTGAATCCCAGGGCGTTGCCGACCAGGTAGAGCGCGAGACCCGGCAGCCCGATGAGTGCCGCCAGCCCGACGCCGTGGCCGAGATCGATCTTCAGGCGCGGTTTCGCCAGTCCGATCGCACGCGGTGCCAGATCTGCTCGCCACAGCAGGTACAGCCCCAATGCTCCCCACGCGCACAGGCGCAGGATGCTCAGCAGCTGGAACAGCAGGTCGATGACGCTGAAGCTCGATCGCGAGGAGTTCAGGGCGACCGTCTGATCGGACAGCGCTGCGGTCTGCAGGGCATCCTCGACCAGCGAGAGAATGCTGCTGATGCCACTGAGGCCGAACGTCACCAGCAGCACGATCGCGATCTCGACCTTGATGGTCGTGCGTTCGCGAGCATCGGGCGGTGGAGCGGCGCTCTCCGGCGGCGGTGGCGTCAACCAATTCCTGAAGTCGATCACGGCACGAGTGTGCCCTGTTGTGCCTCGCGGCGGCGTCAGCCCCGGGCGCGCAGACCGTTGAGGAACGGGCAACCGGCGAGGACCCGGAGGGCCCGGCTCAGGGAGATCGTGTCGTCGACGGGCGCGGCGAAGCCCAACCGGACGTCGTTGTCGCCGCACTCGCCCTCGATACGCAGACGAATGCCGTAGCGGTCGATGCCCAGCGGACGCACGCGTCCCTGCCGCAGCGACGGTGGGAGGCGTCGGGACAGTTGCGCGAGGAGGTCGGGATGATCGGAGTCGAGGTGCTCGAGCCAGCTCGTTTCCATCTCCCAGAACGGATCGGGCTCGGCTGCCAGCAGCGAGTCGACGTCGACCGGCTCGGCTCCGGTGCTGTCCGCCACCACTGCGGAGCCGACGATCAGACGCACCAGGGAGGTGGTGTGGCCGACGTCGAGCAGTGCCGCGTGGGGATGCTCGGCGGCCACCGCGCCGGCCATCGGGCGCATCAGCGATTCCGGCACCGGGCGCAATTCTCCGCGCAGCCACACCAGTGACCGCACCGGTTCGCGCAATGCGAGAGGTGCGTGATCGGTGAGCTCGACGACGGCAGGAACGCCGGCGCGGGAGGACTGCCACCTGATCGCGTCGTCGAGGGAATCGGTGGGGACCGCCAGAATCATCTCGCCGTTGGGGCGCAGGTGGTGCAGGGACGTCACGACGGGGTCGCTGCCGTCGATCACGAGAGCTGCACCCTCGGCGCGCATGCAGGCGCTGCGTACGCGCTCGGCGGTGGACGGTCCGGTGGTGGTGGTTGCGCCGAGCATGGGCTCCTCCGATGCGATCGGTACAGTTGAATGGCCAGTAGGTGAGGCATACCTAAGTAACGTGCCCCTAAGTTAGCCGGATGCGGCGGGTATCGCAAGGGCAAGCTGGGACTACCGTGAAGACGTGCCGATTCCGTTGACCCTCGGTGTGCCGCACCGACCAGATCCGAACGCGCTCGTCGCCGGACTGCTGCAGCCGTTCTGCGCCGATGCCCCGGCCGTGCAGGCCGCTCCACGCGCCGCCGAGTACGGCCCGCCCGTCGTGCTGGCCTCGACCCTGCTGACGCTGCCGCCCACCGAGAACCTCGGGCGCATCGTCGTGCGACTCGACATCGACCCGGACGAGCTCCGGGCCTCGAGCGCAGGCAACTACGAAGCCGTTCGATTCGAGGTCGACGCGGTCCCCGAGCATCTCGCCGACGCGCTCGGGTTACGGCTGCCCTCGCCCCTCGTCGTCTTCCCGGTGTTCGACGCGATCGACGTGGCCGAGACCGCGGAGACCATCGTTGCCGCTCATCGGACCCCCGGCATCGGTGTCGGCGACACGGCGCGGCGTATCGCCGACGTGCTCGCCGTCGTCTCGCATGCCGATGTCGGTCTGGTCGCCCGCGCCGACACCGGAGACGAGGTGATCGCGATCCTCGCGGCGACGGTGGCATCGCTGCGCGGAGACGACATCGCGTCGGCTCTGGCCGCGCCGAATGTCGACGCTCTGCGCAAGCTCATACCCGAGGCCGCCGAGGCCGTGCGGGAGGTACTGCTGGGGGTCGAGATCGCCGACGCCGTCGCCGCCCGCGCCCGGCTGGTCGACGTCGGTTTGATCGCTTCGGGGACGTCGACAACGTAACCTCGAGACGTGCCTCGCATCGCTTACTTCGGCCCATCGGGAACGTTCACGGAGATGGCGCTGGCGCAATTCGAAACGCTCGGCGCATTCGATGGGGTCGGCCTGAGTGGGGGCGTCCAGAGGGTGTCGGCCGCGAGCCCGCCCGCGGCGCTCGAGGCCGTTCGATCCGGTGCCGCCGACGCCGCAGTGGTTCCCATCGAAAGTTCCATCGAGGGGGCCGTGCCGCCGACGCTCGACGCATTGTCCGAAGGACGGCGATTGCAGATCGTCGCCGAGACGGAGATCGAGGTCGCGTTCACCATCGTCGGCGGACCCGGTGTCACTCTCGACTCGGCCCGCACGATCAGCGCGTACCCCATCGCCCTCAGCCAGGTCCGGCAGTGGTTGCAGGCCACGATGCCCGACGCCGTCGTGCAGTCCGCGACCTCGAATGCCGGTGCAGCAGAAGATGTTGCCGCCGGCGTGGTCGACGCCGCCGTCTCGACACGCTTGGCCGGGGAGCGGCTCTCATTGCCGACGTTGGCCGACGGCATCATCGACGTCGAGGGTGCGCGCACCCGCTTCGTGCTGGTGACTCCGCCGCAGCCGGTGCCCGCCCGCACCGGTGCCGACCGCACCTCGGTGGTGCTGAAGCCGCCGAACGACCCGGGTACGCTGCCGGCAGCGTTGGCGGAGTTCGGAATTCGCAACATCGATCTGACGTTCATCGAATCACGCCCTACCCGTTCGCAATTGGGCACCTACATGTTCTTCGTCGATTGCGCCGGGCATGTGGACGATCCCCTCGTCGCCGAGGCGCTGACCGCGTTCCACCGGAAGATGCCACTACGTTTCCTCGGATCATGGCCCACAGCAACGACATCGGGAGGTTCGGTGCCGCAACCGATCGACGAGCACGTGCAGTGGTTGTCCGAAATCCGTTTCGGTCGGGGTGATCTGTGATGGGCAAGCTCATTCTCGTTCGGCACGGGCAGACCGTCTCCAACGTCGCGAAGAAGCTGGACACAGCGCCGCCGGGAGCCGAACTCACCGAGCTGGGTCACCGGCAAGCCGAGGCGTACGCGCAGACACGGTTGGGTAATCCTCCCGCCGTGTTGGTCTCGTCGATTGCTCTGCGCGCCAAGCAGACTGCGGGCTACGTCGAGCGCGGCACCGGAGTGCCCCTCGTCGTGACCGACGGTATCCAGGAGACGTCCGCCGGAGAACTGGAAGATCGAGACGATCCCGAGGCGCACCGACTGTTCACCGAAATCTTCTACCGGTGGCATACCGGAGATCTGGATGCAGCCGCGCCGGGCGGCGAGAGCGGGCGCGCAGTGTTGGCGCGCTACGTCCCGGTGCTCGACGAGCTGCGTGGACAGTACCTGGGTGACGACACCGCCGGAGACGTCGTCGTCGTGAGCCACGGGGCCGCAATTCGACTGGTCGCGGCGGCCCTCACCGGTGTCGACGGCACCTTCGCCGCAGACAACCATCTCGACAACACCCAGACAATCGAGCTGTTGCCGCTACCCGACGGTGGCTGGGCATGCGCCAAGTGGGGCACGTTCCTGCCGCCGTTCGAGGGCAAGGGCAGCGACAAGGCAGACAACCCGATCAGCTGATCGCGGGATTGCCGATCGCTGGGTTCGTGGTCGCTGGGTTGGTGGTCGCTGGGTCCTTGGCCGACGAGATCAGCTCTGTCAGAGCCGCTGTCACCCGGTGATCCGACGCGCCGGTCAACGAGCTCCACGAACGACCGTCCGCGGCGACAGCGGAGGTGGCGACGATCCGTCCGACGCGGGTGTCGAACAGGGCCACCGGACGCCCGGCCCCGCGCCGAGTCCCATGCCTGCGGGTCACGGCCGTGATCTCGGTCCTGCCCGCGCACGTGGCCATCGCCGAGGCCAGAGTGAGGGCCCGGTCGTCGGCGATTCCGATGCTACGCAGACGGGAAGCGGTGCCGCCCACGTCGGACGGTGCCGCGTCCAGTGCCTCGGCCAGCAGGTCGGTGGGCGCGTTGATGCTGCCGGGATCGAACGGCGGTGCCGATCCCAGCGACGAGACGAGGTCGCGAGCCGGATCCCCGGCGATGACGCGCAGGGTGACGATGTTCTCTCGCCGTACCGCCGACACCGCGATGGTGTCGTCGGATGCGATGCAGATCCGAGTCACAGGAACGGTGTCGCCCTCGAATTGTCGCGCCGAGACGTACCAGCGGGGTTGTTCCATGACCCGCAGCCAGTGGCGAACGTCCTCGTGGACCGCGGAGCCATCCCACAGCCCTGCCGCCGCGAGGGCCTGACGGCCGCGGTCGACAGCACGGTCGCGGGCTGTCGCGTCGTCGAAGCGTGGAAAGACGTCGAGCACGACGGGTAGTTCGGCAATCGAGAGTTCGTCGACCAGGAAATCCATCTCGTCGACACCGAGTGCGGCACTCGGCAGTGTGTGGCCCACCGGCACGGTTCCCAAGTCGATCACCGGCCGTTCTCACTGATGTTGTCGAGGGCTGGGTTGTCGAGGGCTGGGTTGTCGAGGGCTGGGTCCGGTAGTGCCGGGTCCGCTCCGATGACCGACGGTGCCACCGTGCGGCCGTCGGCGAAATGCTCGAACAGTTTCAGGTATTCCGGGGTGTCGTGTTCGTCGTCGTCCTGCGCCCGTGTTCCCGACGCGGGCGCAGCACCAGTTCCAGTTCCGCGCTGAGCGAGTCCGCCCTCGGCTGCGGTCGGTGCGCCGACCGCGGAGGCAGGACTGCTCTGTACTGCACCCGTGAGCGCCGGTCCACCGCCGAGGGGACTGGACGCCGAGCCGGGCACTCCCAGTCCGCCGCCGATGCTGCCGATGCTTCCGCCCAGTCCGCCGTATGCCACCGGACGGGTGGATGCCGGCCCGACGGCGTGAGGTCCCGAACCACCGGGTGCGAAGGAGTGGCCGATGCCGGATCCGGGTCCAATCGGCGGCGGCGTCGAGACCAGGTTGGATGCCGCGGTGGCCACCGTGGATACGCCTGTTCCGGCGATCGAGGTGGCGGCACTGCCGAGCTGCCCGGCTGCGGCTGCGACGCCGGGGTTCTGAGTCGCGGCCATCAAACTGCCGACCGCAGCCTGAACGGGAGACGTCATCAGCGCACCGTTGGCGAATTTGCCGAGACCACTGCCGGATTCGGACACGATGGCGGGCGCATGATCGAACGTCGTCTTCGCGATCAGGTGCGAGGAGACCAGCTCGAAACCCTCCATGACCATGGCTGCGCGGATGTCGAGCAATCGATCTGCGACCTCGGCTGCCTCGTAACTTCCGTTCAGTGCACCGCCGGTCGACGCAGCCGTCACCTTGGCAGCTTGCACGGCACCGATCTCGACGAGCGACGGCATGGTGGCCAGTGCGACGCCGTACGAGGTTCCCGCGGCGGGGGCTTCGATCGACAGTGCCGCCGCCTTCAGTGCGGTGGCACCGGTCCACGTGGCGAACCGGGCGAGGGCGGCCTGCGCGAGGAGAGCCGACTCACCCTCCCAGCCTGCAGTCAGAGCTGTCGTGATGGCGGCGATGCTCACCGAGGCCTCGGTGAAGGCCGCGGCCACCGAACCCCAGGCCCCGCCTGCGACATGTAGAGGCACCGGCCCGGGCCCCAACAGTCGCGTCGAATTTCCTGTCGCAGTTCGTGGTAGCCACACCACACCTGTCACACCGAGCGTCATTGTCCAGCCCCCATCATGTTCGAGCCCCCGTGTCGTTTTCGAAACCGTTGCCGGTCGATGAGTGCGTCAGATGCCGGCGAGCCCCGGCAGGCCTCCGGCGGTGTCGTCGTCGGTCGCCAGGTAGTCCGCGGCCTGTTTGCGCAGTTCCTCGGCGGCCCGGTGTAGCTCCGAAATGCCTTGTGCTGCAGCAGGGCCGAAGGTATCGGCCGCGGTGGCGAAGAAGCGATCGGTCAAGAGCGACACCTCGTCGGTGCCCGGCGGTAGCGGCCGAACAGGAAGAGCCGTCGCAGTGACGGCGGCCTGCAATCGGGCAGCGACCGCATCGAGTTCCGAGGCAGCGAGCTGCAGAGCCACCGGATCGACTTTGATGACGGTCATGAGCACGCTCCCTGCGATCGACGAACTGGGCTGTCGGTAGGTAGGACGCCGCCGTGCCCGGATCGGTTCCATCGATGCCGGAAAGAATTCAGAGAGACTTCTGTGCCACCGAATCCGTCGTCCACAGCGAGCCTCGGCGATGGATCGAGGTGCGCGTCAACGGTGCGACGTCGACCCGCCAGAACGAGCTGAGCGGTGCCGCCAGCACCAGCACGACCGCGGCCCTGATCACCGCGGGTGCGGTCACGGCCAGCGTGCGGCCCGGCGTCGAACCGACCTCGTCGAGCCACGTCCGGACGCGAGCGAACAACGCCTCCAGAGATTCACCGCCCGGCGGTGTGAATGCCGGGTCGCCGAGCCAGGCCATCGCGTCGGCGTCGGGCAGATCGGTCATCTCGAGACCGGACCACCGGCCGTACGCGACGTCGGCCAACGCGGGTTCGACGGCGACGTCGCTGCCGAAGATGTCGGCAGTGGATCGGGACCGCAGCTCCGGGCCGCACACCACTCGGTCGGCACGCGGAAAGTCGGTCACCTCGGCGAGTGCGCGCACACCCGCCTCGTCGAGTGGCTCGTCGGCAGGAAAGCGGCCCGAGCGCATCGCATCGGTCCTTGCGTGGCTCACCAACGTCAGGCGGGTCGTAGGCGCAGTCACCGCGTCATTGTGGCATCGGACTGTGTTCTCTCGAGGACAGTGATTGACAGAGAGTCGAACGCGGTGCCACAGTGCGCAGGTAAGACGCGATGTACGCAGGTAATCCGGTGAAAATCCGGAACGGTTGCGCCACTGTGATCGACGTCGGGCAGATGTCCGAATTCGAGAGCCAGAAAACTCGTACATCGCATGGCCGTCCCTTCGACTCCGAAGGGACTACGGGACGCACAATCCCAGGAGGACACCCCCATGGCAATACTTCATGCACCCAGCAACACGACGGAATCGGCGGCCCTCGCCGTCATCGTCGCCGCGACGATACTGCTTGCATTCGTTGTGCTCTACCTCGTCGGATTCGACCAGGGCGCGATCTCGCGTAGTGGCATGTACATGCACGAACTGATGCACGACGGCCGCCACCTGCTGGGCCTGCCATGCCACTGACCGGGACATTCGTTCAGTTGCTGGTGCGAGGTCTGCTCGCCGGTCTCGTCGCGGGACTGCTCGCCGGCGGAGTTGCCTTCGTCATCGGTGAGCCGCACGTCGATTCGGCCATCTCCATCGAAGAAGCAGCAGGCGAGGCACACCACGCCGACTCCGATGCGACTGCTGCGCACTCGCACGGAGACGAGGACGCCCTCGTCAGTCGCGACGGGCAACGCGTCGGACTGTTCCTCGCCACCGGACTCGCCGGACTCGCACTCGGCGCGATCTTCGCGTCGGTACTGCACTATGCCCGACGGTTCAGCTCGCTCCCGGGCTCGATCCTCGCGCTCCTCGGAGCCGGGGCCGGATGGCTGGCAATCGAAGCGGTGCCGTTCTTCAAGTACCCGGCAAACCCACCGGCCGTCGGAGACCCGGAGACGATCACCCAGCGCACCTGGCTGTGGTTGGCGTCGGTGATTCTCGGTCTGCTGGCCGTGGGAGTCGCAATCTACGTGGCGAAGGCGGTGGCGTCGCAGTCGTCGGTGGCGGTTCGCGTCGGTGCTCCGACGGTGGCGTTCCTCGTGATCGTCGGTGTGGGCTACGCACTTCTGCCGGGTGTGAACGAAGTGGGTTCGGACTTCCCGGCGACCCTGCTGTGGGAATTCCGACTCTCGTCACTGGCCACGCAGGCAACCCTGTGGCTGGCTCTGGGACTGGGATTCGCGTTCCTCACCGACCGCGCGGTGCGGCCGGTTCGTCGAGAGGCTGTCTCGGCTTAACCCTGTTTTGCCCGCCCCCCCAGGTTGGGATCAATGCGCCTCTGTTGCAGTCTGACCGACTGAAACCCACATTGATCCCAACCGGGGGTGGCATTACGGGGGTGGGGGTGGCGATCGGGGGCGAGCGCGATCAGCCGAATCCCAGTTGATGCAGGCGTTCGTCGTCGATGCCGAAGTGATGGCCGATTTCGTGCGCGACGGTGATGGCGATTTCGCGTCGAGCCTCGTGTTCGTCGTCGACCATGTCGAGGATCGGTTTGCGGTAGATCGTGATGACGTCGGGCAAGTGTCCGCTGTATTCGTAGCGTTCGGTCAACGCGATTCCCTCGTACAACCCGAGGATGTCCTCGGTGGGGTGCTCCTCCTCGACGAGGACGACGACGTTGTTCATGAAGTCGGTGAGTTCTCGCGGCAGTGTGTCGAGAGCGTCGGACACCGCTTCCTCGAAGTCGACGCGGGTCATATGGGTGGGGATGTCAGCCTCCGGTGGTGATCGGAGCAGCACCGGGCAGCGGAGTCGGGAGGGCGCGGCCGTCGGGGGCTGCGGGCGGCGGCACGGGTGCGGCACCGTTGATGAGGATGTCGCCCTTCGCGCTGCCGACGATGGTCGCGAATCCACCGGAGTCGAGTTCCTTGCCCACCGAGCAGGTCACCTGACGGCTACCGGCGAGCCAGCTCGAGACGTCGATGGTGTCCCAGAACAACGTCAGGGTCTTGTCTCGCAGCGCGTTCTCCGAGCCGAGGTATCCGTTGACGGCGTCGGTGCAGGTCTTCTCCAGGTACGCGTCCTGGTCGCCTTCCGACGGGTGCCCGCCGGGGAACTGCTGCGTGAGGTTGATCACCGAGGCCACCTCGAACGCGTGGGGAGTCGAGCATTCCACCGGGTCGGCAGGCACGTTCTGGTTGATTCCGATGCACGTGCCCGTCGGCCACACCTTGGACTGGTCCTGGTCGAGGATCGAGCCGGTCATCTCGAGCAGCGCACCGGTGTTCGACGGCATTTGCACACCGCACCGCAGCGTGCGCTCGCCCTTGGCCCATCCGGCCTGGCTGGGGAACATCAGGCCGACGCCGTAGCGGCCGTTCGGGTCGAACTTGGCACCGACGTAGCCGTCGACGGCGGCGGTGCAGTGCTCGTCGCGCAGTTCACCGAAGCGCAGCGCTCCCGGGTACGGCGCGCCGGGGCCGAATTCGATACCGGGGTAGACGCTCATGTCGATGTCGCGGGCCACCTCGAAGCGGTGGGCGTCGGCGCACGGCACTTCGCTGAGGTCCTGACGATCGGTCTCGGGATCGTCGGTGGGCGTCCACTGCAGACATACGCCCGGGTCGGCGGCACCGAAGGACTTCGCGGACACCGGACCTGCGGTGGCGGGGCCACTGGCCGTCGAATGCGTGGTGATCTTCTCGGGAGTCGAGAATCCGCCGGACAGGAACACTGTTGCCCCCGCGGCCAGGACTGCACCGACGGCCACCATGGCGAGGCCGCGTCGAGCAGTGGTGGCCGAGAGAGTTCTCCGACTCTCGCTCGTCGTGGGGTCTGGTTCTGTAGCGGACATCGCCCTCCATCATGCCCGAGTATGTTCGGTCGACATGAGCGACCCAACGGGTGACGACGACCTCAGTGAGCTGGCCGGTCGACTGTTCGCAATGGCACGTACCGGTGACGCCGTCGGTCTGGCGAGTTACGTCGACGCCGGAGTTCCGGTGAATCTGCACAACGAGTCGGGGGACACCCTGCTCATGTTGGCCGCCTATCACGGTCACACCGATGCGGTACGGGTGCTGGTCGAACGCGGTGCCGATGTGAACAAGGCCAACGACAAGGGGCAGAGCCCACTCGCGGGCGCTGTGTTCAAAGGCGAGGACGAGGTGGTGCGGCTGCTCGTCGACGGCGGAGCCGACCCACACGGCGGCCACCCCTCGGCGATCGACGCAGCCACGATGTTCGGACGCGAGGACTACCTGGGCTTGCTCGGCAAGTAAGGTTTGCTCTCGTGATCGACCTGAAATTGCTTCGCGAGAACCCCGACGCAGTGCGCGCCTCGCAGCGCACCCGAGGCGAGGACCCCGCTCTCGTCGACGCTCTTCTGGACGCCGACGCCTCCCGCCGCGCCGCTGTGTTGGCCGGGGATCAGTTGCGTGCCGAGCAGAAGGCGCTGGGCAAGAAGGTCGGCAAGGCTTCGGCCGAGGACCGTCCCGCGCTGCTGGCCGGGGCATCGGAACTGGCCGCGAAGGTCAAGGCGGCCCAGGCAGCCGAGGCCGAGGCCGACGCAGCTCTCGACACGGCTCACCGGGCGATCTCCAACATCGTCGAGGAGGGAACGCCCGCGGGCGGCGAGGATGACTTCGTGCTGCTCGAGACCGTCGGCGACGTCCCCGAGTTCGACTTCGAGCCCAAGGATCACCTGGAACTCGGCGAGTCGCTGAACCTGATCGACATGGAACGCGGAGCCAAGGTGTCGGGCTCACGCTTCTACTTCATGACCGGCTACGGCGCGTTGCTGCAGCAGGGGCTGCTTCAGCTCGCCGCGCAGAAGGCCGTCAAGAACGGGTTCACCATGATGATCCCGCCGGTTCTCGTGCGGCCGGAGATCATGTCGGGAACCGGCTTCCTCGGAGCACACGCAGACGAGATCTACCGCCTCGAAGCCGACGACCTGTATCTCGTCGGAACCTCCGAAGTTGCTCTCGCGGGCTACCACTCGGGCGAGATCATCGACCTCGCCGACGGCCCGAAGCGCTACGCCGGTTGGTCGTCGTGCTTCCGTCGTGAAGCGGGCAGCTACGGCAAGGACACCCGCGGCATCATCCGCGTCCATCAGTTCGACAAGATCGAGATGTTCTCGTACATCAAGCCCGAGGACGCGGCGGCCGAGCACCGGAAGCTGCTGCAGTACGAGAAGGAAATGCTCGCCGCAGTCGAATTGCCCTACCGCGTCATCGACACCGCAGGCGGAGACCTCGGGTCCTCGGCCGCGCGCAAGTTCGACTGCGAAGCATGGGTCCCCACGCAGCAGGCATACCGCGAGCTCACCTCGACCTCGAACTGCACGACCTTCCAGGCCCGACGCCTCGGCGTGCGATACCGCGACGAGAACGGCAAGCCTCAGACCGCCGCCACCCTCAACGGCACCCTCGCCACCACGCGGTGGATCGTGGCGATCCTCGAAAACCACCAGCAGGCCGACGGCACCGTCCGGGTTCCGGAAGCCCTCGTGCCCTTCGTCGGGACCGATGTCCTGAAGTAATTCAGGATCAGGCGATGTCGCCGATGCAGTAGCCCTCGCCGCCGATCGCCAGCAGGAACGTGCGATTCTGGTACACCCCCGAGGCGTCGATGATGTCGGCATTGACCTGCGTGTAGACGCCGTTCTGGGCCGTCACGAACACACTGTCGGGATCGAACGAGGTGATGCTCGGCAGAATTGCCGGGTTCTCGGCCAGAGGTGGGGCAGTGGGAGACCCGGTGCCGTTCGGATCCCACGTGCCGCGGCTGTCGCACACCAGCGGGTAGCTCTCTTCGACGTCGCCCCGATTGACGGGGATACCGGCGATGCGTCCCAGATAGCGGTCGACGGTATAGACCGCGTCCGTCGCGTCGAACACCGGCGTCGTGCCGGTGGGATAGACGGTCGGGCAGGCGTAACCCGACGCGATCTCGCTGCGTTTGATGGCGACCGTTGCCGTGGGTCCGGTCCACGTCACCGCGTACTGACCGTCGACCGCGGGAGCCGCCACCGCAGCGAGGATGGCGCCGGTGTCGAAGTACATCGTCGGAATGTCGGTCGGCGGCACAGTCCAGCACCTCGCGGTGACGACACCTATTCCGCCGCCGGTGAGATCGTTGACGAACGGCCGTAGTGCCGCGGCGGCCGCAGGATTTCCGGGGGCTTCGCCGACGGGCGGACCCGGTGGGATGGGCGGCGGTGCCGGGGTGGTGGTGGGCTCTGGGGTGCTCGACCCGGCGGCATTCGCGGACTCGGCGGTGGACCCTGCACTGCTGCTGGACGGGGCTGCGGCCTGCTCGGATGGGATCCCGACCGCGGAATCGCAGGCACCGACCAGCGCAATCATCGCTATCAGCGGCAGCGCGGTTCGGCAGACTCGGCTGCGCCGCGGTGAAGCCGCTCTGTTCTTCACGTGAATTCTCTCCCCCGTAGCTTCTCGAACTGCGCACGACCCGACCGCGCTCCTGGCCGGACCTTTCTCCGACCCCGTCCACCGACTACGCTAACCGACTGTGGAACCCGTCTACCGATCAGTCATCGGCATCGCTCGCACAGTGTTCGCGTTCGAGGGCCTGAAGTTCGAGGTCGAGGGCGAGGACCACATCCCTGCTACCGGTGGAGCGGTCATCGCCGTCAACCACACCGGATACATGGACTTCACCTACGCCGGGTTGCCGCCGCGGCGAGTGAAGCGCTACATCCGCTTCATGGCCAAGAAGGAAGTCTTCGACAACAAGATCTCCGGACCCATCATGCGCGCGCTCAAGCACATCCCCGTAGATCGTGGGGCAGGTGCGGAGTCCTACAAGTCGGCCGTGCAGAGTCTGCGCAACGGCGAACTGGTGGGCGTCTACCCCGAGGCCACCATCAGCCGGAGCTTCGAGATCAAGGAATTCAAGTCCGGTGCAGCGCGTATGGCCATCGAGGCCGGCGTCCCCATCATCCCGACGGTCATCTGGGGTGCGCAGCGAGTGTGGACCAAGGGCTACCCGAAGCGATTGGGCCGCACCAACACTCCGATCTCCATTGCCGTCGGGGAACCGATTGCGCCGGTCGGGCCGCCGAACGAACTGACCGACAAGCTGCGGTCGGTCATGCAGAAGATGCTGCTCGAGCTTCAGGAGGGCTACCACCACGAGCCCGGCGCGTACTGGGTTCCGGCCCGACTCGGTGGCAGTGCCCCGACCCTGGAGGAAGCGGACAAGCTCGACGCCCAGGATCTGGCGGCGCGCGCAGCCAAGCGCGTCGAGTAGTCGGCGGGCATGAACCTCCGCGGTGAACGGGTCGTGTTGCGGCCGATCACCGCCGAGGACGTGCCGGAGCTACGCCGAATACTGCACACCCCCGATGTGCATGCGCGGTGGGGTGACGAGGACGCCGACGAGAGCTGGCCGTTCGACAACCCTGAAGAGACCCGCCTGGTTGTCGAATTGGATTCCGCGACAGTCGGTTTGATCCAGTACGGCGAAGAGACCGACCCGATGTACCGGCACGCGTCGATCGACATCTTCCTCGATCCGGCTGTACACGGCCGCGGCGTCGGAAAGGACGCGGTAGGCACGCTGGTGCGGTACCTCACCGTCGATCTCGGTCATCACCGCCTGGTGATCGATCCCGCCGCCGACAACGCGGTAGCGATAGCCTGTTACAGCGCAGTCGGTTTCGAGCCGGTCGGGATCATGCGCAAGTACGAGAAGGGACCGGACGGCTGGCACGACAGCCTGCTGATGGACTTGATCGTCGAATAGCTGACATGTTCGGGGTTTCAGGTGTTCACGCGTTCAGGGGGAGAGTCAGCCGGAATCGCGCGCCCGAAGGCCCTGCGAGGCAGACGAGTTCGCCGCCGTGGGCGCGCGCCAGTGTTCGAGCGATCGACAGCCCCAGTCCGACGCCGCCGGACGCTCGGTCACGGGCGGAGTTCAGCCTGACGAGCCGTTCGAAGATGCGCTCACGGTCCGCCTCTGCGACACCTGGTCCTTCGTCGTCCACGGTGACGAATGCGTGGGTGTCCCTGCCGACCGCTACCCGAATCGTGCCGCCGGACGGGGTGAAACGACCGGCATTGTCGAGTACGTTCGACAGGATCTGTTCGATGCGTCCGACATCGATGTGAACCGGAATCGGTTGCGCAGCATCGACATCGAACCGAATATCCGGCATCAGCAGCGCAGCTCGCTCCACGGTGCGGCGGGTGATGTCGACGAGATCGATATCGGTTGCGTCGAGATCCGACGTGTTCTCCGCACGGACGGAATCGAGCATGTCGCCCACCAAGCGTGACGCCCTGCTCGATTCCCCGACCAGCAGCTCGCTCCAGCGTGGGACTCGATCGGGGCGATGCTCGGCGTCGCGCTGCAGCGACTGCGCCAACGCCGAGATCCCGGCGACGGGAGTGCGCAGCTCGTGTGCGGCGTCGGCCAGAAAGCGCCGCATGTCCTCCTCGGCGAGGCGGGCTGTGCGCGCCGCTGCTGCCTCGCGGCGCTCGGCGTCCTCGAGGGCGTCGAGCATCTCGTCCACTGCCGAGGCAGTACGGCCGAGGTCGGTGTTCGGTTTGGTGGGAAGCAGCCGTCTACCCCTGTCGCCGTTGGTTATTCGGCGCGCGACCGATGTCATCGAGTCCAGCGGGGACAGTGCTCGCCGTACGGCAAAGGTGAGTGCAGCGGCGGCCAGTAGCAGCGTCACAGCACCCGCTACCAGCATGAGGATGCGCAGTTGTCGCCGAACATCGGCGATAGCGGTGGTATCGCCGAGGAGAGACAGCGTCGAACCGTCGGGCAACGGTTCGGTGATCTCGAACGAATCGGACGGGGGCGCAGGAGTATCCGGCGGACCAGGGGGACTCGGAGTTCGCGACTGGCCCGCAGGCGGAGCCGGGGTGGCAGGCCGGATGTCCGGGCCAGGCGGTCCGCTGCCGGGAGCGCCGTACACCGTGCCGTCCGCAGCGGTGACCCGAACTCGGATGGCGTCGCCCTGCAGGGCCTGCACCAGATCCCCGGGCCCGACTCCGCTCTCCACGAGCTCGACAGCCCGAGTTGCCCGGTCCGACAACCGCGCCTCCAGATCACGCCGAAGCTGTTGACCCAGAACGACATCCACCGACGATCCGACAATCACCAGCAGTGCCGCGAACAACACGACGACGGTGGCGACCACCCGCATCCGGAGCGACGGGGTCGGCGTCCGCTTCACTGCGGAGCCCGCAATGCATAACCCAAGCCGCGGACGGTATGGATCAACCGCGGCCCATGCGCTTCCATCTTGCGACGCAACGCACTGATGTGAACTTCCACCAGGTTACCGTCGTACGCGCCGTAGCCCCAGACCGATTCCAGGATGGAGGTTTTGGAGACGGTACGTCCGCGTTGTGCGACGAGGAACGTGGCCAAGCGGAGCTCCGTCGCCGTCAGATCGAGAACCTGACCTGCCCGAGTGACCACTCCGGCGGGCTCGTCGACCAGTAGATCACCGACCTGGACCGCGTCGGAAGAACGACCACGACGCCGCAGCACGGATTTGGCGCGGGCGACCACCTCGTCGAGTTGGAAAGGCTTGACCACGTAGTCGTCAGCGCCGTCGCTTAGGCCCCGCAATCGGTCGGCCAGCTGATCTTTCGCGGTGACCATGATGATGCCCGCGTCGCTGCTCTGCCGGACGACGTCGATGAGATCGAACCCGTCCCGTGCACCGGGCAGCATGACGTCGAGGATCACCACATCGGGACGAAAGCCTGCCATCGTGGGCTCGAAGTCGTCGCCGTCGGGCAGGGACACGGCGGTGAAACCCGCGTCCTCGAACGCCGCCACGAGCGCTTCCCTGATGGGTAGCGAATCCTCCACCACCATCACCCGGGGAGCGGAACTGTATGTCATGCCTCGATTGTCACCCACCAGCTGAAGTGATCCTGAAGATGCGCTCGGCTTCAGGGTGACTTCAGCTAGCGGCGGCAGTGTCGGAGACAGACCGAAACAGTCCGAACAAGGAGTCAACGTGAACGATCAGACCCAACCGATTCCCGCCGCATCGAACCCCGAGCCCGGCACCGCTCGGGAGAACAAGCCCAAGCGGTGGAAGGGACGGGTGCCGCTGGCCGCGACCGCAGCAGCGGGACTTGCCATCGGAGCCCTGGTGACGGCGGCGGTGTTCGCAGCCACCGGACCCGCCGCCTCGCCTGGCGTGTCGACCTTGGCGTCGTCTTCTGCCCTCGGACAGCGCACCGATGGCGGTGGTGGGGCGGATGTACCTGCGGTGCCTGATGCTCCTGCCACTCCGGATTCCGGCGACGGATCGACGGTCCCTGCGGTTCCGTCACCACCGGGACCCGCGGACGGAACAACTCCGGCCGTGCCGGATAGCGGCGCAACCCCGCCGCCTCCCGCGGGTGGCCCGGGCAAGGGCGGACCGGCCGATGGTGGTCCGGGTAAGGGTGGGCCGGGCGCAGGTGGCCCGGGAGCGGTGTGCGCACCAGAAGACGGAGCGACGCCGCCCGCGCCGCCGGCACCGGCCGATGGCACAACTCCGCCCGCGCCGCCGGCACCCGCTGATGGTGCGACGCCTCCCGTACCGCCGGCAGCGCCGTCCGGTTCCTGAACGCAAGCTAGGTCGGTCCCCGCACCGGATCGGTGCGGGGACCGGTGTGGGTGGACGCGCGACTTCCGAACGCGCCCAGGGTCTTATCTCCCGCGGTACGCGGACGCCAGCGCGGCGTACTCGTCGAGGATTTTCAACGATTCGTCGTGCGGCGCGGTGGGCAGCATGAGCGCAAGCTGCCCGAATCCCAACTCTTCGCAGGCGTGCCAGTACTCGGGATCCGCGGGGGTGCCGAACTGTAGCAACGGAACGTCGTGCCCGAGTCCTTCGCGCATCGCATCGATGCGCGCGGACATGACATCGACGGGCTGTGGGTTGGCTATCCACCCGGCGTCGTGCCGGATGACGCGCTTCACCGTCGCATCGGAGGCACCGCCGACGAATATCGGGGGGTGCGGTGTCTGCACCGGCTTGGGACGGAGGTAGGAGGGTTCGATATCGACGTGCTTGCCGTGATACTCGGCCGGCTCGTTCGTCCACAGGGCTTTGATTGCTTCGATCTGCTCGTCCAACAGTGCACCCCGTGTCTTCGGGTCGGTGCCGTGGTTGCGGATCTCCTCGAGGAGCCAACCCGCTCCCACGCCGAATACGAACCGGCCCCGTGAGATCAGGTCGATACTGGCGGATTCTTTTGCAGTGGTGATGGGATCACGCTGAATGAGCAAGGTGATACCGGTGACCAGCTCGATCTTCGATGTCACCGCTGCGGCCGCTGCCAGAGTGACGAAGGGGTCGAGCGTCCGATAGTAGAAGTCGGGCATCTCTTCGCCGGTGGGAAACGCCGTCTCCCTACTGGCTGGGATGTGAGTGTGCTCGGCAACAACCAGCGAGTCGAATCCACGCTCCTCGATGGCGCGAGCCAGCGACACCGGGTCGATCCCGTCGTCGGTGACGAAGGTGGAGATTCCGATTTTCAAGGCTGTTCCTAACGTCGGGTGTCGCCCGTGCACGGGGCGTGAAGTGGGATCACAGCCGGGGTCACTCCAGGATGAAGACGGGGAGTTGCCGGTCTGTCTGGGACTGGAATTCGGCGTACTGAGCGAAGGACTCGACGGCTAGCGTCCACCATTTCTCGCGCTCGGCCCCGTCGAGCTCGCGGGCCTGGAGGGTGAGAACCTTCGTCCCGTCTTGCACCGTGACGGTGGGGTTTGCCTTGATGTTGTAGTACCACGACGGGTTCGTGGCACCGGCACCGTTGGAACCGACCATGGCGTACTTGCCGTCGGCTTCGACGCGCATCAAGGGCACGTACCGCTTCTTGCCGGACTTCGCCCCGGTGATCGTGAACAGCACGACAGGCAGACCCTGATACTCGGCCCCCTCGGTGGTGCCCTGCTCGAGAATCTGCTCGGTCAGCTCGCGGACCCAGGACTTGGGGCTCAGCTCGGTTTCGGTGGCGGTCTCGTTGTTAAGCACGTGGGCGCCAACAATCGCCATGGCCGGAAATTCCTGACACGTCTCGCTCACCGAAACTTTGCCCCTCTCCTGGTAATTCCACCCCCTTCCACACCGGGGATCGTGGCATCGATGCGTGGGCAACGCGTGGTTGGCCGCGGGCGCAGATTATTGCCGAAGACATTTTGGGGTACATCCGTGTCGGACGTGCATCCGATGCGCGATCGGGCAGGCTGGGGTCTTCGCTTCGATAGCAGGGGCGACACCGGTATCGAAGCTGCGCTCCGGGAAGGCCGTGAGAATCGAGAAAAAGAACGGTAGACGGACAGTGATCACTGCCCGGGATTTCCGCGCAGGCTGTCGTCGCGCTGAATCGGGTCATCGATCGCGGTTGGACAGGTACACCGCGAAAATAGCCGTCGAGCCGAAAATGGCTCAGTCGGCGGGACGGGCTTGATCAGCCTCTAGAGCAACGGTTTCCAACTCGGATCGGTACTCTGCCCACCAGGCTGCGTCGCCGTCGGCCATGTTCTCGTTGCCGAGGCGCAGTCCGACGGAGTTGTCGATCAATTCGCGCAGTATGTCTGCGTGTCCGGCATGTCGATTCGTTTCGATGCACAGATGCACCAGTACGCGATGCAACGTCACTTCTTGTTTGTCCGCAGGCCAGTGCAGGACGCGTCCCGCTGCATCCAGGTCGAGTGAATCGATGGTCTTGTCGGCATACGTCCACGCCTCGCGGTACAGGGCGACAATGGATTCCGACGATTCTTCGGCGGTGGCCCACATGTCGGAATTCAGCCGGGCCATGCCCTCTGCTTCCAATTCCGCGAAACGAGCTGGAAACTCACGACCGAACGTGAGGCCGAAGTAGCCGTATTCGACGATGGCGAGGTGTTTGACCAACCCCAAGAGGTTGGTTCCCGTCGGCGTCATCGGTCGTCGCTTCTGGTATTCGGTGAGGCCGTCGAGCTTCCACAGCATGTTCTGGCGAGCGATCCGAAGGTATTGGTGCAGCTCGTCTTTCATGTCGCTCAGCTCGTCGATGCGTGCCACACGAGGGCTGCGGCCAGTGCGCCGAGTCCGTTCAACGACCAGTGCAGGGCGATGGGTGCGATGAGACTCCCGCTTCGGCTGCGCAGCCAGGTGAAGACGACCCCGGCTGCTGCGGTCGCGACGACTGCGAGCGCGATCCCGACGATTTGCCCGAACAGCCCGCCGCCGAGAAATCCGCTGAGTCCCACGTTCCCGGCGGTCAGGCCGAGCGAGGACGCGATGTGCCACAGACCGAACAGTAGGGATCCCGCCGCGAAGACTCCGCGGGCACCGTAGATGCGGCCCAACGTGCCGTGCAGCACCCCACGGAACGCAAGTTCTTCCGGGATGACCGTCTGCAGCGGAATGACGATCATCGAGGCGACCAGCGCCGCAGAGATGGTGGCATAGCGATCGGCCATGAAGAAGGGCCGCGTCATCGGTAGCAATGCACCGATGGCGATGACCGTCAGGACGATGCCGACGGCACCGAGTGCGTAGAGCGAACCCGTCTTCCACTGCTTGGGTGACAGTCCCAGCTCGGCCCATCCGAGTCCGCGACGGTTCGACAGGATCACCAGGAGAACGGCGGCGATCGGAACCGTCGCGATACTCGCCCACACCGTGGTGAAGTGTGCGATGAGGTTGGTGCCCACGAGGACGAGAACGACGATGGCGACGTCGAGATAGGCGCGGACGGCCCGTCGGGGTGCCACGCTCCCGGCTGGATTGACGGCAAGCATTGGATCGAGTGTACCGGCGTCAGCTGATGACACCCGGAGAATCGAGGCCTCTGTCGAGGCCCTTACGGTCGTAGAGAAGGGTGAACACCAGGCCGAACACGAGCCCGATGAGCAGCCCGAGGGACGTCATACCCACCGAATGCAGCAGGCCGGCGTCGGGCGAGGCGTTGAAGTACAGGATCGATCGGGTGCCGAGGAAAATCTGATGCATCGGCTCGAACTGGGCCAGCCACGTGAAAATCGGCGGGCTCGCCTCGAGAGGAATCGTGCCACCCGAGGACGGCAGGGCCAGGATGATGAAGACGACCAAGTTGACCAGCAACCCTGCTGTGCCGAATGCGGACATCACCGCCAGCGCCGTGAATCCGACGGCGGTGATCGCGAACGCGCCGTACATCCACAGGGTCCACGCATGGGTGATGGGCATGCTCAGCAAGTGGCTGATCAGTAGGTACAGGGCGGATACGAGCATGGCCAGAACGAACATCACCAGCCACTTGACCAACAGCGTCTGGAACCGGCTGATCCGGGTGGGTCCGCGGTGGATGTACTTCGGGCCGATTTCGGTTGGAGTGAACCCCAACAAGCCGTCGACGAGGGTGCTGACGATGGTCGCACCGGTGAATCCCGCCAGGACGAGCAGTAGCGCGTAGTAGAACGCAGACAGGCCACCGCCGGTACCGTCGGGCAGTGGATCGTGCTGGGCAACAATCACATTGATCGGCTGCGCCAACGTCAGAGCGCTCGCGCCCGCCAGGGGAGTGTCGCCGAGCTGCTGGCGAACCTGATCGGTGATCTGTTGGCCCACGGTCTGATTCACCGATTCGAATGCAGGAGTGGCCACTCCGGTCACGAGCGACATTCCGAAGCTACCCGCCCGCGGATTGGTGTAGACGGTGATGATCGGCTTCTCGATATCACCGGGAACGATGCTGCCCTCGGCCAGGATTCCCATTCTCTTGGTGAAATCACTGGGGATGACGATGGAGCCGTAGACCTCGGCCGTGGACAGCAACGATTCGGCCTGCGCCGGGCCTACCTCGCGGAAAGCGACCTTCTCGGAATCGACGTTCTGAATCAATCCGTCGACGATGTCGTTGCCGATATTGCGTTGCTCACCCGCGAGGGTGTCGCCCTCGTCCTGGTTGACGATCGCAATGGGCAGATCGTGCAAGTTGCCCCGTGGATCGAGAACACCGCCCAGATACAGGGCCGCGAGAAACGACATGAGGGTCGAGACGACAAGGATCGGAGCGAGCCAGAAGCGCGGCGAACGAAGGACGTCGGCCATCGACCGAGGGGTTCTGTCGGGTGTCACCGGATCAGTGTCGCAAGTTCGGCTGCTCCGTGCGCGGTAGTTCTACCCCTGCTAGGAAGTCCCGCCCTTCTGGACAGGTCGGCAGAATGCACGCCGGACGGTGGCGGCGAGGGCGGCCCGGCGTCGGTCGTGGTCCGTCTCGGGCTCACTACGGTCGGCGGTGTGAATGATCGCCGCCTGAGCCCACGTGCCGGCCAACGCGATCAGCATCGACCAGATATCCGCGGGGTCTACGTCGTCCACGAGCAGCCCGGCGCGTTGAGCCTCGGCGATCATGACGAATTTCTCATCGTCGTGTCCGGGTCTGCGGTCGAACAGCGGCCCGGTCGGGGTTCGCTCCAGCCGGGCCCACGTCAGCAGACGTACCAGCGTGGGGTCGCCGAGGTACATGTCGTAGAGCTTCATCGCGTACCCGGGCAGGTCGCCGGGAGTGAAGGCGATGTTCTCGATATCGGTGTCGACTCGCGTGTCGAAGGCGGTGTCGAACAAGGTGTCCTTGTTGCCGAAGTAGCTGTAGATCAACGATTTGTTCGATGCGGCCGTCGCCGCGATTCGGTCCACTCGTGCTCCGGCGATGCCGTGCGTCGCGAACTCCTCGGTGGCGGCGGCCAGCAGCCGAGCTCGGGTAGCCGTCGAATTGCCCATGCGAGAACCATACATTTCCAACTGGTTGGTTGAAAACTGTCCCACGACCCGCTACCGTTTCCAACCAGTTGGTTATTTCTGAAGGGATACGAACATGCGGACAGCTACCGGATACAGAGCCGTCGACGAGACCGCGGCACTCGAGCGGTGGACATTCGACCGGCGGGATCTTCGCGACGACGACGTTGCCGTTCGGGTGACGTACTGCGGGGTGTGCCACACCGATCTGCACTCGACGCGGAATCCCGGTGACTTCCCTGTGGTGCCCGGGCACGAGTTCGTCGGGGAGGTGACCGAGATCGGTCCCGGAGTCACGGATTTTGCCGTCGGCGATGCGGTGGCCGTCGGAAACATCGTCGACTCGTGCGGGCGGTGCGATATGTGCACGGTGGGTCAGGAAAATTTCTGTCGAGAGTTCCCGACCCTGACCTATGGAGGGCGCGACAGACACGATGGAATTACCACTCGCGGTGCGTATTCCGACGAATACGTGGTTCGCGATCGGTTCGTCTACCACCGCCCGGAGAACCTCGACCCAGCGGCAGTGGCACCCCTGATGTGTGCCGGCATCACCGTGTGGGAGCCGTTGCGCCGCTGGAACGTCGGCCCCGGTGTGAGGTTGGGGGTGGCCGGAATCGGCGGGCTCGGCCATCTGGCGGTCAAGCTGGGCCGCGCACTCGGGGCGGAGGTCACCGTATTCACCACCAGTGCAGGCAAAGCCGCCGACGCGAAGGAGCTGGGTGCTCATCACGTGGTCGTCTCGACCGACGACGCCGCGATGAACGCACTGGCAGGTGGTCTCGATCTGATCATCGACTGCGTGCCCGTCGAGCACGATCTCGCGCCGTACCTACGTTGCCTCGCACTCGACGGAACGCTCTGCACAGTGGGCTATCTCGGCTCGACGACGGTCGATTTCCTGGATTTACTGATTGGCCGGAAGAGTCTGGCGTCGGCGGGCAGTGGTGGACGCCGATACACCCAGGAATTGCTTGATTTTTGTGGCGAACACGGCATCGTCGCCGAGGTGGAGACGATGCCGTCCGCTCGAGTGAACGAGGCTTTCGATCGGTTGGCAGCCAACGACGTTCGGTACAGGTTCGTACTCGATATGTCGGACCTGGCTGCCCTACCCATGTGAGTGAAACTTCGTAGCAGGCTACGAAGTTCCATGCACATGCGGCGCAGCCGCTCCTAGGCGGTTGCGCGACGCGGCAGCTTCCAGTCCGGGCGAACCCAGTGGCAGGTGTAGCCCTCGGGGTACTTCTGCAGGTAGTCCTGGTGCTCGGGCTCGGCTTCCCAGAAATCTCCTGCCGGGGTCACCTCGGTGACGACCTTGCCCGGCCACAGGCCCGACGCGTCGACATCGGCGATCGTGTCCTCGGCCACGCGCTTCTGCTCGTCGTTCAGGTAGAAGATGGCCGAGCGATAGCTGGCTCCGATGTCGTTGCCCTGACGATTCTTCGTGGTCGGGTCGTGAATCTGGAAGAAGAACTCCAGCAGATCCCGGTACGACGTCTGGGTGGGGTCATAGATCACTTCGAGGCCCTCGGCATGGTTGCCGTGGTTGCGGTACGTCGCGTTGGGGATTTCGCCGCCGGTGTAGCCGACGCGAGTGGAGACCACCCCGGGCAGCTTGCGGACGAGCTCCTCGGCTCCCCAGAAGCATCCTCCGGCGAGAATGGCGGTTTCGGTGGCTGCAGACATGTGCTCTCCTAGTTCTCTATCGAGCGATACGTGGGGTTCAACGAACGAGTTGTCCTCATAATTCCGAATCGTGGGTGCGTTCGCCGACCTCCAGGACGAGTTTGCCGGTATTGGCACCGTCGAACAACAGATTCAGCGTCGATCCGAACGCCGTGATTCCGCCGATCTCGATCTGCTCGCGCGCGGTCATCTTGCCGCTGGTGAGCAGCTCCGACAGAGCGTCGACGCCTTCCTGGTAGCGATCGAGATAGTCGAAGATGATGAACCCGGTCATCGACGCACGGTTGATCAGCAGGGACAGGTAGTGCGCGGGTCCGGGCTGCGGTTCGGTGGCGTTGTAGCCGGAGATGGCCCCGCACAACACCACTCGCGCACCCTTACGCAGGCGCGAGAGCGCCGCGTCGAGAATCTCGCCGCCGACGTTGTCGAAGTAGACGTCGATGCCCTTCGGTGCAGCAGCCTTCAGGGCCTTGTACACCGACTCGTTCTTGTAGTCGATCGCCGCGTCGAAGCCCAGCTCCTCGGTGAGCCAGGCGCATTTCTCGGGTCCGCCGGCAATTCCGATCACGGTGGCTCCCTTGGCTTTCGCGATCTGACCCGCGATGCTGCCGACGGCACCAGCCGCCCCGGAGATGACGACGGTATCGCCCTCGGCCAGCTTGCCGACGTCCATCAACCCGAAGTAGGCCGTCAATCCCGGGAAGCCGAGGGCACCGAGCCAGGTGGGTGCCGGTGCGATCGATTCGTCGACCTTCTGCACTCCCGACCCGTCCGAGATCGCATGCTCGGTGACGCCGAACGAGCCCGAAACAACCTCGCCCACAGCGTAATCCGGATGCCGAGACTCGAGGACGCGGCCGACGGCATGAGCACGCATCACCTCACCGATGCCGACGGGAGGCACATACGAGCGCGCATCGTTGAGCCACCCGCGCATGGCGGGATCGAGGGAAACGTAGTCGACGGTGACGACGAATTCGCCGTCGCCCGGGGTGGGGATGGGTTCCTCGGTGAGATCCCACGTCGACTCGTCGGGACGCCCCACGGGCCGCTGAGCCAAGCGGATCTGACGGTTCACGGATGTCATCTACCGTTCCTTCCACATCGAAGACGTGCATGTCGAAAACAGGGTCCTTCGACACTAGGGCAGAATGACGTCACGATGACCAACGCGCCGAACACCACCCGCCTCGCCCCTCGCCTCGTCGCCAGCGATGTCGACGGGACCCTGCTCGACCAGCACGAACGTGTCAGTGAACGCACCAAGCGAGCTGTCGCAGCCGTCGTAGCGGACGGAGTGCCGTTCGTGCTGTCCACCGGTAGGCCGCCGCGGTGGATCCACCCCGTCGTCGACGGTCTCGGATACGCGCCGATGTCGGTGTGCGCCAACGGTGCGGTCATCTACGACGCGGCCACCGATCGCGTGCTCAGTGCGGAGACCCTCGATGTCGAGACGCTGCAGTGGCTGGCCGACGTCGCGTACCGCGCGCTACCCGGCTGCGGTCTCGCGGCCGAGCGCGTCGGTCGATCGGCGCACGACGCGGCGACGCCGCAGTTCGTCAGCTCGCCCGGCTACGAGCACGCGTGGCTCAATCCCGACAACGTCGAGATGTCCGAGGACGACGTCGTCGACGTCCCCGCGGTGAAGCTGCTGATACGGCTGTCGGGATCGACCAGCGGCCATATGGCAAACATTCTCTCGCCGCTGATCTCCGGCCGCGCCGACCTGACCTTCTCCACCGACAACGGGCTCATCGAACTGTCGGCCCCGGGCGTCACGAAGGCGTCGGGCCTGGCGAAGGTCGCCGAGACCCTGTCCGTGGACGTCGCCGACATCGTCGCCTTCGGGGACATGCCCAACGACGTCCCGATGCTGTCGATGGTCGGCCTGGGCGTCGCCATGGGCAACGCGCATCCGGCTGCCGTCGCCGCCGCGGACGAAGTGACCGTCACCAACGCAGACGACGGAGTGGCGCAGGTACTCGAACGCTGGTGGTGATACGCCGGTACAGGGGCGCATCGAACACGACAAGGGCCGAGTCACCACGGTGACTCGGCCCTTGTCGACTGTCTGAACTCAGCCCGCGGGTGCGGGCTCCGGTGCCGGAGCGGGCTCGGCAACAGGTGCCGGCTCCACCGGCGCGGCGACCGGCTTCTGCATTTCTGCGTTGTACGTGTCGTTGTACGTCTTGATCACCGTGGTGACGATTCCGGTGAGCTCGTTGAAGATCAACGAACCGTTCTCGAAGTCCGTGCGGAAGCCCTCCGGCACCTTGAACTCGTCGGTGATCGGCAGACCGAGGACGCCGTCGACGCCACCCTGCTGCAGGTACTGCTGGAAGATCTTGCCGATGACGGCCACAGCCTGTCCGGCCATGTTGGTGATGATCTCGCCGTTCTGGAACTGCGCCTTCTCGCGGCCGCCGCTCACCTGCACCAGGCCGCTCACCGGCACACCGAGTGAGCCGGTCTCGCCGCCCGAGGCCAACCACTTCTGTGCAACAGGACTGGTCGATGCGAGACGCTGCAACTCGGCGACCAGCGCCGGGATGTTCTCGCCCAGAGTCGAACTGACGTCGGTGCCCGGGCGTGACGGTGCCGGGTCGGTCACCGCGGTGTCCGGTGCGGTGGCATCGGGCGCGGTCTCGGGTGCTGCCGGTGTGACGTCGCCGCCACTGCCGAGGTTCGCGGCCGCGATGTCGCGGATCTCCCCGAGCCTGGCGTATCCGGCATCACCGGGGCATTCGGTGTTGCCGACGTCGCGGTGACCGAAGATCACCGGCAGGTCGACGGTTTTGCCTTTGCCGATGAACGTGAAATCCGTTCCCTCGGAGGTCATCGTCGTGGTCCCCTTGGGATCCAGACCGGCCTTACCGAGTCGCCAGCCGAGGAACTTGCCGACCGAATCGACGGTCTCCTGCGACGGATCCTGAGTGGAGTAGTCGCCCATCATGGCCACTCCGACGGTGTTCTCGTTGAATCCGCCCGCGTGCGCACCCTGGACCGGCTTGTCCAGGCCGCCGGCGCGACCCTCGAAGATCTGGCCGTACTTGTCGACGAGTGCGTTGTAGCCGATGTCGCACCAGCCCAGAGTCTGCGCGTGGTACGCGTAGATGGCGCGGACGATCTCGGCCGATTCGGACTTCGAGTAATCGTTGCTGCCTGCGGTGTGGTGCACGGTGGCACCGCCGATGAAATCGTCGATTGTCGGGTTGGCACAACGGATCGACTCGTCGGCACCCCACTGGGCGCGGGTGATGACGTTGGGGCCTGCATCGCCTGCCACCGGAGTGGCGAGGTCGCTGAGTGCGGAATCGGCGGGGGATGTGCCGGGGGTGATGAGCACGGCGCTGATGTCGCTCACTGCCGACGCCAACTGCTCGGCCGACACCTCAGGAGCGGCTTCGGGCGCAGCAGGCTCTATCGGTGCCGGATCCTGTTGGCGCAGCGGCTTGCTCGACGACGCGGGCGTGTAGCCCAATGGCTGCTCGGCAACGGCGGGAGCAGGTGCAGGTGCGGAGGCATCGGAAGGCAGCGGAACAACCGGGACCTCCGGAACCGGCGGCGTTGCAAAGCTTTCGGGAGCTGCACTGCTCGTCAGCGGAGTCAACAGCACCTGCACGGCCTTGGTGAGTCCCACGAAGATCGGTTCGGTGCCCTGCTTTTCCGCAGCGGGAACGGCGTCGCTCGCAGTGGTGTCCACCGGTGCGGTCTGCAGCCACGGGCCCCAGGATCCGTCCTCGAGCTGACGTCGAACCTGCGCGCTCGCGCCGTTCAGCTGCTCGGAGGTCAACGCCACCATGCTGAACGGGGTGTCCTGCGAGATCTCCTTGACTGCGGCTCCGAGCGGCGGCCCGGTGGGGTCGGCCGCTTCAGGATTGACCGGTGCCGAGGCGTCCACCCTGGGGATCGGGGCCTGCGCGGTTGCGCCACCCGGAGCCGGCGTCGTGAGACCCGGGATGTCGGGAATCTCGATCGGCGGGATCACGATGGAATCCGGCAACGGCAGGTATTTCAGATCGGAGAGCCGTAGATCGGGCAACGGCAGGCCGGTGAGCTCCTGCAGCGGAACGACGATGTCCGGTGCAGCGCTCAGCGCGGTCTCGACGATCTTCGTCGGCACGGTGACCGGGGTTGTCTCGTTGGCCGGTCGAACTCCGGTGGTCGTGCTGTCTGTCAGCCCTGCGACCGCAAACGGGGTCGCGACGGCGAGTAGTGCGACAGCACCGAGAACGATCGACGGCTTCGTTCGACGGTTCGGCAAGGCGGTACTCCCTGGTTGGTGGTAGGTACGCGTCGTAGGATCTCCACTGCTGAACAACATGAATCACATCAGCAACATGAGTCCCATCAGACACAAGGCTAAACCTTAGCTTGACAGTTAGCCACAGCCGGGAAGTTCCAGTGGCGCGGCGCGTCGGGGCTTGCATTCCTGGGTCATTCCGCAGGCTCCACTCCCGCCTTCATGGGTCATTCCGCAGGCTCCACTCCCGCCTTCATGGGTCATTCCGCAGGCTCCACTCCCGCCCCCTACGCTTTCCACCTGTGACTGTGCACTTCATCGGAGCCGGACCCGGAGCGGCAGACCTGCTCACGTTGCGGGCCGTCGAGTTCCTGCGATCCAGTCCGGTGTGTGTCTACGCCGGTACCTATATCGACGACGCGATCCTCGAACATTGCTCGGCCGGTACTCGCCTGGTCGACACCGCGAAGCTCGATCTCGATGCCATCACCGCCGAACTCGTCGCCGCCGACCAGCGCGGGGACGACGTCGCGCGCCTGTGCTCGGGTGATCCGTCCCTCTACTCCGCGATCGCAGAACAGTCGGCTCGACTCGACGCCGCGGGTGTGCCGTGGGACATCACGCCGGGAGTGCCCGCCTACGCGGCCGCTGCGGCCACGTTGGGCGTCGAGCTGACCGTTCCCGAAGTGACGCAATCGGTGGTGCTCACCCGCGCGCAGGCCCGCTCGACGGCGATGCCCGATACCGAAGCGCTGAAGAACTTCGCCGCTACCAGGGCAACGCTTGCGCTGCACCTGGCGATCACACGCACCCGCATCATCGCCGACGAACTGACGGAGTTCTACGGTCCGGAGTGCCCCGCCGCAGTCGTCTTCCACGCCAGCAAGCCGGACGAGCTGATTCTTCGCGGCACCCTGGGCGACATCGCCGACCAGGTCGAGGCCGCCGGGCTGCGGCAAGCTGCGGTGATCCTCGTCGGTCCTGCTCTGGCTCGTCGCGTCGTCGCCGAATCCCACCTGTACGACGCCTGCCGGGACCGCTCGTGAAAATCCATCTGATCGGCATCGGCGGTGGTCACCCGGATCAGGTGACGGTGCAAGCCGTCGAGAAGCTGCGGGCTGTGGACGTGTTCATCGTGGCCGACAAGGGCGCGTCCGTCGGGGATCTGGCAGCAGCCAGGCAGGAGATCCTCGAGCGCCACCACGGTGGCAGCTACCAGGTCGTCGAGGTGCCCGACCCCCCACGCGACCGGTCACCTCGGCAGTACGAGACCGCCGTCCTCGATTGGCACGACGCCCGCGCCCGGGCGTACGCCGACGTGCTCGACGGTCTCGCCGACGGCACCGTCGTCGGGTTTCTCGTCTGGGGCGACCCGGCGCTCTACGACAGCACTATCCGCGTCGTCGAGCGGATCGCCGAACTGCGCGGCGACATCGAGTTCGATGTCACACCCGGCATCTCCAGCGTGTCCATGCTGGCGGCGAGTCATCGACTCGTGCTCAATCGCATCGGGGGCCCGATCGTCATCACCACCGGCAGAAACCTGGCCGGCGACGTCGCAGCCGGGCTGGACAACCTCGTCGTCATGCTCGACGGCAACCTGGCCTGCAGTGCGCTGACCGGCGCAGGCTGGGGCATCCACTGGGGAGCCAACCTGGGTACGACCGACGAGAAGCTCGTGGCCGGGCCGCTCGACGCCGTGCTCGACGACATTCGCCGCGCCCGCGCCGAGGTCAAAGAGGCGCACGGCTGGGTGATGGATACCTACCTGCTCCGACGCCTGCCAGGTTGACACCGGACCGGCCGGGCGGTGCCTGGCGGGGTGGAGCCGTCACGATCGTCGGATACCCTGGTTGCCCGTGACTGCTGTAAGCCCCGAGACCACCTCTTCCGACGCCACCGCGACCGGCCGCTACGACCTCATCGTCGTCGGATCCGGGTTCTTCGGTCTGACCGTGGCAGAACGGGCGGCGTCCCAGCTGGGCAAGCGTGTTCTCGTTCTCGATCGGCGGCACCACCTGGGCGGCAACGCGTACTCGGAGGCCGAGCCCGAGACGGGTATCGAGATTCATAAGTACGGTGCGCACCTGTTCCACACGTCCAACAAGCGCGTGTGGGACTACGTCAACCAGTTCACCGACTTCACCGGCTACCAGCACCGCGTCTTCGCGCTGCACAACGGTCAGTCGTACCAGTTCCCGATGGGCCTGGGGCTGATCTCGCAGTTCTTCGGAAAGTTCTTCTCCCCGGCCGAGGCGCGGGCCCTGATCGAGGATCAGTCCAGTGAGTTCGACTCCAAGGACGCGCAGAACTTCGAGGAGAAGGCGATCTCGCTGATCGGACGTCCGCTGTACGAGGCATTCATCCGGGACTACACGGCCAAGCAGTGGCAGACCGATCCGAAGGAACTCCCCGCGGGCAACATCACCCGGTTGCCGGTGCGCTACACCTTCGACAACCGCTACTTCAACGACACCTACGAGGGTCTGCCGGTCGACGGCTACACCGCGTGGCTCGAGAACATGACACGCGACGAGAAGATCGACGTTCGCCTGAACACCGACTGGTTCGACGTTCGCGACGAGTTGGTCGCCGAGAGCCCAAACGCCCCGATCGTCTACACCGGGCCGCTGGACCGCTACTTCGACTACTCCGAGGGCGAACTGGGCTGGCGCACCATCGATTTCGAGACCGAGGTGCTCCCGGTCGGCGATTTCCAGGGAACGCCGGTGATGAATTACAACGACGGCGACGTGCCGTTCATTCGGATCCACGAGTTCCGCCATTTCCATCCCGAGCGTGAGTACCCGACCGACAAGACGGTCATCATGCGCGAGTTCTCACGTTTCGCCGAGAGCGGCGACGAGCCGTACTACCCGATCAACACCCCCGACGACCGGCAGAAGCTCGAGGCGTACCGCAACCGCGCGAAGGCCGAAACTGCCTCCAACGGAGTGCTGTTCGGTGGCCGACTCGGCACGTACCAGTACCTCGACATGCACATGGCCATCGCGAGCGCACTGAACATGTACGACAACACCCTGGCCCCGCACTTCGAGACCGGCACCGCCCTGGCGGGGGACAAATGACCGCCAAGCACCTGCTCGAGGACGGGGTGGCAGACGTCGCGCCGGTCCTCGGAAAATCGCTGTTGCAGCGTGTACTGCTGCCCCGTTCGGGTGAGCCGCTCGACGTGCGCACGCTGTACCTCGAAGAAGCGACCACCAATGCCAAACGCGCGCACTCGCTCTCGCGTACCTCGCTCACCATCGGCGGCGAGTCCGAGGTGTCGTTCTGCACGTACTTCAACGCATTCCCGGCGAGCTACTGGCGGCGCTACAGCATCCTGAAGTCCGTGGTGCTGCGCGTCGAGGTGTCCGGCCACTGCCGAATCGACGTCTACCGGTCCAAGGCCGATGCGTCGCGCATCCACGTCGAGGGCCGCGAGGCCGTGGACGGCGATGCGGCGCAAGAGTTTCTGATCGACCTCGGCCCGTTCGAGGACGGCGGGTGGATCTGGTTCGACATCACCTCCGATTCCGAGGTGGTCCTCGAGAGTGCCGGTTGGTACGCGCCGATCGACGCTCCCGGTGAGGCGACCGTCGCCGTGGGTATCCCCACATTCAACCGACCGACCGACGCCGTCAAAGCGCTTGTCGCCCTTGGCTCGGACCCGCTGGTGCTCGACGTGATCCAGGCCGTCATCATGCCGGATCAGGGCACCCGCAAGGCAAAGGACGAACCCGGCTTCGACGAGGCCGCAGCGGCCCTCGGCGGGCGACTCGCCATCCACGATCAGGCGAACCTCGGTGGGTCCGGCGGCTACAGCCGGATCATGTACGAGGCGCTGAACAACACTGCCTGCCAACACATTCTGTTCATGGACGACGACATCGAGATCGAGCCCGACTCGATTCTGCGGGCGTTGGCGATGTCGCGTTTCGCCAAGGTGCCCACGCTCGTCGGCGGCCAGATGCTGAATCTGCAGGCGCGTAGTCACCTGCACGTCATGGGTGAAGTGATCGACCGCGGGAACTTCATGTGGACCGGCGCGCAGAACGTCGAATACGACCACGACTTCTCCGAGGATCCGCTGCGCACCAGCAAGCTGCTGCACCGCCGCATCGACGTCGATTACAACGGCTGGTGGATGTGCATGATCCCGCGCGTCGTCGCCGAGGAACTCGGGCAGCCACTGCCCCTGTTCATCAAGTGGGACGACGCCGAATACGGCTTGCGTGCACGCGAAGCCGGCTACCCGACGGTGACGCTGCCGGGTGCCGCGATCTGGCACATGGCGTGGAGCGACAAGGACGACGCCATCGACTGGCAGGCGTACTTCCACCTGCGCAACCGTCTCGTTGTTGCGTCGCTGCACATGCCGGGCGACGGCAAGGGCCTGGTGCTCGACACGATCAAGGCCACCGTCAAGCACTTGCTGTGCCTCGAGTACTCGACGGTCGCCATCCAGAACCTCGCGATTCGTGACTTCCTGGCCGGTCCCGAGCACATCCTCGAGATCTTGCCCACGGCACTTCCGACGGTGCACGCACTGCGCAAGGAATTCCCCGACGCCGTCGTCGTCGGCAGTTCCACGGAGTTGCCGCTCGCATCGGGTGAGGAAGTCGGAGCCGTCGGCCTGCCGACCAACCCGATCTCCAAGGTCCGTCGTCTGGCCAAGGGCTTGTTGCACAACGTCAAGCCTGCGCACGAGCAGCACCACGAGCGTCCGCAGCTCAACGTGCCGACTCTCGACGCACGATGGTTCCTGCTGTCCCAGGTCGACGGCGTCACCGTCACGACAGCGGACGGCCGAGGTGTCGTCTACCGCAAGCGCGACCGCGCGCAGGCCGCGGCATTGCTGAAGGAAGCGCTGTCGTTGCGCAAGCAGTTGGCAGCCGAATTCCCTGCTCTCAAGGCTCGATACCGTGATGCCGTGCCGCACCTGACCAGTAAGGAAACGTGGGAACGTGTCTTTCGTTACCAGGCGTAAAGGCCAGACCGAGGTGCCGACCGAAGTGCGCATCCTCGAAAAGGTGCAGGCCACGGTCGGTAGCGCCCCCGGTGCGATCACCGTCGCGCGCGGGATGTCGCACTTCGGCGAACATGCCCTCGGCTGGGTGGCGATCGCAGGTATCGGCGCTGCTCTGGACGCGCCGCGGCGACGCCAGTGGGCGTCGGTGGCCGTCGGTGCCGTCGGATCACATGCCGCGTCCATCGTCATCAAGCGCATCGTGCGCAGGCCGCGTCCCCACGATCCGGCCGTCCGGATCAATGTCTCGACGCCGAGCAAGCTGAGTTTCCCGTCGTCGCATGCGACATCCACCACAGCGGCTGCGGTTCTCCTCGGCCGCGTGACCGGGCTACCGTTACCGGCGGTCCTCGTCCCACCCATGTTGCTCTCGCGCTTGGTGCTCGGAGTCCATTACCCCACCGATGTGCTGGCCGGATCTGCACTCGGCGCGTTGACGGCTGCTGCCGTCGTGAAGTTCGAAGGAGACAAATGAGCGAGGATGCCGCACCCGTAGGCGCACCGCCGAAGAATCTGGCGGACGGCATCGTCAAGGCGCTTCGCCCGCGTCAGTGGGTCAAGAACGTGCTGGTCCTGGCCGCGCCGTTGGCGGCAGGCTCGGTCACCGATCGCGACGTGCTGCTGTCCGTCGCGCTCGCGTTCATCGTGTTCTGCTTCGCCGCCTCCGGTGTCTACCTGGTCAACGACGCCATGGACGTCGAGGCCGACCGCGCGCACCCCACCAAGCGGTTCCGGCCGATCGCGGCAGGAGTCCTGCCCGTCACGATCGCCTACGCGATGGCCGTGGTGTCGCTCGGACTCGCCGTCGGCCTGTCGTTCTTCGCGAACTGGAAGCTCGCGCTGGTCATCGGCGTCTACATCGTCATCCAGCTGGCGTACTGCTTCGGCCTCAAGCACCAGGCCGTGCTCGACATCTGCATCGTCTCCTCGGGCTTCCTGCTCCGCGCGATCGCCGGTGGCGTCGCTGCCTCGATCCCGCTCTCGCAGTGGTTCCTGCTGATCATGGCGTTCGGCTCGCTGTTCATGGCGGCGGGCAAGCGCTACGCCGAGCTGCAACTGGCCGAACGCACCGGGGCGAAGATCCGTAAGTCGCTCGAGAACTACACCACGACATATCTGCGCTTCGTGTGGACGCTGTCCGCGACGGCCGTCGTCATCTGCTACGGCCTGTGGGCTTTTCAGCAGGACGCCGAAACGGACTCCAACTGGTTCGCCATCTCGATGATTCCGTTTACTATCGCAATCCTGCGATACGCAGTGGATGTAGACGGCGGCGAGGCAGGCGAACCCGAAGAGATCGCGTTGGGAGACAGGGTTCTCCAGCTACTCGCCATAGCGTGGATCGGAGTGGTTGGTGTCGCTGTCTACCTCGCCTGACCAGCGAGACACGCGAGAAGACACCCCGGCACCGGCGGTCTCGACCAGGGCGGTCTTCTGGGTCGGGACCGTCGTCACCGGTGCCCTGTTTCTGTGGGGTGCCTGGGAACGTCGCTGGATCGCCGACGACGGCCTGATCGTCCTGCGCACCGTCCGCAACCTGTTGGCCGGCAACGGCCCGGTGTTCAACGCGGGCGAGCGGGTCGAGACCAACACCAGCACCATCTGGACCTACCTCGTCTACGCGGGTAGCTGGCTCAGCGACGGCCGGCTCGAGTACGTGGTCCTGACGATCGCGCTCGTGCTGTCCACAGCGGCCGTCGTCATCGCGATGATCGGCACATTCGCCCTGCGTGGGCGCACTGCGTCACGCACTCTCTTCCTCCCCGCGGGCGTCCTGGTGTACATCGCGGTACCGCCGGCCCGTGACTTCGCGACGTCCGGGCTGGAGACCTGCCTGGTCATCTTCTGGCTGGCGGTTTTGTGGCTGCTGATGGTGCGCTGGGGGCAGCGCCGCGGAGGTGGCGTCGAACTGCTGCTGCTGGCCTTCTTCGCGGGCCTGGGCCCGCTGGTGCGCCCCGAGCTGTCCATCGTGTCGGTTCTGGCACTGGCGATGATCTTCCTCGCCCCGCAGACGTGGTTGTCGAGGCTGCGCGTGTTCGCATTCGCGGGCGCGGTTCCCGTGCTGTACCAAATTTGGCGCATGGGCTACTACGGCCTTCCGTACCCCAACACCGCAGTGTCCAAGGACGCCGGCGGTGCCAAGTGGTCGCAAGGGTGGGCGTATCTGACCAACCTGATGGGACCGTACCTACTGTGGCTCCCGCTGGTGCTGCTCCTGCTCGGTGCCGCCCTGTCGGTGACACGAGTGCGCCCGACGCTGCCCAGAACAGTGGGCGGCCTGCTCGCCGCGTTGCGCACGCCGACCGCTGTCGTCGTATTCGTGCTCGTCAGTGGATTGTTGCTCGCGGTCTACGCGATTCGAGTCGGTGGCGATTTCATGCACGGGCGAACATTGTTGCCCGCCCTGTTCACGCTGCTGTTGCCCATTTCGATATTGCCCGTCGCGCTCCCGCAACGATGGTCCGGTAATCGTGCGACTGCTGTTTTCGTCGCAGATGTATTCGTCTGGGGTGGGATCGTCGTCTGGGCTCTGATTGCGGCGAACACGACGGGAATGCCCCAGGGCTCGATCGTCGGACGAAGCGGAATCGTCGACGAACGAGCGTTCTATTCGCTCAACACCGGGCACGCTCATCCGATCCTGGCGTCGGACTATCTCGACTATCCGCGGATGCGGGCAATGGTTCAGGCGATCGACGACACCCCGGACGGCGGATTGCTGCTGCCGTCCGCGCAATTCACCTACTGGGATGTCGTCCCGCCGCCCCTCCCGATCCCCGAGGGTGGATTCGGTCACACCGTCTACTTCCTCAACCTGGGGATGACGAGCATGAACGTCGGCCTCGACGTGCGGGTCATCGATCAGATGGGGCTCGCGTACCCGTTGGCATCGCACACCGAACGCCTCGAGAACGGCCGTATCGGTCACGACAAGAACCTCTACCCGGACTGGGTCGTCGCCGATCTGGGACTGGTCGGCATCCATCCGTACCTGCCCTGGTACATGGACGAGGACTGGGTGACCGAAGCTCAGGTGGCGTTGACCTGCCCGGACACCCAGGAAATGCTGACGTCCTACCGAGCACCGTTGACGAAGGATCTGTTCGTCCGGAATGTGAAACGTTCGTTGTTCTATGCCGGTTATCGATTCGACCGGGTGCCGAAATACGAAATACAGCGATGTGATCTTCCGGCGCCTGTATTGAAGGCCGATAATTAGCCAGCAGAACACGAGAAGATCACCGGGTTGCGCCGATTCGGTCTCGACGCGAAGATGAGCTGTCTCGATCCTGTAACGGACGACGTACTTCGTGCGATAAGTGCGGAGGATATGTATGCGCCAGACCCTGGGTCGGGCGCGTACATGATGAACTTGCGAGATCAATCGTTGATTGCGTAACCGATGTGACGAAGCTGCTGAGAGGTCGAGTGCATGCTGGGTAGATGGAAGAGCCGGTCCGGGGACAAGCGAGCGGGCTCCTGGGGACGCCGCGCCGCAACATCCATGCTGATGGCAGTGGTGCTACCACTGGGATTGGCCGTGGCGGGCGGTGGCGCAACTGCCAACGCAGCGTTCGACGGCAATGCCATCGACGTCTGGACGGACTCGAGCATGGGCCCGATCAAGAGCCGGGTGTGGCGGGCAGCGGACGGTAACACCAACCGCGTCGTCTACCTGCTCGACGGCCTGCGCGCCACGACGGACATCTCGGGCTGGGAGCACGAGACCGACGCCGGAGCAGTTCTCGCCTCGTGGAACATCAACGTCGTCGAGCCGGTCGGTGGACAGTCGAGCTTCTACTCCGACTGGTACGCACCGTCCAACTTCAACGGTCAGAAGACCACCTACAGGTGGGAAACCTTCCTGACGCAGAACCTCCGCGAGAACCTGCGCGCGAACTACGGCTTCAACCCGAACCGCAACGGTGTCATCGGCATCTCGATGGGCGGCTCCGCAGCCCTCACGCTGGCTGCATACCACCCGGACCAGTTCAGCTATGCCGGTTCGCTGTCGGGCTACCTGAACATCTCCGCACCCGGCATGCGCGAGGCCATGCGCCTGGCACTGCTGGACTCCGGCCGCTACAACATCGACGCGATGTGGGGCCCGCCGTGGGATCCGGCGTGGCTGCGCAACGACCCGTTCGTCTTCGCGCCTCGCTTGCGTGACAACGGCACGCGCGTGTGGGTCTTCGCAGGCAGCGGTCTGCCCGGCGGTCTCGATCGCCCGCAGAGCTTCATCGATTACTACAACACCGCGAACGGTATGGGCCTCGAGGCCATCGCCTTGGCGAACAGCCGTGCCTTCCAGATCCGCATGGCGAGCATCGGTGCCAACAACGTCACGTATGCATTCCCGGCCGTCGGTACCCACCAGTGGGGCTACTGGGGCGAGCAGATCCGCGTCATGGCACCGGACCTGAGCGCCAACATCGGTAACTGATCCACCCGGCAGCGTTTGCTGTCGCAGTCCCCGCTTTCGGCCCTGTAGTGATATTTCACGACTTTTCAGGGCTGTTCAGCGGGGACCGCGCAGGATAGTCTCCTGTTTCAGAAACTCGCAGAGGCGAAACTGGGACGCTGATCACAGTTTTGCCTTGGAACCGCTCGATGGAATAACCTCCATCGAGCGGTTCGCCTGTTATGCAGCAGAACCTCGACGTTTCGACACACCACAGCTTCACCCCGGCCTCATGGGCCGTCAGTCAGCCCTGTTCGATTGCCGGGGGCCGCTACGACAGCGGAGACCGCGTAGATGAGAGAGAGCACGATTCATGCGATTTGCCGGCCTCAGCAGTAACCCGAAGGCGTCATCACGCTGGCGTCAGCGCCTGCTCGGCGTGGGTGCTGCCGCACTCGTTCTGCCGATCGCAGCCGGTGTCGTCGGCGGCGCAGTCGCAGTCGCTGCCCCCACTGCCGTCGTCCATCAGACCCCGGCCGGTGGCCGCGAGGACCTGATCGTCCCGTCCGAGATGGGTCCGATCAAGGTCCAGGTCCAGTGGGCGGCACGCGGCGGAAACGCTGCTCTCTACCTGCTCGACGGCCTGCGTGCCCGCGACGATCGCAACGCCTGGACCTTCGAGACCAACGCGCAGGATCAGTTCGCCAACGACGACGTGACTCTGGTCATGCCCGTCGGTGGACAGTCCAGCTTCTACAGCGACTGGTACACCTCGTCGAACTTCAACGGCCAGGAAGTCACCTACAAGTGGGAAACGTTCCTGACGCAGGAGCTCCCGGCGTTCCTGGAGAACTACGGCGTCTCGCGCAACAACAACGGTGTTCTCGGACTGTCGATGGGTGGTTCGGCTGCCCTGACGCTCGCCGCGTACCACCGCGACCAGTTCAAGTTCGCCGGCTCGCTCTCGGGTTACCTGAACATCTCGGCCCCGGGCATGCGTGAGGCGATTCGTATCGCGATGCTAGATGCCGGCCGCTTCAACGTCGACTCCATGTGGGGACCGCCCTGGAACCCGGCGTGGCTGCGCAACGACCCGTTCGTCTTCGCACCCAGGTTGCAGGGTCTGTCGCTGTACATCTCCGCAGCCAGTGGCCTGCCCGGCCAGTTCGACCGCCCGGCCGCGCCGATCGATTTCTACAACACCGCCAACGGCATGGCGCTCGAGGCACTCTCGCTGGCCAACACCCGTGCATTCCAGATCCGCATGGGCACCCTCGGCATCCCGGCGACCTACAGCTTCCCGGCCAACGGAATCCACGCCTGGCCGTACTGGGGTGCCGAGCTGTGGAAGGCACGCACCCAGATCCTGGACGCGCTGAACGCCTGATTCGGTTCCGTAACGTGCTCTTCGACAATGCCGCCCCACGCTCTCGCGTCGGGCGGCATTGTCGGTTCGAGCGCCGGCTCTCCGAGCCTCCCCAATTCACATTCGCACCACCAGTCACAGCGAGTCTGCTGTTCGTGGCCATCGGGCACGTGTAGAAAGACATACGAAGCATGTCTCGAGACGAGACCTTCGGTTGTCACAGGAAAGAGAGTCACCATCATGCGCACTGGGCTTGTTCGGTTCGGTCGTACCCCATCGGCCGGCACACGGGCTCGGCGAGCGGCAGCAGCAGTGACTGTCGCCTCCGCGCTGATGATTCCCTTCGCGACGACGACGCTGGCCACTGCAGCCCCGGTTGCTCATGCCGCCCCGATGGCGCAGACCGGCCCCGCCTACACCCAGACCGGTGGAGCAACCGTCACCTCGGTGGACTGGCTCTCCGATCGCCGCGTCGCGCTGTGGATCCAGTCGCCCTCGATGGGAACGCCCATCCAGGTGCAGCTGCTGCTCGCGCGTGACTGGAACATCAACCCGCAGGCCACGTTCCCGCAGGTGTACATGTTGGACGGCCTCCGGGCGACCGACCAGGAGAACGGCTGGACGGCCGAGACCGACGCCGAGGCCTACTTCGCCGACAAGAACGTCAACGTCGTGCTGCCGATCGGCGGACAGTCCAGCTTCTACTCCGACTGGGTCGATCAGGACAACGGCAAGAACTACCAGTGGGAGACGTTCCTGACCAAGGAGCTGCCGCCCATCCTGGCCAAGGACTGGCGCAGCACCGACAACCGTGGCGTCGTCGGGTTGTCGATGGGTGGCACGTCGGCGATGTTCCTCGCGGCCCGCAACCCCGGCTTCTTCAAGTTCGCCGGTTCGCTGTCGGGCATCCTGACCACCACCTCGCTCGGCATGCCGCAGGCCATCCAGTACGCGATGACCGACGCCGGCGGCTACAACTCCAAGGCCATGTGGGGCGCACCGTCCAACTCGCTGTGGGCTCAGCACGATCCGTACCTGCTGGCCGACAAGCTCAAGGGCGTCAGCCTCTACATCTCGAGTGGCAACGGCTCGACCGGCCCGTACGATCAGCCGTCGCCGATTCCGGGCGTCAGCACCAACTACGCGGGTATGGGGCTCGAGATCCTCTCGCGACTCACTTCCCAGTCCTTCGCCACCAAGCTCAACCAGCTCGGAATCCCCGCGCAGGTCAACTACCGCCCGTCTGGCACGCACTCGTGGCCGTACTGGCAGTTCGAGTTGCACCAGCTGTGGCCGCAGCTCGCCACGGCACTCGGCGTCGAGGTCGACAAGCCCGCCTGCAGTGTCGCGGGCATGATCGGCAATGCGAGCGGCGCGAACTCGTGGCTGGGTCCCTGCCTCACCGCGGAGTACAACGTCGCAGGCGGACGAGCTCAGGACTTCACCTTCGGTCGGGTCTTCTTCACGCCTGACACCGGGGCGCAGGTGGTTGCCGGCGCTATCGGCGGTATTTACCAGGGCAACAAGGGCCCCGAGGGTGCGCTCGGCTTCCCGAAGACCGGCGAGATCGCCACTCCCGACGGCCGCGGCCGCTTCAACGCCTTCCAGAACGGCATGGTCTACTTCACGCCGCAGACCGGAGCCCATGTGGTCAAGGGTGCCGTGCTCGACGAGTGGGCAGCCCAGGGGTACGAGGGCGGTCCTCTGGGATACCCGGTGCTCGACGAGGTGGCAACACCCAACAAGCCCGGCTCGGTGCAGGGCTTCGAGATCGGCGCGATCTACACCTCGCCCGACGCGGGCGTGCATTCTGTGCAGGGCATGATTCTCGGTAAGTACGGTGAATTGGGTTGGGAGAGTGGACCTCTCGGGTTCCCCAAGTCCAACGAGATCGGCCCCATCCGGGACGGCGGACGGTTCAATCAGTTCGAGACCGGCAACATCTACTGGAGCCCGGTCAGCGGAGCCTGGTCCATGCCGTACGGCCCGATCTTCGACGCCTGGGGATCGGTGGGCTACGAAGGCGGCCGCCTCGGCTACCCCACCAGCGATCAGTTCGACATCGACGGTGGCGGTAAGCAACAGAACTTCCAGTTCGGCATCATCACCGTCAAGGACGGCAAGGCCACGATCGCTCCGTGACCGGAGCAGTCACGGCTTCAGAGTTCTCTCAGAGCGTGGCTGTACTCTCGCCTGCGACCCGACGACCGAAGGATTTCGATCGATGACGCGTAACTCTCTGGCCAGAACTCTGTCACTCGGCGTGCTCGCCGTGGCGGCGAGCTCGATGCTGGTGGCGTGTGGAAGTGACGACTCGACGGCCACCGGCGCGCCGACCAGCACCACCACGGCAGCTGCGACGACGACCGAGGCGAGTTCGTCGACGTCGGCGGCCGAGAGCACCACCACTACTGTCGCTCCGACCACCAGTCCGGGCGAGGCGGCGACGGCACCGCCGGAGCAACCCCAGGCCGTGCCGGACGACTTCCCGGGGCCGACGGAGAGCCAGATCGACAACCGTGGCCAGAGGTTCCTCGACGAGCTGAAGAGCAAGGGCGTCACTCCGGCGGGCAACGGCGACATCGCGGTGTCGACGGCCAACTACATCTGTGCCGCGCAGGCGCAGGGCGTCGCAGCCGACGAAATCACGACCTACGTCACCGCGAACGTCGGCGTCGAGGCGAGTGCAGCCGGAACGCAGATGAACGAGACGCAGGCCCAGCAGGCTGCCCAGACCTACATCGCCGCCGCGCAGGCGACGTACTGCACGCCGTAGTTCGCGCTGATGGCCAAACGTAAACGCAGAGTTCTGCCGGTGATCGCCTTCGCGGTGATCATCGGGCTCGTCATCGTGGCCCTGTGGTACCTCCTCGCCGGGCGTCTCGGACCCGGACCGGGACCGGTACCGCCGCCGGGGCCCGAGCAGCCGACCTCACAACCGGCGGACTGCCCGGACGTTCAGGTCATTGCCATCCCGGGTACGTGGGAGTCCTCGTCGACCGATGACCCGTACAACCCGACCGCCAATCCGGTGTCGCTGATGCTCAACGTCACCCGGCCGCTGCAGGAGCAGTTCCCCGGATCTCGCGCGGACGTCTACACGGTGCCCTACGTCGCACAGTTCTCGAACCCCATCGCGCTGCCGCCGGACGGCCAACAGTCGTACAACAACAGCCGTACCGAGGGCAAAAGCGTTGCGGTGCAGAAGATGTCGGACGTCGCAGCGCGGTGCCCACTGACCAACTTCGTCATGGCCGGCTTCTCTCAGGGAGCAGTCATCTCCGGCGACATCGCGGCCGACATCGGCGCGGGTAACGGACCCATCTCCGCCGATCGTGTCCTCGGCGTCACCCTCATCGCCGACGGCCGCCGCGACGGAGTGTCGGGTACCGACGTGCCGGGACCGCTCGACGGTGTCGGAGCCGAGGTCGCCCTCGGGGGACTCGACCTCCCCGGCATCACCATGACGGGGCGTCGGGACGGCGGATTCGGCGCGCTCGACGACCGGACCAATCAGATCTGTGCGCCCGGCGACCTCATCTGTGCGTCCCCGTCGGATGGACTGTCGCTACGCAACATTCCGCAGAGCATCCAAATTCTGATCGGGGCGGCGGGCAATCCGGTGCACGCGTCGTACAACAGTTTCGTCGTCGACGGTTCCGGCACGACGGCCACCCAGTGGACGGCGGCATGGGCGGCCGATCTGATCGAGAATGCGCCGACGCCTCCGCACTCGTGATCGGGTCGTGTGGACGACGGCGTGATCGGGGTCGTGGGTAGCGCAGTGACCGGTGTCATCGATAACGGACAGGTCACAACGCGGCGTGTCGCCAACTGGTGCAGGGCACAAACCTGTGGTCTGCGACCCCCAGTCGGTGGGATCCGCTCCCGCGAGCGGCTAGAGTGACGCCTTGGACCTGCGCGGATCGGCCCCGGCCGACTGCCCCGCACGGTGTGCCCAGACCCCCGGTGCCGACCACCTCAGACCCCAGGTGCCGGCCGCTCCAGACCCCAGAGGAGAGCAATAGATGAGTTCCGCCGAGGCCGCGACCCCCGGGCCGCGCAAATTCCGCTTCGCTGCAGGCGGAGAGGGAAACGCGGAGGAGGGCGGGGCTCGGAAGTTCATCAAGCTGGCTCAGCAGGCCGAGGAACTGGGTTACGACAGCTTCATGATTCCCGATCATCTCGGTAATCAGGTCGGGCCGATCGCGGCGCTCGGAGCTCTCGCCGTCGCCACCGACAAGATTCGGCTCGGCACGGCGGTGCTCGCCAACGGCTTCCGCCATCCCGCGGTGCTCGCCAAGGACGCGGCGACCATCGATGTGCTCTCCGGCGGACGGCTCGAACTCGGACTCGGCGCGGGCTGGATGCGCGAGGAATACGACAAGGCCGGCATCACCTACGACCGTCCCGGCGTCCGCATCGAAAAGCTCGCAGAGACCCTCGACATTCTCGACGTGTTGCTGCGCGGTCAGGAATGCAACTACGAGGGCAAGCACTACACGATCACCGGTCTCAAGGGCAGCCCTCGTCCGCGTCAGGGACCGCGTCCGCCGATCTGCATCGGCGGCGGCGGCCCCAAGATGCTCGCGCTGGCGGCCAAGCACGCCGACATCATCTCCGTGGTGCCGAGCACCTCGAAGGAAGGCAAGTTGCTGCTGTCGGGCATGACCATCGAGAAGACTCTCGAGCGCGTCGAGCTCATCCGGGCTGCCGCAGGGGATCGGTTCGACGACATCGAGCTGAACTGGGCGATCACCACCATCGTAGTCACCGACGATCGCGAGCAGATGGCCGAGATGGCGTTGGCCGCGCTGGACAACGGTTATCCGCCCAACGTGGACGTCGACGTCAAGCTCACGGTCGAGGACATTCTGTCGTCGCCGTACCTCGCCTTCGGAACGTACGAGGAAATCGCCGATCAGATCCGTAACGTTCGCGCGCGGACGACGATGTCCTATGTCGGGGTTTTCCCCACACAAATGGAAGCATTCGCTCCGGTTGTCGACTTGCTGAAAGGCGAGTGACGCAGGCGCGTGTCGGTAGCATGGAGTCGGCCTCGAGGTCGACCGAAACCGCCACCGCTGGAGTTACCACTTAGTAACATAAAACGCTGTTCGGGGTCTGCATCGATGAACGTCGTCAATGCAAGGCCAGGTCACGCACGATGTGTGGCAGCGATTCGTGTCGGAGGAGATTGAAGCAAATGAGCCACACGTTCGATGATTTCATCGATGAGAACGGCCACATCACCATCGGTGAAGGGCAGACACTCGTCCGCCACGTCGAGGCGAACGTCGAAGAGAACGCCGACACGCTCGCGTACCGGTTCATGGACTACTCCCGGGAACGGGACGGTGAAGCGCACGAGTTGACCTGGTCACAGTTCGGCAAGCGGCTGCGCGCTGTCGCCGCCCGTCTGCAGCAGGTCACCGAGCCCGGTGACCGCGTGGCGATCCTCGCTCCCCAGGGCCTCGAGTACGTCATCGCGTTCTTCGGTGCGATCTACGCGGGCACCATCGCGGTGCCGTTGTTCGATCCCGACGAGCCCGGCCACACCGACCGCCTGCATGCCGTCCTCGGCGACTGCAAGCCCAGCGCGATCCTCACCGCCAGCAACTCCGCGGCGGGCGTTCGGGCGTTCTTCCGCGCGCTCCCCGCTGCCGAGCGGCCCCGCATCATCGCCGTCGACGCCGTTCCCGACAGCGTCGGCGAGACGTGGGTCGAGCCCAATGCAGGGTTGGACGACATCGCCTACCTGCAGTACACGTCCGGTTCGACGCGAACCCCGGCCGGCGTCGAGATCACGCACCGCGCGGTCGGCGTCAACGCGCTGCAGATGGTCGACAGCATGGAGATCAACTACGACTCGCGCGGCGTCACCTGGCTGCCGATGTTCCACGACATGGGTCTGCTCACCGTCATCCTCCCGGCCCTCGGTGGCAAATACATCACGATCATGAGCCCGCGCGCGTTCGTGCAGCGGCCGTGGCGCTGGATCAAGGAACTCGCCGCTGTCTCCGACGGAGCAGGCACGTTCGCCGCGGCACCGAACTTCGCGTTCGAGCACGCCGCCCAGCGCGGACTGCCCAAGAACGGTGAAAGTCTCGACCTGTCGAACGTCATCGGCCTGATCAACGGCAGCGAGCCCGTCACCACGTCGTCGATGAAGAAGTTCAACGAGGCCTTCGGCCGGTACGGTCTGCCGAAGTCCGCGATCAAGCCGTCGTACGGCATGGCCGAGGCGACGCTGTTCGTCTCGACGAGCAAGCACGCCGACGAGGCCAAGGTCGTCTACGTCGACCGTGTCGAGCTGAACGCAGGCAACTTCGTCGTCGTCGCACCCGACGATCCCGGAGCCATCCCGCAGGTATCGACCGGAACCGTCGCCCGGAGTCAGTGGGCCGCGATCGTCGACTCCGAAACCGCCACCGAGGTGCCCGACGAACACGTCGGCGAGATCTGGCTGCACGGCGAGAACATCGGCAAGGGCTACTGGGGTCGCGAGACCGAGACCAGCGAAACCTTCCACAACAAGCTCGTCCACCGCGTCGCCGACGGGTCGCACGCCACCGGGGCCCCCGAGGGCGCCAACTGGATGCGCACCGGAGACTTCGGCGTCTATCACGACGGCGAGCTCTACATCACCGGCCGCGTGAAGGACCTCGTCATCGTCGACGGCCGCAATCACTACCCCCAGGACATCGAGTTCTCGGCGCAGGAAGCAAGCAAGGCTCTGCGGCCGGGCTTCGTGGCGGCGTTCGCGGTGCCGCTCAACCAGCTGCCCGACGTCGTGTTCGAGTTCAGTGGTGCCGCGTTGACCAAGGATTCGGACGACAGCTCCGAACAGCTCGTCATCGTTGCCGAGCGCGCTCCCGGCTCGGGCAAGGCAGACCCGGCTCCGATCGCCGACGAGGTGCGCACCGCAGTCTCGGCGCGGCACGGCGTCACGGTCCGCGACGTCCTGCTCGTCCCGGCCGGTTCCATCCCGCGTACGTCGAGCGGCAAGATCGCCCGACGCGCGTGCAAGGCCGCCTACATCGAGGGCACCCTGCGCGGCGGTTACCAGCAGACGGCATTCCCGGACGCCGAACTACCCGACTGATCTCTGGGCCTCCCGTTCCTTCGATACATAGCTTGGTGAGTAATGGCTGAACAAGAGACAGACAAGATTCAGAGTGCCGACGGGACGGACCTCACGGTCGCCCAACTGCGGGATTGGCTACGCAACTGGGTTGCAGACGCGACGGGTCAACCCGCGTCGGCCATCTCCGACGACCGTCCAATGGAGGAATTCGGTCTGTCCTCTCGCGATGCCGTCGCACTGAGCGGTGAGATCGAGGAGCTGGTGGGGGTCACGCTGACCGCGACCGTCGTCTACCAGCACCCCACCATCGCGTCTCTGGCCAAGATCATCATCGAGGGCGAACCCGACGAGCCGGTGGGTACCGTCGACGACGCGTTCTACACCAGCGGAGTGCAGTCGGGCGACGCCCACGACATCGCGATCGTCGGACTGTCGTCGCGCTTCCCCGGCACCGGTCACACCCCCGAGGAGATGTGGTCGCTGCTCATCGAGGGCCGCGACGGCATCACCGACCTGCCCGAGGGCCGGTGGAAGGAATTCACCTCCGATCCCGTCATCGCCGCAGCCGTCGATGCGACGGTCACCAAGGGTGGCTACCTCGACGACGTCAAGACCTTCGACGCAGAGTTCTTCGCGATGTCGCCCAACGAGGTCGTCAACGTCGACCCGCAGCAGCGCCTCGCGCTGGAACTGACCTGGGAAGCGCTCGAGCACGCGCACATCCCGGCCAGCTCGGTCAAGGGCAGCCAGGTCGGCGTCTTCATCGGCAGCTCCTCCAACGACTACCAGCTCATCGCCGTCAGCGACCCGGCCGTGCACCCCTACGCACTCACCGGCACCTCCACCGCCATCGTCGCCAACCGCGTGTCGTACTTCTACGACTTCCGCGGGCCGTCGATCGCCGTCGACACCGCCTGCTCGTCGTCTCTCGTGGCCGTTCACCAGGCAGTACGCAGCCTGCGCACCGGCGAATCCGATCTCGCCGTCGCAGGCGGGGTCAACATGCTGCTCGCCCCGCCGATCACCGTGGGCTTCGGTCAGACCGGCGTCCTCGCTCCCGACGGCAAGATCAAGGCGTTCTCGTCCGACGCCAACGGCATGATTCGCTCCGAGGGCGGCGGACTCGTCGTGCTCAAGCGACTCGAGGACGCCGAGCGAGACGGCGATCAGGTGCTCGCCGTCATCGCCGGATCCGCCATCAACCAGGACGGCCGCTCCAACGGACTCCTCGCGCCGAACCCCGACGCACAGGCCGACGCACTCCGATTCGCATACCGCGACGCCGGCATCAACCCGTCAGGCGTGGACTACATCGAAGCGCACGGCACCGGAACCATCCTGGGCGATCCCATCGAGGCCGACGCGCTCGGCCGCGTGGTCGGCCGTGGCCGCGACGCGGACAAGCCGGCACTGCTCGGCTCGGCGAAGACCAACTTCGGACACCTCGAATCTGCTGCGGGCGCAGCAGGTTTGATCAAAGTTGTGCTGGCGATGCAGGAGAACAAACTCCCGGCGTCACTGAACTACGTGGGCCCCAACCCGTACATCGACTTCGACAAGGCACACCTGAAGGTCATCCCGGAGGCCACCGACTGGCCGCGGTACACCGGCAAGGCCGTCGCCGGCATCTCCGGTTTCGGCTTCGGCGGCACCAACGCCCACGTCGTCGTGCGCGAGTACGTACCGGGTGAGACCTCGGCCGAATTCGACTCTGCTGCCGTGGATCCCGAGGCCGCGGTGGTGGAGGGCGTCTACGAGGAGCAGCTCGATGCCGAGACGACCAGCCCGGTCGCCGAGGCCGAGACCATCCTGGCGGAGTCCGACAGTGCGCCGGAGACAGTGATTCTCGCGGTGTCGGCCGCGTTGCCGTCGCGTCGTAAGCGCGCGGCGTCGGAACTGGCCGACTGGCTCGAGACCGAAGAAGGCAGCACGACGCCTCTCGTCGATGTCGGCCGCACGTTGGCTCGGCGTAACCACGGGCGTTCGCGCGCAGTGGTTCTCGCGTCCACCACAGCCGAGGCCATCGCCGGATTGCGCGCCATCGCGGCAGGCAAGCCCGGACCGGGCGTGTTCTCCGCGGACTCGCCTGCGTCCAACGGCGCAGTGTGGGTGTTCTCCGGATTCGGCTCGCAGCACCGCAAGATGGCATCGCGGCTGTACCGAACCAACGCCGTGTTCGCCGCCGAGGTGGACAAGGTGGACGAGCTGCTCGTCGACGAAGCCGGCTACTCCATCCGCGAGATCATCCTCGACGACTCGCAGACCTACGAGTTCGAGAACTCCCAGGTCGCCATCTTCGTCATCCAGATCGCCTTGGCCGCAACGCTTCGCGCACACGGTGCCGAGCCGTCGGCCGTGATCGGCCACTCGATGGGTGAGGTCGCGGCAGCGTATGTCGCCGGAGGCCTCAATCTCGAAGACGCCGTCCGCATCATCTACGCCCGCTCGCGGCTGCTGGCCGAGGGCCAGGACGGCCTCGGTGCCGCCTCGCAGGGGGCCATGGCACTCGTCGAGTACACCCCCGACGAGGTCAAGACCCTCACCGATCAGTTCCCGAACGTGGAGCCCTGCGTGTACGCCGCGCCGACGCACACCACGGTCGGTGGACCCCGCGCCGAGGTCGAAGCCCTCGTCGAAAAGGCCGAGGCCGCAGGCAAAATGGCCCGTCTGCTCGACGTCAAGGGAGCAGGACACACCGCAGCCGTCGACGTACTGCTCGGTGAGCTCGCCGCCGAGCTCGCCGGAATCGAACCGAGCAAGCTCACCGCCGGGGTCTACTCCTCGGTCGATCGTGAGGCGCACTACCGCGTCGGACATGCGGCGATTCACGGCGTCGACTACTGGACCAAGGGAATGCGTCACCCGGTCTGGTTCACCCAGGCCGTCAATGTTGCTGTGGGAGACGGGCACACAACGTTCGTGGAGCTCGCCCCGAACCCCGTCGCGCTGATGTCGGTCGCTGCTACCGCGTGGGCTGCCGGCCTGGCCGACGCCACGTTGATTCCGACGCTCAAGCGCAAGGAAGACGAGGCAGACACGTTCCTCGCCGCGCTGGCGCAGCTGTACGTGCACGGTCATGCGCTGGAACTGGCGACGCTGTTCGAGTCGGGTCCGTACGCTGCAATCCCGCGAACTGCGTACTTGCGCAAGGAGTTCTGGCTCAACTCGCAGGTCAGCTCCAGCGGTAACTCTCGCGTTCCCGGTGCCCGGGTGGCACTGCCCGACGGCCGCCATGTCTGGGAAGTCCAGGCCTCGGCCGTCTCGGGATTCGATGCGTTGGTCACCGCCGCTGCCTCGCAGGTGTTCTCCGATGTGGCGCTGGGTGCTTCGGTCTCGCATGCATCGGTGCCAGCGGTCGGCACGGTCGTCACCACGTTGACCTCGCACCTCGGTGGTGCGTCGGTCCAGGTCCATGCACACGAGGGCTCGGCGTTCACCCTGCTGCACGACGCTGTCGTCACCTCGGGCGATGTGCGGCCGGAACCCGTTGTCGCAGTGGAGGAGCGATCCTCGTCTCCGATGGAAGAGTTGCCCGAGGTCGTCGAGACGTTCGGTGACCGCTGGGATCCCAACGGCAATCAGAAGCTCGAAGATCGACTGGCGATCATCGTCGCCGAGTCGATGGGCTACGCACCCGAGGACCTGCCTCCCGAGGTGCCGCTGATCGAACTGGGGCTGGATTCGCTCAGCGCCGTTCGGATCAAGAACCGCGTCGAGTACGAATTCGACATCCCCACAGTGCAATTGCAGGCCGTGCGTGATGCGAACCTGCGTGAGGTGGAGAAGTACCTGCGCTACGCGATCGAGAACCGCGACGAGGTGCAGGCGCTGGCAGACAAGCAGGCAGCCGAAAAAGCTGCCGAGCAGGCTGCCGAGAGTGGCGCGACTGCACGCGACGAAGCGTTGGAGACGGCCGTCGCCGCACCGGAGACCGCGGTGCCGAGTGCGGAATACCAACCCGCACCGGTGGTCGCAGCGCAGACCGACCTGGGCGGCAAGGAAGCGTTCGCCGAGGCCGCCGGATCCGATGTGCCCCCACGTGACAACGCCGAGCGGATGACGTTCGCGACGTGGGCAGTGGTGACGAAGGAATCGGCCAAGGGCATCTTCAACACCCTGCCGATCCTCGACGACGAGACGGCCGAGAAGTTGGCCGCTCGCCTGACCGAGCGGGCCGGCGGCGAGATCACCTTCGACGACGTACTGGACTCGGAGACCATCGAGCAGCTCGCCGACAAGGTGCGCCCGCACCTCGAGGACGGCGAGATCGACGGTGTCGTGCGCAATCTTCGGGCCCGTCCCGAGGGCTCCACGGCCACACCGGTATTCGCGTTCCACTCGGCCGGTAGCTCCACCGTCGCCTACGAGCCGTTGCTGCGGAAGTTGCCGGCAGGCACGCCCATGTACGGCCTCGAGCGCGTCGAAGGACCCATCGCCAAGCGCGCCGCGGAGTACGTGCCGCTGATCAAGGCGATCCAGCCCGAAGGACCGTACGTGTTCGTCGGATGGTCGCTCGGCGGCATCCTCGCCTACGAGGTGGCGCGTCAGATGGAAGAGGAAGGCATCGAGGTCGCCTACGTGGGGCTGCTCGATACCGTCATGCCCGGCACCAAGATCCCCGACACCAAGGACGAAGTCCGCAAGCGTTGGGAGCGGTACGCCGCGTTCGCGAAGAAGACGTACAACGTCGACTACCCGATCCCGTACGACAAGTTGGTCGACTCCGACGACGAGGGTCAGATTCGGATCATCACCGATCTGGTCAAGCTCAGCGGGGCAAAGATTCCCGGCGGCATCATCGAGCATCAGCGGACGTCGTGGCTCGACAATCGGGCTATCCAGACGGCCGAGCTCAAGGAGTACGGCGGGCACGTCACGCTGTACCTCGCCGACAAGTACCACGACGACGCGATCGCCCTCGAGCCCGCATACGCCACCCGCGAAGAGCACGGTGGTTGGGGACCGGTGGTCAAGGACCTCGAGATCGTCTACGTCGGAGGCGACCACCTCGCGGTCGTCGACGAGCCGTACATTGGAAAAATTGCGGCCCATCTGTCGAAGACGCTCGAGAACATCGAGTCTGCAAGAACCGGAGCGTAGATTTTGAGTGGCACCACTGCGGAGAAGCTGGCCGAGCTACGGGCGAGGCTGGAACTGGCCAAGGAACCGGCCGGCGAGATCGGCATCGCCAAGCGCGCCAAGAAGGGCATACCCAGCGCCCGAGATCGCGTGAACTCGCTGCTCGACCCCGGCAGTTTCGTCGAGATCGGCGCGCTGGTGAAGGCCCCGAACGATCCGGGTGCCCTCTACAGCGACGGCGTCGTCACCGGGCACGGAACCGTCGACGGCCGTCCGATCGCCGTGTTCTCGCACGATCAGACCGTGTTCGGCGGAACCGTCGGCGAGATGTTCGGCCGCAAGGTCGCCGGCATCATGGACTTCGCGATCAAGATGGGCTGCCCGGTCGTCGGCATCAACGACTCCGGTGGAGCTCGCGTGCAGGACGCCGTCACCTCCCTCGCGTGGTACGCCGAACTGGGTCGACGCCACGAGGCGCTCTCCGGCCTGTGCCCGCAGATCTCTCTGATCCTCGGTAAATGCGCCGGTGGCGCGGTGTACGCACCGATCAACACCGACATCGTCGTCGCCACCGAAGAGGCGTACATGTTCGTCACCGGACCGGACGTCATCAAGTCCGTCACCGGCGAGGACGTCAGCCTCGACGAACTCGGTAGTGCCCGTGTCCAGGCCATCAACGGCAACGTGCACCACGTCGCTGCCGACGAGAAGGCCGCATTCGACTGGATTCGGAACTACCTGAGCTACCTGCCGTCGAGCTGCCAGGAAGAGGCACCGGTGATCAACCCGGGGCTCGAGCCGGAGATCACCGAATCCGATCGCACGCTCGACTCGTTCATGCCCGACGCCGACAACGCCGGTTACGACATGCACGACATCATCCTGCGCATCTTCGACGACGGCGAGTTCCACGAGATCGCCGCCCAGACTGCACAGAACGTCATCACCGGCTTCGCCCGCGTCGACGGTCGGCCGGTGGGAATCGTCGCCAATCAGCCGATGCACCTGTCCGGGGCACTCGACGCCAAGGCAGCGGACAAATGTGCGCGGTTCATCCGCCTCAGCGACGCCTACAACATTCCGATCATCTTCCTCGTCGACACACCCGGCTTCCTGCCCGGCGTCGACCAGGAAACCCTCGGCGTCATCCATCGCGGTGGCCGCTTCATCTTCTCGTTCGTCGAAGCGACGGTGCCGAAACTGACTGTCGTGATCCGTAAGTCGTACGGCGGCGGATACGCGGTGATGGGCTCGAAGCAGCTCGGATCCGACATCAACCTCGCCTGGCCGACCGCCCGCATCGCCGTCATGGGTGCCGAAGGTGCCATCAACATCATGAGTCGCAAGCAACTCGCCGAGGCGGGCGAAAATGCTCCGGCGCTGCGCAAGCAACTGATCAACTTCTACAACGAGCATGTCGCAACGCCGTGGATCGCCGCCGAGCGTGGTTACATCGACGCCGTCATCGAGCCCTCGCAGACGCGCCTCGAAATTCGCAAGGCCTTGCACATTTTGAAAGACAAGGAAGTACACAAGAGTCCGCGTAAGCACTCTTTGCTCCCGATCTAGCCAAGCGCGCCCGTCCCCACGTCGGGGTCGCTTCGCTCCCTTTTGGGATCAATGTGGGTTTCAGTCGCTCTGACTGCAACAAAGCCGCATTCATTCGTCTGTCTCCCCGAGCCAGAAGCGAATGAATGCGGCTTTGTTGCAGTTGAAGTGCTTGCAAGAGACATTCATCCGGTCGACGTCGCGCTCCGTCGAAGAACGAGGTTCGGACGGGGCCGCGCCAGAGCCTGTTGATAGCCGGCCCGGAGATCCGCGAGCACGCGCTGGGGGTCGTCCCGGATGTCCTGCGGCAGATGTGACACCACGATCGCGCCGTGGCGTTGCAGGAGAGCTCGGCGAGCCATCGTGTTCGCATGATCGATCGGCGAGAGGTGATGAGCGAGGGAGTCGATCTCCCACCCGAAGCAGACTGTGTCGAGGAAGCCGTCGGGGCTACCGAGGAATGTACCGTCCGAGGTGAACAGCCGGGCATTGTGAATCATTGGTGGGAGTCCGCTCGATCGGTAGAGCCGTTGAGCGTCCGCCTCGGCGACGGAGTGAGCGTTTCCTTCCAGATCCCTGATCGCCAACCGTGTCGATGCGCTGTAGCGTCTCGGCCCCTCCGCCAATTCGATTGCCAGCTCTTCGAGTGATGCCGCACCCCGTCTGATGATCTCCGCAATCAAAGCCGTGCACTGAGATCGTCCGCGTAGTGCGCGGGTCGCGTCGACGACACTCCGGGATACCGGAGCGCAGCGCGGACCGTGGTCGAACACCGTTTCGGGCATGCGCCAGGTGCGTTCGGATCGGACGAACTTGACGGATGCTCGCTGCATCTCGTTCGGGACGAGAATGTGAACTTCATTCGACGGTGGATTCGGCCCCAAGCCATGCACACTCAATGCCGCGTTCCCAGTGAGGATGCTGTGTGGACCGCCGTACGCCAGGGCAGCAGCCATTCGCTGTCGGTGAGATGGGAAGCCGTTGTGCAGCAGCACCACCCCTGGGAGCAAGTGCTGCCAAGGTCCGCCGGCTGCGCATCGGCCGGCTACCGTCCCGTCCGCGACACCGGCCGAGCAAAGCTGTGCCCTTGTCACGACGCCGTGATCGGCGACGTCCTCGAGCATTGATAGGTCTGTGGCCCAAACTCCCCGTTTCATGCCTCGACTGTCGAACGCGACACTGACACTTCGACGTCGAAAACGGCCGTTCAGGGGTTCCCTGTGGATGGTCGACGAGGTTGTGCACAAATGTCTCGAGGGCGTGTCTTGTGCACCGAAGACTGTCGGGGGTCGGTGGTAAGCCCCCGATCCATCGATCGTGCGCCAAACCCCGCTCCATCGGCCGTACGCCAACCCCCGTCCGCATGAATGCGGGATTCAGTCAGTCAGAGTGCAACAAAGGGACATTGATCCCAAAAAGGAGCGGGCGACACCACGCGGAGGGGCGGGCGGGGCTGGGTGGACTACTTCTCGAAGACTCGCAGCTTTCCGTCTTCGTAGAATCCCGATCGCGTGGTTTCTCCGGTTTGCAGGTCGGCGGGTACGGCGTTGGGGTAGTACTGCTCGTAGCGCTCCAGTGAGCCCCAGTCCCTGGCCCAGTCGTTTTTGAGGTAGGTGGGGACGGCAACAGGCTTGGCGAGTAGTTCGGACCATCCGAGCGGTCCGCCGTTCTCGCCGGACTGCCAGGTGTCGGTGGAGCTGACGGCCAGTGGGCGGTCGGGGAGGATGCGGTAGCCCGGTACCTCGGCGACGCCGTAGCGGTGGTCGAACGGCCGTTGGCACGGGAACTGGAGTCCGACAGCCCAGTCGAGCAGAACGGGCTGCTCACTGCCGATCATGGTGTTCAGATTCTCCATTACCGGTACTCGCGGCGGGGTGAATGCGAGCCACTGGTCGCCGGTGAGGTTGGGGTCGTTGGCGACGATGCGGACGGCGTCGGCGTCGGGTGCGATGTCTGCCAACGGAACTCGCAGGTTGCGCCACGAGGGTGCGGGTCCGATGTCCCGAGGTAGGTAGGTGCCCTGCGCCTGGACGCTTCCGTCGGGCTGACGCTTGCCGTATTCGAGCAGCAGCGACTGGCCGTAGGTGAGGGCACCGGTGTCGTCGTAGGACCAGATACGTCCGGCTGCGGAGAACACGACCAGTGGTGCGTCGTCGCTGCGGGCGGGTAGCTGGTACCAGCTCGAGGTGGCCTCGGCCGGTTCCTGGATTCCTTCTTGGTAGGAGCCGAGGACGGGTGTGGTGGCGGGGTCGAGTCCGAAGGGCAGGGCGGCGGTGGAGCCGTTGACGCCCAGTGCGCCGGTGCCTCCTGCTGTGCCCGAGCTCTGGCCTTCCTCGAAGGCGGGTCCGACGGCTTGTTGGTCGGTGTTGCCTTGTCCTGGTTTGACTTCCACGGCGTCGGCGCTGAGGTCGCTGGGGATTCCGTTGGCGGTGAAGTTGCGCAGGGTATCGCTGGCTCCGCCGAGGGGGCCTGCGACGGGATCGAATTCACCCGGCAGGGGGCTCAGTACATCAGCGTTGGGATCGGCTTCGACGAGCACGTCGTTGGCGAGTCCGCACGAATTGCCCAGTACCGATTGCACATTGGAGCGTGCGAGCGAGTAGGCGGGATATTGGGAGACGGCACCCTTGACGAGGGAGAGGACCTCGAACAGCACCATGATTCCGGCGATGACGGTCAGTGGTGCGGCAGCGAACTTGCGAATGCGTCTACCGCGGGCCGACGTCGGTTTCGGTTGTGGCGGTGCGTATCCCTCACGTAGGTATTGGAATGCCGCGACGGCGAGAACCAGTCCGAAGAGGACGAGGAACAGCGAGCCGGATTCGTTGCCGCCGAGCGAGACCGTCTTGTCGAACCACGGCACGCCGTAGCTCGAGACGTACCAGTACCCGTTGATGCCCGAGAACGACAGTGCGAGAACGAACATCAGGCCGGCCGTGAACAGTGATCGGTTCCGGCGTGAGCGCAGTGCACTGGCCGAGACGGCCACTGCGGTCAGTGCGGCGAGCCCACCGGCGATTCCGGCGTAGGAACCGAAGTGGTGAGTCCACTTGGTGGGGTTGAACATCATGAAGAAGATGGTTCCGAGGACGACGCCGAGCAGTCGCCACGCAGGCCCGTTCGCGATGCCGGGAATGCGCCGGCGGCGCAGGAGCACGAACAGCGTGGTGAACAGGCACAGGAGCATCGCGAGGAACGCGAAGCGGCGGGCCACGGAACCGTCGACGGTCTGGACGAAGAGGTAGTAGTACCGCAGGAAGTCTTGGTACCACGCCTCGTTGGGGCCGATGATGGTGCGCACTCGGGTGGATTCGATGACCGTCGCGAAGGTCTGGTCGGCGAACACGACGACGAGGACGAGTACTCCGGCAGCGGCCAACGGTGCCAGCATGGCGAGGGTGCCGACCTGCCGGTGGCGTCGGACCACGATGCGAGCGATGGGCCGGGCTCCGGCGAGAAGCGCTGCGACACACATCAATCCGGTGGGTGCTGCGGCCAGGGTGAAGGCACCGATGAGGCAGGCGGCGGCTGCGGGAAGCAGTCTGCCGGTGGCGATGGAGCGTTCGATCGAGCACCAGGTCAGCAATGCGCCGAGGGCGACGATCGGCTCGGGACGCAGTCCGTTGTTGTACGGGAGCCAGAAGGCGAGGAACACCAATCCGCCGGTCCACAGCGCCACGTTCGATTTGCGCACGGCGCGTCCGAGGCGCGGCACCACCTCGCGGCTGATCACCATCCAGCACAGGACTCCGGCGATCAGGGCGGGCAGGCGCATCCACGGGCTCGCGGTCGAGATCTTGGCGAAGACGGCCAAGACGTCGTAGTACCAGCCGAACGGTGCCTCGGGGACGCCGAACCAGCGGAAGTAGTTGGCCATGTAGCCGGAATGTTCGGCCGCGCGGGCCATGGTGAGCAGATAGCCGTCGTCGGAGGTGTTGGCACCGACGAAGTGCCAGCCGACGAGGACTCCGAGAACCGTGACGTCGACGCCGGTGAACTTCCACCAGTGCGACGGGAAGAAGCGGCGGTGCGCGCGGCGGTCGGTGCCGTCGAGCCGTGCGAGCGCGCCCATGGCCAGCAACGTGCAGGCGATCGCCAGCACCATGATCAACGACTTCAGGATGGTCGGAGTCGACGAGAAGCGGGAGTCGACGTCGACGGTGACCGACATGTCGGCCGGGGCCGCGCCACTGAGATCACTGAAGATGCCGACGACCTGCGGACGGAGATCGCCGTCGAGCCGACCCTGGACGGGTTGGCCGCTCTCGTCGGTCAGTCCGGTGAAGGCCGCGGAGGTGTACTGGTCGTTCGAGGTGATCTCGATGGCGGCGCAGCGCGTGCTCTGGACGTCGGCGCGCGGTGCCGTCGCGACGACGACGTTGCGGTCGAGGACATCGACGTTCGACTCGCCGACGCGAACGAACAGGCTGTTGAGGGCGGCACCCTCACCTTGCGGGGGTGCGGTCGCCAGCAATAGCCCGCCCGACGCGGGTAGTGCGGCCACAGCAGAGCACGGGAGGGTTGCGGACAGTCGCAGGGGTGCCTGGGACACCAGTGGGGCGTCCACGTCCTGTAGGAGGCCGTTCTGCGGCCACTCGATACTCGCGGTGGTCTGCGTGACGGGTGCGAACGGAGTGATCAGTGCGAACAGCACGCCGAGTATGCCGGCCACCATCGCGATCAGCCGGGGAATCCGTACCTGAGCACGAAGTTCGTCCGAGGCTCCGAGCGGAGCGGGGACGGGGGGACCAGCTGATGAATCTGTCACGACGTCGGGCACGATTGTCGATGTTATGCGAGCGTGACTTCGAGGTCACACAGGCGCCGTCCCCGGATCCGATGGAGAAACAGGGAATCAGCCGGTCTTCATCGGTCCGTCGCTGGACAGTCCCGACCGAGACTGTTGCTCGACGGTGATCCCGGCGGTCGCGGCAGCCGGATCGAGTGGCGTGTATCTCTCGATCGACCCCCAATCGCGGGCGTAGTCGTCGGCGAGATACGACGGCAGAGTCTGGGCACCGAGAAGCAGTTCGGTCCACCCCAGCGGGCCGCCGCCGAACGAGTCCTGCCATGCGTTGGTGGATTCGGCTCCGGTTCGGTCGGGCAGGATGCGGTACTTCGGCACCTCGGCGACGCCGTCACGGTGATCGAACGGACGCTGGCACGGGAACGCCAGCCCGACCGCCCAGTCGAGCAGAACGGGGTCGGTGGACCCGACCAGAGAATTCAGCGTCTGAGTTTTCGGGACGCGTGGGGGAGTGACGGCGAGCCACTGATCTCCGGCCAGGTCGTTGTCCTCGGCGACGATGCGAACGGCGTCCGCGTCGGCGGGTAGGTCGCTCATCGGTACGCGCAGGTTGCGCCACGACGGTGCCGGGCCGATGTCGAGAGGCGTGACACGGCCGAGTGCCTGGACGTCGCCGCCGTCGCGGCGTCCGTATTCCAGTTCGACGCGTTGGCCCGGGGTGACGATGCCGTCCTTGTCCACCGAGCGAATTCGGCCTGCGGCGGCGATGGCGATCAGGTCGCCCTCTCCAGGCAGCGAATACCAACCGGAGGTCAGTGACGCGGGCTCGGTGGCTCCGAAGCTGCCGAGGACCGGGGTCGTTTCGGGGTTCAGTCCGAACGGCAGAGCGACTGTGCTGCCGTTGATTCCGACGTTCTCGTTGGTTCCGCCCGAGGTGCCTGCGGAGTTCGACGAGGTGGCCGACGCGCTCTCTTCGGAGTCTTCGGGGCGGATGGAGTTGGCACTGCCCTGGGCGGTGTCCTCGGAATCGGCCGTGAGGTCTTCGGCGACGCCGTCCGGGGTGAATCCGGTGCTGCCGCCTGCTCCCAGCGCGTCCGGGGCGGGGTCGATCGGCTGCAGGACGGATCCGTTGACGTCGGTCTCCACCTGCACGTCACCGGCGAGTCCGCACGAGTTGCCCGCGAGTGCGGAGAAGTTGGATCGCGCGATGGAGTACGCAGGGTATTGCGCCACAGCACCTTTGGCGAACGAGAGCACTTCGAATGCGACGACACCGCCGGCGACGATGGTCAACGCGGAGGGGGCGAAGCGTCGACGCGTGGTGGTTTCTGCTGTGCGATAAGGCAATCGGACATGTTGGTACGCGGCATACAGCAGGGTCAGCACGGTCAGGCCGAGCAGGATGGTCGAGAAGCCCTTGCCGGCAATGGACGGCGGCTTGTCGAACCACGGAATGCCGTAACTCGAGACGTACCACCAACCGTTCGAGCTGGTGAACGCCACCGCCGTCAGAAACAGCACTGCGGCGGTGAACAGCGTTCTGTTACGCGGGGATCGGACGGTGGCCGCCGTGACGGCCACCGCTGCCAGTGCGCCGAGAGACGCGGCGAGACCGGCGTACACACCGAAGTGGTGGGTCCACTTGGTGGGGGTGAACATCATCAAAGCCAGTGCGCCCAGCACGATTCCGAGTATCCGACGCGATGGCCCGGTGGCGGTACCGGGGATGCGTCCGTTCTTGCGGAGCATCACCGCGATGCAGACGACGATGCACAGCAGCATCGCGAACATGCCGAATCGTCGGGCGAGCGAGCCGTCGGGGGAGATGGTCATCAACGCGTCCCAGCGCACCCGTTCCTCGAACCAGGGCACGTTGGGTCCGAGAGCCGAGCGCACCCGGGTCGCTTCGAGCACGGTGCTCAGAGTTTGGTCGGCGAAGATCGCGATCACCACGGCCAGTCCCGACGCGATCAGCGGCGCGAGGACCGCGAGCAGCCCCACTTGGCGGGCTCGTTTGACGATGATCATCACGATCGGGCGCAGTCCGGCGAGCAGCGCGGCGACGGCGATCAGTCCGGTAGGTCCGGCGGCGAGAGAGAAGGCGGCGATCAGTGTGCCGACCGCGGCGGGCAGCAGTCGTCCGGTGGCGATGGCCCGCTCGATCGAGCACCACGTGAGCAGCGCGCCCAGGGCGATGACGGGTTCCGGGCGCAGTCCGTTGTCGTAGGGCAGCCAGAAGGCGAGGAACACCAGGCCTGCGGTCCACAGCGCGACGCGGTTGGTCAGTACCGCGCGCCCGAGGCGGGGGATGACCTCGCGGCTGATGACCAGCCAGCACAGCAGTGCGGCGATCGTGGCGGGCAGGCGCATCCAGATGCTGGCGGTGCTGACTTTGGCGAGGGCGGCCAGCATGTCGTAGTACGGCATGCCGAACGGTGCTTCGGGAACGCCGAACCAGCGGAAGTAGTTGGCCATGTATCCGGCGTGCTCGGAGACGCGTGCCATGTTGAGCAGGTAGCCGTCGTCGGAGGTGTTGGCACCGATGAAGTGCCACAACACCAGCACCCCGACGACGACGGCGTCGACGCCGGTCACCGACTTCCAGCGTGACGGCAGGAAGCGGCGGTGACGTCGACCGTCCACGCTGTCGAGGCGATGCAATGCGAACAGTGAGGCGACGACGGCCAGCGCGCCGACGATCATCGCCAGCAGCTTGAACGTCGTCGGGGTCGAGGAGTAACGGGAGTCGATGTCCACGCGCACGTTCAGACCGTCGACCGACGCGGTGAGGTCGGTGAAGATGCCGACGACCTGGGGTCGGACGTCGCCGTCGACAGTGGTGGCCGCGCCGCCGAGGTCGACCACCGTGCGAGCGGCGTTCGAGGAGATGGTCAGCGCGCAATCGGAGGCCAGGTCGGATACGGGAGCCTCGGCGAGAACGCGATCGCGCAGCAGCACCTGCAGTCGATCGTCGTCGACCCGCACGGTCAGTGCTCGCTGCTCGGTTTTCGCCGCCGCGATCGGAGCGGTGGACATCACCGTGCCGCCGCCGTCGAGCCGAGTGGCACTACTGCACGGGATCGTCGCGTTCAAATCGAGCGGGGAGTAGCTCACCAGCGGAGCGTTGACACTGCCGAACGAGCTCTGCGGCCACGATAGCGTGGAGACGTCCTGCTGCACCGGCAGCAGCGGAGTGGCGATGGCCAGAACGGCACCGATGATGCCGGTGACGATCGCTATCAGCCGGGCGGTCGTGATGTTCGGAGCGGTCGCAGGCACACCGGCGATGCTATTGGACGAGCGAGCGCACATCCCACACCCATACGCCGCCGGTGTATTGCGGCTGGACGTCGAGCAGCTCGGTGACCGTGCTGCGCAGGGCGACGGTGTTCTTGCTCGGCGGAAGTACCACGACGTCGGCTTCCCAGAAGCGCATGTCCTGCGCCGCCTGGCTGCGCTGATCAGCGGTGATCTCGGGGACGGTGCCGGAGTCGTAGACCGAGCCGAGCAGCAGCGCCGTCGGGCGATCCACGGCACCGTACTTGGCGACCTTCTCTTCCTGATCGCTCGGTCCGACGAAGTATCCGGCGGCCAGCGTGAAGCCCATGTCCGCGTCCATCTGCCAACGCAGCGGCCGGGCGTCCTCGGGCCGTGGGAGAGGGACGGTGACGACGGAACCGTCGTCGACGTAGTTCTGCCAATCGCCGTCGGCGAAGAACCGGGGTGTGGGGGATTTGTCGACGGTGACCAGCGGCGTCGGGATCAGCGGAACGAGGGCGAGGGCGAGTCCGGCGATCCAGAATGCCGGCAACGGCCGTAGTCCGTTGCGGAACGTCCGATCGGTGGCCAGGACGAGCAACAGAGCCAGCGCAGGGACCGCGCCGAGGGCGAAGCGGGTCTCGAGGACGGATTCGACGAGTGGGTATTCGGCGAGTTTCGTCCACGGCAGGGTGATGCCGGTGTCGTTCTTGCCGATCATCAGCGTCGCGCCGAGCGAGAGCACGCTCATGACGATGGCCGTGGCAGCCGCGGCTCTGGCGCAGGCAACACGCCACATCCACACTGCCGCCACGAGGCACAGCACGAGCAGCGGCCAGCCGAAGTAGGCGTTCTCCTCGGTGGCGTTGATCCGTACGTTCTGCCCCGGGGTGGCGACGCCACCGATGGATTGCGTCGGGAACTGGAACAGGGCTTTGGCGTCGTTGCCCATCGGGCCGTGTTCGAGGAAAGAATACGACTGCGGTCCGAAGAACTGCCACCACAGCGGCAACGCGACGATGGCCAGCGCGATGCTCGCCGACACCGCGAGTCGGGGTACGGCATTGCGGACGGCCGGCCACAGGGAACGCGGCCGGGACAGGTAGTAGACGACGGCGAAGATGGCGAACGACATCGCGAAGATCAGCAGCGGTTCTTCGCCGAGCAGGATCTGCAGCGCGACGATCAGGCCGAGCCCGACGGTGTTCTTGGTGGTTCCACCGCCGTGTGCGACGCGGGTGACCAGCATCGCGATGACCGGGAGCAGGAACAGCACCACGAAGTTGGGGTGGCCGTTGGCATGGGAGATGGCACCGGGCGCGAAGCCGCACAGTGCGCCGCCCATTGCGGCGGCACCCTTGGACGCGTTCAACTGACGCGAGAACAGCCAGTACCAGGCGAACGAGGTGCCTGCGAGGCCGATTGTGAGGGCAATTGCCCAGGTCACCGTTGGTCCGAAAAGTAACGTGATCGGGGCCAGCGGAATGGAGATGCCGAACATCGCCGTGTTCGCCATCAGATTCACCCCGAGTGGGTAATTCTGCAGGTCACTGGACAGTGGATTGTCCAGATGCGCGACGGCATGGGCGGCGACGGAGAAGAACCACTCCCACATCGTCTGGTCCTGGCCGCTGTTGTAGAGGTAGCCACCGTTCAGATTGCGCCACTGACCCTGTAGGACGTACACGGCGGCGATCAGAAATCCGACGGCCGCCACGAGGTCGCCTCGCCCGACGCCGGAGTGTCGAGCCGGTGCCGTGGTCGGCTGCCGCTCGAGAACTCTCTGGTCGTGGGTGGTCATCGCGTCGAGGTTACAGAAAGATCACGGTGGGCGAAAACTCGAACGTGCTGGGTCACACCGGCTGGAGTGCGACGCCGCCCCACCCGTATGTACAGATCAGTCACCGATCCAGGTGGCCACGTTCGTCACGTCTGCTCGTTCGGTTCGGAACGAGTTGATCGGGTGCTCCAGGTCCGCGTATCCGAACGAGATTCCGAGCACGATGCGCCGGTGCTCCTGTATGTCGAAGTAGTCGTGCAGAAAATCGGAGTACGACGCGAGGGCGGCCTGTGGGGCGGTGGCGATGCCGAGGCTGTGTGCACTGAGCAGAAAGGTGTTGACGTACAGACCGCAGTCGATCGCTCCGTACTCGCCGAGATCGGCCTCGGTGGTGATCACGGCGACGTGTGGCGCATCGAAGAAGTCGAAGTTGCGGAGCATCTGAGCAAGGGCGCGCGGATCCCCCTTCTCGATGCCGACACTGTCGTAGAGCTGCAGTCCGCACGCACGGCGACGGTCGCGATAGTCGCCGGCGTACTGGGTGGGGAAGGGGATGTCACTCTGCACGGGGCCGCCGCCGCGGACGTGGTCCTGGAGTGTCCGGCGGAAGCGGTCTGTCCCTTCCCCTTCCGTCACGATGACCTGCCACGGCTGGGTGTTGCACCACGACGGTGTGCGCTGGCTCAGCGCGAGCACACGCTCGATATCGCCGCGTGGCACTGCATCCGGCCGGAACTGTCGGCACGTCCAGCGTTCTTCGAGAATTCCGGCGAGTGCCGAGAATTGCTGCCCTCGATCGTCTGTCACAGCGTCCATGTACACCCCTGGTCTCATTTCGAGACTACAAAGTAGCAGCAATAGTCTCGTTTCGAGACTGCTGGGTAAGGTCGACGGTATGCGTCATGCGGAGCTGGCCGATGTGCCCTGCTCGATTTCGAGGTCTCTGTCCGTTCTGGGTGACCGGTGGACGCTGGTGATTCTGAAGTGGTCGTTCGCCGGGGTTCGCCGTTTCAACCACTTCCAGAGCGCCATGGGGATCTCACGAAGTCGGCTGCAGGATCGACTCGACCGCCTCGTCGAGCACGACATTCTCGCCAAGGTGCAGACCGATTCCACCTACGCGGAATACCGGCTGACCCGCAAGGGCCACGACATCTATCCGATTCTGATGGCCTTCAAGGACTGGGGCGACGCGTACATGGCACCCGACGGTGTCCCCGTGCACTACACGCACCGCGACTGTGGGGGCAATGCACACGTGAGGCTCGAGTGTGACTCGTGCGGCGATGAGATCACGGCTCGTCAGGTGCTGCCGGCACCTGACGCGGGTAACCCGCTTGCGCCGTGACGTACTCGGCCTGCGGCCGCGGTCTCGATTCGGCGCGCGGCGTTATGTAGTGCGTACGACCAGTGCGAACGGCCCGATATCGGTCACCGTGAAGCGTGGATCCTCGAACAGTGACTCGGGGAAGGTGACGGTGTAGCGCCGCACATTCGGATCGTTCGGGTAGACGTCCTCCGCGAGTCTCAAGGTGTAGCCGTCGGCGCCGCGGCGGAACAGGAAGGCGTCGGGGGCGCGCCACTGGCTGGTGTCGAGCGCCTCGATCATCTGGTCGGGAGTCTCGAGCTCGGTCCACCGCTCGATGGCGTCGGCCCGCCGATCGAACTGCGCCAGTGGATTGGCGTAGTGCGACGTCAGTCCTTGGAATCCGAAGTACGGGTAGTAGCTCAGGAACGAGGTGTCCGCAGTGAGCAAGACGGTTTCGTCGCGCGGTCGACCGGTCTGTTCGGTCAGGGCGTCGTCGACCTCGCGGTAGTACGAGACGGCGCTCGGCGGACGCATATCGGCACGGTTGCCATCACCGTCGGTGTCGGAGTACGCGACGGTGATCTCGCTCTGCAGTACCTGGGGGATGTTCTGCGCGAAGGCCATTGCGCCGATGGTCGCGACGACGACGGCAGCGATGCGGAACTTCGGTGGCTCGTTGATGGCCTGGTAGATCGCGTGGCTGCCTTCGAGGAATCCGAAAACGCCTGCGCTGCCGAGCAATACGATGAGAACCGCTTCGAGTCGGAACGAGAGCAGTGTGGTGCCCGCAGCCGTGGCCGCCATGGACAGCAACGTCCACAGGTAGACCGCGACGACGCCGACTCCGAGTGCCTGTGCTCGACGCGACGACGAGAAACGTACTGCGACCCATACCGTTCCGAAGAGGCACAGAATGCCCATCATCGAGAACTCGAACATCGGGAACGGAAGCGTTGCACCGGCCTCGGGCAGGTAGTGCAGCGCGGTGCCCGATGTGGACGGTGCGCCGCGGAGGAAGTCGACGAGATACGGCAGCCATACCGTCGCCGCTATGAGGCCCGAGATGACGGCGATCGCAGCCACTTTGAGTGCAATGGGAATCAGGGCCCGCCAGGTCTTGCGCTCGCGACAGGCGAGAACGGCGGCGAACAAGGCCATCAGCACGACGGTGAACGCGGCCAGACCCAGGTACAGGGTGTAGAACGTCGCGGCCAGGCCGAGGAACAGGCCGGTACCGATTACCGCTCCCCAGCCGCCTGCTGCGCGTCCCCCCGTGGGGATGAATGTCCCATTCTTGCCGTCTGACCGACTGGATGCCGCATTCATCCCGACGGGGGTGGCCGCTCCAGCCCCGTCGGAGACAGGAGTGACGGGGCGATGCAACGCGCCCCAGGCCAGGAGCAATGTCGGGGCGAACAGCAGCACGATGACGGCGCTGTAGGCCTCGGGGGAGGCGTAGGCGACAACCAATGCAGTCGTGACAGCGCTGACGGCGACAGCCCAGTCGCTGCGGATCAGGGCCTTCCACAGTACGAATGCGACCACCGACGTGACGGCAAGCAGTCCGATTGCGTACGGCTTGAACACTTCCCAGCCGTCCATACCCAGCAGGTTGCCGACCCGTCCACCGAGCCAGAACCAACCGGCGGGGTAGAACGGTGGGATGTCGGCGTACGTCATGTCGCGCAACGACGCCGAATCCGTCAGCCGCGTCAGGTATTCGGTGCGAAACTCCTGGTCGACGGAGATGCCGAACAGGTACAGCTTGGTTGCCGCCAAGGGCATTCCGAGGGTGACGGTGACGAAGCCGGAGAGCCCGACCCACGCCGAGAGTCGAGCGATCCACGGCCACTTGCGGATTCGGTACAGGTAGATCGACGACGCGAACAGTGCCGCGGCTACCACCTGGCCCAGAGTTGTCAGAGCGCGAGTGACGTTGGACGAGTTGAACGCCGGCCACTGAACCAGTGAGAAGGCGTACAGCCCGACCGTCGCCACCACGACTGCGACGAGCGCACCGAGAACGATCTCCCCGACGGCAGAGGCGGTTCTGCGAGCCGGTGCAACCCCGTCAGTCATCGAGATCAGATGGGCAGCTTGCGGAAGATCGGCCGCGGCACGTGTCGCAGCACCATCATCACCAGACGCCACGGTGCGGGAGTCCAGATGAGCGGGGTGCCCTTGCGCGAAGCGTTCACCGCGAGCTTCGCGATGACCTCCTTGTCGACGGTCATCGGCGCTTCCTTGACGTGGGCGCTGAACTTGGTGCGCACCATGCCCGGACGAACGACCGTGACCCGAGGGCCGAACTCGCGCAACGCTTCTCCGAGTCCGAGGTAGAAACCGTCGAGGCCGGCCTTGGTGGAGCCGTAGACGAAGTTGGAGCGACGGACCCGCTCGCCTGCCACCGAGGACATGACGATGATGCGGCCGTACGCCTGCGCCTTCATCTTCTCGCCCAGCAGAACGCCGACCGACACCGAAGCGGTGTAGTTGATGTTCGCGGCGAGGACGGCCTTGCGCTGGTCCTGCCAGAGCTGCTCGGCATCGAAGTCGACGGCGAAGGCGACGATGGCGACGTCGACGTCACCCTTGGCCCAGGCCGCGTCGATGACCTTCGGATGCGACGCGGTGTCGAGTGCGTCGAAGTCGATGACGTCCACGGACTTCGCGCCCTTGGCGGTCAGCTGTGCAACGGCACTGTCGCGCAGCGGATCGTTGGGCAGCGCGGCGAGAACGACGCGTGCCGGAGACTTCGACAGGTACTCCTCGGTGATCGCGAGACCGATCTCGCTGGTGCCACCCAGAACGAGAATCGTCTGTGGGTTACCTACGGCGTCTATCGTCACAGCAGTTCCAGCCTTCTAGCCATATCGGAGGCGAAAACGCCTGTGGGGTCTACAGATCGACGAACCTTGATCCATTCGTCGATCCGCGGGTACATCGAGTGGAACGTCTCGGCGTCGGTGCGCGAATCCTTCGCGGTGTACAGACGACCGCCGAACTCGAGCACACGCTTGTCGAGTTCGCGGACGAACTCGTTCAGGCCCGGCTTGATCGGGAAGTCCACGCAGATGTTCCAGCCTGGAATCGGAAAGCTCAGCGGCGCTTTGTTTCCCGGCCCGAACAGCTTGAACACGTTGAGGAACGAGTAATGCCCCGACTTCTGGATGTCGACGATGATCTTCTTGAACTCGTCGACGGCCTCCGGCGGCACCACGAACTGGTACTGCAGAAATCCCTTGGAGCCGTAGGCGCGGTTCCACTCACTGAACATGTCGAGTGGGTGGTAGAACGCTGTAAGGGACTGAACCTTGTTCCGATAATTGCCGGCCTTGCGGTACCAGGCCTCGCCGACGGCGGAGAACGTGTACTTGTTGGCGAGCCCGTTCGGAAAGATATCGGGGAACTTCACGAGCGGCTTGGCGTTGAAGCGCAGCGGATCCTTCTGCAGCTTCTCGGGAAGCTGGTCGAGGCGCGCCAACGATCCACGTGAGAGGGCTGCGCGGCCGAGCTTGGGGGGCGGAGCCACGGCGTCGAACCAGGCGCTCGAGTAGTCGTAGTTGTTCTCACTGCCGTCGCTGTGAAGGGCAATGGTCTCGTCGAGGGTGCTGGTGACGTCGCCGTCGGCGATGAAGTAGGCCGTTTCCGTGGGCGTCATCTCGATCGTCGCGCGCAGGATGATGCCGGTCAGGCCGTTGCCGCCGACCGTCGCCCAGAAGAGCTTGGCGTTCTTGCCCGTCGGCGTCAGGTGGCGGATCTGTCCGTCCGCGGTGAGCAGTTCCATCGAGCGGACGTGGTTGCCGAAGCTGCCCGCGCTGTGGTGGTTCTTGCCGTGGATGTCCGTGCCGATTGCTCCACCGATGGTGACCTGACGGGTACCCGGAAGCACTGGAACCCACAGACCGAACGGCAGTGCAGCACGCATCAGCTGGTCGAGGTTGACGCCACCGTCGACGTCGACGATGCGCGTCGACGCGTCGATGCTGTGAATGCCGTTGAGGGCATTCATGTCGATGACGAGTCCGCCGGAGTTCTGCGCGTTGTCGCCGTAGGAGCGGCCGAGGCCGCGGGCGATGACGCCGCGTCGGAGGTAAGCCGGCTTGGAGTCGTTCTGCTCGGCGACCTGCTTGACCGCGTTCGCGATGAGCTCGGGGTCGGAGGTCGAGAGCACCTCGCCGGTGGAGGGCGCAGTGCGGCCCCAACCAGTGAGTGTGCGGGTCTGCGTGGGTAGCGGCGCAGTGTTCCCGGCCTGTGGTTCCAGGGGGAAGAGTGCGTCGTCGGCTGTCGTGGACATCGCTCAAGAGGGTACCCGCATTGCGATAGCAGCTAATGTCAGTCCTCGTGTCCACCCCTGATCGCTCCATCGAAGACGGCTCCGGGAACGACGACTGGTCGCCCGAGGACGACGAGCTGCAGCATCACGTCCCGCTGCCCGTCGAGTTGCCACTGACCGAGAACATCGCCGACGCGGCCCTCGATCTCAAGACGCAGGTGGTGCGGTTCTTGGCGACGGGTGTGCTGTCGGCGATCGTCGATCAGGGCGTCAACCTGATCCTGCATTTCGTGTTCGGCGTCGGTGTGACGCTGGCCAAGGCGATCGGCTTCGTGCTCGGCACCACCACGGCGTACCTGATCAACCGGCGGTGGACGTTCAACGCGGCACCGTCGCGGGCCCGGTTCCTCGCTGTCGTCGCGCTGTACGGAGTCACCTTCGCCGTCCAGGTCGGCATCTATACCTGGCTCTACCAGGTTCTTCCCGACGGCTTCTGGTACGCCAACGTGGCATTCGTCGTCGCGCAGGGAACGGCGACGGTCATCAACTTCCTGGTGCAGCGGTTCGTGATCTTCAAAATTCGGTAACTGTTGTGGGGCACTAAGTTTCCTTGATCCCGGGCCGAAGTCCTGGTTCAATATGGTCTCAGGAGGGGAGTACCCCCAGCAGCTTCGTCGTCACCACGGCCCGGCAATCCGGGCCCGGCGAGCGGCCCACGTCGGGCGGGAGAGACCTCCAGTTCACAGAACTGGAGGTTGTCATGTCCGTTCCATTCTGGGCTTGGGTGGCAGTACTCGGCTTCATCGTCGCCATGCTGGCGGTCGATTTGTTCGCCCATCGGCGAGCACACGTCATCGGAGTGCGCGAAGCGGCTGTCTGGTCTGGTATCTGGGTCGCTTTCGGCGTTGGATTCGGGGCACTGATCTGGGCCACCGCCGGTGCCGAGTTCGGCCAGCAGTACTTCGCCGGCTACCTGATCGAGAAGTCGCTGGCGGTCGACAACGTGTTCGTGTGGGCCATCATCTTCACGTATTTCGCGGTGCCCAGAGAGTTGCAACACCGCGTCCTGTTCTTCGGCGTACTCGGTGCGCTGGTCTTTCGTGGCATCTTCATCGCCGGGGGATCTGCCCTCATCGCCAGCTTCAGCGCGGTGCTCTACCTCTTCGCGGCCTTCTTGATCTTCACCGGATACCGCATGGTGCGTCAGCGCAACGAGCATCTCGATCCCGAACAGTCTCGTACGCTGCGGTTGTTCCGTCGCTACGTTCCCATGACCGACGCGTTCTACGGGCAGAAGTTCGTGGTGCGCATCGGGGGCGTTGCGTTGGCCACTCCACTGTTGGCGGTGCTCGTACTCGTCGAGGTCACGGACATCGTCTTCGCTGTCGATTCCATCCCGGCGATCTTCGCCGTCACCGACATCCCCTTCCTGGTGTTCACCGCCAACGCATTCGCCATTCTCGGACTGCGCGCGATGTACTTTCTGCTCGCGGACCTGATGCACCGATTCGTGTATCTGAAGGTGGGACTGGCGTTGGTCCTGATCTGGGTCGGCATCAAGATGGCACTCAAGGTCGACGTGTTCTACATCCCCACCGCCGTCTCGCTCGATGTCATCTCGTCGATTCTCGCGATCTCCGTGATACTCAGTTTGCGAGCCACCCGAGGGCAGGATGCGCACCCGGAGGTCGACCAGTCGGCGTCTCCGTTCCGGACGGCGACGGAAACGGAACTTGCTGCGGCTCAACCTTTGTGGAGCACGCGCGGTCGACGGAAAGACCGTCTGTAGCCTTCGCATCGGGTGTTGGGGCGACGCCGCACGACCGCGGTGTCGCCCCAACAACGACCAACTCAGAAGGTGGGCAGGTTTCCTGCTTCGAGGGCTTCGGTGAGGGTGGGGGCGGCTTTGTCTTTGGCGGAGAGCTCGTAGGTCAGGGGCGATCCGTCGCGGCCGGTGGTGGGCCAGTCGATGCCCAGGGCGGGGTCGAGGGGGTTGATGTCGCGGTCCAGTGCCGGGGTGTATTCGAGGCCGCACAGGTACATGACGGTGGAGTTGTCTTCCAACGACAAGATGGCGTGCCCGAGGCCTTCGGAGAGGAACACTGCTTTGCGGTCGATGTCGTCGATCAGCACGCTGTCCCATTGCCCGAACGTCGGGGAGCCGACGCGTAGGTCGACGATGACGTCGAGGAACGCTCCGCGGGCGCAGGTGACGTATTTCGCTTGCCCGGGTGGGTTGGTGGTGAAGTGGATCCCGCGCAGCACTCCGGCGGCGGAGACCGAGCAGTTCGCCTGCTTCAGATCCAACGCTCGCCCGGTGGTTTCCTCGAAGAGGCTCGCTTTGAACCATTCGAAGAACACGCCGCGGTCGTCACCGAACTGGCGTGGGGTGTATTCGTAGGCGCCGGATATTGTCAGTTCACGAAAGGTCATCGGTTTCCTCGGTCGATCAGGTCCAGCAGGTAGCGGCCGTAGCCGGATTTGACGAGTGTCTCGGCGCGGGCGCGGAGTTCGTCGTCGGTGATGAATCCTCGCCGCCAGGCGACTTCTTCGGGGGATCCGATCTTGAGTCCTTGGCGTTGTTCGATGGTGCGCACGTAGTTGGAGGCGTCGAGGAGGGAGTCGAAGGTGCCGGTGTCGAGCCAGGCGGTGCCGCGGGGCAGGACTTCGACTTGGAGGCGGCCGGCGTCGAGGTAGTGGCGGTTGACGTCGGTGATCTCGTATTCGCCGCGGGCGGAGGGGGCGAGGTCGCGGGCGATGGCGATGACGTCGTTGTCGTAGAAGTACAGGCCCGGGACGGCGTAGTTCGATTTCGGGGCGGTGGGTTTTTCTTCCAACGACACGGCTTTTCGGTTGTCGTCGAATTCGATGACGCCGTAGGCGGTGGGGTCGGAGACCTCGTAGGCGAAGACGGCTCCGCCGTCGATGGTGTCGAAGCGTGAGAGTTGGGTGCCCAGGCCGGGGCCGTAGAAGATGTTGTCGCCGAGCACCAGGGCGGCGGAGTCGGTGCCGATGTGATCGGCTCCCAGGACGAAGGCTTGGGCGAGGCCGTTGGGTTCGTGTTGGACCTTGTAGGTCAGGGAGATGCCGAATTGGGAGCCGTCGCCGAGCAGGCGCGTGAACTGGTCGGCGTCCTGGGGTGTGGTGATGATGAGGATCTCGCGGATGCCGGCGAGGATCAGGGTCGAGAGGGGGTAGTAGATCATCGGTTTGTCGTAGACCGGGACCAGCTGTTTGCTCACTCCCATCGTGATCGGATGAAGCCGTGAGCCCGTGCCGCCCGCCAGAATGATTCCCCGCATGAGCCCGAAGTCTTCCAGACCCTCCGATCACCCGCTCGGTCGTGCACCTTCGTTTCCGGCGCGCGAGGTGGCAACTGCCCATAGACTCCGGCCAGCCCTGCCCCGTTCCGACGGATCCGCCCGTCGACCGAACAAAGGACAAGCCACGTGACGACGAGTAGCCAGATCGCCACCGGTGCCACTCAGATCACCGAACTGCTGGCCGCAGTGACCGACGCCGAGCGCGCGTCGGCCACGCCCTGCACGGAGTGGACAGTCGCTGACCTGACGGACCACCTGGTGCACACCGCGGCCAACCTGGTGACGATGGCGCGAGGTGGGGAGCTCGACTGGTCGGCCGCACCCGAGCCCTCCTCGGATCCGGTTCCGTTGTGGACCGCCCGGACCCGCGAACTGCTGACCGAGCTCGACGCAGGTTCACCGCTGCCGGCCGGCATGGTCGCTGCTGAACTTTCGGTGCACGCGTGGGACCTTGCGACCGCGCTCGGGCGCGGTACCGACGACTTCGACCAGACCGTGGCGGAGGAGGGGATGGTGTTCATGTCGGCCAATATGACCGATGAGCGCAGGGGTGGTGCCTTCGATCCCGAGCAGCCTGCACCCGACGGAGCAAACGCGTACGAGCGCATCGCGGCTTTTGCCGGGCGCACTGTTCGACGGTCCTGACACGTCCAGCGGCACTCACTCCCACGGGATTCGATAGGGCTGAGACGGGGCTTCGGTCGTCGATGTCGGCCATTCCGACGGCCACACGATCAGCGGATCGGCTGTGAGCTCGTCCACCTCCGGAGGCAGCGGATTCGCGTCCACCTGGATTCGTTCCCAACTGCATTCACCCGACGCGACGCGGCGTGCGTAGTGGATCAGGTCGGCCGACGCTCGCGGTGAGGACGCCACGCGGGCGAGTAGTTCCGTTGTGACGGTCCGTGTTTTCAGGTCTGCGTTCGAGGCGCGTGTACGCGTGGCTTCGAGCTCTCCGCAGGATGCCATCAGTCGGTCGTAGGCAGCGCGGGCGTGCGGAGGCAGTGACTCGATCATGCGTCCCGCCATGGTTCGTCGCCGGTGCCGACGGAGAAGTCCTCGTCCGGTGTGTCGAGTACCGGTCGGATATTCGCGGTCTTGCCCGCTTCGACGGCTTGCTTGCCGTAGTCGAGGAGGTCGTTCAGCGGTCGCAGTGTGTCGTCGATCTTCTGGCCCACCTGGCCTTCGGGGTCGCCGAGCGCGTCGAGGAACCCGCCGAAGTCATCGACCACCTGCTCGATCTTCACAATGAGATCCTTGGTCAGATCCATTGCCGTCAAGCATATTTCGATGATGCTCTCCACCTGCCATGCAGTGCCGACCACCGGCACTTTCTTGAGCACGACCTTCAGCGCACCGCGGGCGTTGTCGAGGGCCACTTCGGACTCGAGCAATTCGACGATCTTGCGGACCACTGCCAGCGCTGCGCCACGAAGTTGCTCGGCGATGGCTGTACAGATTGCGGCGATCGTTCGGCCAGCATGCCCTTCCCATCGCATTGCGGCGAGTTGTCGGTCGGCATAGTCGGTGAATGCCTGTGCGGCTGCACCGTTCCAGTGACCGTCGACGCGGCGTACTCCTGCAGCCAACGACTCTGCTGCGGCTTCCATGGCGTCGCCCGCAATCTGGTACGCCTGACCGATTCGACGGATTTCGTTCCAGTTGCCGGTGACAGGAATGGTCGCTTCGCGTAGCGGACTCCACCCGGAGAGTTCGAAGATCGTTCGGTCGATCTCGCCGAGCCACTCGGAGGCATCGGCGAGCACGTCGCGGATGTCGTCGATGGCGGGATTGGTTGGAGGATAATCGATTCCGTGAGTATGACCGTAGTCAGCGGCACCGTCGAATTCGTCTATATGCCCGGCCGCGGCGTGATCCGAACTCCCGCGGTCGCTGCCGGGTAGCGGTGGCACAGATGTGTGGGCGTTGAGCAGGTCGTAATTCTTTCGATCTTGATCGGCATACAACCAGGCAGCTTTGTTCAGCTCGGCCCCCATCTCGCCGCAGTTGGCCGATAGGTGAACGTGTCGGGTGCGGGTCATCTCTTGGAAGCGCGCGATATACGGACGCAGCTTCTTCAGAATCTCTCCGACCACGTTCTCGCCGAGGCCCGCGTTGTCGAGCAAGTAGTGGTGACTGGCCAGGGTATCGGCACCGATGCGATCGAGAAGATTACCGAGACCGGCGATTTCGGATGTTTTTGCCGCGAGCTGTTCGGTCATTCCGTCGAGCTCTTCCGTAGTGAGGAGATGAGGCCTTCGACGTCTTCGTCGGTCAGTGCGTTCTCGACATCACGGTCGGCAAGCACGACGAAGACCGCGACCTCTGCGGTGGCGAAACCGGTAGTCGTGACGACGTCGAATGTCGCTCGGGGAGGAGGGCAGTACGGCGAATCCGGTATGTCTTCCACCAGGGCTGTGTAGTGGACAGCCGGAGCTCCGTCGATCTGCAGATACTTGGGGTCCCCGATCCGAACGGTGGGTTCCAGAGACCCATCTTCGTTGGTGAAGATCATCGACGCTTTCTGCACCTCTCGATAGGCGAGGACAGTCAAGTCACCGGCACGACGACCGGTCATTCCGCTGATTGCCGAAGACTCGAACTCACCGCCTTCGCAATCGAATCGTCCGTGGAGACCCATTGCGCCGTATGTTGCGGTCGATCCGTCCTCGCCGACCCACTCCGAGAATCCGTCGTTCCAATTCTCCCAGTCAGCCGGAATGTCGTAAGTCCAGCCGAATTTGGTGGCGATGGGCTGCGGCTGCCCGTCGGGCACCTCGATTTGCGGTGGTGGGCGTTCCATCGACGGAAAACCCGGCGGCAGGGGCGGCGGCACTGTCGTCGAGCCCGTGGGTCTGGGTGACACCGGTGGCAGAGTCCGTACACCCTCGAACGGTTCCGGCACTTGCGGAGCCAGCTGCGGAATTGCCCACATGAGCCCGAACAGCAGCGTTATCAGTGCCGCGAGACGGACAAGAATTTTTCCCAGACCCATTGACGTACTCCCCCCGAAGTCGAACAGAAGCTAGCACGCGCGCCCGACAAGAACGGCCCACACGAGCATCCCCCGGTAAAGTGCCTGTTCATGAGAATTCTCGTCACGGGTGGGGCCGGGTTCATCGGCGCGAACTTCGTACATCAGACCCTCGCGCAGCGCCCCGACTCCCAGGTCACCGTGCTCGACAAGCTCACCTACGCCGGCAACAAGGCCTCTCTGGACCCCGTCGCCGATCGCATCGACTTCGTGCACGGCGACATCGCCGACGCCGATCTCGTCGACCGCCTCGTCCGCGAGACCGATCTCGTCGTCCACTTCGCCGCCGAATCCCACAACGACAACTCGTTGACCGACCCGTGGCCGTTCGTGCACACCAACGTCATCGGAACCACCACGTTGCTCAATGCGGTCCGCGAGCACGACGTCCGCTACCACCACATCTCCACCGACGAGGTCTACGGCGACCTCGAACTCGACGACCCGGCGAGATTCACCGAATCGACCCCGTACAACCCGTCGAGCCCGTATTCCTCGACCAAAGCCTCGAGCGACCTGCTGGTGCGCGCCTGGACCCGCTCGTTCGGGGTCCGCTCCACCATCTCCAACTGCTCCAACAACTACGGCCCGTACCAGCACGTGGAGAAGTTCATCCCGCGTCAGATCACCAACATCCTCAGCGGCTCACGCCCCAAGCTCTACGGTGCTGGGCAGAACGTGCGCGACTGGATCCACGTCGACGACCACAACAGCGCCGTCTGGGCCATCATCGACGGCGGCCGCATCGGCGAGACCTACCTCATCGGAGCCGACGGCGAAGCCAACAACCGCACTGTCCTCGAAGCGATCCTCGAAGAAACCGGCAACGCACCCGACGCCTTCGACTTCGTCACCGACCGCCCCGGCCACGACCTGCGCTACGCCATCGACTCGACGAAATTGCGCACCGAATTGGGTTGGACACCAACCTATGTCGACTTCCGCGCAGGGTTGAAAGCGACCGTCGACTGGTACCGCGATAACGAGCAGTGGTGGCGACCGCAGAAGGACGCCACCGAGGCCGTCTATGCGACGAAGGAATCCGTACTGCCCTGAAAATCCGAAACGCTAGCTGCTGCGCGACATCCGATGTCGCAGCAGCAGGTACACGGCTCGCCGCATGAACGAGGTCATGAGTGCCTTGGCGTTCCCGATGCGAACGTCACTGTCGGACAACAACGTCGGGTCGCTCGCCTGGAGGGAGCGGTGGAAGTCGGCGGCCTGACGGGCCTGCTGGGTGGCCAGCTCGACGCTCCACTGTCCCGAGTTGATGCGAAACGACGCCAGCGGCTGGGGAATGGCAACGATGTCGCCGCGCAGCGCTACGGCGATGAAGGTGGCCTGGTCGATCAGGTACGGATGACTGTTGTCCCACAGTCCGACTGCGCGCAGTTCCGAGAGCTTCATCATGACGCCGCCGGGTTCACCGAAGATGTTGGCTCCGGCCCGAACTGCTGTTCTCGCGGCCACTCGACCCGACGTCTTTCCCTGTAGTCCGCCGAGTCCGCGCGCGGCGATGACGGTTTTGCTGTTGGCGTCGATCAACGTGCGTTGCGCGGCGACGAGTACCGCGGTCGGATGGGCGTCGAAGGCCTGTACCTGGGCGGCGAGCGCGGTGCGGTGGATGGTGTCGTCACCGCACACGAGTTTGATCAGCTCGCCCGATGCTTCCTCGGTGACGCGATTCCAGTTGGCCTGTGCCCCGCCGCCCGCGGGTGTGGTGAGGAGGCGAATGCGTGGATCGTCGTACTTCTGGGCAACGGCCAGGGTGCCGTCGGTCGACGAGTGGTCGGCAATGACCAGCTCGAAGTCCGTGAACGTCTGGGCGAGAATCGAATCGATGGTCTCGGCCAGGTATTCGGCGTTGTTGTACGCCGGGACGACGACGGAAACTCGGGGTGTCATGGTGTGGGGTCCTGGCTCTTTCTGCGAAACGAGAAGTCGCGGTAGCCGAAGAAGCTGACGACTGCCATCACTGCTGTGACGACCAATTGGGAAGGGATGGGCGGGAAGTGGAACACCGAGACAGCGAGGGTCATCAGTGAGATGTTGGCGAGGAACGCTCCGAAGTTGACCACGAAGAACCGGAGCAGATCTCTGAAAAAGTGCCCGCGAACGCGAAACACGAGGTAGCGATACATCGCGAACGCGCACAGTACGTTGCAGAGATACCCGAGCACGATGGCGGCGTGGTAGCCGTATCGCTCGCCGATCAGCAACTGCCACACGATGAACCATGCGGTGCCCAGTGCGGTGTTGACGCCGCCGACGAGCAGAAATGCGATCTTCTGATTCTTGACGATGCGCATCAGTGGTCCCGGTGCACCGTTCATGCCGGCCGGAGGCGCGGGAGTCTGCGGTTCGGTCATCGGCCCACCGCCAGTGCCTGACGCGTCGCGAACAGGGTCGAGGCGATACCCGCAGGCAGTGTGCGGTGGGTGCGTCGATCGATCTGCGGCCAGACGGTCGACCGCAGTCGTAGGTCGCGTCCTTGGAACGCCGCGAGGGGAGAGGCGGCAAGCACTACGTTGGGGCGTCGACGAAAGACCGTTCGGCAGGCACCGAGAATGGAACCGATGGTGACGGCCTCACCCGAGGCGAAGATCTTGACGGTCGGAGCGATACGTCGTTCGGCGGAGACGGCGAGAGCGTCGGCCACCATTTCGGCGGCGTCGCTGACGTAGAGGTAATCGCGCAGGGTGTCCATGGGGACGTAGATCGACACCGGTGAGGCCATCAGGTATCCGCGGCACAGGTGCGAGATCAACCCCTGAGGTTTCGCGAGATTCTGTCCCGGGCCGTAGAGGTTGGCGAATCGTCCGACGACAACGTTGACCCCGGTGCGGATGCCGAATTCGGTCGCGACCGACTCGGACTGCAGTTTCGCGAAACCGTAGTCACCCAACGGGATCGGCGGTGTTTCTTCGTCGTGTGGGGCTCCCGGTGCGCCGGCGTAGACGCCTCCGGCAGACGACGCGAGAAACACCGTTCCGGTGTCCGTGCGGTCCGCAGCGACGGACTCGACCCGGGCCAGAACGGTCCGGATCAGATCGTTCTCTTCGGCGAATTGTGCTGCGCTGGTGCCGTTCACGCCGGCTCCGGCGGCCCAGACGACGTTCCACGCGCCGGTCCGGAACGAGTCGAAGAAGGCCGAACAGCGTTGCAACAGAGTTTCTTCGGCCAGTGATCGGTCGGACCACGGGATTGCACTGGTGTGCACGTGATGTCCGCGTCGTCGAGCTTCCCGCGTCACCGATGCGCCGAGCAGTCCGCCGCTGCCGACGACCCAGGTGTGCGTCGCGTTCACGCCGGCGGTGCGGGATCGGTCGACGGTTCGGTGCGTCCGAGCGGCCCGTTTCCAGGGTCGGTCACGATCAGGTAGGGCGGCTTGCCCATGGCGGTCTTGACGTTGACGCCGACGTACTCGGCCACCACTCCGAGTGAGAACAGGGTGGCTCCGAAGCCGAACAGCAGGATCACCATCGTCGATGCCCAGCCTCGCACTTCGGCACCGGAATCGAAGACGAAGTACGACACCAGCACGTAGGCGACGAGAACGAGGCCCAGTAGCGCGAAGGCGATGCCGATGAAGGACACCAGTCGCAGACCTTTGGTGCCGCTGGAGAGCACCATGCGCCAGAAGTGCGACAGAAGCGTCCGCAGCCGGTATCCCGATCGACGGTCCACTTCTTCTCGCAGGGCCACCGGGCTCGTCGTGACGTCGCCTGCAATCCACCCGAGTGCGATGTCGAGGTATGCCTCGGAGCCGGCGTAGGCGGCAACGGATCGACCGACTTCGCCGAGGACCAGGCGGTAGCTCTGGTAGTCGACGGTGTTGTCCCCGGCCAGAGCCTTGGCGATGAGCCACTTCGCTCCGCGTGAGGCGGCGTTGCGCCAGAGTCCGTGCGGTGCGACGTTCGTCGGCTTGGCGTAGACGACGGTGGATTGCCGGTCGAGGGCGGTATCGAGCATGCCGCCGATCGCGGCCGGGTCGTGTTGGCCGTCCTCGTCCATCGTGACGATCCACTCGCCGCCGCTCGAAGCCATGCCGGCAAGGGTGGCGGGGTGTTGGCCGAAATTACGACTGAGCCACACGCCACGAACGAACGTATGCGCCTCGGTCAGCTGCCGGATCACGGCTGCGGAGTTGTCGGGTCCGTGATCGAACACGAGGAGAACTTCTTCGACGATCATCGGCCGCCCGAGGGGCGTGTGGGTGACCTGCGTCAACGGGATGATCTCGTCCATCAGCGCGCTGAGCGTCCGTTCGCCCTGGTAGACCGGAACCACGATGGAGATGCGGTGCGGAGCAGCAGCGTCGGACGTCACGAGGTCTGACCCTATCTGCTGGACGTCGTACTGCCGAACTCCGGCGCGGAGGGGCGTCGACGTCGTCGAACATCGAGTACGACCAGGCCGATCAGCACCATCACCCCACCGGCCATGGCAGCGAGTCCGAGTCGTTCACCGGGCGGCCGGAAGGTGAGTTCCAGGTCCGCTGCGTCGGTGCCGGGCGGCAGGTCGACGTACAGGAAGATATCGGCCAGGCCTTTCGTCTGCAGCGGCTCACCGTTCAGAGTGGCGGTGTAGCCGGGCCAGGCCAACCGCGAGAAGACGACGCTGCCGCCGGCGGGCGCGGAGACGGTGACGTGCTCGGAGTCCGCGTCGGACGAGATCGGGTCGGCGGAGGCGTTCACCGTCGCTACGACGCGTCCCGACGCGGCAGGAATCAATCCATCGACGCGTTCGAGGACGTAGACCTGCCGAGCAGAGTCGGGGGTGGGCGCGGTGACCCACTGCCAGCCTGCGGGCGCGGCCTCCCTCTCGGCCAGCGGATACTGCAGTTTCTGCAGCACGACGCGGTCCAGCTGCATCAGATCGGCATAGGTCTTGCCGGTGTACGGCTCGATCTCGAAGAGCCGATCGAAGGCGTCGGTGCAGGTCGAACCCTCGTGCTCGAAGCACAGCAGGTTTGCGAAATCGAGGTAGCCGACGGGGGTGTAGGCGTTGACGTAGTCCAGGCCCATCACCTTGGCGGAGTTGCCGTAGACCTGCGAGTGCCACGGCAGTTGCGGGTCGTCGGGCCCGTCGGCTTCGGTCTCGGTCAGCGCACGACTGCCGAGCTGCAGCGTCGAGCCCTGCCACTGCGGGAACTGCGCCTTGGCCTCGGACTGCGAGGTGGGGAGCCACCATTTGGCGAACGGCGGTTGGTATCCGGCCACCTGGTACATCGCGATCGGCGCGATCGTCACCAGGATGAGCGCGGCGGTGGCCCGGGTGGAGAAGCGGTGGGCGAGCAGCAGGGCGAGTGCGCCGACCAGCAGGATCGCGAGCGCAGCAACGATGTGGCGGCCGAAGAACTCCGGACCCGACGAGCCGGCACGCAGCAGCAACACCAGCGTCAGCAGGCCGGCGGCGAGCAGTCGGGGCCGCAGCTTGTCCAGAGTTCCGTATCGGCTGATCAGGGTGACGACGAGGATCAACGCGACGATGGCGACGAAGGGGAGGATGCGCGCGGGCCAGCGGATGGGGCCGATATCGCTGGGGCCCGCGGTGAAGACCAGCGCGAACGCCAACAGAATCAGTGGTGCGGCCAGCTCACGCAACGCCGTGGGCACCCGACGCCACGCGATGAACGCGAGCGCAGGGACGAGGAACCAGGCGATGTAGGTGACCGGGGCTTCGGTGGTCTCGCCTGCCCACGATTCGATGCTGGTCACGGCCGTCGGGATACTGGCGGTCAACGATTCCGACCACGGTGCCGTCAGGAAGTTGTCGTTGAACGTTCCCTCGTCACCGCTGCGCCACGTGACCGCGGAGGTCAGTACTCCCGGCAGGAAGGTGACGGCCCCGCAGGCGGCCGCGGCGATGCCGACGCTGCACACCTTCAGCGCCGGACGCCACAGGCGCTGGAACAACCGTTCGCCGATCGCGACCGAGCCGATCATGACGCCGGCCATGACCGCGGCGTGGACGTATCCCACGCTGATGGCCAGGTAGAGGAACACGAACGGCACGACGGGGCCGCTGTGGCCGCGGGCGTACTTCACCGAGCTCGCCCATGCGTTGGTGATGTACGCGGTGCCGATGAGGGCCGTCACCCACGAGGTGTTCTCGAAGAACAGGGTGAAGCCGACGAACGGTGCGCTTGCGCCTGCGACGGCGGCCCAGTTGGCGCGTGCCCCGTAGACGAGCGCGACGCGGTACACACCCCAGGCCAGCAGGATCGAGAAGCCCAGTTTGACGACCGTCGCGAGCAGGACCAGGTTGTCGATCGAGGGCGAGACGTAGTTGATCGCCATCTGCACCGGGTTCCACAGTCCGCCCTGGCCTTCGACGGGATAGTTGCCCGCCATCCACTGATCGAGCACGAGGGACGGGAAGTGACCGTCGCGCATGATGCGCCCGAGTTGAAGCCAGTTGGGGATGGCACCGGATTCGGTGTCGTCGATGTAGAAGAAGCGAGGGTCGACGCTGAGCACCAAGAGATAGCCCAACACGACGACGGCAGCAATTGCCGCTCCCCATACGAGGCGCTCTCGTCTGCTGTCGGGCAGGGAGCTGCTCGCGATCTGGGTATCCGTGGTGGGCAAGGGTCAACTCCGTGAGTTCGGGCAAAGACACCCGACTGTAGCTGTCGTCTTGCTCCCGAGCCGAAACGCCGACGCATGCATCACGCAGATGTCCGCAGGAAAGCGGCTATTGCGAGTGACCACTCTCTAAGTTACTGTTTCGTCATTCTATGACGGAGGTCACATGAACCCGAACATTCCTTTCGATGTCGTCATCACCGGCGGAACCGTGTACGACGGATCCGGCGGTCCTGGAGTTCGAGCGGATGTGGGCATCGTCGACGGCGTCGTGCGGGCCGTGTCGTCCACTCCCCTCGAGGCGGGCGCGACGACCGAGGTGGTCGATGCCACCGGCAAGTGGGTCACGCCGGGCTTCGTGGACGTACACACCCATTACGACGCAGAGGTGTTGGTCGGGCCGGGTCTCGAAGAATCCGTCCGGCACGGGGTCACGACGGTTCTCCTGGGCAACTGTTCGTTGTCGACGCTCTATTCCACTCCGGTCGACATCGCGGACCTGTTCAGTCGGGTCGAGGCGCTGCCGCGAGATCATGTCCTCAAAGCCGTCGATGCGCACAAAAATTGGAACAGTCCCGACGAGTACATCGCAGCCCTCGAGCGCCTGCCTCTCGGGCCCAATATTGCTGCGTTGGTCGGTCATTCGGATCTGCGCGCGCACGTGATGGGGTTGGATCGCTCAACCGATCGCAGTCAGAAGCCCACTCGCGAGGAATGGCATGCCATGTCCGACGCGCTCGAGAAGGCGCTCGATGCCGGGCTGCTCGGAATGTCGACCATGACGAACCCATGGGACAAGTTGGACGGCGATCGATACCGGTCTCGTTCGTTACCGTCCTCGTATGCGCGGTGGAGCGAATTCCGTTCTCTGCACAAGATTCTGCGTCGACGCGGTCGGTTGTTGCAGAGCATTCCGAACCTGAACACCAAGTACGACATGTTGTTCTTCCTCGCCTCGGCCACCGGGGTCGGCCGCACTCCGCTCAAGATCTCGTTGCTGGCGGCGGCCGATGCCAAGGCGTCGCCGTGGATCCATCGCGTCTTCGGCCCGCTCGCCCGGATGGTCAACGGCCCGGGCAAGGGCCAGTTCCGCTGGCAGCACCTCCCCACCACGTTCGACGTGTATTCCGACGGCATCGATCTCGTGGTGTTCGAGGAGTTCGGCTCCGGCCGCGCCGCACTGCATCTTCGAGAAGAGTTGGGACGCAACGAGTTGCTGTCCGACGAGGCCTACCGCCGCTGGTTCCGTGCCGACTTCGAGAAGAAGTTCAGCTCGCGCGTCTGGCATCGCGACTTCGCCGACGCCGAGATCACCGAATGCCCCGACGCGTCGGTCGTCGGAAAGAACATCGCGGAGGTCGCAGCCGAACGTGGTGTGCACGTGGTCGACGCATTCCTCGATCTGGTGGTCGAGCACGGCCGAAAGTTGCGCTGGCACACGACGGTTGCCAATCACCGCAAGCGGCAGATGGACAAGCTGATCAATCAGCCCGGGGTGACCGTGGGGTTCTCCGATGCCGGTGCTCATCTGCGCAACATGGCGTTCTACAACTTCGGCATTCGGTTGCTGCACCGCGTGCACGACGCGCGAAACGATCGCCGGCCGTTCATGACCGTCGAGAAGGCCGTGCACAAGCTCAGCGGCGAACTGGCCGACTTCTACGGTGTCGACGCCGGGCACCTGCGGGTGGGGGACCGTGCCGATATCGTCGTGATCGACCCGAAGGGGCTGAACGAGGATGTCCTGGCCTATCGCGAGGAGACCATGCCGGAATTCGGTGGCCTGAGCCGCATGGTCAATCGCAACGACCGAGCGGTCACCGCCACTCTGGTCGCGGGCCGAGTCGTGTTCTCCGGCGGCACCTTTGCGCCCTGGTTCGGTGTGTCCGAGCGGGCCGGTAGCTTCCTGCGGGCAGGCACTCCCACGGCCCCTCGACGCCGGGAGCGTGTGTGAGTGGCGAGTCAACACCAGCGCCGAACCGAGACCATCGGAAAACTGCTCGACGCGACTATCGCATCGTTGTGCGAGAAGGGTTACGCGGCAACCAGCGTCAGTGAAATCGTCAGCCGGGCCGGAGTGTCGTCCGGGGCCATGTTTCGGCATTTCGACACCAGGCTCGACCTGATCGTCGCCGCAGCCGACGAGATTCGTCGACGTCAGTTCGAGGAGTTTCGCCGCGGCCTGTCCGGTTTCGGCAGTGCGTCCATCGAACACTGCCTCGAACTGCTCAGAGCAGCGTGCCGCGCCCCGATCAACGGGGCTTGGTACGAGCTGTTGACCGCCGCCCGCAGCGACGACGAGCTGCGAGAGAGACTGCAGCCGTTCACCGTTCGATATCATGAGCAGATCGCCGAACTTGCTCGTGCGCTTCCCGTTGCCGGCGTGATCGATCCGCAGCATCTGGAAACGGTGGTCTTCAGCGTCGTCCACCTGCTCGACGGCGAGGCGTTGGCAGCCGTGGTCCATCCGCAGCCCGAGCAGGAAGCCATGCGGCTGAAGATGATTGCTCACCTGTTGCGCGGCGGCGCACTGCATGCCCTGACCGACGCGGGATGACTCACTGGACGGTATGCATCGCCGGTGCCGAGCTTCCCGTTTTCGAGTACGGGAACCCGACAGCCCGCTCGACGGTGTTGCTGGTGCACGGCTATCCCGACAACCGTCACGTGTTCGATCCGCTGATCACCGCGCTCGGCGACACGGTCCGGGTGATCGCCTACGACACACGAGGTAGCGGAGCGTCCGTGCTGGAGCCTGCGGCAGACGTCGCCATCGATCATCTGGCGCGGGACGCCTTCGCGGTGGTCGAGTCGATTCCGGGCCTGACCGGCAAGGTCCACGTCTTCGCCCACGACTGGGGGTCGGTCCAGATGTGGGAGGCGATGGCCTCGCCTCGGGCGAGCACCGCATTCGCGTCGTACACGTCGGTGTCCGGGCCGAGTCTGGATCATCTGCGGCAGGTGGCACGGGCGCGGTCGGTCCGGCCGCATCGATGGCCGTCGCTGGTGGGGCAGTTGGCCAGGTCCTGGTACGTCTTCGGGTTTCACGTGCCCGTCCTGCGAACGCGAATACCGGCTCTGCTGGCCCGACTGCGGGCCGAGGGCGAGCCGACCCCGACGGCGGCCGACCAGCAGCGCGGCATCGCGCTGTACCGGGCCAACGTGCTGCGGCGGGTGTTCCGTGGACCCGATCCGCGCTGCGTCGTCCCGACCACCGTGGTGGTCCCGGCACACGACCCGATGCTGTCGACGAACCTCACCGACGGTCTCGATCGGTGGATCCCCGACCTGCGCGTCGTTCACGTCGAGGCGGGCCACTGGTGGCCGTACACGCACCCGGCCGACGCCGCTCGGGTGCTGATGGAGAGGGTGCGCGAAGGGGAGTAGGTGGCGGGCAGTGCGGCGAGCGTCGGACGGATCGGCCTCGGGCTGTGCAACCATGGTCAGTGGTCTTCTTCTCGGTACGGCCACACCTGTGATCGCTCGAACTGTCACTACTCGAACTGGATGGGGTATTTCTCGGTATGGACGGCACTGCTCTCGATCGTCTCGGTTCCTCGGACGTGCCGGCTGCCGCCGGCGGTGACGATACGGCCGAACTGACAGTTCAGAGGCTTCTGTTCGACGGCCCGTCGCCCCTGGTCAGCGCAGATATGTACAGCGAGGTCCGCAAGGGCAACGCCGAGCGCACCCGCACCGGTGTCCGGATCGCCAAGCGCAGCGTCGTACATACCAACAGCTACTTCGGACGGTTCCCGGCCAGCTACTGGCAGCGGTGGACGACGGTGACCGAGGTGGTCTTCCAGGCCACTGTTGCAGGCGCGGGCCGAGTGGATCTGGTGGCCACCGACTACAAGGGCCACCAGCGCACGATGGCCAGCACCACCGTCGATTCCGCGAACGCGTCGACGCGATTGTCGGTCCCCGTTGCGACGACGCAGTTCCTCGACGGCGGCGCTCTGTTCGTACGCTTCACCACGACGTCCAGCGAGTTGTCGGTGCAGGACGCGGAATGGACCGTCGCCGCACCGGAGAAGCTGCGTCCCACCTCGGTGGTGATCTGCACGTTCAATCGCGCCGACGACTGCGCCAACACCGTCGCTGCTATGGCCGACGATCCCATCGCTCTGCTCGGTGTCGACAACGTCTACGTCGTCGATCAGGGCACCGATCAGGTGCAGACGCGCGAGAAGTTCCAGCGCGTCGCGGCCGAACTGGGCGACAAGCTCGTCTACATCACGCAGCCCAACCTCGGCGGCGCGGGCGGATTCACTCGCGGGCTCTACGAGGTGCAGGGCAAGGGCGGCGATCCGGCCAACGTGATCTTCATGGACGACGACGTGCTGTGCGAGCCCGAGGCGATCGTGCGCATGAACTCGTTCGCCAACATGACCGTCGAGCCGGCGATCATCGGCGCGCAGATGCTGTACCTGCTGCACCCCGACCGCGTGCACGTCGGTGCCGAGGTGGCCAACCTGCAGAAGCTCGAGGCCGGAGTCCACGTCAAGAACGCGGTATCGGACAAGAGCGCATTCAAGCGCAAGCGTCAGCAGGACGTCCGCGTCGACGCCGGATACAACGGCTGGTGGTCGTGCCTCATCCCGTCGGAGATCGTCGGGCAGGTCGGCTACCCGTTGCCGCTGTTCTTCCAGTGGGACGACATCGAGTACGGATACCGTTCGCGCGCAAACGGATTCGCCACCGTCACGCTGCCGGGCGCAGCGGTGTGGCACGCCGACTTCGCCTGGAAGGACTGGGACGAGTGGCACCGCTACTTCAACCTGCGCAACGGCATGATCACCGCCGCCCTGCACATCGAACTCGACGGTAGGACGCTGGCCAAGCAGTTGTTCACCGATCTGCTCCGCTACCTGGTGTCGATGCAGTACGGGATGGCGTACACGCTGATCAAATCTGTCGAGGACTTTCTGGCCGGTCCGGAACATCTGCTCGACGGCGGCATGGACGCGGCGGGTTCCATCCGGCGCGAGCGCGCAGCGTACGGAGAAACGAAGCGGCACAACGCCAACGACGTTCCGGGGGTGCGTCCGGCCGATATGTTCATTACCCCGGCCGGCCCGCACCCGAAGAAGAGCATGGAATTCGCCGTGCTCGCCAAGCGTGTCCTCAACCAGTGGCGCGGCACGGTGGATCCAGGCCCCGTTTCCATTTCGGCCGACGACGCGCACTGGTGGCACGTCTCGCTGTTCTCCCACGCGATCGTCACCGACCGCTCGCAAGAGGGCGTCCGAGTTCGCAAGCGCAACAAGGCACATGCCGTCGAGCTGCTCAAGCGCGGTGTGTCGGCACTCAAGCGTCTGCGCACCGAGACACCCGCAGTGGCGGCGTCGTACCGCGCCGCCGTCCCACAGCTGACGAGCCGCGAGAACTGGGCTCGTCTCTACGGGCAGTAGCTAGTTCGACCGGACCTTGGGTGCCGTGCGAATCCGTACGACGACCTGTTCGTTGTCGGCGGTGTACCCGAGGTAGTCGAATTCGGTGCCGGTGCGTGCGACGAATTCCGTCCACGCCCGGTACTCGTGGTTGCGCCAGCCGGGGAAGTTGAAGTACTCGTCGAACACGATGACGGTGCCCACTGCGAGTCGATCGGCCACGAGGTCCAGCACGGTGACCGTCGACGAGTACAGGTCGGCGTCGAGGTGCAGGAAGGCCAACTTCTCGTGGTGGCCCTTCAGGAATCCCGGCAGAGAATCCTCGAACAGCCCCGGGACGATCTGTGCGCCGGGCACTTCGGGGATCGTGTCCTGCTCGAAGAGTCCCTTCGGAAAGCCCGTACGCCAGGTCTCGGGTAGGCCGGAGAACACGTCGAATCCGGCGACGACGGTGATGTCCTTACGCGACGCCAATTCCTCGGCGATGATCTCGAGCGTCGTCCCGCTGGCCACTCCGAACTCGAGCGCCATGCCGCGAATGGAGACCTCACCGAGGGCGAATCGCAGCGTGGCGTGCGGCCGCAGGAAGGTCGGTGCCTCCGGCATCATCTCTTCGGCGAATTCTGCGCTCTGGGCGGCGGCCTCGACGTCGGAGGCGTACGGAATGTCGCGACGCATCCGCATCTCGAGACCGCGAATGAAGGCGTGCAGATCGTCGATCTCACGTCGTTGACGTTCGAGGACGTCGAGCAATTTCGCTTGCTGATCGCTGGTCTGCTCGGCCAGCTGCGCGGTCTGCTGCGCCAGAACCTCACCGATTGCTCGTTGAAGTTTTTCTCGAGCCGACGACTTGATGCGATCCGCGAGCTTCCGAGGTTCCGTCATGGGCACACGGTAGCCGGTGAAGACGCGTTCGCAAACACGTCAGGGCCTACGAAAGTGCTCTCGACGGCCGAGTCCGCGCAACCGGAACCACTCGGCCAGACCGCGAGGATTCCTGGTGGTGATCAGGAAGAACCAGGTGAAGCGAATCCACTCCTGCGGCAACAGCTTTCGCATACCAGGCTGCGACATCAAGTAACCGCGGTTGCGGTAGGTGAAGTACCGCTTGGTCGCATCCTCCGGGTACTGCGTGTGCATCCGGCCACCGAGGATCGGCTTGAACTCCTCGGCTCCGTTGGGGTGCACGTACGCGGCCGTGAGACACGTTCCGAACTTCAGGCCCGAGCGCTGCAATCGGCGGTGCACTTCCACCTCGTCGCCGCGCACGAACAGCCGCAGATCGGGCACGCCGACCGCATCGATCGTCGACGCCTTGAACAGGGCACCGTTGAACAACGATGCGATGCCTTCGAGCAGATCGTCGTCCGGATTCTCCGGGTCGATCAACTCCGAGCGAAGACGACGCCACTCGACGCCGCGTCGCAGCGGAAACGCCAACCGATCCGGATCCTCGATGTCACAGACGACCGGGGAGACCTCGTCCAGTCCGTGCGCGAGCGCGCAGTCGTACAGGGTTTCGAGGACCTTCGGACCCTCGGGTCGGCCGTCGTCGTCGGCGAGAAACACCCAATCCGCGCCGAGCGAGAGCGCATACAGAATGCCCAGCGCGAATCCGCCTGCGCCACCCAGATTGTGCTGCGAGCCGAGGTACGTCGTCGGCAGGGCCGTCGACTCCACCAACTCACGGACGTCCGGCTCGTTCGCATTGTCGACGACGACCAGATGATCGAGCGGACGCGTCTGGGCACCGATGACGTCCAACGACAGAGCCAACAACTCACGCCGCTTGTGCGTGACGATGACCCCGACAATCTCGTCAGCCACCGGTTTGCCCATCAGGTCCGTCTTCCCGCTCGATCTCGTTCAGGATCTGCGCGACGTGGTCACCGGCGTCGTCGCCGTCGTATGCCCGCACCACGTCCTCGATGCCTCCCTGCTGGCGAATCTGGCCGTGATCGATCCACATCGCGGTATCGCACAACTGAGCCAGGAATTCGTTGGAGTGGCTGGCGAACACCAGAATTCCCGAGCGCTTCACCAATTGCTGAAGTCGGTGCCGCGCCTTCTTCATGAACTCCGCGTCGACGGCACCGATGCCCTCGTCGAGCAGCAGAATCTCCGGGTCGATGCTGGTGACCACGCCCATCGCGACGCGCACCCGCATACCTGTGGAGTAGGTGCGCAGCGGCATGTCGAGGTAGTCACCGAGTTCGGTGAAGTCGGCGATCTCGTCCATCTTCGCGAGCATCTGCTTGCGGGTCTGGCCGAGGAACAGGCCGCGGATGATGATGTTTTCGTAACCGGAGATCTCCGGGTCCATACCGACGCCCAGATCGAACACCGGCGCGACGCGGCCGCGGATGGTGGCGCTGCCACGCGTCGGCTCGTAGATGCCCGAGAGCAGCCGCAGCAGCGTCGACTTGCCCGCGCCGTTGTGTCCCACCAGGCCGACGCGATCGCCGTCCTTCAGGTTCATCGTGATGTTCTTGAGGGCTTCGACGACGACGACGTCGGAGGAGTTGCGGTCGATGGCACCGCCGGCTTTGCCGAGGAACGCCTTCTTCAAAGACCGCGTCTTGGCGTCGAAGATTGGGAAGTCGACGCATGCGTCATGGGTACTGATGCTGATGGACAACTGCTGACCCCTAAACCCAGTAGGGCACGCGGGCCCGGTACTTCTTGAGAGCGACGATGGCCAGCGCCCACCCGACGACGGTGAACCCGAGCACGATGTACCAGTGATACGCCTGCTGGTCCTCGCCGATCAGAGGGGCCCGGATGATGTCGAGGTAGTGGAAGAGCGGGTTGATCTCGACGAGCTTGGCGCGTTTCGCGGCCTCGCCGCCCATCTGGACCAGTCCCGAGGTGGTCCACACGATCGGCGTCATGAAGAACATCAGCGTGACGAAGCTGCCGAGGATCGGGGCGATGTCGCGGTAGCGGGTGGCGATGATGCCGAAGAGGATCGACACCCACACCGCGTTGAGCAGAATCAGGACCAGCGCCGGGATCGCGAAGATCACGGTCCAATGCAGTCCGCCGGGCGGCCAGAAGATCGCGATGATGATCACGTAGATCAGCAGGTTGTGGCCGAGCAGCAGGAGCTGACGCCACACCAGGCGATACACGTGCACGCTGAGCGCACTGGGCAGCTGCTTGATCAGACCCTCGTTGGCGACGAAGACGTCTCCGCCCTCGAGAATCGCGGCACTGATGAGGTTCCAGATGATCAGGCCGACCGTGACGTGCGGCAGGAATTCGCGCAGATCGATGTCGAGAAGCACCGAATACAGCAGGCCCATCGCAATGGCCTGCACGCCGGTGGCGATGGTGATCCAGAACGGGCCGATCACCGACCGTCGATAGCGCTGCTTGATGTCCTGCCAGCCGAGATGCAGCCACAGCTCACGCTGGTTGAAACCGGTCCGCAGATCGCCGAACGCGCGCCGATAAGTCTGTGAGTCCGAAACCGGAGCAGGCATCTGTTCTCCTGCCTCGCTCTCGGGATCCTTCGCTGGTGCCGACACGACGGTCGACACTACCTGCAATCGACCATGCAGCTCATTTTGCAAGCGTGTGTGTGGTGTTACAAGTACTGGCCGGTACCGCTGCCGTGGCCGCCGCCCGGTGTGGGCATGACGCCGGGAGGCAATGCACCCTGACGCATCTGCTCGAGCTGGGCCCGTGCGGCCATCTGCTGAGCGAACAGTGCCGTCTGGATGCCGTGGAACAGTCCTTCGAGCCAGCCGACGAGCTGAGCTTGCGCGATCCGCAGTTCGGCGTCGGTGGGCACGACGTCGTCGCCGAACGGCAGCACCAGACGCTCGAGCTCGTCGCGCAGCTCCGGGGCCAAGCCCTGCTCGAGCTCCTGGATGGACGATTTGTGGATTTCCTTGAGCCGGTTGCGGCTGGCGTCGTCGAGAGGTGCCGCGCGCACTTCTTCGAGCAGCTGCTTGATCATCGTGCCGATGCGCATCACCTTGGCGGGCTGTTCCACCATCTCCGAGAGGTCCGATCCGTCGGACGACTCCTCGTTTGCCGCCGATCCGGAAGCGCGGGCTGCAGCAGCGGTGGCTTCCTCGCGGCTCAGTGCGAGTGGCTCTCCGTTGGGGCCGATCACGACGACGTGATCGCCGGGTGCATTGTTCGACTCGGATTGCGTCATGCATCCATCTTTACGCGTCGCCTGCCGTTGCGCGATCGACAGGGGCGATTATCCTGGTTCGGTCGTTCGCAACCGGGGTGTCAGGAGGATCGAAGCGTGCGTTGTTGGCTGCCTTTCCCTGGGGAAACAGGACGTGAAACACACCCTCGGCGGGTCGGCGCTTAGAGTGTCCGGCATGGGGTACGACGTCGCACGGGTCAGAGGGTCCATTCCCTCCCTCGGCGACGGGTGGATTCATTTGGACCCTCAGCTGGGAATGCTGATTCCGGATCGCGTGTCGACGGCCGTCTCCACGGCGTTCCGGCACAGTGCGTCCAATCATTCGGCCGGCAACATCGCTGCCAAGCGGAGTGCTGCTCTGCTCGAATCCGCCCGCGTCGCAATCGCAGATCTGGTCGGTGCCTATCCGTCCGGGGTGGTCATCGGACCGGATCGGGCGACGCTGCTGTCGTGGCTCGCCGATTCTCTGAGCTCCCGGCTCGGGCTCGGAACCGGCTTGGTGCTCTCGCGTCTGGACGAGGAAGCCAACGTCGCGCCGTGGCTGCGGGTCGCCAGCCGAACCGGCGCACACGTGCGCTGGGCCGAGGTCGAGATCGATACGTGCGAGCTGCCCACGTGGCAGTTCGAGGAACTCATCACCTCCACCACCCGGCTCGTCGCGGTCACCGCGGCGTCGCCGATCGTGGGTAGCGCTCCCGACGTTCGCGTCGCGGCGGATCTGGTCCACGAGGTCGGTGGACTCATCGTCGTCGATGCCGCCGGAGCAGCCCCCTACGCACACGTCGACATCAAGGAACTCGGAGCCGACGTCGTCGCGATCGACGCGGCCGCGTGGGGTGGGCCGTCGGTGGGTGCGCTGATCTTCCGCGATCCGACACTGCTCGACCAGTTGCCGTCGATGTCGCTGAACCCGTCGGCGAAGGGGCCCGAGCGGCTCGAGGTCAGTGGTCATCAGTACGCGCTGCTGGCCGGTGTCGTGTCGTCCATCGACTACCTGGCCAACCTCGACGACGCAGCCACCGGCACTCGCCGTGAGCGGCTGGAGCTGTCCATCGGGTCGCTGCAGCACTATCAGGATCGGCTCTTCGAGCATCTGATGGCTGCGCTCGCCACCCTCGACCACGTCATGGTGCTCGGCACTGCGCCCACGCGTATCCCGACCGTCAGCTTCACCGTCGACGGTATGCCCGCGGTGAAGGTGTCCGAGCAACTCGCGCAGGCTCGCATCGGCAGCGTCAGCGGGGTCCACGGTGGCAGTCGTCTGCTCGACGCCCTGGGCGTCAACGACGAAGGTGGTGCCGTCACCATCGGACTCGCTCCCTACACCACCCGGTACGAGATCGATCAGCTCGTGAAAGCTCTCGCTGCGCTCGCTCTATAGACGGTATGGAGGTCTTGGCTGGGGCCCCTCCGCATGTAAGCGTGGGTTGCCGACAGGAGTGGGTCCTGGCCGGTAGAGCCACAAATGTGGGAGGCC
>NZ_NOYJ01000019.1:0-91287 GCF_002258365.1 Rhodococcus sp. 06-221-2
GATCAACCACGCACACCACCCAGAAGAAGTCCTCTACCCACCCGACCAGCACAACGACAACACCCGCGACACCGGCGACGAAGAACCACGACAACCCGCATGACGAACCACACCACCACCACGGCACAGCTCTGCCTGTCGCACCACCCGGCCATCGACACAGCCCTGCCTCCGGCAGGACTGCAACGCGGATACCGAATCCCCATTGCGTCGACCCACAGTTGCGCTCGATACGACCAGGGGGTTCCATCGATACAACCATTACAGGAGGAGTACGAGCGCATGGCGTACGACGAGCTTCTTGCGGACCGCATCCGCGACGCTCTCAGGGACCAGGAGAGTCTGCGTGAGCAGAAGATGTTCGGCGGTCTGGCGTTCATGGTGCGAGACAGAATGGTGGTGTGTGTCGGCACCGAAAACCGTGCCTTGCTTGTTCGTGTGGACGGGGTACGCGAACCCGAATACCTCCAGCTCGATGGGGCCCACCATGCCGTCATGGGCAAGGGGCGGTCGATGGGTGAAGGCTGGATCACCGTCGATGCAGAAGCGCTGACGAGCGAACAGGCACTGCAGTTCTGGGTCGGTGCAGCTCTGGAACACCACGCCGACACGTAGGGCTGACAAACATTGCTCGGCGATACCGCACCCCACTCGGGCCGTAGTCGGGCATCACTGAACCGGGCTCATTCGAGACTCTTCTCGAAGGGGTGCGATCCGACTGTTCTGGACGGCAGACTTCGGTCGTAGAGCGAGGTGTATCCAGCTGCCAGGTACAGCGCAACGGCCTCGGGCTGATTCCAGCCGGTCGTCAGGTAGACCCTGCGATATCCGCGATCACGTGCGCTGCGTTCCAGCTCGGCCACGACGAGTCTGCCGAATCCCCTGCCGCGGTGCACTTTCGATGTCCAGATACGTTTGAGCTCTGCGGTTTCCGAGTCGTATTTCCGGTACGCACCTCCGGCAACAGGAACGCCATCGGCCAAGGCAATTACCAACACACCACCCGGCGGTGCGAACTCCCGGGCGGGATAGGACTTCAGTTCCTCGTATTGGACACCGGGGCTCCGGCCGTATCGGGACGAATATTCGATCGCCAGTTCTTGCAGCAGGGGCATCGCCAGCCGATCGTGCTGATCGACCTCGACGAAGTCCACGCGTCCTGGACCCGTGTCACCAGTGCGAATGTTGACATCGAACGTCGCGCTCATGTGCTTCCTGTCTCGATTAACTGTCGACCAGATCAGCTTCCCGGCCGACGTCAACTCTGCTCAGTTGTCTAACCTTCCTTGCGGGGTAGCCCGGGCGGGTTGATGACGGACTCGGTCACTGCCTCGGACTGCAGGCCCCAACGATCGATCACCTTCTGATAGCTGCCGTCCTCGATGGCGTGGTTCACTGCGTCCTGCACGGCGTCGATGAGCCCATTGTCCTTCTTGGTCAGTACTGCTATTTCACCCTGCAGCGCATCTCCGGCACCCGAGAACGTGCCGATGATCTTGGTTTCACCACCGGTTGCCGCGTGATAAACCGCGGACGGATTGGGTCCCAGGTACCCGTCGATACGGCCTGACCCGAGCGCCAGGTAGTAATCGGAGGTGTTCTGGTAATAAGCGATCTCGGCTGGAGCCAGACCCTCGGCTACGTTCTGCTCGTTCCAGTCGACCAGCAACTGCTCTTGGTTGGTACCGGAGCCGACACCGATCTTCTTGCCTGCGATGTCCTGACGCTTCTCGACTGTCCAATCGGTGTCCTTCTGCGCCTCGAAAGCGAGGTTGTCCAGTCGATAGGTCGCGAAGTCGTACTTTTCCTTGCGCTCCTCGGTGACGGTGACATTGGAGATGAACACGTCGTTCTCGCCGGAGTCGATCTTCACGAAGTTCTGCGACCAATCTGCGACCTGAAGATCGACGTCGAGACCGAGAATGTCGGCGATCAGGTACGAGAAGTCCACCTCGGACCCCACGATGGTGGTGTCGTCGGTCGCGTAGAAACGCAGCGGTGGCGCGGTACCGCCCGCCCCGGTGACGATCAGGGTGCCGCGATCGCGAATCGCTTGCGGCACTTCCGCTGCGATGTCGTCGACCTTCTGGGCGCGAACGCGGTCGGCCTGCTCGGGTGAAAGATCGAACGATCCGCCGTCCTCCGTGACGACCTGAGATTCGGCAGTGGGCTCGCTGCATGCTGTCGCAGTGAGTGCCAGGACAGCGAATGCCGACGCTACTACCGCGAGCCTACGAGATGATCCGGACATGACTTTCCCCGTTCGTGGGTGCAGGTGAAGCATGAGTGAGAGCTAGAGAACGTGAGCGAGGAACGACTTGGTGCGTTCCTCCTGGGGTGAATCGAGAAGCTCTGCAGGAGAGCCTTGTTCGACGATGACGCCGCCATCCATGAAGACGACGGTGTCGGCGATCTCGCGGGCGAACCCGACCTCGTGCGTGACGATCACCAGGGTCGCACCATCGCGTGCCAGGCCGCGGATGACCTCGAGAACCTCTCCCACCAATTCGGGGTCGAGCGCTGATGTCGGCTCGTCGAACAGAATGACTGTGGGACGCAGGGCAAGTGCACGCGCGATGGCGACCCGCTGCTGTTGTCCGCCGGAGAGTCGTCGCGGATAATCGTGGGCTTTCGCGTGCACCCCGACTCGTTCGAGGAGAGCCAGCGCCTCGGGTTCGACGTCGGAACGCGTGCGCTTCTGCGCCGAGATCGGGGCCTCGATGACGTTCTCGAGCACCGTCAGGTGCGGGAAGAGGTTGAAGTTCTGGAACACGAAACCGATCTGGGAACGCTGCCGCAGAATCTCCCTGTTGCTGAGTTCGTGCAGTTTGTTGCCTTTGCGCCGATATCCCACCAGATCACCGTCGATCCGGACGGTGCCCTGGTCCACCTTCTCCAGATGGTTCAGAGCGCGCAGCAGGGTCGACTTGCCCGAACCCGAGGGGCCGATAATCGCGGTCACCTCACCGGGACGTACGAGGAGGTCGACGCCTTTGAGCACCTCGAGCCCGCCGTAGGACTTGTGGACGCCGCGCACCTCGACCGCGTATCTCGTTGCGGCAGTGGATGTGGAGGCATCGAGAGTGGTCATCGGGTTGCCCCTCTCGGCGCGAAGGGGACGTTGGAGAGCTTGTGGCGTATCTGCTGGATCGGCGTCAGCGGAATGTTGCGTAACGCGCCCTTGGCGTAGTGCCGCTCGACGTAGAACTGCACGATCGACAGCACCGACGTCAGAATGATGTACCAGACGGTCGCGACCATGAGCAGCGGAACCACGCGCCCGTTGCGTCCGTATATGACTTGCACCTGGTAGAACAATTCGGCAATGGCCATCACCGACACGATCGACGTGCCTTTGAACAGACTGATCACCTCGTTGGCTGCGTTGGGGAGAATCCCTCGCATCGCCTGCGGCAGAACGATCTTGAAGAACTCCCGCCTCTTCGGAATCCCCAGCGCTGCTGCGGCTTCGAGTTGCCCCTGGTCCACCGAGATGATGCCGGCCCGAACGATCTCGGCGGAGTAGGCCGCTTGGTGCAGGGCCAGCCCGATGATGGCCGCCGTCGATCCACTGATGACGTTGTTGACGTCGAACTGAAAGAAGCTGGGACCGAACGGAATTCCCAACGACAGAGTCTGGTACAGGTACGCAATATTGAACCAGAACAGAAGCTGCACGATCAACGGGATGGAACGGAAGGCCCAGATGTAGAACCAGGAAATAACCTGCAGCACAGGATTGTCGGACAGCCGGGCCACCGCCAGGCCGATACCGATGGCGAAACCGATCAGCGTTCCCCAGAAGGTGAGCTGGATGGTCAACCATAGCGCCGACATCACCGATGCTGCAGTGAAGTACTGCGCGAAGGTGCCCCAATCCCAGCCGGGGTTGGTGACGAAGCCGTGCAGGAACTGACCGACCACGATCAGCGTTGCGACCGCGATCACCCAGCGCCACGGGTGCCACGTGCGTGCAACGACGAGTTGTTCGTCGGGAATGCCGTCCGTCGTATCCGCAACGGGTCGAGAGTCGAGTTGAGTCACCGGAACCGCCGGGTCGGATGGGCAGCGATCATCGCTGGGTTGCCTTTCGAAGATTTCGTGCTGTGAGTACGCCGATCGATCAAGCGTGCGTACAGATGCAGATGTTCATCGGTCGTGCCTCCATCGGTCCTGGCGGTAGCACCCACACGCCGTAAGGGCGGGGTTGCTGCGACGTCATCGAGCCAAGGTCTCTCGGTCGCTCTGGATGGTGACAGGAACGTACAGAACAATTTATCGAAATGTCAAGTGCAGGTGCGCATTCGGTTACAATCACGATGATTTCAACCCTTGCCACCGACGATGTTTGCCGAGTGTCAGCTGAATATGCCCCGGCACCGAGCCGCCGGATGCGACGCGGGCCGCTGGATGTGAAGAACAGGTCTTCGGACCGGAACCGGGAGTTGCGCACTACTCATGAGCCACTCGATCACCGATTAGGCTTGTCGTGTGCGACTCGACATACGGCGTAGTGGAGTGTGGATCGACGCCGTGGTCGTCGCTGCGATCGTCACCGCGGGCTGTGTGGCAGCCGGAATCACCCATGATTCGCAACCCGAGGTCGAGGACATACCGGGTTGTGACGTCGTTGTTCCCGCCGGCGAGACGTTCTCCTTCCTGACCGGTTCCTACCCAGGCACGTACGACAACCCCGACTACCCGTGGCTGACGGCCGAGAAGGCGTCGGCGATGTCGGAGTCCTTGGTTCGCTCCTTGCCCGCAGACGTCGAAGTGCAGTTCGCGTCCCCCTCGAATTCACTGGTGTTCCAACCGATACAGATCTACTCGAAGAATGCCGAACTGTCGGGCGGCATGACCGTAGAGGACATCAGTGGGGACAGCACGGCATCCGGGGTTGTCGATCGTGCAGGAGTCGCTGCACCACTTCGGGTCTCGGCAGAGGCGTGGGACGATGCGATTCCGCCGTGCACCGAGGGATCGGTCGACGAACGGACCACGCTGCCCGACGGCACCGTCGTCGATGTGCTGGATGCGGTGTCCGAGTACGACGGGGTATCGACGCATCGACGCACAGCGACCGCATACTTCCCGGACACCACCGTCCACGCACGGACTTCGAACGAAGGAGCCGAGGCCGAACTCCCCCTCGAGGCCGACGAGCTCCGCGACATCGTCTCGAATCCCGAACTGCGGGTGAGCGCACGCGTCCCCGAAGGTACGAAACCAGCGCGAGCCGACTGTGGATCACCGCGCGAGTTCCCCGTTCCCCCACTCCCACGCGATGTGGTCGAGCGCATCGGATCGGCACTCCAGACGCAGTGGGAAACCACGTTTCCGAACACATCCACCGATGTTGCTGTGGGCGACCTGATGCCAGGTCGCTCGGGAAGCGGAAGCGCCTGCAATGCAGTCGTTCTCACCACCTCGCGCGGCACCGCACAGCTGAACGTCGAGATATCCCTCGAGGACAACAAGGATTGGCCCGACGATCCGGACGCGGTGCGCAGTGTTATACCCGACGGCACCGTGGTGACCCGCAGGTCCGACCTGCGCACGATAGGGACGGAACCGACCGAGTGGCTCAGTGTGCTCAGACCGTCGAACACGGTGGTGCAGTTGCGTTTCGACGACACCATCGCAGTCGATTCGCTCGTCGAGCTCGCAACCGCCCCCGGGTTGGATCTGTAGAGGGTCGACGAACTCCACCACCCTCGTGCGAGAATTCGACCCATGCACGTGCGGAAAGCCAGGATCGGTGACGATGGCTTTCGAAAAACGCCGCGCTATCGGCAGCTGAACGCAGCGAGTGTTGTCTTTCTCGGATCGCTGGTCGTGATCGGCACGTTCCGGGCGGCCGACACGTCCGATTCGATACGCCTGGCCGCTCACAGCGCCATCCTCGTGGCGGTCGCATTCGCAATTCTGCACGCACTCAGGCGAACTGACCGAAAGCCGACGTGGCTTCTTCCCCGTACGACACTGATTCTGTTGGGTCTCGGCAGTCTCGTGTGTGTCGTCGCGGGCGACTACCTCCCTGCTGTGGTCGCCGCGATCCAGGCTGTGATCCTTCCGCTGTTCATGCTGGACGACCGAGTGAACGCCCTCTATCGGTACACCCCCGACGTGTCCTGAACCGCTGTCTCGAATCACCCTGATTTCAACCATTGCCTCGCGCCTTCGACACGGCAAGGGTTCCTAGCGACAGCGTCGACGAAAGGAATGGGTCGCCACGATGCCGAACGAATCTGCCCCGTCGAAGAACACCGCAATTGCCATGATCGAACGCAGGATTTCCTCGTCTGCCGCCGAATCCTGGGACTGGCAGCTCGACGCACTGTGCCGGGGTCAGGACTCGGAGATATTCTTCTCCCCCTCGGGTGAGGGGCGAACGGCGCGTCGCCAACGCGAGGATCGCGCCAAGCAGGTGTGCGCCGGCTGTGGAGTGCTCGACGCCTGCAAGCGGTTCGCGTTGGCAGCCAACGAACCGTTCGGAGTGTGGGGCGGCATGACGGCCCGCGAACGGCTGGTGCATCGGGCCAACTCGCGACGCGACCACGAGCGGCGGGCGAGTTAGGCCACGACCAGAAGATGGTCCGCAGCTCGCCGGATGGTCCACAATGGAGGGGTGACCGATATCGAGAAGCCCCTGCCGTGGACGTACCTGATGGACATGGACGGAGTTCTGGTCCACGAGGATCACCTGATCCCCGGTGCCGACACGTTCCTCGCCGAGCTGCAGGCCAACGAGATCCCGTTCATCGTGTTGACGAACAATTCGATCCGCACCCCACGTGACCTGCGCGCCCGTCTCGCATTCACCGGTTTGGACATTCCCGAGAAGTCGATCTGGACCTCCGCTCTCGCCACCGCCACATTCCTCGGAAATCAGCGGCCCGGCGGCAGCGCCTATGTCGTCGGCGAGTCGGGTCTGACCACCGCCCTGCACGACATCGGCTACACGCTCACCGACTCGAGCCCGGATTACGTGGTGCTCGGGGAGACCCGGACGTACTCGTTCGAGGCCATCACCACCGCCATTCGCTTGGTCGAGAAGGGTTCGCGCTTCATCGCCACCAACCCCGACGCGACCGGTCCGTCGCGCGAGGGTTCGCTGCCAGCGACCGGTTCGGTTGCCGCACTCATCACCAAGGCAACGGGCAAAGAGCCGTACTACGTGGGCAAGCCCAACGCGTTGATGATGCGCTCGGCTCTACGCGCCATCGGTGGGCACTCCGAGAACACGTTGATGATCGGCGACCGGATGGACACCGACGTGCTGTCCGGTCTGGAAGCCGGGTTGCAGACCATTCTGGTGTTGACCGGGATTTCGACCGTGCAGTCCGTCGAGCAGTACCCGTACCGTCCGACCAAAGTTCTCGATTCCGTCGCAGACCTGGTGGGCCGCACACAGAACCCGTTCTGATGAAGCTCCGATTCGTTCTGTCCCGGCAGGACCACCACGTCATCGGACGGGGTGTCCGGCACGCTCTTCCCGATATCGCCGACGCGGTGGCCGCGGTGCGGGAGGGCCGAAACGTGGTCGGCGCGCTCCCGTTCGACATGTCCGACGCCACCGCGTTGATCGAGCCGGAGGAGTTCTATCGACTCGACGGACCGTGGGCAACGGTCGACGCTCTCCCGCCTCTGCCGACCGTCACCGTTGCGCGGCAGATTCCCGACCCGGACGTTCACGTGCAGCGGGTGCGGGATGTCGTCGAGCAGTTGAAAGCCGGTGTGGCCGAGAAGATCGTGCTCGCGCGGGCCATCGAGGTGACCGCGGATTCACCGATCGAACCTGTCTCGGTGTTGAGCGCGTTGGTCTCCCGCGATCCGATGGGCAACGGTTTTCTGGCCGACCTGTCCCCCGCCGCGCCTGCCGGTCGACACATCGTCGGTTCGAGCCCGGAACTGTTGGTTCGTAAGCGCGGCAACATCGTCAGCTGCCATCCGTTCGCGGGGACAGCAGCACGATCCGCCGATCCCGATGAAGAAGCGCGTATTTCCGCGGCATTGGCGGCGAGTGCGAAGGATCAGGCCGAACATCGATTCGTCGTCGACGAGATCCGAGCCGCATTGGCACCGTTCTGCGAGACGCTGGAGGTGCCCGAGTCGCCCCAGCTCAGCAGCACTCCGCAGCTGTGGCACCTGTCGACGCCCATCATCGGAACCCTGGCCGATCCCGCGACCTCGGCGCTGGACCTCGCGCTGGCGCTGCATCCCACCGCTGCCGTCGCCGGCGTTCCCCGAGCCGCGGCCATGGCTGCGATCGCAGACGTCGAGGGCTCCCGTGGCTTCTATGCCGGAGCCGTCGGATGGACCGACGGCAGCGGCGACGGCGAATGGATGGTGACCATTCGCTGCATCGAGTTCTCGGCGGATGGGCTGACCGGAACGGCCACTGCCGGTGGCGGCATCGTCGCAGATTCCGACCCCGACGCCGAACTGGACGAAACCACGGCGAAGTTCAGAACGGTACTCAGCGTCTTCGAGAACTGACCAGCTACTTCAACGCCTGGTCCAGATCCCCGATGAGGTCCTCGGTGTCTTCGAGACCGATGGAGATCCGCACGACGCCATCGGTGATGCCCACTGCGGCACGACCTTCCGGCCCCATCGCGCGGTGCGTCGTGGTGGCCGGATGGGTGATGAGCGTTTTGGAATCGCCGAGGTTGTTCGAGATGTCCACGATTTTCAGGCCGTCGAGCAACTCGAAGGCACGCTGCTTGCCTCCGCCCTCGGGGGCATCGAGCTCGAACGTGACGACCGTGCCGCCACCCGACATCTGCGACGTCGCCAGCTCGTACTGTGGATGTGATTGCAGGAACGGGTATTTGACCCACCGCACCGCCGAATGCCCTTCGAGGAACTTGGCGATCTGCAGTGCGGAGTTCACCGAATGCCGCACGCGCACCGGCATGGTCTCGAGTCCCTTGAGCAACGTCCACGCATTGAACGGGCTCAGGGCAGGCCCGGTGTGCCGCATCAGAGTCTGCACCGGCCCGTCGATGTACTCCTTCGATCCCAGGATAGCGCCGCCGAGTACCCGCCCCTGGCCGTCGATGTGCTTGGTGCCGGAATACACCACCACGTCGGCACCGAGTTCGAGGCTGCGCTGCAGCAGAGGCGTCGCGAACACGTTGTCCAAGACCACCGTTGCGCCGGCGGCGTGCGCCATCTCGGACACCCGCCTGACGTCGACGAGCGACTGCATCGGATTGGACGGGGTCTCGAAGAACACCGCGGTTGTCGGCACCGAGAGTGCCTGCTCCCACTGCTCGAGGTCCTCACCGTCGACGAAGACGGTCTCCACGCCCCAGCGCGGCAGAATCTCGTTGCACACCACGAAACAAGAGCCGAAAAGGCTACGCGCAGCGACCAATCGGTCGCCGGCTTTCAACAATGCGCCGAGCGCGGTGAACACTGCCGACATTCCACTCGATGTGCCGAAGCACGCCTCGGCACCCTCGATCAGCCGCAGCCGCTCCTCGAACATCTTGACCGTCGGGTTGCCGTAGCGCGAATAGACGAAATGATCGATGTCACCGGTGAACGCCCGCTCGGCGGCACCGGCACTCTCGTAGACGAAACCCGAAGTGAGATACAGCGCTTCGGCGTTCTCGTCGAAGCCCGATCGCATCAGACCGCCGCGTACACCCAGCGTTCCCTGACCCACACCGTCGGGTAGCGGCTTCTGAAAACCCCCGCCTCTGGGAATGTTCGTCACGACTGCCTCCAGGGCAACCCGACCGCACGCCAACCCACGGCACCGCGGTGGCCGTCGGCATCGGTGGCACCTTCGAAACCGTCGAGCACGTTGTAGGACGGGCCGATTCCTGCAGCCGTGGCCGCCTCGGCGGCACCGATGGATCGCTGACCGGAGCGGCACAGGAACACCACCGGCCGATCGCCGTCCACGCCTGCGGCTTTCAGCTCGTCGACAAAATCGGTGTTGCGAGCGCCGTCGGGGTAGCTCACCCACTCGATCAGGTGGGTCGGGCGATCGATGCCGGAGGTGTCGGGTACGCCGACGTACTGCCACTCGGCATGCGTGCGGACGTCGACGAGAACGGCATCGGGGTTGCTCTGCAACAACTCCCACGCCGCCTGCGGGGTTATGTCACCTGCGTAGGTCACTGGATCAGCCTTCCGTCACTTGCCGTTACGTCACACATACCGAGATCAGACATTGCACACCAACCACGTGTCGTTCACCCGCACGAACTTCCATTCGTCGTCGGTCTGCGCTCCGGATTTCTCTTCCTTCAGCGGTACCGTGACGATGCCGCGGTCGCCGTTGACCTCGTACCCCGTGGGCACTCCGTCGATCGACGTCTCGCCGTTACGTTCCACTTCGCCTGCGCGGTCGGTGCGGTACTGGGCATCGTCGCCGGGAACGAGACGCTCGACCTGATCGGCGCACGTGTTGGCACGCAGCAGGTCCGCGTCACCGTTGTTCTGCGCTTCGAGGAAGCCGTCGACGGCGTCGGTGAGCAGCTGCGCCTGCGTCACGTTGTCCTCCGCGGGTGCGAACTTCGACGCCGCGAAGATGCCGACGAGCAGAACCACGACGATGCCCGCGGCGATGATGAACGGCCACGCGTTGGGCGGACGCTGCTCACCGGAGTCGGCAGCCGCCTGGGATGCGTTGTTGCGCGCTTCCTCACGACTGTCGACCCACTGCTGCCTACGTTCACTCCACGACGCCATGTAGGCAATCTTCCTCGATCCGACGGGTTTGTGTTCAGCTGGGTCCTTCAGTGAGTAGGACCCTTCAGAGAGTGGGCCCGACGGGGATGTCGCCCTTCAACGTGATGCGGTGCATCTTGCGGTGCTCGGTGCCGTAATCGCGGTTGGCGTAGTGCGAGGTGCTGCGGTTGTCCCACAGCACCAGATCACCCAGGCGCCAACGGTGTCGCACGATGTGCTCGGGTTTGGTCAGGTGCGCGTACAGCAGATCCAGGATTCCGCGACTCTCGGCCTCCGAGACCCCCACGATGTGGGAGGTGAAACCAGGATTGACGAACAGCCCCTTGCGGCCGGTTTCCGGATGCACCCGCACGACGGGATGTTCGACGGGGACCAGCGCGGTCACTTCCTTGCCGTCCCACACGTTGCCCTTACCGCCGCGCTTCTGCGCGAGGTAGTAGCCGAACTCACGGTTACCGTCGTGAATTGCGGTGAGCCCGTCGATCATTCGGCGAACCGGCGCGGACAGGGACTCGTAGGCGAGTTGACTGTCGGCCCAGTTGGTGTCGCCGCCGTGCGGAGGCAGTACGACGGGCCGCAGGATAGACCCCATCGGTGGGCGCTCCATGAATGTCACGTCGGTGTGCCACACGTCGGCGAAACCGTTGTCCTGGCTGTCGAGGGCATAGACCTCGGGGGCGACGTGACCACTGTCGTGCACGGGGTGCCCGGCGGTGAGGTCACCGAGTCGGCGGCCGAACTCGATGTGGCCTGCGTCGTCGATCGACTGACCTCGGAGCACGAGAACCTTGTGCTCGACGAGAGCTCGGCGGACGGCGTGGATCTGCGCATCGGAGGCCGACGCGACATCGAGACCGATGACTTCGGCACCGAACGACGGGCCGAGCTTGTCGAGAGTGAGCGAAACTGTCTGTTCCAGAGTGGTCATGTGTCCTCGAATCCGAGAGACAGCGGTGCGCCTACTGGTCGCGGCACGGCCGTCGAGGGAGGGATCCCGTCCCGACGACGTCGGGAAACAGGGATTGGGCGTCGGGTCAGATCACCGACAACACATGTTGGTGCAGGTGCGACAGAAGTCGACGGTGAACCGTCGGACCAGGTATGTCGTCTGCACGGGTCAATTCCTACCGGAACCCGGGGAATACGGCAAGTTGCCCACTGCCCCAGCTCAGGTTGTCCTTAATTTATGCTGGGGTGTCCGCACTTCCCTCGAAGAAGGTAGCTCGCTGCACATGACTGATCAGACTCGTCCACTCCGCGTCGCCATCGTCGGTGCCGGACCGGCAGGCATCTACGCCGCCGACGCGCTCATGAAGTCCGACCACAATGTCAGCGGACCGGGCGTGAGCATCGACCTCTTCGAGCGGATGCCGGCCCCGTTCGGGCTCATTCGCTACGGCGTCGCCCCTGACCACCCACGCATCAAGGGCATCATCACCGCCCTGCACAAGGTGCTCGACAAGCCTCAGGTGCGCCTGCTCGGCAACATCGACTACGGCACCGACATCAACCTCGACGACCTGCGCCGCTTCTACGACGCCGTCATCTTCTCCACCGGAGCCAACGCGGACCGCGCACTGAACATCCCCGGCATAGACCTCGACGGCAGCTACGGCGCCGCCGACTTCGTCTCCTGGTACGACGGCCACCCCGATGTGCCGCGCACCTGGCCCCTCGAGGCCGAGAAGGTCGCCGTCCTCGGCGTCGGCAACGTCGCCCTCGACGTCGCACGCGTTCTCGCCAAGACCGGCGACGAACTGCTCCCCACCGAAATCCCGGCCAACGTCTACGAAGGCCTCAAGGCCAACAAGGCTCTCGAGGTGCACGTCTTCGGCCGCCGTGGACCGGCTCAGGCCAAGTTCACCCCGCTCGAACTGCGCGAGCTCGACCACTCGCCCAACATCGAGGTCATCGTCGCACCCGAGGACATCGACTACGACGAAGGCTCCGAGCAGGCTCGCCGCAGCTCCAAGCAGATCGACATGGTCGCCAACACCCTGCAGGACTGGGCCATCCGCGACGTCGGCGCTCGCCCGCACAAGCTGTTCCTGCACTTCTTCGAGTCCCCGCACGAGGTACTCGGCGAGGACGGCAAGGTCGTCGGCCTGCGTACCGAACGCACCGAACTCGACGGCACCGGCAACGTCCGCGGCACCGGCAAGTACAACGACTGGGACGTCCAAGCCGTCTACCGCGCCGTCGGCTACCTCAGCCAGAACATCAGCCAGCTCCCGTTCGACGAGCAGGCAGGCACCATCCCCAACGAGGCCGGACGCGTCGTCGAATCGCCGCACTCCACCACGCCCGTTCCCGCCACGTACGTCACCGGCTGGATCAAGCGCGGACCCGTCGGCCTCATCGGTCACACCAAGGGCGACGCCAACGAAACCGTCGCGAACCTGCTCGAGGATGCACCCAGCTTCACCGGTGCAGCCGAGCCGGACCTCGACAGCGTCACCTCCTTCCTCGAAGGCAAGCAGGTTCCGTTCACCACCTGGGACGGCTGGTACCGCCTCGACGCCCACGAGCGTTCACTCGGCGAGCCCGAGGGTCGCGAGCGCGTCAAGGTCGTCGAGCGTGAGGACATGCTGAAGGCCTCCGAGCCCGACAAGGCCTAGAGCGGCTGGCGCCGCATGTGAGTGTGGAGCCTGCGGGTCGTTCCGCAGGCTCCACTCCTGCCTCGTAGCAGGCTACGAGTTTCCACTCACATGCGCGCAGCGCTCTACACCCGAACCGCCAGCAGCTTTCCCTCGGTTTCGATCTTGCGTTGATGCTCGTTGAAATCGGGTGCAGCGCAGACGAACAGCGTGCGGCCGTCGGATCCGCCGAGTCCGCACGCGAACACTCCGAGATCGAAGTCGAGCTGCTCGAGAACCTCTCCGCCCGGCGCGACGTGCAACACGCGCTGACCGAGTGCGTCGGCGATCCACATCGTTCCGTCGGTGTCGATGCAGCAGCCGTCGGCTGCCACCTTCACCTCACTCATGGCCGTTGCCATATCCGTCGACGACGGCAGCTCACCGAACGTCGCCCAGTCGCGCCGCTCCCCCAGTGATCCGTCCTCGGCGATGTCGAACGCACTGACCCGGTTCCCGACCGTCTCGTCGACGAGCAGTTCACCGGAATCGGTGAACGCCATTCCGTTGGGGAAGTACAGATCCGAGGCCACGACGTGCGCGGACCCGTCTGGATCGACGCGAATCAGGTCGGCCGTCTCGACGGGAGCGAAGTTCATCAGGTCGAATCCGAAATTGCCGATGTACGCGCGACCCTGCGCATCGACGAGCATGTCGTTGAGGTTCGCCGTCACGTACGTCGACAGATCGGCATGGACGGTCAGCGAACCGTCGTGCTCGCGCAGTAGCAGTTTGTAATCGCGCATCGAGACGATCAACAGCCGCCCGTCGGGTAACCAGCCCAGGCCCGACGGCTGATTGGGCACCTCGGCCTCGACTCGCACGTCGGAACCGTCCTCGAGGGCGGATACGACGCGATGGCTGTAGAAATCCGATACCCAGATCCTTCCGTCGTGCCAGCGTGGACATTCGAAATATGTGTATCCGTCGAGAACGACGGTGGTCTCCGGTTTCATGTTTCGCATTCAAACACCGAGCCAGGTGGCCGCGACGGCGAATCGGCGAGCTGGCATGCTGGGACCCGTGTTCGACGCCCACCTACACATCATCGACCCTCGATTTCCGCTGATCGAGAACCAGGGATACACGCCGGATCCGTACACCATCTCGAACTATCTCTACGACGTCGACGGGCTCGGGATCACCGGCGGTGCCGTGGTCACCGCATCGTTCCAGGGCACCGATCAGAGCTATCTGCTGGCCGCATTGGAGACGCTCGGACGCGGTTGGGTGGGGGTGGCCCAGCTCGATCCGGAGTGCACCGACGAGGAGATCGTCGCCCTCGACGAGGCAGGCGTGCGAGCAATGCGATTCAACCTCAAACGCGGTGAGACCGACGTCGAGATGCTCACCACGCAGGCCCGACGAGTGCACGAACTGGTGGGCTGGCACGCCGAGCTGTACGTCGACGCGTCGTTGCTGCTCTCGCTCGAGCCGATCCTCGCGAAACTACCGGCGGTGAGCATCGACCATCTGGGACTGTCGACGCAGGGACTTCCCTATCTGTTGAACCTCGTCGACCGCGGAGTACGCGTCAAGGCAACGGGATTCGGCCGCGTGGACCTCGACATCGTCGACACCCTTCAGCAGATCCACCGTGTGAACCCGGAGGCACTGCTGTTCGGCACCGATCTGCCCGGTACGCGAGCCCCACGGCCGTTCTCCGAGACCGACATCGACATCATCTCCGGGGCCGTCGGCGGCGACCTCCCCGCTGTGCTCGACGGTAACGCCCGGGCCTGGTATCGGGTCCCCTAGATCAGTACTGCTCCCCCGAGCCACACGGCCGAGGCGAGCAACGCGCCGAAAAGCTCCACCAGGATCGACAGCCCGGCCGCCTTGGTCGCATGCACGGTCGATCGCCAGGCCTCGGAATGGTTGCGGTGCCTGGGTAGTTCGGCCACGTAGACGCCGGCGATGAAACCGATGAAGAGCCCGACGACCGGGATGACGAAGAAGCCGACGATGCCGAGCAGGCCGCCGACGATCAGCGACCGCATCGGCACTCCGGCCTCCCGCATCCGGCGGCCCGGCCAGGTGTATTTCACGACGCCGCTCAGAACCAGTAGCACCGCCGCGATGCCGAACACCGTCCACGCGGCCGTGCCGCCGGTAACCCACGCCCACACCGCAACAGCAGCGAAGATCAAGATGGTGCCCGGCAGAACGGGCACGACGATGCCGACGAGTCCGACCAGAATCACCAGGCCGACCAGTATTTCTCCGAGAGCGCTCATGGTGGTCAAGTGTGCACGCCGATCGCCGGTAAGTTGACGCCTGTGCCCCGAACCGCGACTTTCGAACGTCCTGTGTCCGGCGGCGACGCCCTGCTGTCCATCGGCAGCCTGCTCATCGGTGCCATCGCTGCGGTGGCCGCGGTCGTGCTTCTCGTCGGTGTGTTCGACCTGAATTGGGTACTCGGCTACGCCATTCCGCTGGCGACGGCGGTGTTCGCAGTTGCCCTGTGGCAGTCGCTGAGTCGCCGCGGCTGGACGTGGAAGGATCTGCAGCTCACGTCGGGTCCACGCTCACTGTGGCACCTGCTGTGGGAAGTACCCGTCGCGTGGATCGCCGCCATGGGCGTCGGCATTGCACTCGCCGGCGCTGTCGGCATAGCTCCCGCCTCCGATGCCGGCGGAAGCGCGTCGACCCTCGATGCACTCGATGTGGGTGTGGTCGCCGGAACCCTCACCATCGCCTGCACTGTGCTGATCGCACCGGTACTCGAGGAAGTCCTCTTCCGTCGGGTGATCTTCGGGTGGTTCGACACCCGAACACGATGGCAGATCGCGGTTCTCGGATCCGCGGTGTGCTTCGGCGCCGTCCACGTGCTGCCCGCCATCGCGCTGATCATGGTCTGCATAGGCTCCGCTGCGGCCCTGCTGGTTCGACTGCACCGATCGTTGATTCCGGGCATCGCACTGCACACGATGAACAACGCCCTTGCTACCGCGGCAGTGGTGGCCGCAATCTAGACGGTCGGTCGAACCTTGCCTGCTGCCTCGCGGGCCCGAGCGCGAGCGGTCTCGATGTCCGACGCCGTCGACACCGCAACACCCATTCGCCGCCGGACGAAGCTGGCGGGCTTGCCGAACAGTCGAAGGTCGGTTTCGGGAACCGCGAGGGCATCGGCGACGCCTTCGAACGAGATTCCGTCCGCATCGACACCGCCGTAGATGACCGCCGACGCTCCCGGCGAGAGCAGCGTCGTGTCGATCGGTAGACCGAGAACGGCGCGGGCGTGCAGCTCGAACTCCGAGAACCGTTGCGTACGAAGCGTTACCAGGCCGGTATCGTGTGGCCGGGGGCTGACCTCGGAGAAGTACACGTTGTCGCCCTGCACGAACAGCTCCACGCCGAACAGTCCCCGACCACCGAGCGCCGTCGTGATTCTCTCGGCCACTTCGCGTGCCGACGCGAGTGCCGCGTCGGACATCGGTTGCGGCTGCCAGGATTCGATGTAGTCGCCCGACTCCTGCAGATGACCGATCGGCTCGCAGAACGAAGTCCCGTTTGTCGCGCGCACGGTGAGAAGTGTTATCTCGTAATCGAAATCGACGAATCCCTCGACGATGACGCGGCCGAGGTCGACTCGACCGCCCTTCAACGCGTAGTCCCACGCCGTCTCGACGTCGGCTTCGGTTCGTACCACCGACTGCCCCTTACCGGACGAGGACATCACCGGCTTGATGACAGCGGGGAAGCCGATGTGGGACAACGCTTGTCGGACCTCGTCCAACGAATCGGCGAACGCGTACGGCGAGGTCGGCAGACCGAGCTCCTCGGCCGCGAGCCGCCTGATTCCTTCGCGATTCATCGTCAATTGTGTTGCACGCGCGGTCGGAATGACCACGGAGCGTCCTTTGGACTCCACCTCGGCGAGCGCATCGGTGGCAATGGCTTCGATCTCCGGGACGACGAAGTCCGGCTGCTGGGCGTCGATCAGGGCCAGCAGCTCTTCGGGGTTGCTCATGTCGATCGTGTACGCGTGATGCGCCACCTGATGGCCCGGGGCATTGTCGTAACGGTCGACGGCAATCACCTCGACACCGAGGCGCTGGAACGCGATGATGACCTCTTTGCCCAGCTCACCTGCCCCGAGGAGCATGACCCGGGTGGCACCGGGCGTGAGTGGAGTACCGATGCGGACGGGTTCTGGGGCAGTCACAGCCCTATTATCCACACCCACATCACTTGGACGCCCTAGTACAAGTTAGTCTCCATTCACAATCGCAGCTGACGAGTCGGAACGAGGCAACAAACGTGGCTAACACTGGTGGACCGCTCGCAGGGCTCCGCGTCGTCGAACTCGCCGGGATCGGGCCCGGTCCGCACGCAGCGCTACTGCTCGCCGACCTCGGCGCAGACGTCGTCCGCGTCCAGCGCGCCGGACAGGTCTCTCCACACGACCACCAGCTGCGCAGCCGCACCATCGTCGAAGCGAACCTCAAGGATCCCGCCGACATCGAGAAGGTCCTCGGCCTGATCGAACGCGCTGACGTGCTGATCGAAGGCTTTCGCCCCGGCGTCACCGAACGACTCGGGCTCGGCCCCGACGACGCCCTCGCCCGAAACCCGCGCCTGGTCTACGGCCGCATGACGGGCTGGGGGCAGGAAGGCCCCTGGGCGCAGACCGCCGGCCACGACATCAACTACATCTCCGTCACAGGCGTCCTCAACGCTATCGGCCGCGACGGCGAACGACCGGTGCCACCGATGAACATGGTCGGCGACTTCGGCGGCGGATCGATGTTCCTCGTCTTCGGCATCATGGCGGCACTCTACGAACGACAGAATTCGGGACAGGGACAGGTCGTCGACGCAGCCATGGTCGACGGCACCGCAGCACTGTCGCACATGATCTGGGCCTGGCGAGGCGTCGGAGCATGGAGCGACGACCGCGGCGTCAACCTGCTCGATACCGGCGCGCCGTTCTACGACACCTACGAGACGTCCGACGGCAAGTACATGGCGGTCGGGTCCCTCGAACCACAGTTCTACGCTCAGCTCGTGACCGGTCTCGGCCTCGCAGATGCAGACCTACCGTCACAGATGGACAAGCCGCGCTGGCCGGAACTGCGCGAGACGTTCACCGCGACATTCCTGACCAAGACCCGCGACGAATGGGCCGCGATCTTCGACGGCACCGACGCCTGCGTCTCCCCCGTCCTCACCTTCGCCGAGGCTCCGAACCACCCACACATGAAGGACCGAGACTCGCTCATCGACATCGGCGGCGTGACGCAGCACCGTCCGGCACCGCGGTTCTCGCGCACCGAAAACGGCGTCCCGACGCCACCGCCCGCCACCGCCACCGACATCGCATCCGTCTGGGCGTAATTCTTTGCGCCGAACTCGAAGTTATGGACGCTTTACGGCTGATTCTCGTCCATAACTTCGAGCTCGCGGTCAGAACACCGCCGCTCAGAACACCAGGGCCGGCTGTTCGGATTCGACGCTCGGTGCCAAGGCTCGATACGCCGCGGCAGTGGCCGCAACCGCAGCCCGAAGCTCCTGCGGCTCACGGGTGTACGGCAGCCGAAGGTAACGCTCGAACGCACCCTCGACCCCGAACCGCGGACCTGCGGCCAATACTGCCCCGAACGCGGGCGCAGTAGCGGCGAGCGCACTCGACACCGGAGCGGGGAGCTGAAGCCACAGCGACATCCCGCCCTCCGAGCGCCGGTATTTCCACTCCGGAACATGTTCGGCCAGGGCATCTTCGAGCACATCTCGACGCTCCCGCAGTTGGGATCGACGGACCTCCAGCGCGGGTTCGGCGTCCTGCAGCAGGAACGACGACGCCAATTGATCGACGATCGAGGTACCGAGGTCATGTGCTGCTCGCGAGCCGGCGAGCTGCGAGACGAGCGAAGGATGCGCTCTGATCCACCCGATCCGCAGACCGCCCCAGAACGACTTGGACGCCGAACCGATCGTGACGATGTCCGATCCCGACACCCGCCCGAACGACGCGACCGGTGGCGGCGGTGGCGCATCGAGCCACAGGTCCACCATGGTTTCGTCGACGATGAGCGTCATTCGGGTGTCTCGGGTGATGCGCGCGAGCTCGGCGCGCCCCTCCGCGTCGAGCACCTGCCCGGTGGGGTTGTGGAAGTCCGGGATCAAGTACGCCACCTTGGCGGCGGTTTGCCTTGCTGCACTGCGGATTCCGTCGAGATCCCAATCCCCTTCGACGGGACGGACCGGCACCGGCACCGGCCGGGCACCGACGCGCCTGATGGCCTCGAGTGCATTGGGATATGTCGGGTGATCGATCAGGACGCGGTCACCGGGCGCGGTCAACGTACCCAGCAGCAACCGAACCGCTTGCTGCGCACCCGAAGTGACCATGATCTGATCGGCGGTGGTGGGCAACCCACGTTCGACGAAACGCTGCGCGATGGCCTCCCGCAACACAGCGAGTCCGATGGGCTCCATACCGTGAGTGGGCAGATACGTCGGAAGTGCTTGCAGCGCAGATTCGTACGCTGCTGTCATCGTTCCGTCGGCCGCCGACATGGCCGCATGACTCATGTCCACCACCGGACCCGACGGTGACGTCGACTGAATCAGCATTCCGTTCGGTGTCGGCGCGGCAGGCAACGCCACGGTGCTGCGCGATCCCTGTTTGCTGATGAGATAGCCCTCGTCGCGCAGCACCGAATACGACGAGGTGATCGTGGTGCGACTCAGGTCGAGAGCAGCCGACAGATCGCGTTCACTCGGCAACCCGACACCCAACGGGATGCGGCCGTCGTGAATGAGCAGTCGAACCCCGTCTGCGAGCGCCCTGTACGTGGGACGGGAGGCCTTGCGCCTGCCGGATCCATCGGCCGACGCGTCGCCGCGCCAGCTTCCGAGATCACGGGCCAGTGACGTTGCATTGAGCACTCTGGAGGCCATACAGCCCATATTCACCCACTGGCATCGAACTTTCAAGTCCATTGGGCGTTCGACTGGACTGCCTGTCGGCGTCCGGTGGATACTCGACCCATGCCGAGCAGCACCCTCTTCGACACGGCCATCGGGCGATGCGGTCTTGCCTGGAGCGCGGACGGCGTGATGGCCGTGGCACTACCCGAGCCGTCGGACGAGGCGATGCTCGATTACCTGGCCGGCTTCGCCGCTGACCTAGGTCCGGTCGACGCTCTCGCCGAGGACGCGATCGATCGAATCGTGGCGCTCCTCGCCGGGCGCGACGTGGACATGAGCCCGATCCCGCTGGTGCTCCAGGTTTCGGCGTTCGACGCCTCGGTCTACACCGTGTGCAGCGCGATCCCCAGGGGCGCGACGCTGACGTACGGAGACATCGCGCGTCGACTCGGGGTGCCGGGCGCGGCCCAGGCGGTGGGTGGGGCACTGGGCCGAAATCCGGTACCGATCATCGTTCCGTGCCATCGCGTGCTCGGCGCGGGCCGAGAGGTAGGCGGCTTCTCCGCTCCCGGCGGGGCGAATACGAAACAACGAATTCTCGGCATCGAAGGCGTCGCCGGATTCGACGAGCCGACGCTGTTCTGAATTCATCGGTAATCGCTAAAGATACTTCTCGACCGAATAAATAGATGGAAAACAGGATTGAAGTTGGCTTTGTCAGCCAGATATCCCGACCGAAGACATCGAGGCGTCGACAACGGAAACCGTCGCGGCGGCGGGACCCGGACTGACATCAGAATCCTCTTCTCTACCGCCGATGGTGAATGCGCCCGTATCCGGAAGCCAGCCGATCGCTCCGCGCTGAAACAGGTTGTAGCGTCCGGAACCGGTGGGCGTCGGGCGCTCGTTGCTGATCGGATAGCCAAGTGCGCCATAGGGTCCGCCGTGCGAGAGGTACCACTCCAGAATGGGTCCGTGTACTTCGTGCGCACCACCCTCGGGGAGGGCGAACACCATCGCGTGGGTGAACTCCAACATGCCGCCCCCTTGCGGACCGAGCATGAATTCGCCAGTCTGCGCCCCGATCCACGAGTGTTCGTAAGCAAACCGATCGAATTGGTAGCTGAAAACTTCCAAGCCATTGTAATTTTCAGTCATCGACCGGCCCTCCGTCGCTTTACTTGGCCTCGATTATCCACCCGATTCGTAGACGCGCACTTCGATTCCGAGATATATGTGGCGTCTCCGCTATTGCAGAAGGGCGAGAATCTCGGCGGGGACGTCATCCGTCGCTGCGGGGTCGACCACCGTTCGAGACCACGCGCAGTCGACATCGACTCGCGCCTTCGGCCGGTCTACGTACACGCCGAACGAGGCGCGCCTCCTACGATCGCTCCAAATCGCGGGTAAGCAGGTCCTCCGCAATGGACCTCCGGTCATACGCGATCATCGAGACCTCGCTGTCGGGTCTGACCGACGGACCTTTCGCGCACATGCCCTCGGCATCATGAGGCGCGGACTCGGCGTAGGTACAGCGGAGCGATCAGCACCACCTGCAACCCGCCGCCGGAACCGTGGTAAGAGGCCGGCACACGAAGCCCAGCGGGATGACGTCGGTGGATCGGGGCTAAAGCAACGCGGCGATGTCCGACGGTAAGTCAGCGGTCGATTTCGTACTCGAAACAAACGTGCCATCACCTGACGGAGCCAACTGCACCGGAGCAGATTTCTCCGAGAGGATGTACAAGCTGCCGTTGGAGGACCACACTGCCCCTGTGCCGTAACGCTCACTCGACGACACTGGGTATTCGTACACGATCACCTCCGCGGGATCGGTTATTGCCAGCACACCTTGTGCGACACTCGCTGTGTACTCACCCGAGGATTTCGGCGAACCGGGTGAGACAAATGCGCTTGCTGGAGGGGCTGGCGGAAGCGCCGACGTCTCAGGGACGGCAGGTCCGGGCTCGACTGGTTCAGGGACAATCGGTGCGGGAACGACCGGTTCGGTGGGGACGGTCGGTGCCGACGTCGTCGTCATTGGTGGCACTTCCGTAGCTTTCGGAGGCACCGTCGTGGTCGGTGTCGTGGTCGCTGTCGTGGTCGATGCCGCGATCTCGGGCGCGGTCGTGTTAGCCACCGAACTATCGATCGTCGGCGACGGTATCGGCACAGCTTGCCTGCTAGCCGACGCGGTGGCGCTGCCGTTGCAATTCACACCTAGAAAAGAGGTGATTGTCTGGGTCTGTTTCCCGGGCGAGACCCACTGCCCAGCAGTCGATCGAACGTCTGCATACGAAGTTCCGCCCAACAATGCCCCGAGAAGTCCGGAAGTCACCACCGCGGTGGCGCTACCGGTCTGCGGCACCGTGAAAGCCATCGGGGCCGTGGAAGTTGTACCTGCAGCATTCCGAACTACCACCTGAAACCCGGTGACCGGAGCCACGGGACGGCCGATGGTCAAAGTCACCGATCCTGCCAACGCCCCACCGCCCGAGCACACCAGTCCTGTCGGGTTGGGTAAGGTACCAGCTGCTAGCGGCCCCGGCCGAACAGTCGCAGTGTCCGATAGAGCAGCCTCAGTCACGTCAGGATGCGCATACCCCATTCCCAGAGCGGTCGCACCAGCAGCTACAAGTGCAATCCCGGTGGACAAGGAGTGCCTGCCGCTCGGCGTACGTGGCGCACTCGGCTCCGGACGCCATGCGACATACAATAAGAATGCTGCAAGTCCAGCGCCGAGCACCCAGGCGAACGGCGTGGTGGTCCACGTTGCTACATAGCCGCCAAAAGGCACATGCGCGAAAACTCGATCGGCTTCGGTAATTGCATAACTGTCGGCATCGACGTCCGCATTTGCGTCGCCTTTGAGGAGGACCGACACAGAGTTTCCGGTAGAACCCTGAATCTTGTTAACTCGGTGCGTAATACGCGATCCATCCGTACGGTTGATGCTCACGATATCGCCGACCGTCAGCGACGACGCCGGTACGGTACGCGCCAAGGCCAAAGATCCCGTATCAATCGCGGGGCTCATCGAGCCGGAACGGAATATCAGCGGTGTGATGCCGAAGAAGACAGCGCACACAGCGAAGACGAAGCAAATAACGCCTAAGAGCGCACCGATATTGAGCGCGGATTCCTTCATCATTTGTCTCGACTTGGCCATCAAGCCCCCGTCGCAGTAAAGAGAAGGCTGACGTTCCCCGTCGAGCTCTGCGCGCTAGCAGGGGCATCCGGCGACAGTCGCAGACTTACGCACAGAACTTGAACTCCGCTTGTGGCGGCCAGGGGTGCTGCCACAGGAGCAATCTGTAGATTCGCGGGCAAAGGAGCGAGTGATGGCGTGACTGCAGTGCCGTCAGTGCACGGCGCAGTCACACTTCCGTCCTTCCTGACAGTTACATCGAAAAATGCGCCGAGACCAGTCCCGGTAACAGCGACGGAGTACGAGAAATTTGTCGACCCGACGTTGCGGACAGTGAATGCCCCTGAGGTAATCGAACCGGGAAACAACCCGGTCAGCGGTGCAGACGCGTACGTCACCGGATCGTTCGAGTTGTTGATGGTTATGTCGACAGTTCCGGTTGTGAACTGACCTGACGTCGCAACCACAGTCGACGACCACGCGGCAAGAGTGCCCACGGCGCCGAGGCCCAGAACCATCCCGAGCGACAGAAGCGCACGAACGCGAGTACTGGACAGGACGTTGAACACCGGACGGAGAAAGCTCACGACTGCAGCTTTCGCCGCGACCGGTCGATCCCTGCGCTCGCAAACTGATAGAGCGCGAATGCAACCAAGCCGCCCGCAATCACGTATACGGCGGTCGTTCGGCGCTCACCGGTAATCCAATTATTCACGTACCCGAGGTACGGAATGCTGTACCAAACCCTTCCGCGGATTTGCTCGGGCTTGACCGGGCTCTCATCAGGACGCGGATTATTGTCGCCCTGCGTTGTGTAAACCCGCCTGTTTTCTGCGTCGAAACCGACGGCGACGATCCTGTGCGTTATCACTTCGGGCAGTCCGGAGGCAATTTGGTATGTGACGGGTTCGCCGATGCCCATCGACTGCACGTCGCCCGGCTTGACGACGATCAAGGTTCCAGGTGGATACGTCGGTTCCATCGATGAGGTCAGAACTGTATATGCCTGCGATCCGCTGACCTTCGGCACAACCACGGCTGCAAGGAGGATCGCCACTACACAGAACAAGAGAAGCAAGGACATAACGTTGACGATCCACCAGCGGAGCCCGGTCTTCTCGCTGGTCTGCTCAGCGGTCGTCATTACTTCTGCACCTGCTCTCCAACAATGGTGAATTCATGTCGGTACGACGACGACACTGACGTCGAGGCGGACACCAACGTCGACCGCACACACAGCACCACTGCCTGATTGGCCTGAATGGTCTGCTCCAAGATCGGCGTTCCGACGGGGACGATTGCAGGCGACGACGTGCTCGCGGAAACGCTGACTACGGACGGGCCCGACGGCGCACTGGTCGTCGTGCAAGCAGCAACAGTCGTGCCGATCCGAACGTCTACGGCGACTTGCACCGGCGTGGCCGGTGCCACCGTAGCCGGCGTCAACCCAATCCTGCTCACTCTGAACCGCAGCGGGACGTTGCCACCGTTCCTCAACACCATCGCACCCTGGCCGAATTCACCGGGTGCAATCAAAGTTTTGGCGAGGTTGTCGAACTGGAAAACCTGGGAGGTCGTAGTCGAATCTCCACCCGCAAAGAGAGTCAACGTGCCCGCTTTGACCGACCCCGCGTTCATCGTCTCTTGGTCGCGCCACAGTGCGCCGGTAGTCTGCACTGACCCAAAGGCCAGGACAGCCACCGACGCAACCGCAATACCGAGCCACATTGTCTTGACTCTCGGTCTGAGTTTCGACACGAACCGAAATGACTACGGACGTGTCTGCTGAAGATTCAGCTTGAACGTCGACAAATTGATAGTGCCGTTCTGACCGACCTGATTGGCGGTTTCCCTATCGAAGGTGACCTTCGCCGACACCGTGATCGTCTGTCCGGCCTGAGCGGAGGTGATTGTGTTGGATCCGGTCGAGTTGGTAACCACGACCGGAGCATTGACAGCAGTCAATCCGGAAGTGCCGTCGTACCTCACTGCGGTCAGCGGATCAGCCGTCAACGTCGCGGTCAGATTGTTACCGGTGGCGGTGACTACGAATGTTGCGTCGTACTGCAGGATGTCGCCGGGTACCATACGGAAGCTGGCGATCGATGGGATCGGGGTGCCAGGCGCACCCGCCGAAATGTCTCTCCATCCCGTACTGGTACCGGGAGCGATGTCGAGAATACCTGCAGTCACGGTGCCACCGTCGACGGTTTCGCTATCACTCCAGAGCGCGTAGGACCCGGCACCGCCGAGCAGGAGCACGCCAGCGGCAGCGGCAGCGAGCGCGCCCTTGGTTGCCTTGTTCATTCGTTCTACTTTCTTCGGTGGCCACACGGGGCCGAGGGGGGTGATCCGATCGGATCGTCGGCCATCCGAAGAGGCCTCCGCAATTGGTGCGATGCTCATTGTTTCGCCACGTCTACGTGGCCTGTTACCCAAGTGAGAGTAAAAGTCCAGGAGTCTTTTCAGCCGCTCGTTTCGAACTCTGCGTTTACATGTCGCGATCATCCGTAAAGCAGAGCCTCATCCGGAATCGGTTGAATCGGACAACTGCCGACGGCCGATTTCGGACGATTACCCGTCCGAATGATTGTTTCCAGCCGGTCTACGAGAGCACAGTTTGTTTCATCGACACAGACGTTCCTGGGTCTACAGGTTCGTGCGGAGACAGCAAAAAGCCCCGAGGCAGTGCGCCTCGGGGCTTTTCGATAACGGGTTCGGCTACCGCAGGATGTCTCGACGGACGATGGTTTCGTCGCGGCCCGGTCCCACACCGATGCACGACATGTACGCGCCCGACAGTTCCTCGAGACGCAGGACGTAGTTCTGCGCGTTGATCGGCAGTTCCTCGAATGTCCGGGCACCGGAGATGTCTTCCCACCAACCGGGCATCTCTTCGTAGATCGGCTTCGCATGGTGGAAACCGGTCTGCGTCATCGGCATTTCGTCGTGACGGACGCCGTCGACGTCGTAGGCGACGCAGATGGGGACGGTATCCAGACTGGACAGCACGTCGAGCTTGGTCAGGAAGTAGTCGGTGATGCCGTTGACGCGGGTGGCGTACCGAGCGATGACCGCGTCGAACCAGCCCGTACGTCGGGCACGACCGGTGGTGACGCCCACCTCGCCGCCCTGCTTGGCCAGGTACTCACCGTGGTTGTCGAACAGCTCGGTCGGGAACGGACCCGAACCGACACGCGTCGTGTAGGCCTTGAGGATGCCGAGGACCGTGGTGATCTTGTTCGGGCCGATGCCCGAGCCGACGGACGCACCGCCTGCCGTCGGGTTCGACGACGTCACGTACGGATAGGTGCCGTGGTCGACGTCGAGCAACGTGCCCTGCGATCCCTCGAGCAGAATCGTGTCGCCGCGCTCGAGCGCTAGGTTGAGCTGCAGGCGCGTATCGGTGATGCGGTGCTTGAAACCTTCGGCCTGCTCGAGCACCTCGTCGACGACCTGCTGTGGGTCCAACGCCCGGCGGTTGTAGATCTTCGAGAGCACCTGGTTCTTGAATTCCAGTGCAGCCTCGACCTTTTGAGTCAGGATCTTCTCATCGAGCACATCCGCCGCACGCACTCCGACGCGGGCGAGCTTGTCCTGGTAGCACGGGCCGATGCCGCGCCCGGTGGTGCCGATCTTCTTGGCTCCGAGGAAGCGCTCGGTGACCTTGTCGATGGCCACGTGGTACGGCATGATCAGGTGCGCATCGGCGCTGAGCAGCAGGTTCGACGTATCGACATCGCGCTTCTCGAGGCCGTCGAGCTCGGTGAGCAGCACACCCGGATCGACGACGACACCGTTACCGATGACGTTCTTGACGCCCGGCGTCAGAATTCCCGACGGGATCAGGTGCAGCGCGAACTTGTCGCCGTTGGGAAGAACGACGGTGTGGCCGGCGTTGTTGCCGCCTTGGTAGCGAACCACCCACTGAAGTCGTTCGCCGAACAGGTCGGTGGCTTTGCCTTTGCCTTCGTCGCCCCACTGGGCGCCGATCAGGACTATCGCCGGCATGTGCTCTCCTACGTTGCTTTCGTGCAAGGACGTGCTGCAGATGTACTAGAGCGAATGCAGCAGTCACCATTCGTCGCAGGCGCGACAGTGGCCGGGGGAACAGTCTAGCCGAGGCGGTGAGCTGGCCCGCATGCCGCTACGGTCGACGCCGAACGAGGGCACTATGGTCGTGACGAGGATTCATCGGAAGATCTAGGAGCGCCGTGACACCGTTCGTTCTGCAGTGCGGCAACCCGCTGCTGCCGATCACGCTGACCGACGTCCCACTGCGCAACGCCGACGCAGTACCGACCGACGACGATTGCAGCGCGATCTTCTCCGACATCGAATCCGCCCCCGAGCCACGCATCATCGTCCTGGGCGATGATGCGTCCCTCGCCGCGCTGCTGACGCGCCTGATGCGCACCGAACGGCTGCACGTCGAAGTCGCGTTCGTGCCGGAGAACGCAACCGATGCCGCGCACATCTACAAGCTGGGCACCGGGTCACGTGCCGCCAAGGTCGCCTTGACGGGCACTGCGTCGAGCACACCCCTCATCCGCGACGATGCAGGCAAGGCCGTCGTCGGGAGGGCTCTGCTCGGCGGTGCCGACGGAACCGACCTCGAAGGCGAGGCCTATGTCGACGACACCCGGTTGTTCTCCGGCGTCGTGCCCGGAGTCGAGGTGGCTCCCACCCCGGACATGCCCGGCCTCCGTGCACGCGTGGTCGGCCGTCGCCGATTTCTGCCGCGCCGCTGGGTGAGCGGCCGCGCCATGCAACTCGGCTCCCCCGCCGCCGAACTGACGCGCGACGGCATCGCCGGCGGCAAGGCAGTGAAGCGGTCGACCTTCTACCGCCACCATCAGGAGTGGTTGCTGGTCCGATGACCGTTCCGGTGCGGCGCGGTCCCGTCCTGCCCAGTCCGATCTTCGTCGCGGTACTCGCCATCGCCGGAATCGGTGGTGCCCTTGCCTGGACGGCGGACGACGTCACGTCCGTCGCCGCGCGCATCGGAGTGTTCGTGCTCGTTCTCGCCGGGTGGATCGCGTCGGTCTGCCTGCACGAATTCGGCCACGCCTACACCGCGTTTCGAGCCGGTGATCGCGAAGTCGAGCTCCGCGGCTACCTGACCCTGAACCCGCTGAAGTACACACACCCGCTGCTGTCCATCGTTCTCCCGGTGGTGTTCATCGCGATCGGCGGGATCGGCCTGCCGGGCGGTGCCGTGTACCTGCGTACCGGACAGTTCTCGGCGTCGACCCAGCGGCGCATCGCACTGGCCGGCCCGTTCGCCAATGCAGTTGTGGCCGTGGCACTTCTGGTGGTCATCAGGCTGTTCGGTACCGACGGCACCAACGCCGCCTTCTGGTACGGGCTCAGCTTTCTGGCGTTTCTGCAGATCATGGCTACGATCCTCAACCTGATCCCGGTGCCCGGACTCGACGGATACGCAGCCCTCGAACCCTCGCTCTCACCCACCACCCGAGCGTCGCTGAACCAGGTCAAGGGATACGGGATTCTCGTCCTCGTTGCGCTGCTCTTCGTACCGGCCGTCAATGCCGCCTTCTTCGGAGCGATCTACACCTTGTTCGGATTGTCGGGGGTCCCCGAGTTCTTCGCCGGCAACGGCAACTACCTGATGCGATTCTGGATCTGACAGGTCCAGCGGGAAAGAGTGCACGATATCGAGCGCGATCGGCGGGATTCCGTCTGTTCGGGCAGATTCCGTGCATTCCTGCCCAACACTGTCGGTGCCGGATCGCATAATGTGCGCATGACGACGTGGAACGAATTCTCGGCAGCGGCCCCGATACTCGCGTCCGCGGTGCGGGCCCGATTCACCGCGCACAAGCACCATGTTCTTGCGACGCTACGAGCAGACGGCTCACCGCGCGTGAGCGGAACCGAGGTGGAGTTCGTGGACACCGGGGTGCTGCGACTCGGCTCGATGCTCGGTGCCGCCAAAGCGCAAGATCTTCAGCGCGACGGCCGGTTCGCACTGCACAGCAATCCCGGCCACCACTCGATGGAGGGCGGCGACGCAAAGATCAGCGGAATCGCCGCAGAGATCACCGATCCTGCTGTGCTGCAACCGATATTCGACGCGACTCCCGGCGAACTCGTGCCGTATCACGTGTTCGATCTCGACATCGGCGAAGTGGTACTGACGTCACTGGTGGACGATCACATGCAGATCGACGTCTGGCGTCCGGGAACCGAGGTACGCACCGTCACCAGGTGAGCTCTTCCTTGCAGGTTCGGCCGTGTGCGGTCGGCTCGACCTGCACGGTGGCATGGTCGAGTCCGTAGGTCGACAACAGCGAGCGCGCTCGATCGAGCACCATCGACGACGACCCCTCGCATTCCAGGTGCACGGTGGCCACGTCCATTCCGGTGGTCAGGGTCCACACATGTAGGTCGTGCACTCCCGTCACTCCGGGAAGGGCGCTCAGATCTCCGGTCAGCGCGTCCACGTCGACATCGGCAGGACTCGCCTGAGTGAGGATGCGCAGTGCCGACCCGGCGAGCTTGATCGCACGCGGAACCACCCACAGCGAGATGAGCACGCCGACGACGATGTCGACCCAGGTCCACCCGAACACCAGCATGAGCACACCGCCCACCAACACACCGACGCTGCCGACGGCGTCGGCCAGCACCTCCATGTAGGCACCGCGAACGGCGAGAGAGTCCTTCGCATCGCCGCGGATGAGCATCATGACGACGATGTTCGCGGCAAGACCGGCCGCAGCGGTGAGAATCAGCGGAAGACCGGGGATCTCGGGCGCATCGCCGATGCGAGATATCGCCTCGTACATGATGAACGCCGCAACGCCCAGCAGCAGAACAGCATTCGCGATCGCGGTGAGCACCTCGGCACGGTGCCAACCGAATGTCCTTGCCGCTGCGGCACTTCCCTTTCGCGCAAGGACGAGAGCGATCAAGCCCATCGACATCCCGAGTACGTCGGTGAGCATGTGGCCGGCATCGGCCAGCAGACCGAGCGAGCCGATGGCCAGCGCGACGGTCAGTTCGACCACCAGGAACACCACCAGAACGGCCAACGCCACGATCATCTTGCGAACCCGAGATCTGGGCGGTCCCGCGCCGTCGGGCGAATGACCACCCACGCCGTGGCTGTGTCCGTGACCCGCGCCCATGACTCCCCCTCGTGACTGCAACGACTTCAGGCAGTCACCATATGCGTACATACGCATATATGCAATGGTGTGCTCGGGTCACAACTCCGGCGGGACGTGCGGATGCTTGACCGTCGGCGGCAGAGTCGCCAGCGCAGAGATGCGCTTGAGCCCGGCGACCTGCAACAGATCGACGATGATCGACCGCAACTGAGCGAGCACCACCGTCGCCGACAACCCGGCGTTCGAGATCAGTTCCGGCTTCGCTCCGGCAGCGACCGACCGCAACACCCGCGCGGCCTCCGCCGCATCCGGCTTCTGCCCCGGATCGGCGAGAATCATCTGGCGTAGGACTTCCACCGCATGCGCCAGCTTCTCCACCTCGTCCACCACCCGCGGATCGAGAATTTCGTCGTCGCGCACCAAGGTCAACGACCGCCGTGCCAGCACCCGAATATTGCGAACCGCGTTGTCGATGGGGTCGGCCGTCGCCGCCAGGGCCGCCAACCGGTTGCGGTGACTCCAGTACATCGGAGAAATGCGCGCGATCTCCCGGCCGCCCTTGAGATCGGTCCGCAGAGCATCGATGCCGGACTGCGTCGCCCGAGCCTTGCGCAACGCATCCTCGATGGGCTTCGGATCGTTGGCCACCAACCCGTCGGCCACCTTCTGCAACACGCTCGCCGCGGTCGCCAACACGTTCGCCGCATCCTTACGCGCCCGCCACACCGGATGCGTCGGAATCAACGCCACGATCGCGATGCCCACCAGACCACCGACCAACGCGTCCACCATGCGGTTGGGGCCACCCATGTTGCCCGGAGGAATGAGGGTCGCCACCAGCACCGCGGACGATCCGGCCTGCATCGCGATGATGGGGCCGCCGTCGAGGAACACCGCAGCCGACATCGCCAACACGACCACCAGCGCAATCTGCCACGGCCCACTGCCGATCAGGGAGATCAACAGATCGCCGACGCCGATGCCGACCGTCACGCCGGCCACCAGCTCGGCCGATCGACGCAACCGCGCCCCGAGGGACACACCGAGCGAGACGACGGCCGCAATGGGCGCAAAGAACGGACGTTCGTGACCGACGAGATCCGTAGCGACGAACCACGCGACCCCGGCCGCCAACGCGCACTGCACGATGGGCAACAACGACAACCGCAGCCGCTCGGTGCCCGCCTTCATCCGGGTTCGGCCACGCGCCCGGCTCGCGCGGGCCCGATCAGCCCAGGCCGAGCGCTTCCGCTGCTTTGGGGTCACAGTCTTCGAGGAGGTCGAGGCAGCGGGCGTACTCGTCGTGCTCGCCGATGTCGCGGGCGGCTTTGGCGAGGACTGCGACGCATCGGAGGAATCCGCGGTTGGGCTCATGGCTGTACGGGACCGGCCCGAATCCCTTCCATCCGTTACGACGCAACTGGTCCAGACCTCGGTGATAACCGGTACGCGCATAGGCGTACGCGGTGATGGTGGCACCCGATTCGAGAGCGGCCTCGGCGAGATACGCCCACGCGATCGACGCCGTCGGATGGGCCGCAGCAACCGTCTCGGGAGCCTCGTGATTCAGCAGTGCGGATTCGGCCTCGTCGTCGCCGGGCAACAGCGTTGGTTGAGGTCCGAGCAGATCACCGAAAGAAGTCATGGCGCTCATTGTGCCCCTACGTCACCCAATCGTGTCCGAACACCCCCGGCGGCGCTCACGCTGCGCTGCACACGCGGTCGATAGGCTGCCAGCTGACGAAATTTCGGACTTACAGCTTTCGAGGAATTCGGTGAACGAGGGAGAACGCATGTCGGACGAGAAGAACAATGCGACCCCCGAGGCCGACACGACCAAGATCGACCTGAACAAGAAGAAGCCGGCCGACGAATCGACGGACGCCCCCACCGAGAAGATCGCTGCACCTGAAGCCGATTCGCCGGTAGCTGCGCCTCGAAAAGCCGAGCCCCAGAAGATCACGCCCCAGAAGATCGCGCCCAGAAAGATCGAACCGCAGAAGGCTCGGCCGCAGCAGGTCGGACCACGCCGCGTCGGACCGCCGGCTGCGGAACCGAACAAACCGAGTCACAAGAAGTGGTGGGCGGCTCTGGTGGCCGCGGTAGTCGTGATCGCGGCAGTGGCCGCCGGTGCGTACCTGCTGATCGACCGCACGAGCGTCGAAGACTCCCCGGAAGCGCAGATTCGCACGACGGTCGAGTCGTTCACCAGGGCGCTGGCCGCCGGAGATCTGGCCACGCTGCGCAGTACGTCCTGCGGAGACCTGGCGACGTTCTACCGCGACATCCCGGACACGGAGTTCGCCGACGTGCATCGGGTGTCCGTGGAGCAGGGCAACATCCCGACCGTCGACAGCATCGACGCCATCCAGGTCACCGACGACACCACGGCGATCGCTCAGGTCATCGCCCACACGGACGCCAACCCGAACGATCGCTCGCCGCGCACCTTCGACCTGAGCCTCGACGGCGATCAGTGGAAGGTGTGCAGCTGAGAACCCATGTGAGTGGAACTTCGTAGTGGGCTACGAGGTTCCGCTCACATGGGGCGCAGCCGCTTATCCGGCGCTGACGCTGCGTCCGGCCGACTTCAGGTCGTTGCAGGCCTCGATCACACGGGCCGTCATTCCGGCTTCTGCCTTCTTGAGGTAGCTGCGCGGGTCGTAGGCCTTCTTGTTGCCCACCTCGCCGTCGATCTTGAGCACACCGTCGTAGTTGGAGAAGAAGTGTCCGGCGATCGGGCGGCTGAATGCGTACTGGGTGTCGGTGTCGACGTTCATCTTCACCGTTCCGTACTCGAGCGCCTCTTCGATTTCGCTCTTCGCCGAGCCCGATCCGCCGTGGAAGACGAAATCGAACGGCTTCGAGCCCGATGCCAGGCCCAGCTTCTCGCTGGCCACACGCTGACCGTCGGCCAGAACGGACGGCTTGAGCTTGACGTTGCCCGGCTTGTAGACGCCGTGCACGTTGCCGAAGGTGGCCGCCAGCAGGTAGCGCGAGCCGGCGTCTCCGGCACCGAGTGCCTCGACGGTCTTGAGGAAGTCCTCGTTCGACGTGTACAGCTTGTCGTTGATCTCGGCCTCGACGCCGTCTTCCTCGCCGCCGACGACACCGATTTCGATCTCCAGGATGATCTTCGCGGCCGCAGCGCGGGCCAGCAGATCCTTCGCGATCTCCAGGTTCTCGTCGATCGGCACGGCCGATCCGTCCCACATGTGCGACTGGAACAGCGGGTTCTTGCCGGCGTCGACGCGCTCCTGCGAGATCGCGAGCAGCGGACGCACGTAGGTGTCCAGCTTGTCCTTGGGGCAGTGGTCGGTGTGCAGCGCGATGGTGACGTCGTATTCGGCGGCCACGACGTGGGCGAACTCGGCGAGAGCGACAGCGCCGGTGACCATGCTCTTCACACCCAGGCCGGAGCCGAATTCTGCGCCGCCGGTCGAGAACTGGATGATGCCGTCGCTACCCGCGTCGGCGAAGCCTTTGATGGCGGCGTTGATGGACTCGGAACCCACACAGTTGATTGCCGGGAAGGCGAACTTGTGTTCCTTCGCCCGGCCCAGCATCTCGGCGTAGACCTCGGGAGTTGCGATAGGCACGGCGTCATTCCTCCATTGAAAGTTCGATTGTGTCCTGTGCAGTATGGCAACCTCCGCGCTCGGTGTCGTGCGTACCCGCTCACGTCCCTCTCGGGTGGTTGTCCGTCGAGGGGTGCCGAACAGGCCATCGAGTTCACGGTCGGCCGACACCGACTGTTCAGGAGTTGCCGGTTTCGGCCGGTAGTGTGGGCGCGGTGAGTCTTCTTGCTGCTTCGGAATCGGTGACGACGAATCTGGCCCTGTTGCCCGGTTTCCTCGATCCGGTGAACCTGCTCAATTCCTTCGGTCACTGGGTCCTGATCGGTCTGCTGCTGGTGGTGTTCATCGAGTCGGGCCTGCTGTTCCCGCTGCTGCCCGGCGACTCGTTGCTCTTCACAGCCGGTCTGATCGCGGCGTCGAAGTCCACCGAGATCGAGCCCTTCGCGTCCATCTGGACGCTGGTCATCCTGATTCCCATCGCCGCGATCCTCGGCGACCAGGTCGGTTTCCTCATCGGCACCAAGGGTGGTGCCGCCCTGTTCAAGACGAACGACGCCCGATTCTTCAAGAAGAAGTACATCGACGAGTCGCACGTCTTCTTCGAGAAGCACGGCCCGATCACGATCATCCTGGCGAGATTCGTACCCATCGTGCGGACGTTCGCGCCGGTCGTCGCCGGTGCGTCGCACATGAAGTACTCGCTGTTCCTGACGTACAACGTCGTCGGCGGCATCCTGTGGGGCGCGGGTGTCACGGTTCTGGGGTACCTGCTCGGACAGATCGCGTTCATCCGCGACCACGTCGACATCATCTTCCTGCTGATCGTCGCCGTGTCCGTACTACCCATCGTGATCGAGGTCGGCAAGCGCATGATCAAGGCCCGCAAGACTCCACTCGGGGAAGCAGCCGACGCGATCGAAGCCGACGCCCCGGACTCCAAGTCCTGATCGAGAAATTCCGAAAGCGATCGAGCCCGTGTCACTGAGCGCCACAGCATTGACCGCCACCGCACTGCAGACCGTGTCCACCGAGGCCGTCGGCAGTTTCGGACCGCTGCAGTCTGCGGGTCCGCTGGTCGTGTGGGTGATCGTGATGGCATTCGTGTTCATCGAATGCGCAGTGATCATCGGCCTGTTCCTACCCGGCGACTCGATGCTGATCACTGCGGGCATCGTCATGGCGACGCACGCGTCGGGCACCGGCCACATCTGGGCTCTCTCGGTCGGTGCGATGGTCGCGGCGATCGCGGGCAACCAGGTGGGTTACATGATCGGCCACCGAACCGGTTCGACGCTGGTGGCCCGCAAGAACGGCAAGTACCTCAACACCAAGAACCTGCACAAGGTCAATCTGCTGCTGGAAAAGCACGGATTCTGGGCGGTTCTCGTCGCGCGTTGGATCCCGTGGGTGCGCACGCTGTGCCCGATGGTCGCCGGGGCCGCGAAGATGGATCACCGTCGCTACACCATCGCCAGCACTCTGGGCGCGATCATCTGGGCACCGGTGCTACTGCTCGTCGGCTTCTACTTCGGCTCGTTCATCCAGCGCATCCCGTGGCTGATGCCCGCGGTGCTGATCAGCATGATCGTGCTGCTGGTCGTCGGAACGGGTCTGGGCATCTGGCAATACCGCAAGGAAATGGCGCGTCCGGAAGAGACGATCGTCGTCGACGAGGTTGTCGAGTAGTAGCCCGGAGCGATTTAAAAACCAGCGGGAGTGCAGCCTGCGGAACGACCTAGAAACCGCGGGAGTGCAGCCTGCGGAACGACCTAGAAACCGCGGGAGTGCAGCCTGCGGAACGACCTAGAATCCACCAGCACAGACGCGGTAGGCCGCCTCCATGAGCATCCAGCCACCGAGTTGCACGGACAGGTCGCGTTCGGGCACCTCGGACGGTCGGACCGTTCCCTCGGCGAAGGTGGCGATGTGCAGGCCCTGCCCCGGGAATCGTGCTTCGCGGGTCCAGTCGGCACCGAACAGTGGGTTGTCCTCCACTTCGAGTCTGTTCTCCCACGCGGCCTCGGCCGAGGCGAGGACGATTGCAGCCGCGACCTCTCGTGCACGGTCGTCGGCGTCGGTGTCGCCGGGTAGTTCGGTGGCCACCAACGCGAGGTAGCGCGCGAGGATCGGGTTGAACAGGCCCCCGTCTCCCCCGCCGCCGCCGGTGATGACGAGGTTGCGGGTGAGGTGGTTCTCGACGGCGTCGACCAGAGCGTGGACGCGCTGCGCATGCCTCGGCTCGCCGAGACGGAGTGCGAGTTCGGTTTCCAGGCCGAGTGCGACGCCCTGGCAGTAGCTGTAGATCGCGCGTTCGACCTCGCCGGACTTGCCCGCGTCGACGAGGGCGCGGGTGGAATGCATGCCGTCGAGGATCAGACCGGTGCGCGAGTCACGCAGGGTGCGGTCCATCCAGTCCGACATCTCCTGGGCCCGCCAGAGCCGACCGGTGCGGGCGAGCATGATCGCGGCCGGGCCGTTGGCAGGCGCGTTGTAGAAGTCGGATTTCTTGCGCCACGGGATGCCGCCGCCTTCGGCCGGAGCCCAGGCGTCGAACAGTTCCATCTCGATCTGCTGGATGCCGCTGCGATTTCCGACGAAGTGCTGACGCTGCGCACGTTCGAGGGCCAACCCGAGCCAGGCCATGTCGTCGTAGTAGTTGTTGGTCCAGCCAGTGAGGTTTCGGGTGCGGTGCGCGCGGGTGATCTTCGTCAGGCGTCGTCGACGTTTCGTGGTGAGTTCGCGGTCGGCGGCATCCACTGCGCAGTCGAGCAGGTGTGCCTGCCACCAGTAGTGCCAGCGCAGGAAGGCACGCTCATGCTTGACGGGCGGCCACGCGACGACTCCGAGCGCCGTACCGGGCAGTCCCCACAGCCGACGCATGTGCCGTGCGACGACGGCCCCCTCCGCAGCGTCGGCACGCTGCGACCACAACTCCTGCATACCCGCAATCCTGCCACTACCGTTGCCGAACCGTTACATCCCGTCCTGGTAAAGCCCTGTCTTCACCATGCGGTATCGAGATCGGCGTGGCGACGAATCCACGAGTGCATCGCAATCCCGGCCGCAACACCGGCATTGATGCTGCGTGTCGATCCGAACTGCGCGATCGAGACCGTCATGGATGCGGACTCCCGCGCACTGTCGGAGACGCCGGGACCCTCCTGACCGAACAGCAGCAGGCAGTTGCGCGGCAATTCTGCCGTTTCGATCGGCACCGAGCCCGGGGTGTTGTCGACGGCGACGACGACGAGTCCCTGGTCCTCGGCGAACGCCATCAGCGCCTCCACCGAATCGTGGTGGTGAATGTGTTGGTACCGGTCGGTGACCATCGCGCCGCGACGGTTCCATCGACGCCGCCCGACGATGTGCACCGCCTGCGCGGCGAAGGCGTTGGCCGTGCGCACCACGGTGCCGATGTTCGCGTCGTTCGCGAAGTTCTCGATGGCGACGTGCAGTGAATGACGGCGCGTGTCGATGTCGGCGACTATGGCCTCGCGTCGCCAGTATCGATATGCGTCGACGACATTGCGTCGATCACCGGCGGCGAGCAGTTCGGGGTCCAGTCGCGGGTCGTCGGGCGGCGGCTCGTCGTGGGTGTCCGACCACGGGCCGACGCCGTTCGGGTTCTCACCCCATTCGGTGGGACCGGCTTCGGCCGGTTGGCCGTCGATCTCGTTCTCGCTCAATAGATTTCGTTACTGTCGGGCGCGATCCGGAATCCGTGACCGGTGGCGTCGTTCGCGCACGAGATACCGTTCTCGGCCGAGGTGCAGGTGTAGCCACCCTCGGCGATGGTCGCACCGACAGCCAGCGGCGGATCCATCGACTCGCCACCCGAGGTGTACACCACTCCCCCGGAACACATGAATGCCGCGGGACCGTCGTTGGTCACGCGAATACCGTTGCCCCAGTTGATCATGCAGTCGTCGGGCCGCGGCGGGACCGGGGTGGTCGTGCCTTGACACCCGGCCTCGGTGCGACTCGACAGCGGCACGATGCCGCATTGAAACAGCCCGTCGGGCGAAGTGAAGTAATAGGCCCCGCCGATCGCGGCGTACGTCGTCTGCGGCTCCGCGACCGGTGGGGGTGGTTCGACCGGCGGGGGCGGCGGCGCTTCCGACGTGGTCGTCACCGGCGGCGGAGTCGTGGTCGGTGCGGTCGTCGTGGTGGTCGGCACGGGGGTGGTGGTCGACGACGGAGGCGGCGCTTGCGCAGCCGACTCGCTACTGCAGCCGGTGAGTACGAGCGCCGACCCGATCCCGACCGCGACCGCCCACGCCCGCACCGTTCCGAATCGCACTGTCCCGAATTGTCTTGTCCTGCTCGACCGCACCGTGCTCAGCATGAAGAAAACCCGACCCACCTTTCGACACCTACTGCTCGAAAGACAGACGATACCGGCGCAGCGCCGGCATCGTCCGGTGCGGCGTTCTAGGTGTGGCTCAGACGGCGGTTGACTTCACGGGTGAGCCACGCAGGCGAGAACCGTGAACCGAGCGAGAGCGCCTTGGAGGGCAGTCCGACCGGGAAGTGCACCTTGTGCAACCGGCGCTTCACCGGACGGGTGGCGTCGAAGATCGCGTCGGACACGTCTTTGACGGTGAGCTTGATGCCCAACGAGCTCGTGGTGCCCGTCGAGATTTTCTCGGTCATCGCCGTCTGGACGAACAGCGGCCACATGGCCTTGACCGCGATGTCGTACTTGCTCCATTCGAGATCCAACGCCTCGGTGATGCCGCGCACCGCGAACTTGGATGCGCCGTACGTCACCAACTCGGGCTGACCGTAGATGGCCGAGGCCGAGCACAGGTTGACGACCTGCGCGCCCGGGGTGTCCCTGAGGTAGGGGAATGCAGCGTGGGTGCCGTAGACGACGCCGTTGACGTTGATGTCGATCTGGCGGCGATGCACCGAGAGCGGCATGTCTTCGAAGGCCCCTGCAGCGAGGATCCCGGCATTGTTGATCAAGATGTCGAGTCGACCGTCACCCTCGGCAACGAACTCCTTCAACCGGGTTTCCCACTGGTCGGAGTTGGTTACATCCAAAGTACCGGTGAACACCCGACCGCTGAGCGAAGCAGCTTCCTTGCCGAGTGACGCCAAACCGGTCTCGTCGATGTCGTACGCACCGACGAGGTAACCGTTGGCAGCGAACTTGAGTGCCGTTGCACGGCCGATGCCGGCCGCGGCACCTGAGATGAAGACAGTTGGTCGAGTCACATCGATCACCGTACATGTAACCCTACTTACGAGTAACCCCCAATCTCCGATCGATCGAACGCCGTCTCCCGACGGCACAGGAGTACCGAAGTGAACGACTCGAGGATCGTGCGAGCCGTCGTCGTCGTGGCGATCGGCTATTCGATAGTGCTGGCAGTCTGGATCGGCTGGCTCGTGGACAAGACCCCGCCCGGCACATTGCCGTACCAGTTGGCAGCCCTGGTGGCCGGATTCGGCGCAGCCCTCGGCCTGGCCATGATGATCGCCGGACGCCCCACGCGCGAGCAGAAGGATCTGATCGAACACGGCGTCGAGGGGTGGGCGACGGTGGACGCGATCCGGCGCATCGACGACGACACCGCCGAGCTCGACCTGGAGTTCACCGTGCCGGGCTCGAGCAGCTACTTCGGCAAGATCGTCTACGGCATTCCCCGAGCCGACACCGCACACTTCGAGCCGGGCACGGTCATCGCCGTTCGAGTGGACCCGGCCCATCGAGAGCGGGTTCTGCTGCTTCCCCGTCACGGCGTCGACGAGTAGTGGCCAGGGCGTCGACGAGCAACATCTGAGCGGCCACGTACGTGGACAGGATCACCGCCTCCGCCGTGCGGCGCTGCCGTTCGTCGGTGAGGAACAACCGTCGGTGGACGATCAGCGCGTCGGACACCGTGAACAGGATGCCGCCCACGACGAGCCTGCGGTCACCACCACGTGAAACCGACCGCGCAGACAACGTCGACGTCGTCGCGAGCACGCCGCCGTAGGCCGACAGGGTCGGGGCGACCGCCGGTTGGCGTCGAGCCAGCAGGATCGACGCGGCCAGCCAGCCCGCGTATCGCGGAACGGCGTCCAGCAGAACCGGTCGCGCACCACGACGCCACAGCAAGAACGTGTAGCAACTCTGCATGACTCCGAATGCCGAGGCACCGAGTTCGAGGGCCGAGTCGTCGTCCGGGTCGATCAACAGCACGTCACCGATGGTGGCTGCGACCAGACCCGTCGCCAGCACCCGGTCGTGTGCTGGATCGAGGGCGGTGGCCAATGCAGGAACGATCAGCGGCTTGGCAATCTTCTGCAGCCGTGCCGAGCCCGTCCACGCCCCGAGCACTGTCACCGCACCTGCTACCGACGCGGCAACGCGGGCATATCCCACCCGATCGATGTTCACTTCCGACCTTTCCGGGGCGAATCCGTCATAACGACCGTCACATGTGACCCTGACCCCTATCGCTTGATACTCGCAGTGAGCGTGGGCATCGTGGACAGGTCGGTCGGATCATTTTCGAAAGCACTGGGGACCATCATGCGCCGCAAACTCACCGGGCACACTCGCATCGCAGGTGACGAGGTCGCCGGCTACCCCAATCCGCTTCTCCGCGACTGCGACCTCCGCCAGGCACAGATCAAGCGGTGGGTCGTCACCCTGTTAATTGTCATGGTGCCGTTCTCATTGTGGATCGGCATCGGTGCCTACTCCGAGCAGCAGCAACGACTCGACGAGCAGCGCACGTCGATCCACCAGGTGACGGCCACCACAACCGATGTCGCAGCCGTGGCACCGACCGCCGCAACCAGTTTCGACTCCACCAACGGTGCCGCCGTGACGGCCGTTCCCTCGCAGTGGGTCTACCGAGGTGTCGAGCACACCGGCCGCGTCAGCGTCGACACCGGGTCGCCGGTAGGTACGACCGCTCAGATCTGGGTGAACGACGCCGGCGAGCTGAGCCTGCGGCCACTGACCTCGTCGGATGTGGTCGCTGCCGCGATCTTCAGTGCTGTCGGAAGTTGGATCCTGGCGGCCACTGCGCTGATCGGCTTCTACTACGTCATGCGCTTCCGTTACGACGGGCGCCGAAACGCCGAGTGGGATCGCGAGATCGCCGATCTACTGAGTCGACACTGACCGCTCTCTTCCCCCGAGCTCACCCCACCCGATTTCAACGGCCGGTGAGCCTCGCGTTGCGATAGATAGTTAGTGTATGTAACAATAAACCGGTGAGCCATTCCCACGACGACCTCAAAGATCTGGTCTCGGAACTGGTCACCAGTTCGTCACGCTTCGTTCGCTTGGCTGCCCGATTCGGCAGCGACGAATGGCCCAGAGCGTGGATGCGGGCACTGTCGCTGCTCGAGGAGTATCAGCCCTTGCGCATCAGCACCTTCGCCGAGTTGGACCGATGCTCGCAGCCCTCGGCCACGGCACTGCTCGCGAAGTTGGGCAAGAACGGCCTGGTGACCAAGACGTCCGACCCCGACGACTCGAGGGCCGTGCTCGTCGAGATGACCGAGGCCGGCCATCGGTGGCTCGCCGCGAGTCGCCGTCACATCGTCGACGGACTCGTCCCGTACCTGTCCGACCGAGACCCGGAACAAATCCAGAAACTGACCGACGGCCTGAGCGAGCTTCGCAGCATCCTCGAACCCGTCGATCGCGAAAAGAGAGGAACTCTTTCGTGACCACCAGCACCTCCCCCGACAGCCTGCTGAAGCAACCGCGCGCCGTGTGGGCCGTCGCGTTCGCCAGCGTCATCGCCTTCATGGGCATCGGTCTGGTCGACCCGATCCTCAAGCCGATCGGCGAACAACTGCACGCCTCGCCGTCCCAGGTGTCGCTGCTGTTCACCAGCTACATGCTCGTCACCGGCGTCGCGATGCTCATCACCGGCGTCGTGTCCAGCCGATTCGGGCCCAAGCGCACACTGCTGGCCGGCCTGGCCGTCATCGTGGTCTTCGCCGCCCTCGCCGGCATGTCCGGTTCCGTCGGCGAGATCATCGGATTCCGCGCCGGTTGGGGACTGGGCAACGCCCTGTTCATCGCCACGGCGCTCTCGACCATCGTCGGCGCAGCATCCGGCGGCGTCGCCCGCGCGATCATCCTCTACGAGGCCGCACTGGGCATCGGAATCGCAACCGGCCCGCTGGTCGGCGGCCTACTCGGCGGATTCAGCTGGCGCGGACCGTTCTTCGGCGTCGCGGTACTGATGGCCATCGCATTCATCCTGCTGATCGTCATGCTCCCGGACACCCCCAAGCCCGCTCACACCACGTCGATCCTCGATCCGTTCCGGGCACTGCGACACCGCGGACTGCTGACCGTCGGCATCACCGCACTGCTCTACAACTACGGCTTCTTCACCCTGCTGGCGTACACCCCGTTCCCCCTGGACATGGGCACCTACTCGATCGGTTTCATCTTCTTCGGCTGGGGCCTCTGCCTGGCCGTGGCATCGGTGTTCATCGCGCCGAGACTGCAGCGGGCCTACGGAACGCTGAACATGATGATGCTCTCGCTCCTGCTCTTCGCCGTCGACCTCGGCGTCATGGCGATGTTCACCGAGAACAAGACCGTCCTGATCGTCGGAACCGTCGTGGCCGGCCTGTTCCTGGGCGTCAACAACACTCTGATCACCGAGACCGTCATGATCTCAGCACCGGTGGAGCGCTCGACCGCGTCCGCGGCCTACAGCTTCGTCCGCTTCACCGGCGGTGCCGCCGCTCCCTACCTGGCCGGCAAGCTCGGAGAATCGAACATGCACGTCCCGTTCTGGGTCGGCGCGGCCTGCACGGCACTGGCCATCGTCGTCCTGGCGACCGGCCGAAAAGTCCTCGCCCACGTGGACGAACACGAGCCGGCACCGCACAGCATCGACGAAGCTCGTGCGGTGACAGTCGGCGACTGAGCCTTTCGATCAACCGCTGAATCCGACGGCCGAGAGCATCGCTCTCGGCCGTCGACGTGTATCAATGGCCTCATTCGTCACATCCGTCTCATCAGTAACACTTTGGTAACCAATACCTCAGTAAAGGGCTTTTCGGTTCGATGTACCGTCCGGTTGGTTTACGGTCACGTCATCACGGTTGTTCGTGTGACTCACCAACAACACTCGTTCCGCGTGGGAGGACGGGTGCGCGCAGCTCACTGCTGCCACTGACCGAAGGGCCACAATCTCCATGTCGCAGAAGTCGATCGCCAGGTCCAAGAAGGCGCGCCTCGCCGCAGCCGGGGCCGCCATGGCACTGTCCCTGTCCATCGCCGCACCGGGAATCGCCAGTGCTCAGGAGCCCAGTACGCCGGAAAGCTCCGAGGTTCAAGCACCGGCGGGCGAAGAATCCGAGGGCGTCGAACCCGCCACTCCCACAGGCGAACAGGGTGCCGCAGTAGAAGGATCCGGCACCGCAACAGCCGAAGGACAGATCGACGCACCTGTCCCGGCCGTCACGTCCGAGGACGCAGCCGCGGCCGCCGCAGCCGCAGTCCCGACACCCGAAGCCCCCTCCGCCGTTCGTCCACTGCCGCAGATCACCGGCGGCGTCGTGTTCAACGAAGACGGCACGGCCACAGTCAATCTCGACGTCATTCCGCAGTTGTCCGACGCCGAGAAGAAGGCGATCGCCGACGCCGAGGCCGCCAGCAAGGAAGCCGCAGCCGCATCGGCTGCCGCCCAGGTACGACTCGAGACGGCCAAGGCAGCCGAGGCCACCGCGAGCACCGACGCCACCAAGGCAGAGGTTGCTGCTGCCGAGGCAGACGTCAAGGCCAAGGCCGCCGTCACGGCCGCCTCGAACGCCAAGGTCGAGAGCGCAGCAGCGAGCGCAGCGGTCACCGCAGCGAAAAACACCGCTGCCGAACTGAAGACCAAGGCCGACGAAACCAAGGCCGCCGCCGACAGCGCTGCAACAGTCGCAGCCGAGGCAGAGGCGAAGGCGAAGGAGCTCGAAGCCGCAGCCGTCTCGGGCGACCCCGAGGCCACCGCCGCAGCCGAGGCAGCTCGCGCAGACGCCGACGCGAAGGCCGAACTCGCCGCCACCGCCAAGGTCGAAGCCGACGCATCGAACAAGGCGCTCGCGGATTCCGTTACCGCTGTTCAGGATTCGTTCAAGAACTTCAACCTCGCCAAGGTGACCGCTGCAGTTCGCGCTGCCGCTGCCACTGCCGCGAAGTCGCTGGCACTGAACATCGAGGCTCAGACCGCTGCCGCAGTGGCCGCAGTGGCCGAGCAGAACGCGAAGAACCTCGAAGCCGCCGCCGAGGCCGCCGCAGGTGAGGACACTGCATCCGAGAAGGCCGCAGCCGACGCCCGCACTGCAGCCGACGCAGCGAAGGCCGATGCCGACGCCAAGGCCGAGGCGGCAACCGCTGCCCAGGCTGCACTCGATTCCGCGCCGTCGGACGCCGATGTCGCTGAGTTGCAGGCCAAGGCCGACGCAGCCGCAGCGGCACTGGTGACGGCGAATACGGCCGTCGAGACGGCGAACGCCGACCTGCAGGCCAAGACCGACGCAGCCGCGACCGCCAAGACCAAGGCCACGGAGGCAGCAGCCACGCTGAAGACGGCTCAGGACGCCGCAACGGCCGCCAAGACCGAAGCCGACGCCAAGGCGAAGGCCGAGGCCGATCTCAAGGCCGAGGCAGCCGAATTGGCAGCCAGCGGACCGAAGTTCGAGTGGACCATCAACCTCGGCAACACCGTGAAGGAAGACGTACCCGTCACCGAGGTCGACGAGAACACCGTCGTCGTCGACAAGACCGGAGTCTCGCTCGTCGGCGTCAAGAACGAGGACGGATCCTTCACCGTCGCGGACTACTTCACCACCGACGACAACGGCGTCGTCAGCGTGGCCGGAGAGCTCCCGCCGGTCGATCTGGCACTCGGCGATTCCTCGAACGAGGCGTCGGGCGCTTCGGACAGCTCGTCGAACACCCCGGTGATCCTGGCCGGTGTCGGCGTGGTCGTCGTCGCAGCTGCCGGTGGCGCGTTCTACCTGCGTCGCCGCAGCTCCACCGATGCCACCTCGTAACACCCGCTGGCTGTGGACGGCGATCCTGACGTTCGTTCTTCTCGTATCAGGTTGTGCGAGTGACGAAGTCGGGATCGCCGCACCCGATCGTTCGCCGGTGCAGTCACAGATCTCGGGGGCTGCACCGACGGGCGATGTCGCCCCCTCTCGACCGGAGTACATCGAGCTGCGCTCGGCGGACGGGTCGACCTATCTGAGCAGTCCCATTCATCCGGACCCCCTCTATCGCGGCGGGGAAAGCGGGCAGGTGCTGAACCCGGTCGACGAACTACCCGCGTGGTGGGCCGAGAGCGGAATGCCGGGAACCGACACCGAACAAACCGTTGTTGTTGCCGGACACAACTATTCGAAGCGGGACGCCCCGTTCAAGGCATTGCGGGTGGTAACCCCTGGCGACACCGTTGTGCTGCGTACCTCGAGCGGCACCTTGGAATACGCAGTCGAAACCGTAGGACCCCTGCCGAAGGGATCACTGTTAGCGGACAACGAACTCCGCAAATCGGTGCCCGGTCGATTGATCCTGGCCAACTGCGACGTTCAAGGCGGCGAGCCGACCGACGACAACTTCGTCGTCGTCGCGCAGTTGATTCGCTGAAACAGGCTTGTAGACAATCACTGTCGCGGCCGGGCCCCCGGTCCGGCCGCGACAGTGACTACAGACCGAGGTCTGCCAAGCCCAGCAGTGATCGGTATTCCAGCCCTTCGGCGGCGATGACCTCGTCCGCACCCGTCGCCCGATCCACGACTGTGGCGACCCCGACCACCGTCGCGCCCGCGTCGCGCAGGGCTCGAACTGCGGTCAGGGGCGAATTGCCGGTCGTCGTCGTATCTTCCACCACCAGAACACGTTTGCCGACAATGTCCGGTCCCTCGATCTGACGCTGCATGCCGTGCGCCTTCGCGGCCTTGCGCACCACGAATGCGTCGATCGGCCGGCCCTGCGCGTGCATGATCGCCATCGCGACGGGATCTGCGCCCATCGTCAAACCGCCGACCGACGCGAAATCCCAGTCGGCGACGAGTTCGCGCATCAGCGAACCGATCAATGCACCTGCGCGATGATGGAGGGTCGCCCGACGCAGATCCACGTAGTAGTCGGCTTCCTTGCCCGAGGACAACGTCACCTTCCCGTGCACGACGGCGAGCTCTTTCACCAGATCGGCCAGTTCCTGCCTGTCCGAATTCGCAGCGCTGTCGGCCATGTTCGGGTTCCTCTCGTCGTGCCATGAGGCGGTCGGGTCGGTACGAACTTACCCACCGAGATTCTCGACCACCCGCACCCGGGTACTGGGCGCAGCGCTCCCCTACGCGGCGACCTCGGCGGCGCGGTGCTCGTCCAGGGACTCCTTGGTTTCGACGAACGGTTCGGGCGCGGTCACCGAGCGAGCCTTCGCGACCAGCGACGAGGGGAACGATCCGACGGCCTCGGACAGCTGATACGCCGTGTCGTTGTACACCCGCACCGCGCCGGCAATCCGCTTCTCGGTGACAGTCAGGTCGCCGGCCGGCCCCTGGAACGCCCAGTTGCCGACGACACTGCGGCGCGCTTCGGCGTCGTCGAGAACCGCGTGGAAGGCGGCGGACAGAGCGTTCTCGGCGGCAGCCTGCGCCTGCAGGCCCAGTCCGCGATCACGGACTGCCTTGGACCACGAACGCGCTCCGGCGAGCTGACGCAGCAGGTCGCCCGACAGGTCCGCCGACTCGGCCGCAGTCAGAAACGGTTGCAGTTGCTCGTATCGACGCTCGAGCTCGATGTCGACGAGCCGTGCGCTCTGCTCGGCCAGACCGCGGTACCGCGCGAGTCGGCGCACCACACTCAGGACATAGCCGAGAACGACGAGTACCAGCACGAGGACCACAACGCCCGAGAAAACCGTCACGAGGTACGAATTTAACGGTGCCCGGCCGCCGAGGCCGGTAGGCACGCCCGAGAATGATCAGGGTTGGTTGCGTCGCCGATCCGCATCGAACGGAATCGGACGGGACACAGGCGGACGCGGTACCGGTCGCACCGGATTCACCGATCGGGTGGCCTGCGGTCCGCTCTGATCCGGCCTCGGTGGACTCGGCCGTCGAGTCGCCTCCTGCGGACGAGAATCGGCAGCAGGACTTCTCGTCTCCACACCGCGAGGCTCGACACTGCGCGGCGGGACGTTCCCGGACTGCTGGTTGCGGGGCGGCCCGACGCGCGGTTCCTGCACCAACGGTCGACCCGGATCGCTTCGATCACGAACGGACTCGCCGCCGCCCGGACGCGAGCCGTACACCGCGCTACCGCGGACCGGCGGCAGAACGTGAAGCATCCCCGACAGTCGCGCCACCGCATCGATCGCGGCATCCCAATCGCGCCCCGAACTGGTCAGGGGCATCGATCCGAGAGTCCAGTCCTGTTCACTCCACAACAGCTGCAGATTCTCGGGAATCGACTCGGTGAACGCCGCCATCCGCTGGTCACAGACACGACGAGCGATGTCGACGTCGGTGGCGAACACCACTCGCGGTCCGATGGACCCGAGCAGTTGCATGTCCTCGTCGCGCGGAGGTGGCGTCGAGCGGGGCCTCAGGTCGATATCGACATCGGAGCCGACGGAACGCTGCACGGCCACGATGGTGCCCGTCTCCTCGACGTCGAAGAGTACGAACTCCTCACCACGCCGAACTCCGGTGACGACACCGAGAGCCACATCGAACTCGGGCTTGGACAGCGCGGCGCGCGAGAACTGGGTGACCAGCTCTCGGTCGTGGGGTCGGTACTCGTACCCCTGGGCCTTGGCCCACATCTGCCGAACCCGACCGGATCGATCTCGCTTGGATCGGTCGATGTAGAGCAGCGCTGCTGCGCCCACGAGTGCAATTACCGCCAGGCCGAACCACATTGCCGTCATCGCGAACCACCTTAATCGACTTCCACCTCGCGCCCGTCCACGGCCGCCGACTCCTGTAGACGGTCATAGGAGCCGCACGGAGAGCTGCGGGTCATTCCGCGGGCTCCACTCCCGCCTCACCTCAGGGTCATTCCGCAGGCTCCACTCCCGCCGTCACCCTCCGAGTTTGGGAGTCTCGATGATGACGTTCGCACGGATGATTCCGTTCTCGACGGCCTCGCCCTGCACCACGACGAAAGCACCGACGGCCAACGACGCGAGATCGCGACCGGACAACGAGATTATCTGGGTCTGCGGTGTGGTCTGCACTGTGACCGGAGCGCCGTCGAGGCCGTCGAGCGTCAGAGTCGAACCGTCGTTGGCGTTGATCGTTCCCACCGACGAGCCGAGCTGGCCGAGGATCTCGGGAATGCCGCCCGGGATGAGCTCGGGTGTGGTTGTCGCACCCGATTCCGTGGGCCGCGGCGTCGTCGTGGGCGCGCTGGACGGCGAGGGCCGGATGGAGGTGGACGGTGCCGCGGCGGTGGTGCCCGGCTCGTCGCGCCCTCCGCTCAGAAACGCAATCCCGAACGAGACGACGATGACGAGCACAACGAGCCCGATCAGCGCCAGAACCCACGGACGGGGCCCCTTACTGCCGGAATCGACGCTGTTCGGCTCCTGCGGCGGCGGCGCACCCCCGAACTGCTGGGTGCCCCCGAACTGCTGTGGTTGTCCGAACTGCTGGGTGTGACCGAACTGCTGGGTGTGACCGAACTGCTGGGTGTCGTATCCCGGGGCCTGCCCGTAGGCCTGGTTCGCGGCCGCCTGCTGCGCCGGGTCGAAGGGCGGGAACGCCTGCGTCGGCTGGTAGCCCGGTGGGTACGCCTGCGGGTCGGGGTTGCCGTAGGCCTGGGTCGGATACGCCTCCGTCGGCTGAGCGTCCGGGTACTGCTGGGCGTCCGGGTACTGCTGGGCACCTGGGTGCCCGTAGTCCTGGGTCGGCTGGGATGACTCCGGCTGCTGCGCCGCGTCCTGATCGCGATCTCGGGGTGCTCGCGGGTCGTCCGGATTTGTCATTCCACGAGGGTACCCACGCCGAGAACGTCGACAGTGGCTACCGACAGCAGGCCCGCACGAGACGTTCGTGCGGGCCTGCTCGGGCTGGTTGCCGGCTCGGGCGCTAGCCGAGGATGAGCCGTTCGCCGTCGGGGCTGACGTTGACGGGCACCACGTCGCCGTCGTGCACGTCACCGGCGAGGAGGAGCTTCGCCAGCTGGTCGCCGATTGCCTGCTGAATCAGTCGGCGAAGCGGTCGAGCACCGTACAGCGGGTCGTAACCGCGTACGGCCAGCCACATCTTGGCCGGCGACGACACGTCGAGAGTCAGTCGACGAGCTGCCAGACGGTTCGCGAGGAAGCCGAGCTGGATGTCGACGATCGACTCGAGCTGGTCCTCCGACAGTGCGTCGAACACGACGACGTCGTCGAGCCGGTTGACGAACTCGGGCTTGAACGAGCGCCGCACCGCGTCCATCACTTCGTCCTTGGTACCGCCGGCACCGAGGTTCGAGGTGAGGATCAGGATCGTGTTGCGGAAGTCGACCGTGCGGCCCTGGCCGTCGGTGAGCCTGCCCTCGTCGAGCACGGCCAGCAGGATGTCGAACACATCCGGGTGTGCCTTCTCCACCTCGTCGAAAAGCACCACCGTGTACGGACGCCTGCGTACCGCCTCGGTCAGCTGGCCGCCGGCCTCGTAGCCGACGTAGCCCGGAGGGGCACCGACGAGTCTGGCCACGGCGTGCTTCTCGCTGTACTCACTCATGTCGATGCGCACCATCGCGCGTTCGTCGTCGAAGAGGAACTCCGCCAACGCTTTCGCGAGCTCGGTCTTACCGACGCCGGTGGGTCCGAGGAACAGGAACGAGCCCGTCGGACGGTTCGGGTCGGCCACCCCGGCGCGGGCCCGTCGGACGGCGTCGGACACCGCTTGCACTGCATCTTTCTGTCCGACGACTCGCTTGCCGAGTTCGTCTTCCATCCGCAGCAGTTTGGCGGTCTCGCCTTCCAGCATTCGGCCGGCCGGAATTCCGGTCCACGCCGCCACCACGTCGGCGACGTCGTCCGGGCCTACCTCCTCCTTGAGCATCACGTCGCCCTGGGCAGGTGAGTCCTCGGTCTTTGCCGCGAGCTCCTTCTCCAGGGTCGGGATCCGGCCGTACCTCAGTTCGGCGGCCTTGCCGAGATCACCGTCGCGTTCGGCACGATCGGATTCTCCGCGCAGGTTCTCGAGTTCTTCCTTGAGCGCCCGCACCGAGTCGATGGCGTTCTTCTCGTTCTGCCACCGCGTGCTGAGCTCGGCCAGCTTCTCCCGCAGGTCGGCGAGTTCCTGACGCAGTTTGTCCAGCCGGGCCTTCGACGCGTCGTCGGTCTCCTTGGCCAGGGCCATCTCCTCGATCTCGAGGCGGCGGACGGCTCGTTCCACCTCGTCGATCTCGACGGGGCGCGAGTCGATCTCCATGCGCAGACGTGACGCGGCCTCGTCGACGAGGTCGATGGCCTTGTCCGGCAGGAACCGGGCCGTGATGTACCGGTCGCTGAGGGTCGCGGCGGCCACCAGGGCGGAGTCCGTGATGCGGACGCCGTGGTGCACCTCGTAGCGTTCTTTGAGTCCGCGCAGGATGCCGACGGTGTCTTCGACCGACGGCTCCCCGACGTAGACCTGCTGGAAGCGGCGTTCGAGGGCGGCGTCCTTCTCGATGTACTTGCGGTACTCCTCGAGGGTGGTCGCGCCGACGAGTCGGAGCTCGCCGCGAGCAAGCATCGGCTTGATCATGTTGCCCGCGTCCATCGCCGAGTCGCCGGTGGCTCCTGCGCCCACGATGGTGTGCAACTCGTCGATGAACGTGATGACCTGACCGGCGGAGTTCTTGATGTCGTCGAGCACGGCCTTGAGCCGTTCCTCGAACTCACCGCGGAACTTCGCGCCGGCGACCATCGAACCGAGATCGAGGGATACGACGGTCTTGCCTCGCAGGCTTTCGGGTACGTCGCCGGCGATGACGCGTTGTGCGAGTCCTTCGACGATGGCGGTCTTGCCGACACCGGGTTCACCGATCAGAACGGGGTTGTTCTTGGTTCGCCGGGACAGCACCTGGACGACACGCCTGATTTCGGTGTCGCGGCCGATGACGGGATCGAGCTTGCCTTCTCGGGCGAGCGCCGTCAGGTCGGTGCTGTACTTCTCCAGCGCCTGGTAGGTGTTCTCCGGATCCGCGCTGGTGACGCGGGCACTGCCGCGGACCGCCTGGAACGCGTCGCGCAGCTCGTTGGCTCCGGCACCATGGCCGGAGAGGAGCTTGGCGACGTCGTCGTTTCCGGTCGCGAGACCCACCATGAGGTGTTCGGTGGAGACGAACTCGTCGTCCAGTTCGGTGGCCAGGTGCTGCGCTGCGGTGATCGCGGCGAGAGTTTCACGGCCGAGTTGCGGAGTGGTGGTCGAACCGGATGCCGAGGGCAGGCGGTCGACGAGGTTCTGCGCTTCTCGACGCACCGTTGCGGGGTCGACGCCGACGGCCTTCAGCAATGGTGTGGCGATGCCGTCGGTCTGATCGAGCAACGCCACCAACAAATGTGCCGGACGAATATCCGGGTTACCGGCCGCGGATGCGGCCTGCAGTGCAGCGGAAAGTGCTGCCTGCGACTTCGTGGTGGGAGTGAAACTGTCCACCGGTCACCTTCTTTCCAGTGTGGGGTTCGAGCGTGTCGCTGGGTACAACCATAGACAAGTTGAGTCTGTTCCGCTCAACCTTGATTTTTCTCGTGCGCGTTTTGCGTACCTGGAGGGGCGCAAGACGCGCACGAGGGCGCAGCCCTGATGCGCGAAAGTCTCGATCGGTCTACTTTGGTGACGGTCGAAGGTGTCAATCGGTGGGGGTGGAGGTTGCTCGACGCACGCACGGTCTCCCTGGTCCGCACCGGATTCAAGTCGGTAGTGGCTGAACCGAACGGTCCCGAACAGCTGTCCCGGTCGTTCTACGCTCACCTTTTTGCCGAGTATCCCGACTTCCGTTCCCTTTTCCCGGCGTCGATGGACGCATTGCGCGAGCATTTCGTGCTGGCACTGGGGTACATCTTCGACAATCTGGACGACGCCGACCGCGTCGAGCCGTTCCTCGAACAGCTGGGCCGGGACCACCGCAAGCACGGAATTTCCGGGGCACATTTCCGGGCGGGGAGTTCGGCGCTGATCAGCGCCTTCCGGAGCTTCGCCGGCACCGAGATGTGGACCGACGAGGTCGAGACCGCCTGGCGAGACGCCCTCACCGTGGTGAGCAACGCGATGGCCGCCGCCGCCGACAACGACGAGCTGCCCCCGTACTGGAGCGCGACGGTCGTCGAACATCACCGCCTGCTCGACGACCTGGCCGTGGTGCGACTGAAGACCGACGGGGAGATTCCGTACTTCCCCGGCCAGTACGTCAGTGTGCAGATTCCGCAGCGGCCCAAACTGTGGCGCTACCTGTCCCCTGCCATTCCCAGCAACCCCTACGGCGAGATCGAGTTCCATGTTCGACGCGTATCCGGGGGCTGGGTATCACCGGCGATGGTCACCGAAACGACTGTCGGCGACCGTTGGCTGATCAGCCCGCCGCTGGGCGGCATGCACGTCGATCGCACGATCGGCGAGGACGTGTTGATGATCGCCGGGGGCACCGGTCTGGCACCGTTGCGCGCGCAGGTGATGGAGATGGCCCAGCGCAGCACCAATCCGCGGGTGCATCTGTTCGTCAGTGGGACGTATCCGTGCGACCTCTACGACTTGGACACGCTGTGGCAGTTGTCGTTGTCGAATCCGTGGCTGACGGTGGTGCCGGTGACCGAGGAGCTCGAGGATCCGTGGTGGCACTCGGGTCCGACGCGCGAACTCCCGTGGGGCATGCATCATCGACTGCACGGCCCGGTGGGCAAGGTGGTGACGCGGTTCGGCTCGTGGGCCGATCGGCAGATTCAGATCTGTGGGTCGCCGTCGATGGTGCGCACCACGCTGTATGCACTGCGCAAGGTCGGTACGCCGATGGAGCACATTCAGCACGATCCGTTCTGACTGCGCTACAACACTTTTCAGCCGGGAATGATCTTTCGGCCGGAGATCGACCTCGGCGGGAGGTCCTCGACGATGCCTCCGACGACCAGCCGCGGTGTCCAGCTCTCGGTGACGAGCCTGCCGTCTCCGGTGATGATCGCCTCCGGATCGGGGTCGACGAGAATGGGATATCCGGTGTCGGAGGTAGCTCCGACATTCTGCACCAACAGGCCGTTCTCGATGGTGTAGTACACGTGCACCGGGTGCAGGTCGGAGTCGAAAGCCCAAGGGCGGCCGATGAATATCACTGCGTCGCCGGTGCCGTCGAGCACCGATACGGAGCCGTCTCGCTCGAGCCGCAACTCCCAGCACGCAGGCATGGATGCGGTGAACTCGAATCGATGCGGAGCCTGGGCTTCGAGCAGGTGAATCATCAACAACGCACCCTCGCGTGGGTCTCGTTGCGGCACAACCACTTCGAACGATCCACATTCGTAGAATCTGGATCCGAACGGTCCCGGTACGCCTACGCCGAGCTCGTCGGCGATGGCCAATTCCAGGCGGATCGAACCGGATCCGTTCTCGGCCCGCAAGGTGATGCCCTCGGAAGGATGGGGCATCGGGGACTCGTCGCGGGGCGCATAGGACAACACCGCCCGCAGCAGCGGCTCGGCGACCTCGGCGTCACCGTCTCGGGAATCGAACGTGCGTCGTCGTCGTCGATCGGTCATCGTCACCCCCTTTGCCTGACTCGACCAGTTTGCCACCCTCGACCCTGATCGCGCGTCCGATTCTGCCGAAAACCATCCATTCGATGCAGTGGTCTGCTAGCGCGCGTCAGGCCCGGGCAGCCGCCTTGGCGGCAATCCGCGCCTGCACTTCCGGACGCCTGAGCGGAGGCACCGTCGGAGGTGGCTGCCGCCGGTCCGGCAGGGCGTCGAGCAGCCGATGCGTCGTGGCCGTCACCTCGGCTACTGCCGTCTCGAACGCGTCACGGGTGGCGTCGGACGTCTTCTGCACTCCGCTGATCTTGCGGACGTACTGACGCGCCGCAGCCTCGATCTCGTCGTCGGTGGCGTGTGGTTCCAAGCCCCGCAGGGTGGTGATGTTTCGGCACATTCCCCGACGATAGACCCGCAGGTCACACCTCGAGAAGACCTGCGATCGCCTTCAGGCACAGCTCGCGAACCTGTTCCCTCTTCAGAGTCCTGCGCTCCACCCAGTCGTGACAGACCGCGCGGACGAATGCCACCCACCCTCGGAGCGCGGCCCGGATCATCTCGTCGTCGTGGAACTCGTCCGGCAGCGCGTCGAGAATGCGTTGCTGCTGGATGTCGAACTCGCGCGTGAGGATGTCGTTGATGCGGTCGTCTCCGAGCAGCGCGCCTCGATTGACCGCTCGGACGCCGTGCGCATGCTCGTCGGTGTAGGCGATGTAGGCGTCGAGTCCGGCGGCTATCTGCTCGAGGACCGGCAACGACGGGTCCGGGGCGGTGACGGCGAGGTTGCGCTCGGATTCGGTGCGCACGATCTCGACGAAGAACTCCCGTTTGGACGGGAAGTAGTGGTACATCAGACCCCGCGAGACCCCGGCCAGGTCTGCCACTTCCTCGATCCACACGTCCTCGTAGGGACGTTCGGCGAACAGGGTCGACCCGATCTCGATCAGCTGCGCACGCCGCTGCTCCGGTGTCATGCGTTTTCGAGGTGTGGTCATTGGGTCTCGAACCTTACTTGACACGAGTTCAACGGTGAGTACGGTCACTATTTGACACCGGTTCAACGAGTCGGTTCGGGGACTGAGGAGCGGCCATGTCGACGGAATTCGCACTACGAGACGGCGTACTACCGCATCCGCCGTATCGATTGCCGATACTGGGCGACGTCATCGGTGTCGACCCGCGCTCGCCGATCCAGGATTCGACAGCTCTGGCCGCCCGGCTCGGACCGATGTTCGAGCGCCACATCCTCGGCAAGCGCTTCGTCTTCGCCTCGGGTGCCGACGTGGTCGGCGATCTCTGCGACGAACGCCGCTTCGAGAAGTTCCTGCCGCCGGGCGTCGAGCGCCTCCGCGACATCGGTGCCGACGGCCTGTTCACCGCCTACAACCACGAGCCCAATTGGCAACGGGCCCACGATCTGCTGCGGCCGGCGTTCACCGCCGGAGCCATGCGGGGCTACCACGACATCATGGTGAACGTCGCGGACGATCTGATCGAGCACTGGACCGAGCGTTCGCGCGACGCGTCGACGACCGATGTGTCCTCGGACATGACGAAGCTGACGCTCGAGACCATCGGACGCACCGGATTCAGCTACAGCTTCGGCTCGTTCACCCGCGCCGAACCACACCCGTTCGTGTCCGCGATGGTCGGCGCACTGACGTACAACCAACGGCGGGCGTTGGTATCGATCCCGGCGTTCGCCGCGCCGCTGTTCGCCCGATCGGACCGGCGATACGAGCAGAACAAGAAGTACCTGGCCGAGGTACTCACCGACGTCGTCCGCACTCGTCGACAGTCCGACGGCGACTTCACCGACCTACTGCAGATCATGATGGACGCGGCGCGCGAGGCCGACAACCCGAACGCCTTGAGCGAAGCCAACATCGGCCACCAGATTCTGACGTTCTTGATCGCTGGGCACGAGACCACCTCTGGTGCGTTGTCTTTCGCACTGTACTTCCTGGCCACCCACCCCGAGGTCTTCGAACGTGCCAGGGCCGAGGTGGACGAGATCTGGGGGACGGACAAGCCGGAGTTCGGCCAAGTACCCAAACTCCGGTACGTCCGCCGAGTCCTGGACGAATCACTGCGTCTGTGGCCGACGGTTCCCGCGTTCGGACGCGGCGCACGAGCCGACACCGTCATCGGCGACGGCTACCCCATGGCGGCAGGAGACTGGGCGATCGTGCTCGCGACGGCCCTGCACCGAGATCCGGTGTGGGGCGATCGGCCGGAGAAATTCGACCCCGACAACTTTCTGCCCGCCCGCATCAAAGCTCGGCCGGCGCACGTGTACAAGCCCTTCGGGACGGGCGAAAGAGCATGCATCGGAAGGCAATTCGCCATCCATGAGGCCGTACTGGTACTCGGAACCGTCCTGCAACGCTTCGATCTGCAGGCCGACCCGTCGTATCGACTGAAGGTCACGGAGCGGCTGACCATGATGCCCGAGGGCTTTCGGGTGCAGCCGACAGTGCGCACGTAGTCAGTCCGGCAGCAGCGGTACCGATACCCCCGGGTCTCGTCCGAGCAGTACCCCGCGCGTCAGCGACGTCGACCCGAACTTCTTGTGCACCCCGTCCAACGCACGGTCGAGTGCCGACGCCTCGGGTGGTCTACGTACCGAGGGGGGGTCGAACTGCAGTTCCAGTTGCTCGGCTCCGCCCCTGTCGATGCTCGAGACCGTCACCCCGACCAGAGTGATGCCCTTCTCCGCGACCAGCGGAGCCGCCTCGTGCAGCAGCTCGAGTGCGGCATCGAGGATGTCCCGGGTGTCGGCGGTGGCGCGATCGAGGGTGTGCGATCGGGTGGCCCGGGTGAAATCGGCAAACCGCAAGCGCAACATCACGGTTCGGCCGGTCCGCTGCTCGCCCCGCATTCGGTGCGTGACGCGATCGACGAGGCCGATCAACGACGCCTCCACCTCGGCCGCGTCGTGCCGCCCGCGGCCCAGGGCCCGCTGGGCACCGATGGAACTGCGCGACTTTCCGGGCTGCACGCGGCGCGGATCTCGTCCCATGGCCAGTGCGTACAGGTGCGCTCCTGCGCCCTTTCCCAACACCGAGGCCAGCGATCTCTCGCCGTAGGCCGCGATGTCTCCCACGGTTCTGATGTCGAGTACGTGCAGCTTTTCGGCGGTGACCTTGCCGACGCCCCACAGCCTTTCGATGTTCAGCGGGTGCAGGAACTCGAGTTCACCACCGGGTGGCACCAACAGCAGCCCGTCGGGTTTGGCGAACGCACTGGCCACCTTCGCCAGGAACTTGGTGGTGGCAATCCCGACGGTGATCGGGAGCCCTACCTGTTCGGCGACGTCGCGGCGCAGTTGCTGCCCGATGTCGAGTGCGCTGCCCGCTATCTTGCGCAGGCCTCCGACGTCGAGAAAGGCCTCGTCGATGGAAATTCCCTCGACGAGCGGCGTCGTGTCGTGAAAGACGTCGAACACGTCCTTGCTCGCCTGGGAGTACGCCTCCATACGCGGCGGCACCACGATCGCCTGCGGACAGACCGCCCGCGCCTGCCCACCGCTCATCGCGGTGCGTACCCCGAAGGCCTTGGCCTCGTAGCTGGCCGCGAGTACCACTCCCCCGCCGACGATCACCGGTTTTCCCCGCAGCCGCGGATCGTCTCGCTGCTCCACCGAGGCATAGAAGGAGTCGAGATCGGCATGCATGATGCTCGCTTCCCCGCTCTTCGCCTTTTCGGCGCTCGACTCCACGTTTTCATGCTCCCACGAGGCACCGACATCCCCGTTACCTGCATCGAGCCCGAAAAACACCCCGAGAAAGTGACCCAGGTCACCTGATGTGCCATTGTTGAGTCGTCGGATCACGCGAACGGCTGGAGACAACTGTGACGGCCTGGTGGCGGTGGTACGGAGCACTCGGCGTACTCGGCTGCATCGCCTACTTCGCGGTGCCCGACTCCGTCTGGTCGCAATCGATCTTCGTCGTGGTCGGGGCGTCCGCCGTCGCCGCCACGATCGTGGGAACCAGGCTGAACCGTCCGCGCAACCGAACCGCCTGGTGGAGCATCGCCGCGGGCACCGCGGTGTGGGTGCTCGGCGACATCGTCTACGAGTGGCTTCACGCCGGCGGAGGCGTCGTGCCCTATCCGTCGCTCGCCGACGCGCTCTACCTCGTCGGCTACCCGATCTACGGTTTCGGACTGTTCCTGCTGGTCCGGCACAAGTGGCGGGCGAGCGAACGCGGCCACATCGCCAACAGCGCTATCGTGATGGTCGCATTCGCACTGCTCACCTGGGTTTTTGCGGTCCAACCATCGCTGGACGGGGACGGTATCTCCGGCGTTGCCGGGCTGGTCGACGTCGCCTATCCCGCGATGGACATCTTTCTGCTCGGGTTGCTCGCCCACTTCGTCGGCTCTCGTCAGTGGCGGGCACTGTCCTACCGACTGCTCACCGCGGCGGTGGTCCTGCTCGTCGTCACCGACACCGCCAACAACTTCTCCATCGTGTCCGATTCCTCGGCCGACCGCTCGCTGCTCGACGCGGGGTGGACGCTGTCCTACGTGCTCATCGGCGTCGCCGCACTCCACCCGTCGATGCGGAGAATCACCAGCCCCACCATCGAATCCGACGCCCACCTGATGGCGTCGTTCACCACACCGTCCGTCGTCGTGCTGACCGCCGCCACGCTCACCGCCCCCGCCGTGATGGTCGTCGAAGTCGTGCGCGAGAAGCCGATCGCACAATGGGGATGGGCGGTCATGCTGTGCGCGGGCATTCTGGTGGTCCTGGTGATCCTGCGCATCACCGACCTGCTGCGGCTGCTGCACACCCAGACCGTTCAGCTCCGCGCCGTCGCCGACACCGACCACCTCACCGGGCTGGCCAATCTGCGCGCCCTCGAACACCGGATCTACGGCAACGCCGGTGAATCGACATTGCTGACGGTCGACATCGACCGCTTCACCGAAATCAACGACACGTTCGGACGGGGCCTCGGAGATCAGGTGCTGGCCGCCGTCGCCACCCGTCTGCGCACGGTGGGCGATGACGCGATCCTGTTGGCACGCTTGGCCGGTGACGAATTCGCGCTGTGCGGTGAGTCGGATTCGATGGATCCCGCGGCCCTCGCCCGCGACATACTGGAACAATTCTCGACGCCGTTCGAGGTGGGCAACATGTCGTTGCTCATCGAAGCGAGCGTGGGGGTAGCGACGAACGCCCCGGCGCGCGTCGCCGAGGACGACGCCACACCCGACCGTCTGGTGCAACGCGCCGACCTCGCCGTGCAGGCCGCGAAGACCGTGCAATCGCGCGTCGCGTACTACGACCGGTCCATGGACCGGGACAAGAGCGAGCAGTTGATCATGCTGGGCGAGCTCACCGCCGCCCTCGCGTCGGATCAACTGAGACTGCGCTATCAGCCCCAGGTCGACCTGGACTCGATGACCGTGGTGGGGGTCGAAGCCCTGCTGCGTTGGCACCACCCGAGCGGAGACATTCTCTCTCCCAGCGCATTTCTGCCCACGGCCGAGCACACCGGACTGATCCGCCCACTGACCCGCTACGTTCTCGAGCAAGCCCTGGCGGAACGACAGCGATGGGCGGCATCGGGCCTGCACCTGCGCATGGCCGTCAACATCTCCACCCGAAACCTGTTCGACGACAGCCTGATCTTCCACGTGTCCCGAGTCCTGTCCGAGTTCGATTGTCCTGCTGAGCAGTTGACCTTGGAGGTGACCGAGAGTTCCGCGATGACCGACCCCGCCGGTGCCACCGAGGTGCTGGCCGGTCTGCACGCCATGGGAGTGCAGGTCGCCATCGACGATTACGGCACGGGCTACAGTTCTCTGGCCTACATCGAGCGCCTCCCGGTCCAGGAAATCAAGATAGATCGAACGTTCGTCAGCGGAATGTCGCACAACGCCACTCACGCCGCCATCGTTCGCTCGACCATCGAACTGGCGCGCACACTGGGGCTGTCGGTGACCGCAGAGGGCGTGGAGGACGAAAGGACGGTATCGGTGTTGCGTGAGCTGCGATGCGGACGGGCGCAGGGCTTCCATCTGGGCCGCCCCACCCCCGGCGAGCACCTGCCCGCCCTCGTCGACGAACTGAACGAGAACCTGAAAACTGTTATCGGAGAACGGATATCATGACCGAAGCCACACTGTCGGTATACGCGGCCATTCGATCTCGCCGCGACGTGCGAGCCGAGTTCGACGGAACCGTCGTCGACGACGACACCTTGCGCCGCATCCTCGGCGCAGCGCATCAGGCACCGAGCGTCGGTAACACCCAGCCCTGGGATTTCATAGTGGTCCGCAAACCCGACACGTTGAGCGCCTTCGCCGCACACGTCGCCGACTGCCGACAGGACTTCGCGAACAAGCTCGACTCCGAGCGCCGACAGACGTTCGACCCCATCCGTATCGAAGGGATCGAGACCAGCGGCACCGGAGTGGTGGTCACGTACGACCCGAACCGGGGAGGCCCGCACGTCCTCGGCCGCGACACCGTCGACGACACCGGATTGTTCTCGGCAGTATTGGCCATCGAAAACCTCTGGCTCGCAGCGATAGCCGAGAACGTCGGGGTCGGCTGGGTGTCGTTCTACGACGAGGCGTACCTCACCGAACTGCTCGACATCCCCGCCCCGGTGCGTCCGATCGCATGGTTGTGTGTGGGCCCGGTCGAGTCGTTCCAGGAGGTACCGGATCTCGAGCGATTCGGCTGGCGCACGGGGCGTCCACTGGACGATGCCCTGCACTTCGAGCAGTACCGCCGATCGTGAAAACCGCTCTCGCCGCGGCGACGGTCATGTGCCTCCTGCTCGTGGGGTGCTCTTCTGCCCCTGACGAATCCCCTTCGCCCGCAACCACGCCGGCAACAACTCCGGCGGCCGAACCCGCCCAGGCGCCCGATTCTGCCGATCCCGTCGGAACTGTCGTTCCGCTCCCGGGGGCTCCCGAGGGCATCGTCGTGGGGACGTCGGGCATCGCCGCCGCCGGAGTACGCGAGCCCGACGGCGTGGTGCTCTTCGACGCGGCGACGGGTGCCGTCCGGCAGATGGTCCAGACGACGGGCGCACCCCGGCATCTTTCGCTGGCAGGTCCCGACGGCCCGGTCCTGGCCCCGCTCGAAGGCAGTGACGAACTACTCGAATTGGCGCTGAACGACGGCGCGATCCTGTCCACGGCCACGGGTGTCGGACGGCAGCCGCACGACGCGGTGCTCACCTCCGGCGGCACGATCGTGGCCACCAACGAGATGGGCGGCGGGGTGATCTTCCTGCGCGAGGGATCGGTCGTGTCGGAGCTACCGCCGGGCCCGGTCCAGCCCGGTGGCGCTGCCGCTCTGGGCCCGTACGCCGCCGTCGCAGACGTGCAGGGCAACGGCGTGTGGGTCTACGACGGCGCGACCCAGCGGGAGGTGGCGCAGGCCCCGATCGGCGTCAAGCTGACCCACGCCGTGACGGTGAACGAGACAACGGCCGGGTTCGCCGATACCGACGGCGGAACCGTTCTTCTCGCCTCGGTCGACGCTGCGGGGAGTATCCGCCAGACCGCGTCGATCGAGGCCCCGGGAAATCCGTACGGACTTGCCGTCGACCGCGACCGGGCACTGCTGTTCGTGACGTTGACCGCGTCGAATCTGCTGCGCGTGGTCGATGTTTCGGACGTCTCCGCACCGCGAATCCTGGGCGACGTCCCGACCGTGACACAGGCCAACTCCGTTGCCGTCGACCCGCGCACCGGAGACGTTCTGGTGACCGGCAGCGACCCCGGCGCAACGAGTTCGATTCAGATCATTCCCCGCGCCGAGCTACCCGCGGGGTGAGTGATCACCAGCCGTAGGAGCCCGGGATGCCCTTGAACGGGCCGACCACGTCGTCGGTGATCCAGCCCTCGTAGAAACCGCCTTCTTGCGGCCGGACCGCCTCGCCGTCGATTTCGCAGTCGAGTCGGCTGGGTGAGAACGCAAGATAACCGGCGATCTCTGCGAACCGCGGTGTCGGGTTCTCGTAGCTCCACCCCGCGGCCGGTGCCACGGCGTCGCCGTGCACGTCCCAGTACGTCGCGGCGCCCTTCCATTCGCAGTGCGTCGACCGGGCCTCGGACGGCGTCAACGCGCCGGGAACCACGTCTGCGGGAGAGATGTACCAGGTGGGCGGATGGCTGGTTTCGAGCACTCGGTACGCGGCGGTGGTGCGCGCGACCACCTCGCCGCCGAGCCGGACGACCAGCGAACGGTTGGAGGACTCGAGCTTCGGTGGACGGGGGTAATCCCACACCGACTCCTGACCCGGCTTCGGCTTCTCGGGAACTACGGATCTCGGCAGATTCTGGCTCATCTCTCGATGGTGCCACCGGATGTCACGGAGCGTCGACGGGATAGAGATCGTCCACCCGTTCCTCGTCGAGAATCCAGCGATCGACGTCGTCGAGAGGTTCGACCGTGCGCACGGATGTGACCGGAATATCGCTCGCCGGCGCATCGACCCGAACGTGCTCGATCAGCGTCTCCTGGGTTCGCGCGCCCGCGGTGTCGCCGTCATGGTCGTCGATGCTCGCGGCGACGGGGACCGTCAGCCTTCGGGCATCGACCGGAACGTCTGCGATGCTCGACTCGACGTCATCGGGTTGCTCGGTTGTGTGGTGCTGTTGCGCCTCGGCCTTGCCTGCCTGTTCGACCGCATGGACCTGTGCGATTTCATGGGTCTGTTCGGGTTCGGGTAGTTCGACGTCGCGCGGCAGTTCGGCCGGCACTCGGACGAGGATGCCGAGTCCGTGGGTCGCGGCCAACAGACTGACCGGGGCGACCGTCGCGATGGCCGCCGACAGCGCCGGATGCAGTGTTCCGGCGTCGGAAATGAAGGCGTGCATAGCATTTGCGCCGATACTGACCAGAGCTGCCGTGATCAACACGCCCCAGAAGAAGCGTCGACCACTGCGTTGTTCCTCGAATTGGGCGAGTGCGATGACGGAGATCGTGGCCTGCAAGATGGTGCCGTCGACGATCACCGGCCACAGCCACGACAGCGATCGCGGGACGCCCGCCATCGTGGCGAGATCCCACAGTGCGGCGAAACTCAGCACGAACGACGCGATTCCGATGACGGTGGTGATGACGACCGCACTGACGAGCGTCGCACGCAGGACCTTGTTCATGGGTCGTCATGAAACACGAGCCCACCGACAGGTTCCGATCAAGCGGTACGAACGGCTCCGCGGTAGAAGTCTGCGCGATCGTGTGCAGACATTCCGCCCCACACGCCGTACGGCTCGTTCGCTTCGAGTGCGTGCTGACGGCATTGCTCGAGCACCGGGCATCGGCCGCAGACCTGCTTGGCGGTCTTTTCCCGAGTGGCGCGGGCACGGCCTCGCTCCCCCTCGGGATGGAAGAACACGGACGAGTCGAGACCACGACACAGACCGTCGAGTTGCCAGTCCCAGACATTTGCGTTGGGAACGGGAAGTTGGACCGGCCTGGCGGGTGCGCCTCGCACCATGAGCTGTCTCCTCACTGAAAAGTGAACAAGCTCACCTTCTCGCATTCGTCGTACTTTTACAAGTCCTTTCGGTCATTCGTAGTACTTAAAATCAAGCGCGCTTGCTTGGAATATGCACTTACCGGACACTCCGCCCCGGACCTCTGCCCTGTTTCGGCCCCCGGGTGTGGATCAATGTCCCATTGCCGCACTCTGACCGACTGAATCCCGCATTGATCCGAACCCGGGTGGGGAGCGAGAGGGCAGAGGCAGGCAGCACTCAGTGGCTTTCGGACATTCCTGCGCGTTTTTCGAGTTCGACGAGGACGTGTTCGGCGATTTTGGTGGGCGGCGGGCCGATGTCGACGACGATGGCGTTCTCGTCGTCGCCGAGGGGTTCCAGTGTCGAGATCTGGGTGTCGAGCAGCGAGGACGGCATGAAGTGGTCCATCCGTGCATTCAGACGCCCGCTGATTCGGTCCTTGGTTCCGGCCAGGTGCACGAAGATCACCGGCGCCCCGTCCCTGGCTCCTGCGCTCAGTACGTCCCGATACGACCGTTTGAGTGCCGAGCACGTCACGATTCCCGATCGTCCCGTGCTGGTGTGGTCGGTGATCCAATCGGCGATGATGTCGAGCCACGGCCATCGGTCCTCGTCGGTCAGGGGCTGACCCGACGCCATCTTCGCGACGTTGGCGTCCGGGTGCAGGTCGTCGCCCTCTTGAAGGTCCCATTTCAAGGCTCCGGCGAGGATGCCTGCCACGGTGGATTTGCCCGATCCGGATACCCCCATCACCACGAGAACCGGATGGTGCGCTCTGCCTGTCTTCTCTGCTGCCATGACTCGATACTGCTCCATCCGGTGCATCGGGATCGGACAGACGCGAGAAACCGGGCAACCCGTGGGACGATCGATCGGACATGACCGAGACCAACGATTTTCGCCAACTCCACGATTCGGTGCTCGACGAGCTCGGGCGCGACATCGTGAGTGGCGCGATCCCGAGTGGCACCCGAATCTCGGCCGACGACGTCGCCGTGCGGTTCGCCGTATCGCGAACCGTGGTGCGCGAAGTCGTTCGTGTTCTCGAGTCACTGGGCCTGCTCACCGTTCGGCGACGCGTCGGCATCACAGTGCTGGGTTCGCAGAACTGGAACTCCCTCGACCCGGTGGTCATCCGCTGGCAACTGGCCGGGCCTGCCCGCGCCGAGCAGCTGCTGCTGCTCAGCGAACTGCGGTCCGGTATCGAACCTTTGGCAGCCAAACTCGCTGCCCACCGAGCCACCCCCGAGCACTGCGGGGCGCTCACCGCTGCCGTCATCGGAATGTCCTCGACGTCGCGGTCCGCGGACTCGGAGGCCTACCTCGAACACGACTGCAACTTTCACCGCACGCTGCTGGAGGCGTCGGGCAATCCCATGTTGCGGTCGATGTCGGACATCGTCGTCGAGGTACTCGCCGGACGCACCCGCCATGCCTTGATGTCGCGGCAAGCAGACCCCGAGGCCATCCGGTTGCACGGAGTGGTCGCGTCCTCCATCCAGTCCGGTGACGCCGACGCCGCCCAACGAGCGATGTTGGCCATCGTCACCAAGTCCGCGAGGTCGATGTCGGCTGCTTCCGGTGTGACGCCGTCGCCCGGTCTGGTTCCCGACCAGCAGTGATGCACCGGGCGCACGAAGCCAGGTACGCCGAGACGAGGTTCATCGCCTAGATTCGACGCGTGACTGCTCTCGAATTGCCGCTCGAACTTCGCCGCGCACTCGTCGGAGTCGCTCGGACTCCCCGTTTGCTCGTCGCGTCCGATTACGACGGAACCATGGCTCCGATCGTCTCCGACCCGCAGAAGGCCTTCCCGCACCCCGAGTCCGTCAGCGCCATGCGCGGGCTCGCCTCCCTCGCCGGCACCAACGCTGCGGTCATCTCCGGCCGCGCTCTTCGCGATCTCGCGATCCTCTCGCGATTGCCGTCCGAGGTGCAGCTCGTGGGCAGCCACGGCAGCGAGTTCGACGCCGGGTTCGTCAACGCCATCGACGACGACGCCAAGAAGCTCCTCACCGTCATCACCGGCGAGCTCCAAGCCATCGCCGACGCCCATCCGGGCGTGAGTATCGAAACCAAGCCGGCCAGCGTCGCACTGCACGTGCGCAACGCCGAGACTGCTGCGGGCGAAGAAGCCCTGGCCGCCGTGCGTTCCGGTGCTGCCGCACGCGACGGCGTCCAGGTGACCGAGGGCAAGTCCGTCATCGAACTGGCCGTCATCATCACCGACAAGGGCGTCGCCCTCGATATCCTCAGGCATCAGGAAGCCTCCACTGCTGCAGTCTTTTTCGGCGACGACGTCACCGACGAGAAGGCATTCGGCCACCTGCACGGACCCGACATCGGGGTCAAGATAGGACCGGGCGACACCCTCGCCGAATTCCGTATCGACAGCACCGAGCACGTGGCGCTGGCACTGGCGTTCCTGCTCGAGGAGCGTCGGCAGTGGCTTTCCGGAGCCGACGCCCCGCGCATCGAACGACTGACAATGTTGGCCAGCCCCAACGCCGTCGCGCTGCTCACTCCCGATGCCGACGTCACCTGGCTCTGTCACCCCGAGCCCGATTCGGCAGCGGTGTTCGCACACCTGCTCGGCGGCGATCAGGCCGGACACTTCAGCATCGGACCCGTCCGCGCATCGCTTCCGTTGAGCCAGCAGTACGTGGACGGCACGATGACCGTGCAGACCAAGTGGGCCAGCCTGCAGGTCACCGACTACCTCCCGCACGACATCGGCCAGGGCCAGACCGCGCTGACCCGCGTCATCACCGGCAAGGCACCGGCCATCGTCACGTTCGCGCCGCGTCCGGAGTTCGGAAAGGCGTGGGCGTCACTGGAACCCGACGTCGACGGACTGCGCATCCTCGGCACGGCAGACCCGATGGTCCTACGCAGCCCCGGTGTCACCTGGAACATCGTCTCCGACGGATCCCAGCAGTCCGCCCACGCCGAGGTCGACCCGTCGAACGGGCCGATCGTTCTCGAATTGCGGCTCGGCACAGACGATCTGAGCGAGCACCCGTGGCCCGAGGTCGAACGGCGTCGAGCATCGGAGTCGTACTGGAAGGACTGGGCCGACGGCCTTAATCTGCCGCCGCTCAAGCGCGATCTGATGAAGCGATCGGCCCTGACCTTGCGCGGCCTAGTGCACTCCGAGTCCGGCTCGATCATGGCGGCCGCCACCACCTCGCTGCCCGAAGACATTGGTGGAGTGCGTAACTGGGACTACCGATACTGCTGGCTGCGCGACGCTGCACTGACCGCGACCGCACTGGTCGACGTCGGATCGACAGCCGAGGCCGAGAACTACCTCTCGTGGATTCACGGGGTACTCGAATCGGTGTCGGGACCCGAACGCCTGCACCCGCTCTACACCATCTGGGGCCTGGGCCTGCCGCCCGAGGCCGTCATCGACGAGCTGCCCGGCTACGCCGGATCGCGTCCGGTCCGCGTGGGAAACGCTGCCAACCAACAGGTTCAGCTCGACGTCTTCGGCCCCATCGTCGAATTGGTGTCCGCCCTCGCACACGCCCGCAAAGCCGCGGGGTCGGAGAACGGCCTGTCCGACGACGACTGGGACCTCGTCCGCGCGATGGTCGAAGCAGTCGAGCGACGCTGGTTCGAACCCGATCACGGCATCTGGGAAATCCGAGACAATCCCCGCCACCACGTCTACTCGAAGGTGATGGGCTGGACGACGGTGGACCGCGCCATCGGTCTGGCCGAAACCTTCGGTCGCACAGCAGAATCGAGCTGGACCGAGCTTCGTGACACCATCCGAGAAGAAGTGCTCGCCAACGGCTGGAACGACGAAGTACAGTCCTTCACCGCCGCATACGACGGCACCGACCTCGACGCCGCGACGCTGTACATCGGCCTGTCCGGACTGATCGAGCCGTCGGACCCGCGTTTCGCAGCCACCGTCACTGCAACCGAAGCCGAACTGCGCAGCGGATCGACGGTCTACCGCTACCGCCACGACGACGGTCTGCCCGGCGGCGAAGGCGGATTCCACCTCTGCGCAGCATGGCTCGTCGAGGCATACCTGCTGGTGGGCCAACGCGCCGAGGCCGAGGCTCTGTTCGCTCAACTCGTCAGCGCCGCCGGACCGACCGGACTGCTCAGTGAGGAATACGACCCGATTGCCGAACGCTCTCTCGGCAACCACCCCCAGGCCTACAGTCACCTTGGTCTGCTGCGCTGCGCGAGATTGCTCAGCGCTCAGCCCGTCTGACCCCCACCCCCGGTTCACTCCTCACCAGTTGGGATCAATGCGCCTTTGTTGCAGTCAGACTGACTGAAACCCACATTCATCCCGAACGGGGTTCCGGCCGACACCGAATGAATGTGGCTTTGTTGCAGTCAGACTGACTGAAATCCACATTGATCCCAGATGGGGGTGAACTGCGGGCGAGCGAGCGGAGGGCGAGAGCGCGCGAGGACAGCTCAGGCGATTGCGGGCGGTTGAGCCGGCGGCGGTGCTGCGGTGCGGCCGCGGAAGAGTTCGGTCGGGAGGGTTTCGGCGGCGACGATGCCCGAGTGCGAGGACGAGAGCACCAGTTTGCCTGCGCGGCGGCCTTTTTCCTCGGCGTCCTGGCGCACGGTGGTCAGGTTCTCGCGAATGGCGTCGGAGATGCCGTCGAATCCGGTGACCGAGAGTTGGCTCGGCACATCGATTCCCGAGACTCTGGCGAAGTTGAGTGCACCGAGGGCGATGACGTCGGTGGTGCAGAGCAGTGCGGTGGTCTCGCGGTTGGCCTGTAGTGCCTGGGCTGCGGCGGAGTGGCCGGAGCGCACGGTGTGGTCGAATCGTTCGACGACGGTGAGGGTGTCGGGGTCGAGTCCGGCGTCGATCATGGCTGCCTGGACGCCGGCGATGCGTTCACGTTGGACGTGGAAGTGACTGTCGGCCAGCCGCCCCGGGGGTACGACGCCATCGCGGCGGTCGCGTCCGAGCCGCATGCACAGCACTGCAAGATGTTCGTGTCCCAGCGAGATCAGATGTGCGGCGAGCATTTTCATGGCGACGCGGTCGTCGATTGCGACGAGGGCGGCCTCGGGGATGTTGCGGGGTTGGTCGCACACGACGATGGGTAGGTGTCGTTCGCGCACTGCGGCCAGGTAGGGGTCGTCGTCGGCGACGGAGTAGACGACGAATCCGTCGACTCCTGCTTGTTGGACGACGGCTGCGGCTTGGACGTCGTCGCGTTCGGCTCCGGCCGGGATGAGCAGCAGCCCTTGTCCTGCGGCCTCGCAGGATTCGGCGAGACCGGCGAGGAAGCTCATGGCGGCGGGGTCGCGGAAGGAGTAGCTGAGGGCTTCGGTGAGCAGTAGTCCGATGGCTCCGGCTTTGCGGGTGCGCAGCGATCGCGCGACCGGGTCCGGGCCTGCGTAACCGCGTCGCTTGGCTGCCTGGAGAACGCGTTCGCGCAGTTCGGGCGAGAGTTGATCGGGTCGGTTGTAGGCGTTCGAGACGGTGGTTCGCGATACCTTCAGCTCGGCTGCGATCGACGCCAACGTCGCTTGCCGTCGGGGCTCGCTTGACCTGGCCATAACCGGGACGTTAGTCCCACACCACGCTGCAGTGAAAATCGAGGTTGGGCTCGTCCGATTCGATACCGAGCCCGCCCGAGAGCTAGAGTACAACGGTAACGGTTTCCATTAGCGTCAAGCCCTGCCTTCAGGAGTACATCGATGTCGTCCTTCCACCGCCCGTCTCGGGTCAAGAGCTCGGCCCTCATCGGCCTGACCTGCGCTGCCGCGCTGGCACTGACCGCGTGCAGCTCGAACGAGCCGACGAGCACCGAGTCCGCTCCGGCCAACCCCGTCGACGGTCCGATCACGATCGTCGCGTCCACGAACGTGTGGGGCAGCGTTGCCGAGGCCGTTGCGGGCGACCTGGCCACCGTGAAGTCGATCATCGCCGACCCGTCGGCAGATCCACACTCGTACGAGGCGAGCCCCGGTGACGCTGCCGCGGTTGCCGAGGCGTCCTTGGTGGTCTACAACGGCGGTGGCTACGACCAGTTCATCGAGGACATCCTGGGCTCCGAAGGCAAGGACGTGCCGTCCGTCGATGCCTTCACGTTGCTCGACGCGGACCACGATCACGACTCCGAGACGACGTCCGAGGCAGCAACCGAGTCCGCGACCGAAGACGGCCACTCGCACGGTGAGGTCAACGAACACGTCTGGTACAATGCCGAGGTCGCAGCGCACACCGCCGAGGAGATCGCCGACAAGCTCGGTCAGCTCGACCCGGACAACGCCGCGCAGTACACCGCCAACGCCGAAACGTTCCACGAGCAGATCCACGCGATCACCGACGTGACGGACCGGATCGCCGCCGAGTTCCCGAACGCACCGGTGGCCCAGACCGAACCGATCGCGCACTACCTCCTGGAGGAGTCCGATCTCGACGATCGCACTCCCGAGGACTTCAAGGATGCCATCGAGGAGGGCAACGACCCGTCGCCCGCATCGATCGCCGCGACACGGGATCTGTTCACGTCCAAGTCCGTCCGCGCGCTGGTCTACAACACTCAGACCGAAGACGCTGTCACACAGGACATTCGCACCACCAGCGAGGCTGCGGGCATCCCCGTCGTCGAGGTCACCGAAACTCTGCCCGCCGGGATGACGTTCATCGAGTGGCAGACCAAGGCCGCGACGGACCTGCAGGCCGCGCTCAGCACCAACCCGTGAGCCGATCCGCCTCCCGATCGGTGCGCAGCTGATGGAAAGCTGTAACGCATGCCTGCTGTAGAACTGCGCGATGCCGGACTGGCCTTCGGCGACCGCACACTCTGGCAGAACCTGGATCTGTCCGTCGCGGCGGGCGAGTTCGTCGCCGTCCTCGGCCCCAACGGGTCGGGCAAGACGTCGTTGCTCAAGGTGCTGCTCGGTCAGAACCACCTCACGTCCGGCACCGCGTCGATCGGCGGCAGTCCCGTTCGCCGCGGCCAGTCGGGCGTGGGGTACGTCCCCCAGCAACGCAACATCGACGACGATCTGCCGCTACGCGGACGCGATCTCGTCGGTCTGGGCTGGGACGGCCACAAATGGGGCATGGGACTGCGCGGCATGCGGCAGCGCAAGGAGACGGTGCAGCGCGCCATCGATCAGGTCGACGCCAATTCCTTCGCCGGCGCACCGGTCGGCTCGATGTCCGGTGGTGAACAACAGCGACTGCGGATCGCCCAGGCACTCGTCGGCGATCCGTCGGTACTGCTGTGCGACGAGCCCCTGCTCAGCCTCGACCTCGCCAACCAATCGTTGGTCTCCGGCCTCATCGATCGCCGACGGCGGGAGCACGACACAGCCGTGCTGTTCGTGACGCACGAGATCAACCCGATCCTCCCGCTCGTCGACCGCGTCGTCTACATCGTCGACGGCCGGTTCCGGATCGGGACTCCCGAGGACGTCATGACCACCGAGGTGCTGTCCGAGCTGTACGGCACCGAGGTCGAGGTGTTGAAGGTTCGCGGTCGGCTCGTCGTCGTCGGAACCGGCGACTCGATCGATGCGCTCGGCTCGGCCGGCGCCCACCATCCACCCGTACCGCACGACGGAGAAGACAAGGCATGAACGAGAAGGTTCTCGACGCATTCTCGAAAATGCTCGACTTCGACACCACGGCGAATCTGCTGAGCTACGACTTCGTTCAGCAGGCGTTGATCGCCGCTGCCATTCTCGGATTACTCGCCGGTGCGCTCGGACCGCTCATCGTCAGTAGACAGTGGGCCTTCGCGGTGCACGGATCGAGTGAACTCTCCCTCACCGGTGCGTCCGCAGCACTGCTCGTCGGTATCACCGTCGGACTCGGGGCCATCGTCGGATCCGTCGTCGCCGCGGTGATGTTCGCCCTCCTCGGCAACAAGGCCCGCGACCGCGACTCGGTCATCGGCGTCATCATGTCGTTCGGCCTCGGCCTGTCGGTGCTGTTCATCTGGCTGTACCCGGGCCGAACCGGCACCAGCTTCTCGTTGCTCATCGGCCAGATCGTCGGCGTCGGGCAGAGCGGAATCCAGCTGCTGCTGGTGTGCGCCGTTCTCGTGCTGATCGTGCTCACCGTGGTCTACCGGCCGCTGCTGTTCGCCAGCACCGACCCCGAGGTGGCCCTGGCCCGCGGCGTCCCGGTCCGCGCACTCTCGGTCGTGTTCGCCGTACTCGTCGGAGTTGCCTGTGCACTCGGCGTGCAGATCGTCGGTGCCCTGCTGGTTCTCTCACTGCTCATCACGCCGGCCGCGGCCGCCGCGCGGGTCACGGCCAGCCCGCTGAAGGCGACGCTGCTGTCCATCCTCTTCGCCGAGATCGCCGCTGTCGGTGGCATCTTGCTCTCGCTCGCTCCGGGGCTCCCGGTCTCGACCTTCGTCACGACCATCTCGTTCGTCATCTACCTCCTCTGCCGCGGCATCGGGGCAACCCGCAAGGCCAATTCCGGACGGCTCGTCGCCGCCTAGACTGTCCAAGGTGACGGCCATCGATCTCAACGCCGATCTCGGCGAAAGCTACGGTGCGTGGACTCTGGGCGACGACGACGCGATGCTCGCAGTGGTGTCCAGTGCCAACGTCGCGTGCGGCTTTCACGCCGGTGATCCGACCACTCTGCTGCGCACCTGCCGCTCTGCTGCGAACGCGGGCGTGCGGATCGGGGCTCAGGTCGGCTATCAGGACCTCGCCGGATTCGGTCGACGCTTTCTCGACGTCGCCCCCGCAGACCTCACCGCCGACGTGATCTACCAGATCGGTGCCCTCGACGGCCTTGCCCGAGTGGCCGGTTCGGCCGTCACGTACGTCAAACCGCACGGTGCGCTGTACAACGCGATCGTGCATCACCGCGAACAGGCGAAAGCCGTCGCCGAGGCAGTCGCCGCGTACGACCCGCGCCTGCCGGTACTCGGACTGCCCGGTTCGGCATTCCTCGACGAAGCCGAACGCGTCGGGTTACGAACAGTCGCAGAGGCTTTCGCCGATCGCGCCTACACCCCACAGGGAACTCTAGTCTCGCGTTCAGAACCGGGAGCCGTGCTCAGCGATCCCGAGGCGGTCGCCAAGCGGGTCCTGACGATGATCACCGACGGTACGGTCGAAGCAGTGGACGGCACAACGGTCGAAGTCCGCGCCGAATCGATCTGCTTGCACGGCGACTCCCCCGGCGCGGTGGCGATGGCGAATGCCGTGCGGGACCTGTTGCGCGTCAACGCTGTCGATATCGCCTCCTTCGTCTGATGCGCCTCCTCCCCGCAGGCGAGAACGCGCTGCTGATCGAGTTCGCCGACCTGCCCGAGACCATGTCGTACCACCGGTCCATGGTCCGCCAACGGCCGGACGCGGTCGTCGATCTGGTTCCTGCCGCCCGCACCGTGCTGGTGATCTTCGACGGGGCACCGGCACCGATACTCGAGTGGGTCGCGGCGCTGGAACCCGCTGTCGACGACCCCACTGCCGCATCCGAGGCGGTCACGATTCCCGTCTCCTACGACGGCGCAGATCTCGACGACGTCGCCCGCCTGACGGGCCTGTCCGTCGCCGAAGTGGTTGCAGCGCATACGCAACAGACCTGGACGGTCGCGTTCGGCGGCTTTGCGCCCGGCTTCGGCTACCTCGTCGGCACCGACACCCGACTGCACGTGCCGCGACGTAATTCACCGCGCACCAGCGTCCCGGCAGGCGCAGTGGGTCTGGCCGGCGAGTTCTCCGGCATCTACCCGCGATCCTCACCCGGGGGATGGCAGTTGATCGGCCGCAGCGACGTGACGCTGTGGGACAGTGAGCGCACTCCACCGGCACTGCTCACACCCGGCACCACCGTCCGATTCGAGTCGACATGAAGGCCCTGACCGTCCTGCAGACGGGTCCGCTGTGCACCGTCCAGGATCGTGGACGACGTGGCCACGCGGCGGTGGGCGTCGGACGATCCGGTGCAGCGGATCTCCGTTCACACGATGCGGCAAACCGTCTGGTGGGCAACGACTCCGGGGCCGCCACCCTGGAAGTGACGTTCGGTGGCCTGCAGGTCCGAGCCGAGTTCGACGCCGTCATGGCCGTCACCGGAGCGCACGTGATCTGCCGCGTGGACGGCACCGTGCAGGGACTGCATTCGACGCTCGTGGTCCGAGCCGGGCAGGAGTTGACTCTGTCGCCGCCCTCATCGGGTCTGCGCAGCTACCTCGCCGTCCGGGGAGGCATCGACGTCCCGCCGGTTCTCGGCAGCAGATCGACGGACACGATGTCGGGCCTCGGGCCCGCTCGACTCTCCCCCGGCACGGTGCTCCCGGTCGGCGACACCACAGACCATTGGCCTGCAGCGGATTTCGTAGTACCACCGCCGATTCGACAAACACTGCACATCACATTCGGCCCGCGCGATGACTGGTTCACCGAGCACGCCCGATCGGTTCTGGTGCAGCAGCCATGGACGGTCACGCAGGATTCGGATCGCGTCGGCATCAGGCTCGACGGCGTGCAGCCCTTGACCCGCGCGGTCGACGACGAATTGCCCAGCGAGGGAATGGTTCTCGGGGCACTACAGGTGCCGCCCTCGGGACAGCCGGTGTTGTTTCTCGCCGACCATCCCGTCACGGGCGGCTATCCGGTGATCGCCGTCGTCACCACGAACGATGTATCCGCCGCCGCGCAACTGACCCCCGGAACGCGAATCCAGTTCCGCGCTACCGGTTGATCCAGGCCCCGCGCAACCTCAGCCTCGACGCTGACGCGCGATGTCGGCCAGCACGACGCCCGCAGCGACGGAGGCGTTGAGCGATTCCACCGGCCCCGCCATCGGGATCGACAGGATATGGTCGCAGGTCTCGCTGACCAGACGCGAGAGGCCCTTGCCCTCGGACCCGACGACGATGACGACCGGCCCCTTACCGTCGAAGGTGTCGAGGTCGGTGTCGCCGCCTGCGTCGAGACCGACGACGGTGACGCCCTTGGACTGCCAATCCTTCAGTGTGCGAGTCAGATTGACCGCCCGCGCGATGGGCAGTCGGGCTGCGGCACCGGCGCTGGTGCGCCATGCCACCGCCGACACGCTGGCGCTGCGACGCTGCGGAATCACGACGCCGTGGCCACCGAACGCGGCCACCGAACGCACGACGGCACCGAGGTTGCGCGGGTCGGTGATGTTGTCGAGCGCCACGAGCAGTGCGGGTTCCTGGTGCGTGCGCGCGTTCGAGATCAGATCGTCGGGGTGCGCGTAGCGGTACGGCGGCACCTGCAGGGCCAAGCCCTGGTGCAGTCCGTTGGCGCTGAGCTTGTCCAGATCGGAGCGGGGAACTTCGAGGATGGAGATCCGTGCGTCGCCTGCGCGCTGCACGGCTTCCTTGAGTCGATCGTCACTGTCGGTGCCGACGGCAACCCACAGGGCGGTGGCGGGCACGCCTGCACGCAGGCACTCGACGACCGGGTTGCGCCCGAGTACCACCTCGGGACCGTCTTCGGCCTTACGTCCGGCCGGGCGTCCACCCGCGCGTCCTCCGGTGGTAGCGCCGCGGTTCTGCGCGGACTTCTCGGCGAGCTTGGCCCGACGCGCTGCGGGATGCTTGGTGCGCTCGGAGGCGGGGGGCGTTGCGCCGCGGCCCTCGAGGCCCTTACGACGCTTGCCTCCGGATCCGGCGACCTGCCCCTTCTTGGTGCCGTCCTTGCGGATTGCGCCGCGCCTACTCGAATTGCCTGCCATCACAAACCTGCTTCGTCGGTCTTGCTCGTACCCAGCGACCATTCGGGCCCATTGGGTGTATCTGTCACATCGACTCCGGCCTGCGCCAGTCGATCGCGTATCTCGTCGGCGACGGCCCAGTCCTTGGTCGCCTTCGCCGTTGCTCGACGCTCCAGCTCGGCCTCGACGAGAACGCCGAGTGCACCGAGAGCTGCTGCGTCCGAACCACTGTCACTCGACCAGTGCGGATCGAGGGGGTCGACACCGAGGATGTCGAGCATGGCCCGCACGCTGCCCGCATGCTCCACGGCTGCCGGTAGGTCACCGGACTCGAGGGCGGTGTTGCCGAGGGTGACGGTGGCGTGAATCTCGGCCAACGCTTTGGGAACTCCGAGATCGTCGTCGAGAGCCGCGGCAAATCCGGCGGTCCACTTGCCCATCGGTACGTCACCGGCACGTTCGACGGCTCGCCGGACGAATCCTTCGATGCCCCGGTACGTCACCGCCGCGGTCTCGAGCGCAGTGTCGGAGTATTCCAGCATCGAGCGATAGTGCGCGCCACCGAGGTAGAACCGAAGTTCTTGCGGCCGAACCTTTTTGAGCACGTTGGGTACCGAGAGGACGTTGCCGAGAGACTTGGACATCTTCTCGCCGCCCATCGTCACCCAGCCGTTGTGCAGCCAGTAGCGCGAGAAGCCGTCGCCGGCCGCCATGGATTGAGCCCGCTCGTTCTCGTGATGCGGAAACACGAGATCGAGTCCGCCACAATGGATGTCGAAGTCCGCGCCGAGGTACGTCTCCGCCATCGCCGAGCACTCGAGATGCCAGCCGGGACGGCCTGGGCCCCACGGCGTCGGCCACGAGGGCTCGCCGGGCTTGGCACCCTTCCACAGTGTGAAGTCGCGAGAATCGCGCTTGCCCTCGGCAACGCTCTCGCCCTGGTGTACGTCGTCGAGCTTGTGACCGGACAACGCGCCGTAACTCGGGAAACTCTGCACGTCGAAGTACACGTCTCCGCACGAATCGGCATACGCGTGCCCACGCTCGATCAGCCGCTCGATCATCTGGACCATCTGAGTGATGTGGCCCGTCGCACGCGGTTCGGCGGACGGCGGCAGCACACCGAGTCGGTCGTAGGCCCAGGTGAACGAACGCTCGTACGTTGCCGCCCACTCCCACCACGGACGACCGGCGTCGCGCGCCTTGTTCAGGATCTTGTCGTCGATGTCCGTCACGTTGCGAACGAAAGCGACGTCGTAGTCGTGTGCCAACAGCCAGCGGCGCAGGACGTCGAACGCTACTCCGCTGCGTACGTGGCCGATGTGAGGCTCACCCTGCACCGTTGCCCCACACAGGTACACCGATACATGGCCAGGGACCAAGGGGGTGAATTCCCGCAGGGCCCTCGTCTCGGTGTCGTGTAGGTGAAGGGTCACGACCAGCAATGCTACCGGTGGTTTTACCTCGTCATGACAAGTGCGGTCGCGACGGCCGCGATTCCTTCGCCGCGACCGGTCAGCCCGAGCCCGTCGGTGGTGGTCGCGGACACCGACACCGGCGCACCGAGCACACCCGAGAGAACGTCTTGCGCTTCGACGCGGCGCGGTGCGATCTTGGGCCGATTACCGATGATCTGCACCGCAGCGTTGCCGACCGCAAACCCGTCGGCGTCGAGCAACCGTCGTACCTCGGTCAGCATCGCGGCTCCACTGACCCCGTCCCACTCCGGACGCCCGGTGCCGAAGACCGACCCCAGATCGCCCAGGCCCGCAGCGGACAGCAGGGCGTCACACAGCGCGTGCGCGGCGACGTCGCCGTCGGAGTGGCCCTCGAGACCGTCCGCGTCCTCGAAGAGCAGTCCGGCCAGCCAGCAGGGTCGGCCGGGAGCGATGGGGTGGACGTCGGTGCCGATGCCGACTCTCATAGGAGCGCCTCTGCCAGTAGTAGGTCGTGCGGAGTGGTGATCTTGAATGCGAGCGCGTCGCCGACGATGGTGTGCACCGTCTCGCCGATGCGCTCGACCAGTCCCGCATCGTCGGTGGAGATGTCGGTAGCGGCGGCATAGGCGCGACGCAGGACGTCGGCGTCGAAGCCCTGCGGGGTCTGGACCGCACGCAGACTCGCGCGATCGGGCGTGCCGACCACAGCGCCCATGAGGTCGACTTCCTTGACGGTGTCGACGACGGGCAGCACCGGGATGACCGCTGGTCGTCCGGCTCGGACCTCGGCGACGACGCGGGCGATCAACGCGGGCGGGGTGAGAGCGCGAGCGGCGTCGTGGACCAGCACGACCGAAGCGCCTCCGATGACGGCGAGACCGGCGCGCACCGAATCGGTGCGTTCGCGGCCGCCTGCCACGACGGTGACGTCGTCGCCGACGAGCCCGCGGGCCGCGTCGAGCAGATCGACGGGCACGATGACGACGATGCGGTCGACGGCACCCGAGGCACGCAGTCCGTCCACGGATCGCTTGAGAAGAGAGTCGGTACCCAGACAGACGAAAGCCTTCGGCTCGTCGTGTCCGAGCCGAAGGCCTTTACCTGCTGCGGGTACCAGGGCGACAACGTCGCCGGCGGTACCGTTCACGCTACGAAGCTGCTCATTCTGCGAAGCTGCTCACTCTACGAAGCGGTGGCGAGAACTTCGTCGAGCATGGTGTCGGCCTTGGCCTGGTCGGTTCCCTCGGCCAGTGCCAACTCGCCGACGAGGATCTGACGCGCCTTGGCGAGCATCCGCTTCTCGCCTGCCGACAATCCACGATCCTGTTCGCGACGCCAGAGATCACGAACGACCTCTGCCACCTTGTTCACGTCACCGGAAGCCAGCTTCTCCAAGTTGGCCTTGTAGCGACGCGACCAGTTGGTGGGCTCTTCGGTGTGCGGTGCGCGCAGCACCTGAAAGACTTTGTCGAGGCCTTCTTGCCCGACGACATCGCGAACGCCGACGTACTCGGCATTGTCCGCGGGGACTCGAACGGTGAGGTCGCCTTGCGCGACCTTGAGAACCAAGTACTCTCTCGGTTCGCCCTTGATGGTGCGTGTCTCTATCGCTTCGATCAGCGCCGCTCCGTGATGGGGGTAAACGACGGTGTCTCCGACCTTGAAAATCATGTGACAAGTGCCCCTTTCGATTTATCCAGAATACCACGCCCAATATCAACGGCGCAGGTCAGGGGCACAGTGCTGCCGAATCAGGGGTTGACACAGACCGTTCGACGTGTATCCGATGCCACATTTCGGCCGCGGTCGTAACACCCCCGTTCCGCGCGGAAGGCTGCCCTACCTGGCGCATCGTGAGCAGTGGCGGACCCCACGAGCGGTCGGTGGACGAGAACTACTACTCTGCCTAGTGGACGAGATGGACCGAGCCGGCCCGGCACCACATGGAGGACGACCGAAGTGACTGCAATCGACGCTGCGACACCGCTTGGCCGCCATCGCAGAACGGCCGCTGCCCTCGCGCTTCTCGCTGGTGGCACCCTCGTGCTCACCGCCTGCGGCGCAGGTCAGATCTCGCAGACGGCCACTCAGGTCGCGGCGGTCAACGGCAATTCCGTCGACGTCGGAGACATTCAGCTTCGCAACGTGCACGTCGTGTACCCCTCCTCCGAGGAGTACAGCATCGAGCCCGGCGGCACCGTCGAGCTCGGGTTCACGGCCATCAACGCCAACCCCGCCGTGGCGGACGAGCTGACCGGGATCTCCTCTCCCGAGGCTCAGGTCACCATCGTCGACGAGGCAGAACCGGGCAGCACCGAGATCGCTCCGCTGACCGCGCTCGGTGCCGGATCACCCGCCGACACGCAGCTGGACGATCCTTTGCTTCCGATCCAGCTCATCAAGGTCGAGATGGCCGACATCAGCGAGAACGTGCGCCCGGGCCTGACGCTGCCGGTCACCTTCGAGTTCGCGAATGCGGGCGATGTTGTCGTCAACGTCCCCGTCGACGCCGGTCACGAACTCGAGCGCTCCGAAGAGGCAGTCTCCGAGCACAGCGGCGGGCACTGACCCCTCCGTACGAGGTCACCGGACCTGTCGGTGCCGATCGTTAGGCTTCCGACGTGGTCAAACTGAAGTCGAGCTACCGCTGCTCCGCGTGTCATCATTCGGTCTCCAAGTGGGTCGGCCGGTGTCCCGAATGCGGCGACTGGGGCTCGATGGACGAGGTCCAGGCCACCGCGGCACCGCTCACGTCGCGCGCAGGTGCATCGGCGCTCCGCTCGGGCGGCGGTGCCATGATCCCGACGACGCCTGCAGCTGCACTGACGACCATCAGCAGCGCAACCTCGCAGGCGAACACCACCGGCATCGACGAGTTCGATCGTGTCCTCGGCGGCGGTCTGGTCCCCGGTTCGGTCGTTCTGCTGGCCGGTGAGCCGGGCGTCGGCAAGTCGACGCTGCTGCTCGAGGTGGTGCATCGGTGGGCGCGTTCGGCTCCCGATCGCCGCGCGCTCTACGTCACCGGTGAGGAATCGGCAGGGCAGGTTCGGCTGCGAGCCGACCGTACCGGCGCGGTGCACGAGCGCGTCTTTCTCGCCGCCGAGTCCGATCTGGCAACCGTGTTCGGACACGTCGAACAGGTCAAGCCCAGCCTGTTGATCGTCGATTCGGTGCAGACGATGCTCGCCGCCGACGTCGACGGCGTCATCGGCGGTGTCACTCAGGTCCGCGCCATCACCAGTGCGTTGACCACGCTGGCCAAGACCACCGGAGTCGCCGTTCTGCTCGTGGGGCACGTGACGAAGGAAGGCGCGGTGGCAGGCCCGCGCTCGCTCGAACACCTCGTCGACGTGGTCCTCAACTTCGAGGGCGACAAGCACTCCACGCTGCGCATGATTCGCGGCGTCAAGAACCGGTTCGGTGCCTCGGACGAGGTGGGCTGCTTCGAGTTGCGGGAGACCGGAATCGTCGGCATCAGTGACCCGTCCGGACTGTTCCTGCATCACCGCAACGACGCCGTCCCCGGGACCGCCGTCACCGTCACGATGGACGGCAAGCGGCCGCTGCTGGCCGAGTTGCAGGCACTGATCGTCGACACCGCCATGCCGTCACCGCGACGTGCGGTCAGCGGACTCGATCACGCCCGTGTCGCGATGATTCTGGCCGTCCTGGAACGCCGGTGCGGGGTGAAGGTGTCCAAGGCCGAGGTCTATGCCGCGACGGTCGGCGGGATGCGCACGAGTGAGCCGTCCGCAGATCTGGCTCTGGCAGCTGCGGTGGCGTCGGCGGTGCGTGATCAACCGTTGCCCGCAGGAATGGTGATTCTGGGGGAAGTAGGGCTCGCCGGCGAGGTACGACGCGTCGCCGGGCTCGGGCGCCGCCTCGCCGAGGCAGCCAGACTGGGGTTCAACTACGCCATCGTCCCCGAGGACGCGGGCCCCATCCCGCCCGGCATCAAGGTCAAAACCGTCACCAACGTCGGTGAGGCCCTGACCTACACGCGTATGCGGCCGGTATGACACCGGGCGGTACCCTTTACGGCGCTGCCCGTGTGCAACGGCGTGGCCCGCATTCGGCGGCGCGTTAGTCTTTGTTGGGCACGAGCTCCAGATCTGCCGCATGCCGTTACGACACGAGGGGGTTGGCCATGGAAGGCGCCGCGCAGTCCCCGGCGTTACGCGAGACCATCGCTCGACTGGCACCGGGCACCGCCCTGCGGGACGGTCTCGAACGAATCCTGCGCGGCCGCACCGGCGGATTGATCGTCCTGGGCTACGACGAAGAGGTCGAGGCCATCTGCGACGGCGGGTTCGAGCTCGATGTCGAGTTCGCGCCGACACGACTGCGCGAGCTGTCGAAAATGGATGGCGCAGTAGTGCTTTCGACCGACGGGCAGCGCATCGTTCGGGCCAATGTTCAGCTCGTCCCGGACCACAAGATTCCTACCGTCGAATCCGGCACCCGACACCGCGCGGCCGAGCGAACCGCGATGCAGACCGGGTATCCCGTTGTCTCCGTGAGCCAGTCGATGAGCATCGTCAGTGTCTACATCAGCGGCATCAGGCACGTCGTCGAGGGCTCCGCCACCATTCTCTCGCGCGCCAACCAGGCCGTCGCCACGCTCGAGCGATACAAGGCCCGGCTCGACGAGAACACGCGTCAGCTCTCGGTCGTGGAGATCGAAGATTTCGTGACCCTGCGCGACGCGTTGACCGTCGCGCAGCGCCTCGAGATGGTGCGACGGGTGTCGGTGGAAATCGAGCAGAACGTCCTCGAGCTCGGTACCGACGGCCGTCAGCTCGCTCTTCAGCTCGAAGAGTTGTTGGGCGACAACGACATCGACCGTCAACTGATCGTGCGCGACTATCTCGCCGGCAACGAACCGTCGAGCACCACCGGTGTGGAGAAAGCGCTCGCGGCGCTGGACAAGCTGACCGATGTCGACCTGTTGGACCTGACGACTCTGTCCCGTGCGTTCGGTTATCCCGCGACCATCGAAGCGTTGGACACCCCGATGAGCCCGCGCGGTTATCGCGTACTGACGCGAGTGCCGCGGTTGCAGTTCAGCCAGATTCACCGACTCGTGGGCGCATTCGGCACTTTGCAGGGCCTGCTGGCCGCCACCGCCGCCGATCTGCAGTCGGTCGACGGCATCGGCGGCCTGTGGGCCAGGCACATTCGTGAGGGACTGTCGCGCTTGGCAGAGGCCTCGATCTCCGGGCCCTACGACTAGGAAGCGCTACGACCGTGACCCGGGACCACTGGGAGAACCGGTAACCCCTACCGCTTCTTGGTCCCCGGGAGGAAACCAGCGTCGATCACGGCTTTCACGTAGGGCCGTGCGCTCGTGATCAGTTGCTCCGCATCCGGAACGGTCTTCCACACTGCCGAAGCCATGGCGTCGGTGCGCTCCTCGATGTGCCGATCGAGAGCGGTGCCGGCCTCGGTCAACGTCTCCCCCTCGGCAGAAGTGGTGAGCAGTCCCCGGACGGCGAGTCGTTCTGCAGCCGAATCCCATTCGGTCTCGGACCACTGTCGCGTCAGCTGTGTGATGCGCTTGCCGAGTGCTCGGCGTCCGGGCTGCGGTGTCGGGCGGACGGCTTCGTGGAACACCGCTGCTTCCGCGGGGTCGAGTTCCGCGTCGATCAACGCGGCGAGGTGGCCGTCGCCCCGCCATTCACGCAGCACGGTGATCGAATGCCACAGGGCGAGATGAGGCACGTCGGGTCGTTCGGTGGAATGCCATGCTGCTGCGAGAGGACGGCCGGCGAAGGACGCCGCGTCGCCGATGCTGCGCAATCGCTCCGCGATGGTCGCGAGATCGGGCTCGGAGGCCAAGGAACCCAATGCTGCGCCGAGGACGGAGTCGAGCAGTGCCCACCGACGATCGGACACTGCATCCAGACCGACGGCCACAGCGGCCGGCCACGCCTGCTCGATCAACACCGGGTTGAAGTTGTAGAACGCTGCCGCGACGACGCTGGGCGCGCACGGACCCATCGGCGCGGCCCGTGCGCCCACGTACCAGGCATGACCGTCGAGTCCGGTGTCCTCGTACGCAGATCCGAGTTCAGGATTGAAGTACGCGGTCACATGGAAGGGTTCGAGCGTCGTGTAGGCCGCTCGGGCAAGCGCTGTCGGGGTGGTCATGAGGTTCGACCGTACTCAGCCGGTGATGTTGAACGGTTCCGGCACGCTCTTGAGTTCGCCGAGCTGTGCGATGGCCTGGTATGCACCGACGCCGACCGGGACGCGCTCTTCACCGCAGCCGGGAACCGAGTTGGTGCCCGACCACTTCACCGTGAAGCCGGCCTGCTCACCGGGCTTGAAGGTTCGCAGATCCGACGCAGCGTTCGGGAAGCAGTCGATGTTGGACCAGATGCGCTGGTTGTCGAGCGTGTAGACGAGTGCCTGCTGCAGCCCGGCACCGACGTCGCGCTGGCACTCCGCTGACCCGATGTTGGTGATCACGACAGTGAACACGGGCTCTTCGCCGAGGCGATAGGTGGCCTTCTCGGGCGTCACCTTGATCGCGAGGGACTGATCCGGGCACTGGTTGGCGATCGCCGGAGCGGGCGCACCACTGGTCGTTGCTGCTGTCGTGCCACCGCCGGCCGCGGAGTCGGTACCGCCGCCCGAACCACCGGACCCACCGGAACCGCCCGATCCCTCACCCGAACCACCGGAGCCACCCGAACCACCGGGCGTGGCAGACGAGCTGGGCGACGGCAGGGCGGACGTGGTCGCCGGAGCTGCGACCCCGGCCGGAGCGGCCTCGGGGTCGTCGGAACGACCGCTGAGCGAGGCGATGAACCACACGATCAAGCCGAGGACGACAACGGCCGCACCGATGGCGAGTGCGCGGCGTCGCCAGTAGATTTCGGGAGGCAATGGCCCGGTCGGTTCCAACACGAATCAACCGTATGCGGCCGAAGCCACGCTATCCCTGAGCCCACGCGGCGTGTCGCACCGGCGAACGGGCTTTCGGGGGCTGCCGGACCGTCAGGCGGGCTGTTCGACCGTTCAGGCGGGCTGTTCGCCGATGTCGCCGATGACCTCGCGAAGCTGCGCACGCCCCTTGGACAGCTGGTACGTGAGCCCGACGATCGCCAGCTCGCCGGCTTCGACCTTCTCGGCGACGATGCGCGAACGCTGCATCAGCAGGTTGCCGGTTTCCTGGACGTGGCGCGCCTCGAACTCGTCGACGGCTTCGTGGCCGTCGCGTCGGGCCGAGAGCACCGACGGGGTGACGCGCTCGACGACGTCGCGGATGTAGCCGCCGGGCACGTCACCGCTCTCGAGTGCGTCGACGGTCGCCTGGACGGCACCGCAGTGGTCGTGTCCGAGCACGACGATCAGCGGAGCATTGAGCACCGCGACGCCGTACTCGATGGAGCCCAGAACAGCGGAATCGACGACGTGGCCGGCGGTGCGAACGACGAACATGTCGCCGAGGCCCTGATCGAAGATGATCTCGGCGGCGACGCGTGAGTCGGCGCAGCCGAACAGGATGGCCCCGGGGTGCTGAGCGCTCTCGAGCCGGGCGCGGTCCTCGATCCCCTGCGACGGATGCAGGACCTCTCCGGAGACGAACCGTTGGTTGCCTTCCTTGAGTGACTTCCAGGCAGCGATCGGATTCGAAGCAGGCATAGCTCTCATTGTGCACGCGCAGCGGGTTACCGGCGAGTCGGGTGCACGCGCAGCGGGTTACCGGCGAGTCGGGTTCACTACTGTTGGTACCCGTCACAGACACGAGAAGAAGGGCGCACAGTTGCCGATCGATCCCGAGGCCCTGCTCGGATGGTTCGATACCGACGGACGCGACCTGCCGTGGCGTCGTCCGGGAGTGACCGCATGGCAGATCCTGATGAGCGAGATCATGCTGCAGCAGACGCCCGTCGTGCGGGTGGCTCCCATCTGGGAGCAGTGGGTGCAGCGGTGGCCGGTCCCCTCGGCGATGGCCGCGTCGTCGCAGGCCGAGGTGCTGCGGGCGTGGGGGAAGCTGGGATATCCGCGTCGCGCATTGCGTCTGCACGAGTGTTCTCGGGTGCTTGCCGAGGACTACGGCGACGAGGTTCCGCATGATGTCGACACCCTGCTCGGCCTGCCCGGCATCGGGGCCTACACGGCCAGGGCGGTGGCGACTTTCGCCTACGGCCAGCGAGTTCCGGTGGTGGACACCAATGTTCGACGCGTCGTCGCGCGTGCGTTGCACGGCAACGCCGAGCCTGGAAATCCCTCGACGACAAGGGATTTGGCCGACGTCGAACAACTGCTTCCAGTCAGCGTGCCCCGCGCCGCCCGGTATTCGGCGGCGTTGATGGAGCTCGGCGCGCTCATCTGCACCGCCAAGAATCCGGCGTGCCTGCTGTGCCCACTTCCCGAGTGCGCCTGGATCGAGGCCGGGCGGCCTGCGCACACCGGCCCGGCGAAGAAGGTGCAGAAGTTCGCCGGAACCGATCGACAGGTACGCGGCAAACTGATGTCGGTCCTGCGGGAGAGCACCGGGCCGGTGGAGCGGGCTCAGCTCGACATCGTCTGGCCCACCGACCCCACCCAGCGTGACCGCGCGTTGGACTCACTGTTGACCGACGGCTTGATCGAGCAGACCGAATCGGGCTTGTTCGCGCTGGCCGGCGAAGGTTCGGACGGCTAGGACGCCAGAAACTCCACCAGAGTCGCATTGACGGCGTCGGGTCGTTCGAGGTAGCCGAAGTGGCCCGTATCGGCGATTTCGACGTAGCGCGCACCGGGTATCGCCGCAGCCACTTCGCGGCACTGCTGCACCGGAATGAGCCGGTCGTCGGCGAATCCGACGACGAGCGACTTGGCCGAAATTCGGCGATACGCTATCAATCTGTCTGTGCCGGCACGCATTTCGAGTCCGATCTGCGCCCGCATACCGGCCGTCTTCTTGCCGCCGGAGTATTCGAGCACCGCCAGCCAATCGCCGATCGCTGCCTCGTCGGCCAAGGTCTTGGGCGAGAAGTTCTGCATCGCAGTCATCGCCGCCCGGTACGAGGCCGGAAGTTCGACTCCGGCGTCGAACAGATCTTTCTCACCCTTCGTCAACTGCTGACGCATCGTGGTGTTTTTGCCGTAGGTGGCCATCATCACTGCGTGCGACACCAGATCCGGCCGCGCCAACGCCAATTCCTGGGTGACGCGTGCGCCCATCGACGTGCCGACGACGCGCACCTTTCCGCCGCCGAGATGTTCGATCAAGGCGGCGGTGTCTGCGACCAGGTCGTCGAGCGTCATCCCGCGCGCACACTCGGACGACGGTGCGATACCGCGATTGTCGAATGTGACCACGCGATATCCGCTCTTCACCAGCGCGGGAACCTGATGGGTTCGCCAGACGCGGCCCGGGCTTCCCGTTCCCATCACCAGAACCACGAGCGGTCCGTCACCGGTGACGTCGTAGTTCAGGTCGATTCCGTTGAGCTGTGCGAGCGGCATTCGGATGATCCTAGTGTGCGCAGGAACCCCTCGACGGCGTCGCGATACCGCTCCGGGGCTTCGTCGTGAACGAGATGCGCCGCACCCTCGACTCGGACGTACACCGATCCGGGCTTGGCCGAGTGCATTCTGCTCATCTGTCCGGCAGGCGTGATGGTGTGCTCACCTTCGATCAACAGAACCGGAGCACGAACGGCATCCCATTCGTTCCAGAAGTGCCGCGTCCCCCACTCCTGCGAAATGGCCTCGAACGTATCGACGTCACCGTGCAGTCGCCAGCCGTCGTCGCTGAGCTCGAACGAATCCAGAAAGTACTGTCCGGCAACATCTCCGAAGAAGGCGCGTACCGCGTCGGCGTCCGGGAACGGTTGCGGCCACGCCCGGATCATCGCCGCCCAGCCGTCCGCCGTTCGACCGCGAAAGTCCGGCGCGATGTCTTCGACGACGAGCGCGGTGACCAGATCCGGTCGCCGCGCAGCCGCACACCAGCCGTGCAGCGCTCCCATCGAATGACCGACCAGCACACTGGGACCCACCGTTTCGAGGTGCTCGATCAGGTCGTCCACGAACGCCTCGGTCGTCAGCTCGGGCGGCGGAGGCCGACGGTGACCCGGGGCGTCGTAGGTGTGCACCCGCCCGAATTCTCGGAGCCACGGAATCTGGCGTCGCCACGTCGCCGCACTGCCCATCAGCCCGTGCAGCAGCAGTATCGAACGGCCGGATCCACCCTCGTCGTAGAGCATCACCGCCGAGCATATCGGCGGGGTAGTCTCCCGAGAATGGCCATTGTGAAGATCAACGCGATCGACGTACCCGAGGGCGCAGGCCCCGAGCTCGAGAAGCGCTTCGCCGCGCGTGCCGGAACGGTCGACGGTTCGCCCGGTTTCCTCGGGTTCCAGTTGCTCCGTCCGGTCAAGGGCGAGACACGCTATTTCGTCGTCACCCAGTGGGAGGACGAGGAGTCGTTCCAGGCCTGGTCCGGTGGCCCGTCACGGCAGGCGCACGCCGGTTCCGGCGAGAGCAAGCCGGTCGCGTCGGGCGCGTCACTGCTGGAGTTCGAGGTCGTGCTGGACGTGCCCGCCACCTCGTGACGACGCAGTTCGCCCGTCAGATGGGCTGACGGGCGAGCTCCCACTCCAGTCTGGTGGGCGTATCGGAATCGAGTTTGTGCACGGCGTCGAACAACAGCTCGGCAGGCATCGGGCGACCGAGATAAAAGCCTTGTGCCGCATCGCAACCCAGCCGACGAAGGGCGTCGAGGGTGCCTGCGTCCTCGACGCCCTCGGCCATGATCCGCACGCCGAGGCTGCGGGCCAGGTCGATGGTCGAGCGAACGATGGACGCGTCGGTGTCGTCGGAGTTCATCTTCGAGACGAACGAGCGGTCGATCTTGAGGGTCTGCACCGGCAGGGTCTGCAGGTACGCCAGCGAACTGTAGCCGGTCCCGTAATCGTCGATGGCCAGAGTCACCCCCAGGCTGCGCAACGAGGTCAACGCAGCCACCGATCGCACCGGGTCGGTCATGGCTGTCGTTTCGGTGACCTCGAACTCCAGGGCGTGCGCCGGTACGGAGTGTTTCGCCAGTGCCGCGGCGACCTGTTCGGTGAGTGTCTCGTCGAGAAGATTCCGAACCGAAAGGTTCACCGAGACAGACAGAGTGATGCCTCGCCGTCGTAGTGCGCTGCACTGCGCGAGTGCCTCGTCCAGTACCAGTGCGGTGATGGCGGGCAACATGCCGGTGCGCTCCGCATCGGGGAGAAACGTCGACGGCCCGATCAGTCCCTCGCGAGGGTGCAGCCACCGCAGCAGAGCCTCGACCCGGTCGACGCTGCCCGACTCGAGATCGAGACACGGCTGGAAGAACACCCGGAGCTGATGGTCACGGATCGCCGTGTCGAGCTCGCCCAACAGTCGCATCTGATCGTGTCGGTTTCGGTCCATGTCGGGCTCGTACAGACCGATGCGAGCATGGCCTGCCTTCGCGGACGTCAACGCCACATGAGCTCGCTGCAACATCGCCTCGCCGTCGACGCCGTTCGTCTCGGACGCCCCCGAACACTCCTCGAACGCCGCTATCCCTACCGCCGCGTCGAGGGCGACGTTGATGTCGTGCACGAACATCGTTCTGCTGACCGCGAATTGGAGCCGATGTGCCATGTCGAAAATATCGGTCCTGCCCGGCATCCGACGCATCGCCACGACGAACTGATCGCCTCCCAGCCGCCCCACCAGATCGTCGGACCGCACCGAGGCGACGAGGCGATGGCCGATCTCGCGGAGCACGCTGTCGCCCACGCTGTACCCGAACGTCTCGTTGATCTGAGCGAAACGGTCGATGTCGACCACGAGCGTGAAGACGTCCGACTCGCCGCGCGTGGCGAGCATCGTGTCGAGGCGCTCCCGAAGCAGCCTGCGGTTCCCCAGTCCGGTAACGGCATCCGTTCGTGCCACGTTCTCGAGCACCGAAGCCTGCCTGCGCAGCGTTCCGAGGAAGCAGGCCATCCTGCCGCCGACCAGGGATATGACCAACGCAGAGGACAGCACGATCACCCAACCCCACTGCGCGACGGGCACTCCGCGAGCCAGTTGCACGGCCATGGCCGCCGGGGTGACGGCAACCGCGAGACCCAGACCGACGAATCGTGCTCGCCCGAACCTGAACGGACTGGGCCGCTCGATCCGTGCGACCGCCCGCTCCGGCACGAACAGCGCAACGACTCCGAAGCACACGTAGGCCGCCAGCCACAGCGTGTTCGGGATCAGCGAGCGGTAGAGCTCGACATCGTCGAGCCGAGAGTAGGTGGCGAAGTCGGACACGGTGAGAAGCACTGTGCCGATGGTGGCAGCCACGACCGAGATTCCGGTCGAACGCGTCAACAGATAGAGACTGCCGATGAGAGTCAGCAAGAACGCGTCGATGGTCAGGTAGACGGTCGCAGGCAGGAACGAGAGCATCGAGGCCAATGACCCCGTCCAGTCGCCGGGAACGACGAACATCCACGCGGCCAGACCGACGCCCACTGCGACCACCAGACATTCGAGCAGCTCTTCCAGACCGAAAACGAGCCCGTTCTCGTCGGCCGCACGCGCGAATCCCACAGCGATGATCACGTACCCGGCCAGAAACAGCACGTCCGCGGCCGAGAAGGTCGAGACCCGACCGCCCCCGTACTGCATCAGGGCGACCAAGCCATCGCCCACGCCCCAGCAGCCGACACCGAGGGCCATGTACTTCCATGTGCGCCGATCCGGACCGTTCTCGCGCAGGTACCGATAAACGAATGCCGCCATTGTGGCCAGGACCACGATTGCATAGACGATGTCGCGGGGTAATCCCTGCGGGGCTGCCGCGTGCGCTGCAACTGCCAGGGCACCCAGGCCTAGGAAGCGCGTCCACAACATGGTGGGCACATCCTTCCTAGGCTGGTCGTTACATTCCCCGAAGGTATGCAACAGCCGATCTAACCCGATGCTTGACCTCGATTCGGCACCGAACCATCCGTGGATGGGTCGATTCACGAACTATTTCAAACCTGGCGACTGTTCGCCAGTCTCACATCGGGTGATCCGTTCGATCAGCCTTCGAGCGCGGCGTCCAGCGTGATCTCGACACCGGTGAGAGCCTTGCTGACCGGGCAGGTCTCTTTCGCTGCCTGCGCTGCCTTCGCAAACCCGTCGGCGTCGAGACCGTCCACCTCGCCGCGGACGGTCAATTTGATACCGGTGAGCTTGAAACCGGGCTGATCCGGACCGAGCGAGACATCAGCGGTGACTTCGAGACTCTGCGGAGTACCGCCTGCTTCGGCGATCAGCGCCGACAATTGCATCGCGTAACAGCTCGAATGAGCCGCTGCGATCAGTTCCTCCGGGCTGGTGGTGCCGTCGGCGTTCTCGGCGGCACGCTTGGGAAACGACACGTCGAACGTCGCTGCACCCGAACTGGACAGCTCCACCTGGCCGGAACCTTGTTCGAGAGTTCCATTCCATGCGGTGCGTGAGGTACGTGTTGGCATCGAACCGAGTCCTTTCGTCGTCGACCCTTCATAGGGCCGATACTCAGGCTAACGTCGGCGGGGTGACCGGGCCATCGAGTGCGGAGATCTCGAGATGACGAACGAGCGAGCCACCAGTTGCCTGCGGCGAACAGCGATGATCGTGGCGGCGGCGCTCGTCTGGGGTGTCACGCTGTCGGCACCCGTCGTCGCCGATCCCCTGTCGGACTTCTACGACCTGCCGGTGGAATCGACGGGACATTCGCCCGGCGATGTGGTGCGAGTACGACCGATGAACTCGCCCAAAGGTTTCGGACTCGGCTTCGACATCGAACGAATCCTGTACACCTCCACCGATACGCACGGCGAACCCATGACCGTCTCCGGGTACACGATGACCCCCACCGCGCCGTGGCCCGGCCCCGGACCGCGACCGGTGATCGCCTACGCGCCCGGCACATCCGGGATGGCCGATCGCTGCGCCGGATCGGCGGTACTCGGTACCGTCGGCTCGTCCCCCGCCATCCTGCCGCTACTGCTGGCCGGCTATCGCGTCGTAGCGACCGACTACCAGGGACTCGGCACTCCGGGCGGGCACACGTATCTGAACCGTCTGGCCTCGGGACACGCGTTGCTCGACGTGGCGAGAACCGCCGACGCCGACACCCCGGTGGTGCTGTACGGGTACTCCGAGGGTGGGTTCGCCTCGGCCTCGGCGGCCGAACTCGCCAATGGGTATGCCCCCGAGCTCAACATCGTCGGCGCGTACGTCGGTGCGCCACCGGCAGATCCGACGCTCAACATCGAGCCCCTCGACGGCACCACACTCGGCAGCGCCGTGCTGTTCGCGGTCGACGGCATGATCAACGCCTACCCCGAACGTGCCGACGAGATCCGAAGCGTGTTCGACGCCGACGGCACCGCGGTGCTCGACGCCGCGCAGAACTGGTGCAGCACCGACCGCGCCGCGAACGACCCCGTCGACACCAGCGAACTCACCCGAGACGGACGCCCACTCACCGCACACCTGAACGACCCCGGAATCGTCGACGTGATCGATGCGAACACCGTCGGCCGAATCGCACCGAGCATGCCGGTCTACCTGTCGCACGGCGTCGCGGACGACGTCGTACCGATCGAGCAGTCCCGCACTCTGCTCGAACGCTGGCGGGAACTCGGTGCCGACGTCACCTACCGCGAATACGACTTTCCGGTCGTCCCGATGACCGGCGCGAACCATGCACCCGGAGCCCTGGCCGCATACGCCGACATATTGCCCTGGATCGCGGACCTCGTTCACGAAAGCGACGCCTGATCTCAGCACCGAAATCAGGGTCTTCACCGAGGCTTCTGCGCGGCCCGGGCCTGGATCAATGCGCCTTTGTTGCAGTCTGACCGACTGGAACCCACATTGATCCGGGGGGTGGGTGGCGGGCCGGGTGAGCGGAGG
>NZ_NOYJ01000037.1:0-79449 GCF_002258365.1 Rhodococcus sp. 06-221-2
GGAAACGCCCGGTCCCATTCCGAACCCGGAAGCTAAGCCCTCCAGCGCCGATGGTACTGCACTCGACAGGGTGTGGGAGAGTAGGACACCGCCGAACACAACTTGAACCAAACAACCCCCGACCATCACGGTCGGGGGTTGTTTGCATTCGAAACCACCACCCACGCAACAGTATTCGCCGCTTTCGTTGACCTGAACGCGCAGGCATCCACACGTGCACCCCCCAGTCCCATCATCGCCATACGGACCGCCCCGTCCCCTCGCGTCGAGTCGCGAACGCGCGCCTGATCGCCGGACGCGAGCAGAACAGCGACACCAGACCGCGCGCACCTGACAAACGCGCGCGCATTCGCATAGCACCAGAGGTGCCGGCACCACGTCGCCTCCGACAGGGCCGGACGCTCACGCGCAACACCAAACCCCCGTCGCATACGCGAGCGCATCGCGCAGACAAAGGGGATCGGTGATCCCCAGCCGTGTCGGCCGCTGAGACGCCACCCCCACCCCGTTCGCACACGCGAGCGCGTTTGCCACACGCGAGCAGAACAGCGACACCGGACTGCGCGTACCTGACAAACGCGCGCGCGTTCGCGTACACCGGGAAGGCCTACCGACCGATCGAATCGAAGTAGTCGGGCCACACTCCACCACTCGTTCGAGTGCGCCCCTAAAAAGTCCAGCTGCACAACAATTCTCGAGCGCGGAATTTAATCAGTGGAGTTCGATGCCTCGGCAGTGCATGATCGTCGTACGGGTACATCGCATCGATCGTGGAGGTGGACAATGGCAGCAAATTTCGAGCTCGCAGGCCGGGGCGTCGTCTACACGCGATCCGCGGCTATTGCCGATTACGCTCTCTGAGTAGAGCTTTCGCGGATCGAGGCCGATGAGCCTCGACAACGACGCGTCGACTATTTTGCGCCGCACGGCTGTGCTCCGTGTGAGGCGTCCATTCTTTCTGTAGGAGAACAGATGTACTACGAACATGTCTTGAGTGAACATCGACAACGGGTTGCCCGGGGTGTCGAGAACTACGAACGGCGTCGCGTAGCAGCCGAGCGGGCTGCGGAAAGTGTTGCGGCACAGGAACGAATCGAACCCGTTCAGGAATCGGTCGGGAAAGCCACTTGGGACGACGAGGAAACACCCGGAAACGGTGACAGTTCTGAATCCGGTATCGGGTCCGGATTCGTCTCGGCACATCGCTGACCGGTCATCGTTTGACCAGATGTGAATATCGATCGCCGGCTGCGTCGATGAAGTCGCGCACGAACCAGCATGCAGGGACCACTTGGAGGCCCTGCGTGCTGGTGTCGTCGAGGGCGTATTCGGTGAGCGCGGCGGCCAGCCCTCGGCCGCGGAACCGAGGCAGTGTCACGGTGTGGTGGAAGGTTCGGACGCCGTTCGACTCGAAGTACTCGGAGTACCCGGCCGGCTCGGAGTCGACGTGAATCTCGAATCGGTGGGCGGCGGTGTCATGGGTGATCGTCACCGGCATTGCGGTACCTCCTGGCAGTATTCGATGTCTCCACGGTAACCGGCAGCCGAACGGCGATCTTCCGGTAGTTACTCGAGCACGCATCGACGCAGTAGGCTGAGGGAAACCGAGTCGTGCGAGCGCCACCCGTCGCAACACCTCTCTTCATAAGTACGGGGCGCTCGAGGCTTAAGGCGGCAAACCGTGGAAGACACATCCGACCGGGGAATCAAGGCTTTCATCAGAACCGTCGCGCAGCGCGGTGGACGCGCGGAGCGTCTGACCACCTCGCGTCGCAATCCCGTTCAGGTCTGGTCGATGGACGGTAAGTCCTCGTGCATCGTGCGGGTGCGATCGAAGGTGACGGGCGACTGGAAGGCCCGCAGGCAGGACGAGTCGCTCGAGAGCGACGACACGGGGTCGTCGTACTGGGTGTTCGTGGACCTGGCAACCGAGGAACCGCGGTTCTACATGGTGTCCTCCGAGGAGATGGCGTCGGATATTCGCGGAGAAGTGGATCTGTGGGTACAGGATTCACCGCTGCGGACGCGAACCGGGCATCACGCCATTGCAGTCGACAGGGTGGCTCACGGCAGTGAACGCTGGGAACTGCTGGGACTGAGCGCCACCCTGGACACGTCCGTCGACGTCGGACCCGAGCAGACGTGGGTTCGCACGCCCAGGGTCAAAGCAACGCGGAAGTCCAAGGTCGTCGTCGAAGAGGAAGTGATCGACAACCGGGTACGGGTGGTGGCCGATTGCGAGGGATACCGGCTCAGCGGGCGATTCGACCCGCACACTCAGCGCCTGGAAATCACGGCCGGGCCGATGGAGGGTCGACGCTTCGACAACCCGTCCGTCGCCGCCAGTGCCGTCGCCACGCATATCAGTGGAGATGTCGAGGAGCGGGACGGCTGGCAGTTCTGGCAGTTGGACACTCCCGATCGCGCCCCTCTCGGTTCCTTTCAGTAAGAACTAGCAGGTGAACGCGGTGATTTTGTGAGCTTTCACCAAGTTCGCGCAAGGTGCGGAAACCGTCGAAGTGTCTGATTAACCTGGCGCTTGTACGACGAGCTCCCTGTTTCAATCGCTGGGTCGAATCGATGCTCGAGAGTTCGTCTGTGCATCGGGTTTCGGGTCTCAGCGAGCTCGACGGTCGACAGTGCGAGGGGTGCTGTCGACCGTGGGGAGAGGTATTCACCATGGAGCAGTCATACCGAGCGGCATCCGCTCATTCGTCCCGCTTCCTTTTTCTCATCGCACAGTTCGTCGATCGGAGAATTCCGGCGGAGTTCTTCTCGACGCAGTTTCGAGAACTCCAGAACACGCGGGTGACGTACCTCGATGCAGAGGTGTCGTCGGTGATCGGGATGCTGTCGGTCGACGTCGGGGCGTATCTGGGAGACGTCGACCTTCGCGGCGTGGACTACATCGATGCGGAACAGCTGTGGCGTGCAGCCGGCCACGCGTTTCGTGACCTCATGACATTGCAGTCCGAGCAGTTCGAGCGCGAGGCCGGCTGATCGGCCGCCGCAGCCCGTCAGCGAAATCGATCACGGTGTCGCAGAAGGTCTTCCAGCCGGAAGCGTCGGTGGGTGCCTCGCATTTCGATCGGTAGGTCTCCGGCGTCTGCCAAGCGCCGGACGTAGGTGTCGGAGACACCGAGTACCTCTGCCGCTTGCGAGGTCGTCAGCAGTTCTTCGACGGTTCCGATGGCCACAGCCCTGGCGGTGGCCAGCTGGGTGAGCAGTTCGAGCACCGCAGCGCGCGCGGGGTCGTCCAGGTCCACCGACACTCCGCCGAGACGGACATCGACGTCCGTGTCCGTGTTCTCGTGCAGTGCCGTCGTGATTCGTGCGGCGGAGCGCGAACTCAGCGCGCGGGTGACGAATCGGAAGTCCATCCGACCAGGATAGGAGCGTCCGGTTCGCCTAGGCTCGGGACACCCACCATCCGAGGAGTGTTTCAGTGCCGCAGTTGTTGCACCTGGATTCGTCTGCCGACCTGTCCCGTTCGATCAGCCGTCGGGTGACAGCCCACTTCTCGGACGCGTGGCACACCATCGGAACCGATCATTCGGTGATTCGCCGTGATCTGCACGTCAATGCATTGCCACATCTGCCGACCTCGGCACTGCATTGGGCACCGCACCTGCGGACTGCCGACGAGACCGTGGACGCGGCAGCCGAGGCTCTTCAGGTCGAGCTGATCGAGGAACTGATCTCCGCGGACGTCGTACTGATCGGTGCGCCGATGTACAACTGGTCGATCCCGTCGACGCTGAAGGCGTGGATCGACTACGTGCACGTTCCAGGAATCACGGTGCCGTTCGACGGCGACACAGCACCACTCGTCGGCAAGCCTGCGGTTGTGGTCACCAGTCGGGGGAACGAGTACACCCCGGGCTCGGAGGCAGCGTCGATCGACCACACCACGGGGCAGCTGCGGCAGGTTCTCGGCGTTGCACTGGGCATGGACGTGCATTTCGTCCCGATCGACCTGACCCTTGCCGAGCGGGTTGCTGGTCTGGCACCGAAGATTCCGCAGGCTCGGGCCAGCCTCGACGCGGCATTCTCGGCCGTCGACGAGCTCGCGCGGCGTCTGGGCACGATCTCGCCCGTGTGAGAGCCGAGTAGCCTGTCAGGGTGCAACCGAACGGCCCTGGTAGCGGCATCGAACGTGGACCAGGACGCCACCGGTTGGCGCGTCCGTCCGGCGACCACGCTGTTGCGCTGCGGATCGGCCGGGTGCTCGTCGCGACGGCGGCGGTGGCGTCCGTCGCAGTCAGTGGCGTCGGATTCGCGGTGTACCGGGAGGCAACCACCGGACTGACCACCTCCGATGCGCTCGACGGTATCGCGAACAACGATCCGGATGTCAACGGTGCCGACACCAACATTCTGCTGATCGGGCTCGACAGTCGTAAGGACATGGACGGCAACGATCTGCCGGCCGCGTTCGTCACCGACACCCTGCATGCCGGTGACAGCGACGTCGGGGGATACAACACCAATACGCTTCTGCTGGTGCATCTTCCGGCCGGCGGTGGACGAGCGACAGCGCTGTCGATACCGCGCGACGACTACGTCGACGTTCCCGGGTACGGCAAGCGCAAGATCAAGGAGGCCTACGGGCTCGCCAAGGCCGATGCCGACACCCAATTGCTCGACGAGGGTGTCACCGACGCGGCCGAGCGTGAGCGTCGAGCACGCGAGGCGGGGCGCCGCTCCACGCTGACGGCCGTTCGCGATCTCCTCGATGTGCCCATCGACCATTTCGCCGAAGTCAATCTTCTGGGGTTCTACGACGTGGCGACGGCAGTCGGCCCGATCCAGGTCTGCCTGAACAACCCGGTGCACGATACGTACTCGGGTGCGGACTTCCCTGCGGGTGCGCAGGAATTGAGCGCGACTCAGGCATTGTCCTTCGTGCGTCAACGGCACGGACTCGACAACGGTGACCTCGACAGAACCAAACGGCAGCAGGCGTTCGTGGCCGGGGTGATGGCCAAGCTCAGCGCATCCGGCGTGCTGGCGAACATCAGCGAATTGCGTGCGCTGATCGCGGGTACCAAGAACGACATCGTCATCGACGCGGGCCTCGACCCGATCGGCCTGGCCGGGGGAGCCGGTGCCGTCATGAAGGGTGATATCGACTTCTACACGCTGCCGATCACGGGCTACGACACCGTCGACGGTCAGGACGTCAATCTCGTCGACGTCGACGCCATCAGAGCCGAGGCAGCGCGATTGATCGGTCCTGCGCAGCCGACGCCCGCAGCCCTCGATCCGACGTCGGATCCGGCACCACCACCGCTCGAGGTAGCCGTACCCGCGCCGTCCCAGGATCTACCGGCCGCCCCGGATCAGGGTGTGCACAGCAACGGCGGCATCCCCTGCGTCGACTGAGCCCTGCATCGGTCAATGGTTCGGGGTGCTCGACAGAACTTCGATCAACTGCTTCTCGACGGCGGCGAACTGTGGCGTCGTGACGATCTCGAGCTCCCGGGGTCGAGGCAGCGGTACGTCGACCTGCCGTCGAACGTGGGCGGGTCGTGGCGAGAGGACCACCACCCGATCGGACAGGTAGACCGCCTCGCGGATGTCATGGGTGATCATCAGCACCGTCCACCTGAACTCCGACCAGACCTGCTGCAGCCAGGCCTGCATGTCACTACGGGTCAACGAGTCCAATGCCCCGAAGGGCTCGTCCAACAGCAACACCGACCGTCCCTGCACCACGGTGCGCAGCAGTGCTGCTCGTTGCCGCATGCCACCGGACAGTTCGGACGGGCGAGCGGACTCGTACCCGTCGAGACCGAACACCGGGAACAACTCGCGTGCCCGAGCTCGTGCCGCCTTCTTTGCGACGCCTTGTACTTCGAGGCCGAGCGAGGTGTTGTCGAGCACCGATCGCCACGGGAACAACAGGTCCTTCTGCGGCATGTACGCGCACGGCGGGACTCTGACCGAGCCCGAATCGGGTGTATCGAGGCCGGCGAGCATGTTGAACACCGTGCTCTTACCCGAGCCGCTCGGACCGATGATCGACACGAATTCACCGGGCCGGACGCCGAACGACACGCCGTCGAGTACCGGTTTTCCGCCGAACGATTTTCTCAGAGCCGAGATGTCGATGCTGTGCTCGAGTTCAGACATTGTGGCCCGCCGACCCCTGACGTGCCCACGGGGCGACGACGCGTTCGACCACGAACGTCGAGACGAACAGGAGCACGCTGATCACCGCGGTGACGGCAACGGCTGCAAGTACCAAATCGGTACGGAACGAATTCTTCTGCTGACTCATGTAGATACCGAGCCCTGCTGTAGCTCCCGCGTATTCGGCAAAGATCGCACCGACGACGGCGTAGGTGATGCCGATGCGAAGCGAGGTGAAGAATCGAGGAAGTGCCGACGGTAGCCGCACGTAGCGGAACTGCTGCCAGCGGCCGGCCCCCATGGTGGACAGGAGGGCTCGCGCGTCGCGATCTGCGGCGGCGAACCCCTCGATGAGCCCGATGGCCATGGGAAAGAACGTCGCCAGTGCGATCACGAGAATCTTCGGTAACAGGCCGAACCCGAACCAGATGATGAGCAGCGGTGCGATGGCGATGATCGGCAGTGTCTGCGAGACGACGAACAAGGGTACGAACGCACGGCGCAGCCACGGCGAGAAGTCCACGGCGATGGCGAGCAGCCAGGCCAGCACGAGAGAGACTGCGAACCCGACGAGTGTCACCTGCAGTGTCGCTGCGGCATTCTCGGCAATCGCCTCGCGTTGGGCCCAGCCTTGCGTGAGAACGCGGCCGGGGGAGGGCAGTACCTGTGGCCTGATGCCGCTCACCTCGACATAGATCTGCCACACCGCGATCGACAGGACGACGACGGTCACCGCGGGCCACGCCCACCGCAACGAAGCTCGGACACCGCTGAGCGAGAACGTATCTCGCTCGGCGGTCACCGGCTCATCGATCGCCGAGGTAGTCATCGGTGAAATAGGTGGACCAGTCCGGTTCGGCGCTCAGCGGCGCACCGTTCTGATCGGTGAGTACCCCGCTGTCGTAGAGAAACTTCGAGTACGCGGTCCACGTGTCGATACTCTGTCGTCCGACCTCGCCCGCGGAATCCTTCATGTACTTCTCTGCGAGCATCTTCTGACTCTCGAACACCAACGACTCGTCGGTGAACGTGCCGGGATTGGCGTCGATCAGATCCTGAGCCGCCCTGTCCGGATCGTCCGCTGCGAGTTGGTAGCCACGCTGCAGCGCCTGCACGAACTTCTTCGCCTCGTCCGGATGCGCAGCCAGCCACGGCTCGTTCCCGCTGATGGTGATGGCGTAAGCGTCGGGGAACCCGTAATCGGTGTAGTCGAAGTACTTCATCGGCGTTCCGCTGTGCTCTGCCTCGATGCCCTCCCACGCGAGGTAGGACACGGTGAAGTCCGCAGTGCCGGAGTACACCGCCTCGTAGGCAGATGTGCCGAGCACTACGGTCTCGTATTCGCCTGTGCCACCGTCGTTCTCGATGACCTGCCGGAGCCCGGCCTGCTCGCCGGATTCACCGAAACCGGCGTAGACCTTGCCGTCGAGTGCGCGTGGGCTCGCGATGTCGTCCCGATCCGCACGCACTCCGATGCCGGTGGCCCAGTGCTGCAGTGGTGCGAGGACGGACACGGTCCGGGCGCCGGCCGATCTTGCGAAGACCGTCGAACTCTGGGTGCTGATACCGAACTCGGCGTTACCTGCATCGACGAGCGTGTCCGCGGCGGTGTTGTTGTACGGCAGTACTTCCACATCGAGCCCGGCGTCGGCGAAGTAACCCTCCTGAAGGGCGACGTAGAGGCCGGTGTGATTGGTGTTGGGAGTCCAGTCGAGGGCGAAACGGATGGTGTCGGAATCCGTCGACTGCGAGCAGCCGGCCATCACCGTAGTCGCGAGGACCGTCGCCACCATCACCGTGAGCAATCGAGACGTTCTCATGCGTGCACCGCGCTCTCGGTCGATGGCCACGGAGTGGGGTGTAATGCGCTGTCCCAGAACATCAATTCGTACCTCGACGCAACGACGAAGGCGTCGATCATCTGCTCACGCTGCAGTTCCGTCGCAGAGTCGGCCGCGTCGTCGACGAAGCCCTTTGCGGCATCGACGATGGCATGGAATTCGGGTGCGTCGTAGTTGGCCACCCACTGTGCGTAGGGATGACCGGGATCGCGTGCCAGCACGGCTTTCGCCGCTCCGGCGAGCGAGCGGCCGACGTCGGCGTAGATCCAGAAGCACGGCAGAACAGCAGCCGCCGCAACGGGATACGGCTCGGTCGCGGCGACGGCCGTCAGGTAGGAGGTGTAGCCGAGGCATGCCGGTGAAGGCGTCGGCGTCTCGGCGGAGGGCGGGAGAACGTCTCCGGTGAGCATGGCCTCGTGCGAGGCGGCCTCGTCCATCGCACTCGCTGCAGCGCCGGCCCAGAAGGCTCCGGCCACCGGTGTCGGCGCGTGCGCTGCCAGCAGGGACAGCGACTTCACGTAGCCACCGAGATACAGCGAATCCTGTTCCAGATATCGACGGAACGCGTCGAGTGGAAGGGTTCCCGCACCGAGTAGGCAGAGAAATTCGAGATCGTCGATCGCGCGTCTGATGTGCGCGGATGCGTCCCAGAGTCGATCGGTGAAGCGGACCGGGTCCGCAGATACAACAGGCGTCATCGCCTTGACATCCCTTCGTCAGTATTACCTGCATCAGGTTCGGCGGGTTTGATCTCAGCATCCGCATCGGCGGACACACCCCGTGTCAGAACGTCAGTGACAGTAACACCGGTCACCATGTGCCGGTGTTACTGCCCCTTCACCTCGGCCTGGGTCTAGCCCAGCATGTCCTCGAGCTCCATGCCCTTGGTCTCGCGGATGTTGGACTTGACGAAAAGGAACGACAACGCAGCGAAGAGCGCGAAGCCGGCGTAGATGACCCACAGTCCGACGGACGACGTCAGTGGTGGGAAGGCAAGCGTGACAGCGAAGTTGGCGATCCAGTTCGCAGCCGTACCGATACCGAGAGCCATGGCACGCATCCGGTTGGGGAACATCTCGCCGAGCATGACCCACATGATCGGTCCCCAGGTCGATGCGAAGAAGATGACGAACAGATTCGCCCCGACCAACGCGATCGCACCCCACGGCGACGGCAGACTGACCTCGTCGCCGCTGCCGGTCGCCTGCGAGAAGGCGACGGACGCCATGACGAGTCCGACGAACATTCCGATGGACCCCGCCATCAGCAGCTTGCGCCTGCCGATGCGATCGACGAACAGAATCGCCACGAACGTCATGGCCACGTTGATGACCGCGGTGATGACCGAGGTGGTGAACGACTGGTCCTCGGTGAACCCGACCGACCGCCACAGCGTCGTCGAGTAGTAGAAGATCGCATTGATGCCGACCAGCTGTTGCAGGACGGCCATCGTGATGCCCACCCAGACGATCGGCTGCAGACCGAACTTGGGGCCACGGATGTCGGCGAACGACGATCGGGCCTCCTTGCGCAGCGTCAGCCTGATCTCGTGCACTCGCTCGTCGGGATGCAGCTCGCCGGTGATGTTCGCCAGAACCGCGGCGGCTTCCTCGTCCAGATGCTGACCCACCAGGTAGCGGGGTGACTCCGGGATCAGGGTGGCCAGGATTCCGTAGACCAGAGCGGGGACCACACCGACGAGGAACATCCAGCGCCACGCCTCGACACCGAACCACAGGTCGTTGGAGGCTCCGTCGGCCGCACCCGCGAGAAGGGCGTCGGACAGCAGGGCAGCGAAGATACCGATGGTGATCGCCAATTGCTGCAGCGAGGCCAGCGCGCCACGCCATTTGGCGGGCGCGATTTCGGCGATGTAGGCCGGTGCGATGACCGACGCGATACCGATGCCGAGACCGCCGAGCACACGCCAGAGCATGAGATCGGGAACGCTGAACGCGAGCCCGGAGCCGACCGAGGAAATGACGAACAGGGCCGAGCCGAGCAGCATCACCTTCTTGCGGCCCCAGCGATCGGCGAGGCTACCGGCGAACCAGGCACCGATCGCGCAGCCGATCAGGGCGATCGCAACCACGAAGCCGGTGGTGAACGAGCCGAGAGAGAAGTGGTCTTCGATCGAATCGACAGCTCCGTTGATGACCGAACTGTCGAAGCCGAACAGGAAGCCGCCTACAGCGGCGGCGACGCTGACGCCGATGACCTTCGCTGTGTGACGGTCCGAGGTCTGATTCATGTGTGATGCACCTTCTGGCCGCGCGCGGGCGCCGGCCGCTGGGGAGACCGTACGGCAGGGATTGTCGTACCGTCCTGGGACATTACGCCTGGTCTTTCGCCGCGCGAACGACGCCGTCAGCGAAGGTCGAAATCGTCGTCCGAGACGGTGAATCCGTGGCCGACCTGATCGGTGCAGGTGACTCCGGTCTGCTCGTCGACGCTGCATCGAAGCCCGTTGGTGGATCCGCTACCCGCGACGGTGAGTTCTTCGCCGTACGGGAGTGCCGCCGCGGGTCCGTCGAATCGGTGGAACTTGGGATCGCCCAGGCTCTCGAACTTCGCCGGGGAGCCGGCGATGATCTGCACGGAATTGGGTTTCACCCGGTCGGAGGATGCACTGTCGGTCACCTCGGGGGCCGAGTCGGGCAGCGAGCCGTGGCAACCGGCGATCGACGTCTCTTGTACGGCTATACCGCACTCGAACTTGCCGCTGGGGCTCGTGAAGTAGTACCAGCCCGGAGCCTTGCCCGCGTACTGTGTCGGGTTCGCTTGATGCGCAACGGCACTCGGCGTGGTCTTCGCGGTGCTGGACGGTGTGGTGCTGGACGGTGTCGCGGAGGACGGCGTGGAAGGCACACTGCTCGACGGCAGGCCACGGTCGGTGGTCGGAACCGCGGTGATCGGCTGGGGGCGGTCGGTGATGACCGTCGCCATGGGTCCGTCACCTCCGCCGCTCGAACCGCAGGCAGACAACAGACACACTCCGACGACCGCCGCCAGGGCGGATCCAATTCTCTTCATGACTCGTTCCTCGGTTCGATGGGAGCGCTGGCGGGGGTTTCGAGGAGGCCGGCGTCGGGGATGGAGTTGGTACGTTGAGCAACGACCCGAAGGGAGGTGCGATGGACACGTCCGACTCCACCGTGCGTGTGAGCACGCCGTACGGCGACGTTCTCGGCTACCCGGTTACGGGCGATGCATCGCCGACCGTCGCCTGGAGGGGTATTCCGTACGCGACGCCGCCGGTGGGTGAGTTGCGGTTTCGAGCACCGCGTCCCCTGCAGCCGTGGAACGGCGTGCTCGACGGTCTGCACTTCGGTGCGATGGCACCTCAGGGCCGCGACAGCCCGGTCCCGATCGATCCGTCGTTGTCGATCTCCGAGGATTGCCTGTCGCTCAACGTGTGGGCGCCACGGCCCGACGGCGAACTGCGTCCGGTGCTGGTGTGGATTCACGGCGGCGCGTATTCGCTCGGTTCGTCCGCGCAACAGGTGTACGACGGGCGACATCTGAGCGAGAACGGCGACGTGGTCGTGGTCTCGATCAACTTTCGTCTCGGCGCATTCGGCTTTCTCGATCTGTCGTCCTTCTCCACCGACGAACACGTCTTCGAGACCAATCTCGGTTTGCGCGACCAGATTGCGGCGCTGCAATGGGTCCGGGAGTGCATCTCCGCCTTCGGTGGGGACCCCGACGAGATCACCGTCTTCGGCGAGTCCTCCGGGGGCGCGTCGGTCACCACTCTGATGACCTCGCCCAAGGCCGAGGGGCTCTTCCATCGAGCGATCGTGCAAAGTGCCCCGGCCACGTCCGTGTACGGTCCCGAACGCGGCGCTGCGGTGGCCGCCCGGTTCCTCGAGCTCGTGGGGGTCGACCGCGAGGACGTCGGCGAGTTGCTCGAGATGCACTTCAGCAGACTGGTCACCGCGGGGGACACTCTCTGCTACGAGATTCCGACCACAGTTCCTGGGACACTGGGACTTTCGCCCGTCGTCGACGGAGACATCGTGCCCCGCTACCCGGTCGCGGCCTTTCAAAAAGGTCTCTCGCACAGAATTCCGTTGATCATCGGTACCAACCACGACGAGCCCTCGATCTTCCGGTTCATGAAGTCCCCGTTGATGCCGATCACATCCGACACCGTCTCGGAGATGTTCCGGGCCATCGCGCACGATCACGCGGACATGCCCGCCTCGCGCATCGCAGAAATCATGGCCGCCTACCCGGACAGGAACAAACCTGCTGGGGCTCAGGCCATCTCGCGTGACGCAGGCTTCGTCATGCCGAGTCTGTGGATCGCCGACGGGCACAGTAGGCATTCGCCGACCTGGATGTACCGTTTCGATCACGCGACGCCGATGCTCAAGGCCGCGCGAGTAGGGGCCGGCCACGCGACCGAACTGCCGTACGTGTTCGGCAATTTCGGAACTCTCAACCGAGATCCCACCTTCTGGCTGGGGGGTCGGAAACCGGCGATGGCGGTGTCGGCCCGGATGCAGCGGCGGTGGCTGGCCTTCGCGCGGTACGGAGTACCGGCCGCGCTGGACGCGTCCAAGCACTGGGCCCCGTACACCGAGAAGAATCGATGGACTCTGGTGATCGATACGTCCGACACGCTCGTCGACGATCCCGACGGAGACATGCGCGCTGCCTGGGGCGACCGGGTGGTGGGATTCAGCTGACCCGTCGCCGGCCCGCCGCCGGGTCGTTCCGCAGGCTTCACTCCTGCTCGGGACGTCACAGGCATGCATCGAACGTAACAGCAAGAACACCGGCCGCTGGAGTCACAGCGGTAACAATTGAATGTCAGGCAGGAGTGGAGCCTGCGGAATGACCCGGTTGGGTAGGCCAGTCGGTGGGTGCGGTTATGTTCGATGAGTGCTGATGTCCAGGATTGTCGAAACCTCTCGGGCCGTGGCCGCGACGCGTTCGCGCAAGGTCAAGATCGAGGAGCTCGGTGCTGTGCTGTCCGAGGCACAGGCGGGTGACATCGAACCGGCGGTGTCGTGGTTGTCGGGCGAATTGCCGCAGGGACGGATCGGGGTCGGCTGGCGCACACTCGCAGATCTGGATGTCCCGTCCGCCTCGGAGTCGACACTGACGGTTGCCGAGGTGGACGAGAAGTTGTCCGAGGTGGCGGCGACGTCGGGCGCTGGTTCGGCTGCGCGACGTTCGGCCCTGCTGCTGGACTTGTTCTCGCGGACCACTGCCGACGAGCGTGCGTTCGTCATCAGGTTGGTCACGGGCGAGCTGAGGCAAGGTGCGCTCGAGGGCATCATGGTCGACGCTGTCGCCGCTGCCACAGCTCTGCCGCAGGCGTCGGTGCGGCGCGCGTTCATGCTGTCCGGTCGATTGTCTGCCACTGCCGTCGCCGCCATGACCGGTGGTGTCGAGGCATTGAACGCCTTTCGACTCGAAGTCGGTCGGCCGGTTCGCCCGATGCTGGCGTCGCCGGCGGAGTCTCTTCGGGGTGCGTGGGAGCAGCTGGCGGGGGATGTGACGGTCGAGTACAAGCTGGACGGTGCCCGAATTCAGGTGCATCGCTCGGGATCCGACGTGAGCATCTACACCCGCACCCTGCGCGATATCACCGCCGGTGTGCCCGAGCTGGTGGAACTGGTCCGTGCACTTCCCTGCGAGTCGGTGGTCCTCGATGGCGAAACACTCGCACTGGACGACAGTGGCAGGCCGCGTCCGTTCCAGGAGACGATGAGCCGGTTCGGTGCCGAGAGCGCACACGAATTGTTGCTGCAGCCCTATTTCTTCGACTGTCTGCATCTCGACGGCGTCGATCTGCTCGACGCTCCACTCGAAGAGCGTCTCGCAGCGCTCGACAAGGTGGCACCGGGCCATCGGATTCCGAGTGCCGTACGGCCCGACGCCGACGGGGCGGCTGCCCACTTCGATGCTGCGCTCGATGCCGGGCACGAGGGAGTCATGCTCAAGGCTCTGAGCGCCCCGTATGCGGCAGGCCGGCGCGGAAAGAGTTGGCAGAAGGTTAAACCCGAACACACTCTCGATCTCGTTGTTCTCGGCGCGGAGTGGGGATACGGCCGACGGACGGGCTTTCTGTCCAACCTGCATCTGGGGGCCCGCGATCCCGACGGCGGTGAACCGATCATGGTCGGCAAGACGTTCAAAGGCCTGACCGATGTGCTGCTGCAGTGGCAGACGGAGGAATTCCCGAAGCACGAACGCGAGCGAGATCAGCACACCGTGTACCTGCGGCCCGAGTTGATAGTCGAAATCGAACTCGACGGAGTGCAGGTCAGCTCGCGCTATCCGGGCGGGGTGGCCCTGCGTTTCGCCCGAGTGTTGCGATACCGACCGGACAAGAACCTGGCCACCGCAGACACCATCGATGCCGTCCGCGCGTTGTTGCCCAACTCGAACTCGTGAGTTCGCCGAGAACTGTGCACGATTAATACATACGAAACCGGACGAACGATCCCGTAACACGGCGCAAAATACCTTGAGGGTGCAAGCCAGCGAGAGATGGAGTGCCGATGATGTCCACAGTTCGAGCTGCGTTGGTCCAGAGCACGTGGACCGGTGACAAAGAATCGATGATCGAGGCACACGAGGGGTTCGCTCGGTCTGCCGCCGAGCAGGGCGCGAAAGTTGTCTGCTTTCAAGAGCTTTTCTACGGTCCGTACTTCTGCCAGCTTCAGGATGCGAAATTCTACGAGTACGCCGAATCCGTACCGGGCCCGACGGTCGACCGGTTCGCGGCGTTGGCGAAAGAGCTCGGGATCGTCATGATCCTGCCCGTCTACGAGCAGGAACAGCCCGGGTTGCTGTACAACACCGCTGCTGTGGTCGACGCAGACGGCACGTATCTCGGTAAATACCGCAAGCATCACATTCCCCACGTCAACGGATTCTGGGAGAAGTTCTATTTCCGTCCCGGCAACCTGGGGTGGCCGGTGTTCGATACCGCCGTCGGCCGCATCGGCGTCTACATCTGTTACGACCGGCATTTTCCCGAAGGCTGGCGTGCTCTCGGACTTGCCGGTGCCGAGATCGTCTTCAATCCCTCGGCAACCTCACGGGGTCTGTCGAATTATCTGTGGAAACTCGAGCAACCGGCCTCGGCCGTCGCGAACGAGTACTACGTGGGTGCGATCAACCGCGTCGGAATCGAATCCGAGTACGGCGACGACGATTTCTACGGCACCAGCTACTTCGTGGACCCCGAGGGCAAATTCGTCGGCGAGGTGGCGTCGGATTCCAAGCCCGAGATCGTCGTTCGAGACCTGGACATGGACCTGATCAAAGTGGTTCGTGACCGATGGGCGTTCTACCGCGACCGTAGACCCGACGCCTACGGCCCACTGGTGCAACCCTGATGACCACCACCTTCGTGCACGGCGGCACTGTCGTATCCACCACCGGCGCACAGGAACTGGATGTGCTCATCGACGGTGAGACCATCGTCGCAGTGCTGGCACCCGGCTCGGTGTCCTTGGCCGCAGATCTGAAGACATCGGCGGACGTCGTCATCGATGCCACCGGGAAGTACGTGATTCCGGGCGGCGTGGACGGACACACGCACATGGAGATGCCGTTCGGGGGCACGTTCGCCTCCGATACCTTCGAAACCGGGACGCGCGCAGCGGCGTGGGGTGGTACGACGACCATCGTGGATTTCGCCATCCAGACTCCCGGCCAACGCGTCCAGGACACTCTGGCGCAGTGGCACGACAAGGCCGCCGGTCGGTGCGCGATCGATTACGGGTTTCATCAGATCATCGGCGACGTCACCGATGATTCGCTGAAAGCCATGAGCGAGTTGGTCTCCGAGGGTGTCACCAGCTTCAAACTCTTCATGGCGTATCCGGGGGTCTTCTACTCCGACGACGGCAAGATCCTGCGAGCCATGCAGTCGGCGGCGGAAACGGGTGCGCTGTTGATGATGCACGCGGAGAACGGGATTGCCATCGATGTCCTCGTGGCCCAGTCCATCGCACGCGGCGACACGGCCCCGTACTTCCACGGGACATCGCGTCCGTGGCAGCTGGAGGAAGAGGCGACGCATCGAGCGATCATGCTGGCCGACGTCACCGGAGCGCCGCTGTACGTCGTGCACGTATCGGCAAAGCAGGCTCTCGAACAGATTGCGCAGGCTCGGGGCAACGGGCAGAACGTGTTTGCCGAGACGTGTCCGCAGTACCTTTATCTCTCGCTCGAAGAACAACTCGGTGCACCCGGCTTCGAGGGGGCCAAATGGGTCTGCTCGACGCCCCTGCGGTCGCGGGCCGAGGGCCATCAGGACGAACTGTGGCGCTACCTGCGCACCGGTGACGTGGCAACCGTCAGTACCGACCACTGCCCGTTCTGCATGAAGGACCAGAAAGAAATGGGAATCGGCGATTTCTCCAAAATTCCCAACGGAATCGGTTCGGTGGAACATCGCATCGACTTGATGTTCCAGGGGGTCAAGAGCGGCAAGATCACCCTCGAGAAGTGGGTCGACGTCTGTTGCACCACCCCGGCCCGGATGTTCGGTATGTATCCGAGAAAGGGCGTCATCAGCCCCGGAGCAGATGCCGACATCGTGATCTACGACCCGAACGGGCACACCAGCATCGGGGTCGAGAAGACCCACCACATGAACATGGACTATTCGGCGTACGAGGGTTTCGAGATCGACGGCCACGTGGACACCGTGATGTCTCGCGGGCGCGTCATCGTCGACAGTGGATCCTATTCCGGCACTGCGGGACACGGCCGCTTCGTTCGCCGCGACCTGTCACAGAATCTGATCTGAGCCATGGACATCGGGGTGGTGCTGCAGTGCAATCCGCCGGCGTCGCGGGTGATCGATCTGGCCAGACAGGCCGAGACGCATGGGTTTTCGCACGTATGGACGTTCGATTCGCATCTGCTGTGGCAGGAACCGTACGTCATCTACAGTCAGATTCTGGCCGCGACCAGGCGTGTGACCGTGGGTCCGATGGTCACCAATCCGGCTACCCGCGATTGGACCGTGACGGCGTCGACGTTCGCGACACTCAACGACATGTTCGGCAATCGAACCGTCTGCGGCATCGGTCGGGGTGATTCCGCGGTGCGCGCTCTCGGAGGGAAGCCGACAACGCTTGCCTCGCTTCGAGACTCGATCGAGGTGATCCGAAATCTGGCCAACGGGCGCAGCGCCCGGGTGGGTGAGACGACGGTGCAGTTCCCGTGGGCGGAGCATTCGACGCTGGAGGTGTGGGTCGCGGCGTACGGACCGAAAGCCCTCGAGCTCACCGGGCAGGTAGCGGACGGATTCATTCTGCAATTGGCAGATCCGGATATCGCTGCGTGGACGATCGGCCGGGTGCGTGCTGCGGCCGAGCAGGCGGGCCGAGATCCGGATTCGATCTCGATCTGCGTGGCAGCTCCCGCCTACGTCACCGACGGTACCGAGGCCGGTCTCGAACATGCCCGCGACCAATGTCGTTGGTTCGGTGGGATGGTCGGCAATCACGTCGCCGAGATCGTCGCACGCTACGGCGGTGACGGCGGCGGTGTTCCGCAGGCACTCACCGACTACATCGCGGCGCGCAAAGGGTACGACTACAACGAGCACGGTCGAGCCGGAAACTCGCACGCAGAATTCGTTCCGGACGAGGTGATCGACAGGTTCTGCCTACTGGGCACCCCGGCCGATCACATCGCCAAGCTGAAGGAGCTCGAGGCGCTCGGCGTCGACCAGTTCTCGGTGTACCTGCAGCACGACGCCAAGGCAGCGACGCTCGAAGCGTACGGAGAGAGCATCATCCCGCAGATTCGCACATCTGTCACGGCTACGTCGTGACGGGCGACGGGACTGTTGCCGTCGGCCAGTCGTACGCTCCGGTGAGTGTCACACCGAAGAAAGGCGGCAAGTAGATGGATCACGTGTTCTACTCCTGGTCGGCGCAGGCCGAACTGAACCCGATCACCGTCGAGGGTGCCGAGGGGTCGTGGTTCTGGGACGACAAGGGCAATCGGTACCTGGACTTCTCGTCCCAGTTGGTCAACGTCAATCTCGGGCATCAACACCCCGACGTGGTGGCCGCCATCGTCGAACAGGCCCAGGTTCTGACGACCATCTCTCCGACCGTGGCCAACAACAAGCGCAGTGAACTCGCTGCTCTGATCGCCGAACGCGCTCCGGGTGATCTGAACCGGGTGTTCTTCACGACGGGCGGTGCCGAAGCCGTCGAGCATGCGGTGAGGCTGGCGCGCCAGCACACCGGACGCACGAAGATGCTTGCCGCCTACCGCTCGTACCACGGCGGAACCGGAGTCGCTATCGGTCTCACCGGCGAGCCGCGGCGATGGGGTACCGAGCCGACCAACGTCGACGTCGTACGCTTCTTCGGGCCGTACCCGTACCGGTCGCCCTGGGGCACAACGACTCCCGAGGACGAGACAGCGGCAGCGCTGGCGCACCTCGAACAGGTCATCGTGCTCGAAGGCGCGCAGAACATCGCCGGACTGATCCTGGAATCGGTCATCGGTACCAACGGTGTGCTGATCCCGCCGCCCGGATATCTGGCCGGCGTTCGGGCACTGTGCGACAAGTACGGGATCGTCTACATCGCCGACGAAGTGATGGTCGGGTTCGGGCGAATCGGCGAATGGTTCGCGTGCCAGGCCTGGGATGTGACACCGGATCTGATCACCTTCGCCAAGGGCGTCAACTCCGGATACGTGCCCCTCGGCGGGGTCGTGATCTCGGAGAAGATCGCCTCGCAGTTCGACCACAAGCCGTATCCGGGCGGCTTGACCTACTCCGGTCACGTCCTCGGGTGTGCCGCGGGCGTCGCATCCATCGGGGTGTTCGAGCGCGACAAGATCCTTCCTCACGTGCGTCACGTCGGCGAGGACGTACTCGGTGCGGGCCTGTCCAAGCTGGCCGAATCGCATCCGAGCGTCGGTGAGGTGCGCGGCAAGGGATTCTTCTGGGCCGTCGAGCTGGTCAAGGACGGCACGACGCGGGAGCCGCTGGTGCCCTTCGCCGCGTCGGGCAAGGACGCGGCGGCGATGGGCAGCGTGACCGCCGCGGCGAAGTCACGGGGTCTGTGGCCCTTCGTCGCAGGCAATCGTCTGCAGATCGCACCGCCACTGACGACGACCGAGGACGAGATTCGTCAGGGACTGGAAATCCTCGACGAGGTATTGACGGTGGCGGACGGGTTCACCGTCTGACTCGGGGTCGTGCGCGGAAACTCGACTCCTGCTACGAGGCAGGAGTGGAGCCTGCGGAACGACCCGAAAACACTGCGTGCACGTGCGGCGTCAGCCGCTCTGATCAGAGCACAGCACCGGGGTTGAGGATTCCGGCCGGATCGAGAGCGGTCTTGATTCGCCGGGTCAGTTCCATGACGTCTTCGCCGACTTGATCGGGCAGCCAGGCCTTCTTGAGGCGCCCTACGCCGTGTTCGCCGGTGATGGTGCCGCCCAACGAAATTGCCAGATCCATGATGGCTCCGAATGCGACGTTGGCCCGGCGAGTCATGTCGGCGTCCTCGGGGTCGAACACGATCAGCGGGTGGGTGTTGCCGTCTCCCGCGTGCGCGATGACGGCAACCAACACGTCGTATTTCTTCGACAGTTCGGCGATCCCGTCGACGAGAGCCGGGAGGGCAGGCAGCGGAACACCGACATCCTCGAGCAGCAGGCTGCCGAGTCGTTCGACCGCCGGAATGGCGAATCGCCGTGCGGCAGCGAAGGCCTCACCCTCGTCGGGGTCGTCGGTGGTGAAGACATCCGAGGCGCCGGCCTCGGTGCACGCTGCGGCCATGATCTCGATCTCTCGCCCTCGATCGGCACCGGGGGAGTCGGACCGAGCGATGAGCATCGCAGCTGCCTCGCGGTCGAGTCCCATGTTCATGGCATCTTCGACGGCACCGATGGACGCACGGTCCATGAACTCGAGCATCGACGGCCGCAAGGTACGGGTGATGGCCAGAATGGCAGTCGTCGCATCGTGCACGGAGGCGAACGAGGCAACCACGGTGCTGGCCGGAGGTTGGGCCGGGATCAATCGAAGAGTGATCTCGGTGATTATGCCCAGGGTGCCCTCGGATCCCACGAAGAGCTTCGCAAGGGACAGTCCGGCAACATCTTTCAGGCGTGGTCCGCCGAGTCGGACGGCAGTCCCGTCGGCGAGGACGACCTCGAGTCCGAGAACGTAATCGGTGGTGACGCCGTACTTCACGCAGCACAGCCCGCCGGCATTGGTGGCCGCATTGCCGCCGATGGAGCACATCTCGAACGACGACGGATCCGGTGGGTACCACAGACCGTGTTCGGCGACTGCTTTCTTGACTTCGGCGTTGAGCAGTCCGGGTTGTACGACGGCTATGCGGGTCACCGGGTCGACGGTGATCTCGCGCATCAGCTCGGTGGTGAGCACGATTCCGCCGTCGACGGCCGTGGCGCCACCGGACAGGCCCGAGCCGGCCCCACGCGGGACGACCGCCACCGCGTGTTCGGTGGCCCACCGCATGACGGCTCTGACGTCGTCGGTGGACTGCGCGCGGACCACGGCCAACGGGGTACCCGCGTCGGGGTCCTTGGCCCAGTCGCGTCGGTATCCCTCGGTGATGTCGGGGTCGGTGACCACGGCACCGGCGGGAAGCAGCGCTTCGAGCTCGCTCAGGTGGGCATCTGCATCGGTAGTCACCGACATCCGGTTCTCCTCACGTCGTACATGTGACCGTCGCCACTCGAGTCTGTCACGACTCGCAGTGGGGCGTGAACGAGGACGCCGCTGGGATTGTCCGAGTCACATCAGTAACACCAGCCTCAGGCGTTACCAGATCGATGCGTCGTCGACACGCAATGTTGTAGTTCGCAGCGCTAGCGTCCAGCGCAGCGCATCTCGCACCCCATGCGGTGCGGGTCGACAAGGAGGCTGCACGATGATCGATCCCGGAAGTGACTCCTGGAACTATGTGGCGGCGATGTTCTCGTACGAATTCCTCGGGGGCGGAGTCGAATACGACACCATCGAGCGCATTCACCGCGGCGAGGTCGACGAGTGGGTGCACGCGTTGCTGCAATCCGGGATGTTCGAGAGCGCGACCGTCGCGGCCATCGCCGACTCGTGGCGTGCAGCACCCCGCCGACTGTTCGACATGCTCGTCCTCGATGCCGACGAAATGACTGCTCGGCGTTGCTCTCTCGCGTGGTCGTCCCTCGATCGGCTCGCGCCGCTCGCTCGGCTGGGCTGATCACGGGTCGCACATTCACAAATCACGGGTCACGCACCCAGAATTGTCGTCCCGGAGTCGTCGACCACGATTGCCTGGCTGTCGGTCAGTCCGTGAGTTTCGATTCCCTCGCGTCGCAGACGGCGCAGCGTCGCCCATCCCGCATCCTGCTCGTCCAGTACGGAATCGAGATGCGGGACGACGGAGAAGTCGACGAGACCGAGCCCGCTCCACACCGGATCGATGCCTGCGATCGGCCGTACCTCGTTGGGGTCGTCGGCATCCTCGACTCCGGCCAGTGACGGCGCAGCGACGCACGCTCCCGCGCTGTACCCGCCGTAGGCGATGGTGTCGGCCCGAACGCGCCCGCGGATGACCTCGTCCGCACCGGAACGAGCCATCTGAGCGCGCAACACGAACGTGTTGCCACCGCGGACCCAGATTGCGTCGAACGCTGCCAGGGCGCGCTCGAATGCGGCCGGTCTCCCGGCGAAATCGCGCAGATCCAACTCCGACGGCCGGTATCCCAACGCGCGCAGGGGTCCGAACTCGCTGCGGAGCGAGGATTCGCGGGCGGTGGCGGGCCAGGCATCGGCCGCATTGGCGATGACCGCGAGATCGGCGGGCGGGCCGGTGAGGCGGGCGAACTCGTCGGAATGGCCGCCGAATCGATACGAAGACAAGAACAACCTCACGAGGTCTGCTCCCCGGCGACCCTGGCCATTCCGGATCGGATTGCCTCGGCCACCCGCTCGGGTTCACGCAGGCGACGGGTGACGAACCCCGCCGCGAACTTCAGTCGGTCGCGGTCCCAGCGCGGCACCACATGCAGATGTAGGTGAAAGACGGTTTGGAATGCGGCGACGCCGTCGTTGATCACCAGATTTGCACCGTCGGCGCGGAGGTCGGACTCGCGCACTGCGCGCGCCAGCGTGTGCCCGACGCGGAAAACCTCGGCAGCCGTGTCCGGGCCGGTGGAGGTCAGGTCTGCGGAATGCTCGCGCGGAACCACCAGAACATGGCCCCTGCTGATCGGTCGAATATCGAGAAAAGCGACGGTGTGCTCGTTCTCGAACACGCGGTGGGCAGGTGCGTCGCCGGCGACGATGGCACAGAAGATGCAAGATTCCACGATTGTCACTGTAAGGTCCGATCATCACGGATAGACCTGTATGGCGTGCATCACAATTGCTCGCCCTGTAGTCGCGAAATGTCGAAACGGACTCGATTCAGAACGAATCGGACTGTGTTCTGGGTTACCCGCGCTCCATTACCTGTGGCTACTATCAGGAACCTCGTGCCTTGTCGCATGGGTTCGTCCACTCGTCGCAGATTTCGAGCCATTGGCCGATCGGTGGGCACCATTCAACGCAGGAAGACGGAGATTTGGATACATCGCAGAGCACTGAAAAGGGTTCGGGATCCACGACGGTCGTCGGTGTGGTCCGCGAATCGGGGGAAGGTGAGCGACGTGTCGCTCTGGTCCCGAAGATCGTTGCCGCGCTCACGGGCAAGGGCGTCGAGGTCGTCGTGGAATCGGGTGCCGGACTCGGCGCTCTGATCCCGGACGAGCTCTATGTCGCAGCCGGGGCCACGATCGGCGATCCCTGGGGCTCGGAGGTCGTGGTCAAGGTCGCACCGCCCACCGACGTAGAGATCTCGAGGCTGAAGTCGGGCTCGACGCTCATCGGATTCCTCGCCCCACGCAATGCCGAGAACAGTATCGGCGCGCTGAAGGCCGCCGGAGTACAGGCGTTCGCGGTCGAAGCCATCCCGCGTATCTCCCGCGCTCAGGTGATGGACGCCTTGTCTTCTCAGGCGAACGTCGCCGGGTACAAGGCCGTTCTGCTGGCCGCGTCGGAGTCCACGAGGTTCTTCCCGATGCTGACCACCGCCGCCGGAACGGTCAAGCCGGCGACTGTGCTCGTTCTCGGTGTCGGTGTGGCCGGTCTGCAAGCCCTGGCCACCGCGAAGCGTCTCGGTGGTCGACCCACCGGCTACGACGTGCGACCGGAGGTAGCCGACCAGGTCCGTTCCGTCGGCGCGCAGTGGCTCGATCTGGGGATCGATGCTGCCGGCGAAGGCGGCTACGCGCGTGAGCTGACCGAGGACGAACGCGTCCAGCAGCAGCGTGCCCTGGAAGAGGCGATCAAGGGATTCGACGTCGTGATCACCACGGCGTTGGTGCCCGGCCGTCCCGCACCGCGTCTGGTGACGGCCGCGGCCGTCGAGGGCATGAAGCCCGGCAGCGTCGTCGTCGACCTGGCCGGCGAGACCGGCGGAAACTGCGAACTCACCGAGCCCGGCCAGACCGTCGTCAAGCACGACGTCACCATCTGCTCGCCGTTGAACCTGCCTGCCACGATGCCCGAGCACGCCAGCGAGCTGTACTCGAAGAACATCTCGGCTTTGCTCGAGCTCATGCTGGTCGACGGCGCACTCGCTCCGGATTTCTCCGACGAAGTGCTCGCCGGTGCCTGCGTGACACGTGAGAAGGAGAACTGATGTACACCCCGCTTCTCGCGAACATCGCGATCCTGGTGTTATCCGGGTTCGTCGGTTTCGCGGTGATCTCCAAGGTGCCGAACACCTTGCACACCCCGCTGATGTCGGGAACCAACGCCATCCACGGCATCGTCGTGTTGGGCGCGTTGGTCGTCCTCGGGAAGGTGCACGACCCGTCCATCGGACTGCAGGTCATCCTGTTCGTCGCGCTGGTGTTCGGAACCGTCAACGTCATCGGTGGCTTCGTGGTCACCGACCGCATGCTCGGCATGTTCAAGTCCAAGCCGGTGCCCGCCAAGACCTCGAAGGGTGCTGACTCCTGATGGACAATCTCGTCAACATTCTCTACATCGTCGCCTTCGGCATGTTCATCTACGGTCTGATGGGTCTGACCGGACCGAAGACCGCCGTGCGGGGCAACCAGATCGCCGCGGTCGGCATGTTCATCGCCGTGGTGGCCACGCTGATATCCATTCGCGACACCGGTAACTGGATCCTGATCATCGTCGGACTCGTCGTCGGCGTCGCGCTGGGAATCCCGCCTGCGCGACGGGTGAAGATGACGGCGATGCCGCAGCTGGTGGCTCTGTTCAACGGCGTCGGCGGCGGCACGGTCGCACTGATCGCGTGGGCCGAGTTCCTCGACACGTCCGGATTCTCGAACTTCAACCACGGAGAGTCGCCGACGGTGCATATCGTCATCGGCTCACTCTTCGCGGCGATCATCGGTTCCATCTCGTTCTGGGGCTCTCTCATCGCCTTCTTGAAGCTGCAGGAAACTCTGCCCGGCTCGCCGATCACCATCGGTAAGTTGCAGCAGCCGCTCAACGCTCTGCTGCTGATCGGCGCTGTGGCCGCTGCAGTGGTCATCGGCATCAACGCCACTCCGGGCGGCGGCGTGTCGCAGTGGTGGATCGTCGCGGTTCTCGTACTGGCAGGCATCCTCGGTCTCACGGTGGTACTGCCCATCGGCGGCGCGGACATGCCGGTCGTCATTTCGCTGCTCAATGCTCTGACCGGTCTGTCTGCTGCGGCTGCGGGTCTGGCGCTCAACAACACCGCGATGATCGTGGCGGGCATGATCGTCGGCGCGTCTGGCACGATCTTGACCAACCTCATGGCCAAGGCCATGAACAGGTCCATTCCGGCGATCGTCGCAGGTGGATTCGGCGGCGGCGACGCGGCTGCAGGCCCGGCCGGTGCAGGTGGGGGAACCGCCAAGGCGACCTCGGCGGCAGACGCAGCGATCCAGATGGCCTACGCCAACCAGGTCATCGTCGTGCCCGGCTACGGCCTTGCCGTCGCTCAGGCACAGCATGCCGTCAAGGACATGGCCAAGTTGCTGGAGTCCAAGGGCGTGGAGGTCAAGTACGCCATTCACCCCGTCGCCGGTCGCATGCCGGGACATATGAACGTGCTGCTCGCCGAGGCCGACGTCGCGTACGACGCGATGAAGGAAATGGACGATATCAACGACGAGTTCTCTCGCACCGACGTCACGTTGGTCATCGGAGCGAACGACGTGACCAACCCGGCGGCGCGCAACGATCCGTCGAGCCCGATTCACGGGATGCCGATTCTCAACGTCGATCAGTCGAAGTCGGTCATCGTCCTCAAGCGGTCGATGTCGTCCGGCTTCGCCGGAATCGAGAACCCACTGTTCTTCGCGGAGGGCACGTCGATGCTGTTCGGCGACGCAAAAAAGTCGGTGTCCGAGGTGACCGAGGAGCTCAAGGCCCTCTAGTCGGTCGCCTTCTCGGCCCGGATGGGACGCTTCCGTGTCAACGGAAGCGTCCCATTCTGCGTTGGGCTACGAGGGCAGCGGTATCGAACGGGTTCTGAGCCTCGCGGGCAGCGGCTGCGGGTGAGAAGAGCATCACCACCGAGCACGCCGGCCACCACACGCCCGTGATCAGCAGTGCGCTGACAATCCCGACGGGGGAGACGGACCCGACGGCCAGTTGTGCCACTCCGACAGCGAGGGCGGCGACGGTCCCGAGTCCGAAGATCATCGGCCGCCACGTGGCCGATGCCACCATCGACGCGGCCCCCAACAGCGCTGTGACAGCGACGAGCTGCCCGCTCGGAAGGTCGGTGGCCGTTGTCGACGACGCCGCGAGGTGACGCACCAGAGCTGTGGTCACTTCCGCGCCGACGACGCAGGCAATCACCACCCCGATGCCGTAAGGCAGTTTTCGGACCAGGGCGACAACGGTGAGGGCGGCGAGGACGGTCAGCACGGCGGTGACGTCGATCGTGCTCAGCGCTCGCGAGGCCAGGGCGGCAGCCGGGCTCGTGGAGACGGGCCACACCGGTGCCATGTTCGGCGCCCATATCAGTAGTACCGACAAGAGCACCGCGCAGAGGCCCGACACCGTCAGCCGGGTGCGGATCGCCCGTCGGTGCGCCCGCTCGCTCGTGTTCGCCGAACGGCTCTCGTTGCCGGCTCCACGGGGTGACCGGATCGGTCCGCTGTCGAGACTCGGTGATCGCATGGACGCCAGACTGCCGCAGTCGGCTGAGCGTGAGGTGTGAGCATCGTGGGAGCCGGCTGAGCATCTGCGGTAACGGTCGGATCACGACGAAGAAGCGTCGATTCCTTGTTGTAGCCGCAACCTAGTAAAGGTGATCTGTCAAATTCCTGGAGTCTGCAAACAGCCGAAAAACCGAACCAGAAGTAGAATTTGACCCTACAACCAACCGATCGGTCGGAGTGTCTGGTCCAGTGCGGTGTAGAGGAGGCTACTCGACTGCGGCTCCGAGTAGTTGCTCTCGAGTGTCGCACCTCGCCTACCTGGACTTTTGTGCGGAGTTTGTCTCCTGTCACAGTATTTTGAAATGCGAACTATGAATTCGTTGCAAGTCGTTGATCGGATGGGCCGATCTGTGTGACTATGGTCACATAGTCCAGTTCACCCTGGGCGAGACCGTCGAAAAGGGCGTAGTTTCAGCCGCATCGGAAAACCGTATTCCCCCGTTACGGCCAAGTTGGTAACGATCTGAACACGGTCTGGTCGGCTCATCGCAACTCGTGAACGGGCATTCGGCACCAACAGAAGTCGGAAACTCGAAGGAGAAGAACATGACCACAATGTCGCAGGGGCAGCTCGATATGGTCCGCGCGTTCTTTTGCAACGAGTTCCAAGCGGACTCGCTGGACCGTACGGTGATGCCGGAGCCCACGGCCGATGCCGTTGCCGAATGGATCGACGCGCTGTCCACCAGTGGACTGTTCGCACCCGCGGAGGTGCACAACATCTCGTCCGTCTGGTGTGCCGAGCCCGAGTCGATGACCGCACTGCTCGTCGGCGAAATCGACGAAATCGCTGTCAAGCGGCACGAGGCCGCTGCCGTTGCTACTCCGGCGCTGATCTCCGCGTTCGGTCGCGCCAGCTGACCGTCTGTGCTCGTGCCACCGGCATCCGTTGGCACCGCTTCGTTACGATCACCCGAACCGGTGATGTCCGTCGGCAACGGTGCCGCACAACGAAGTGAGGGTTTTGTATGGGCGTGGTGGGCTTGGACGAAGATGCAGTGTCGACGTGGATCGCGGAGCTGGGGATAGGCGCAACATCGCCGCTCTCGTTTCAGCGCATCGGTAACGGCCAGTCCAACCTCACGTATGCGGTTCGCGACGCCGGCGGCAGTGCGTGGGTCCTTCGCCGGCCGCCGTTGGGCAAATTGTTGGCGTCGGCTCACGACGTCGTGCGCGAGCACCGGATTCTCTCCGGTCTGCAGAATTCGCCGGTCCCTGTGCCGAAAATGATTGCGATCACGCAGGATCCAGCCGTTTCCGAGGTCCCGTTGGTCCTGATGAGTTTCGTCGACGGGGTCGTCGTCGACTCGGTGTCGGCTGCCGAACAGTTGGACCCCGATCAGCGTCGACGTGTCGGACTCGGTCTGACCGCGGCGTTGTCCGACATACACCGTGTCGACCTAGAGTCGTCGGGTCTTGCCGACCTCGCCGGCCGCAAGCCCTACGCTGCGCGTCAGATCGCGCGGTGGACCACGCAGTGGGACTCCTCCCGAACCCGGGAGGTTCCTGGAATCGATTCGCTCGCAGCACGATTGACGGCCAAGATCCCCGAGCAGCACGAGGTGACGCTGGTTCACGGCGACTTCCATCTGAGCAACGTCATCACCGCTCGAAACGACGGCCGCGTGGTTGCCGTCGTCGACTGGGAGTTGTGCACGCTCGGAGACCCGTTGGCGGATCTGGGTGGTCTGCTCGCCTACTGGCCTCAGGCGGACGACGGGGTTGCCGGTCCTTTCATGGCATCGACTCTGCCCGGTTTCCCTACCCGGGCGGAGCTGGTCGAGTCCTACGCGCACAACACGGGCCGCGATGTGGCCGATGCCGGATTCTGGGAAGTGCTGGCGCTGTGGAAGTTGTCGATCATCGCCGAAGGCGTCATGCGCCGGATGGAAGCCGATTCACGCAACCGCGCCGTGGGCGGCGCGCCGACCACCACGCTGATCGACGACATCGTCACCCGAGCGCTGCAGCGCGCCGACGAAATCGGGCTCTAGATTCAGGCGTCTACTGACGTTCCGATCACCAAAGTGCGTGCTGCGGTTTCGATTTCGGAGGGAATGGGGACGGGACGGCGGGAGTTCGCGTCGACGTAGACGTGAACGAACCGTCCCCGAGCGGCCAATGTCAGTGCGTCGTCCTCGGCTTCTCGGAACAAGGCCAGCGAGTAGACGATGCTGCGGGTGCCCAGCTTCTCCACCGCCAGACCGACCTGGAGGCGATCGGGAAAACTGAGCTCGGACAGATAGCGGCACGAGGTCTCGGCCACGACGCCGATCGCGGGCAGAGTCCTGATGTCCACACCCGTCGTTTCCATGAGCCACCCGTTCACTGCGGTGTCGAAGTATGCGTAATACGTCACGTTGTTGACGTGGCCGTAGTGGTCGTTGTCGTCCCATCGGGTCGACACCGGCCACAGCGCCGGGAAATCCGACGCATTCGACAATTCCACGCTGTCCTTCGGCGACTCCGTCATGGCACGACGCTAACCCGTCGCCACGTCGGCAACAAACGCGACCGGATTCGAGGCATCGGAGAGGCTGAGTCCGGGCGAATGCTTCCTCGGTATCGCCGTTGTGACGTAGTCTTTGGTTGGACCGGACCAGTCCGTACCGCTGGTTCTGCGAGTGATCGAAAGGCCGGCGCAGTGGTGATGCCCGTACACCTGAGGGACAGTCAGATCCCGAAGCACGAACAGCTACGCGCAATACTGTTGCACCGCTGCACCAAGGAGCTTTCGCCGGGGGATCTGATGCCGAGCGAGCGTCGGTTGATGGAGGACTACGGCGTCAGTCGCATCACGGTACGCGAGGCGATAGGACAGCTCGTCAACGACGGACATCTGGTTCGGGTACGTGGGAAAGGGACGTTCGTTGCTTCTCGTACCGTGCAGTCGCGGTTGCACCTGGCGTCGTTCTCCGAGGAGATGCGTGCCCAGGGGCTGACGCCGACGACGGTGGTCCTGTTCGCGCGACTCGAAAAGCCCTCGGCAGCAACGATTCGTGCTCTGGGCCTGGTCGACGGTGATCGGACGTACCACATCAAACGGCTACGGCTGGCCGATGCCGAGCCGGTCAGTGTCGACGACGGGTGGTACCGGGCCGAACTCCTTCCGGGGCTGATCGACCACGATCTGAGTCAGTCGGTGTACGAGGCCGTGCGCAACCACTACGGCCTGACCATCGATCGAGCCGAGCAGACCGTCAAAGCGACAGCCGCCGACAGTGACACCTCCACGCTGCTCGGGACCAAACGCGGCGCACCGGTGCTGTACTTCGACCGAGTGTCGTTCAGCGGCGACGAACCGATCGAGCACACGGAGAGTTGGTACCGGTGCGACCGGTACCAACTCTCGATGGAGGTGCAGGGGGAGCGGCGCGCCACGCAGCGCCGCTAGGCTCAGGGCAACACGAACAGCGAGTCACCCTGTGCCACCGAGGTTCCGACGGCCGCGCTCCTGACGGCATCGGGCTCGGAGTCCATCAGAACCACGGGAATCACGTCGGAGTATCCGGCCTCCGCGATCGCCGCAGGGTCGTAGGTGATCACGAGATCGCCGGACTGAACCCGATCGCCCTCTGCTGCAACGAGTTCGAAACCCTCGCCCTTCATCTTCACGGTGTCGATGCCGATGTGCACCAGCACTCCCGCCTTGTCGTCGGTGAACACGACGAACGCATGTGGGTGGAGTTTGAGGATCTTGCCGGCTATCGGAGACCGCACCTCGACGGGCCCGCTACCGGCCGCCGGGCGCACGGCGACCCCGGAGCCCACCATCTGCGAAGAGAAGACCGGGTCGGGGACGTCGGCGAGCGAGATGACCTGGCCGGCAACAGGACTGGAGATCGTCGAGGTCCCGCTCACAGAATGTCGCCGATGTCCTCGGCGAGGGTGTCGGCCTCCGGGCCGACGATGACCTGCACGGCTGTCCCCTTGTGGAACACTCCGTGCGCACCGGCTGCCTTGAGAGCAGCCTCGTCCACCAGCGACCCGTCCTTGACCTCGGTACGGAGCCGGGTGATGCACGCTTCGATCTCTACGATGTTGTCGGCACCGCCGAGGCCCTTCACGATCGCGTCCGCCTTGGCCATGTTCTGTTCCCGCTTCCTTCTCGTGTGCAGTGGTGTCGGCGAGGTCACATCTCCGGGTTGACATGTGGTCGTCACCTGGCCAAACTACAACTGGTAATGACCGGACAGTACCCCTGATGTCATCCGGTCACAACAGTAGAACTCCCTTGCCGGACCAGCCTCGAAGAGAAGGTCGCCATGACCCTGAAGAAGACGGACTCGGCCGAAGCCGAACCGAAGAAGGAATCCAGATCTCTCGCCGGGTTGCAGCGATTCGGGCGCAGTCTCATGCTGCCCATCGCGGTTCTTCCCGCGGCGGGAATCCTGTTGCGGCTGGGCCAGGACGACCTCCTCGGCAGATTCAGTGCTCTGGGCACCGCGGCGGCCGTCATCTCCGCTGCAGGACAGGCGGTGTTCACCTGGTTGCCCTTGATCTTCGCCGTGGGCATCGCCATCGGCTGGGCCAAGAAGTCGGACGGCTCGACCGCCCTCGCCGCCGTCGTCGGCTACATGGTGATGAACGGTGTCTTCACCGCGATGTCACCGGTGGTACTGGAAGGCAAAGTCGACGCGAACGGCGATCCGGCCGTGATCGACTACGGCGTGTTGGCCGGCATCGTCATCGGCTTGCTCTCCGCCATTCTGTGGCAGCGGTTCTACCGCCAGAAACTGCCGGATTACCTCGGCTTCTTCAGCGGACGACGTCTGGTTCCCATCCTGACCGCTGTCACCGGCCTCGTCGTCGCCGTCGTCATGTCGTTCGTCTACCCGCTCTTCTACAGCGCACTGAACTGGGTCGGAAACACCGTTGCCGACCACAGTGTGGTGGGTAGCGGAATCTACGGTTTCGCCAATCGCATGCTGATTCCGACGGGACTGCACCACATTCTCAATTCGGTCGTCTGGTTCCTCGTCGGCGATTATCAGGACGCGAGTGGTCAATTGGTGCGTGGCGATCTCAACCGATTCTTCGCCGGGGATCCGTCCGCGGGAGTCTTCATGACCGGCTTCTTCCCCATCATGATGTTCGCTCTGCCTGCCGCTGCATTCGCGATCTATCGCAACGCCAAGCCGTCGCAGAAGAAGATCGTCGGCGGAATCATGTTGTCCACCGGTCTGACTGCGTTCGTCACCGGCATCACCGAACCGCTCGAGTACTCGTTCATGTTCGTCGCCTGGCCGCTCTACATCATCCACGCCGTGCTGACCGGAACCTCCATGGCACTGACCAATGCCCTGGGAATCCATGACGGCTTCTTCTTCTCTGCCGGCGGTATCGACTATCTGTTGAACTACGGAATCGCCACGAAGGCATGGCTTCTCATTCCTATCGGCCTGGTGTATGCGGTGATCTACTACTTCCTGTTCAGCTTCGTCATCAAGAAGTGGAACCTGCGCACCCCCGGCCGCGAGGACGACGCGGTGCTCGAACCCGACCGGGCATGAGCGAATCCATCACGACGACGCTCCGGGGGCGGGTCGTCACACCCGACGCGGTCATCGAGGATGCCGTCGTGGCGTTGTCCGGCGATCGAATCTCCTGGGTGGGTCCGGTGTCGGCGTGGCCCGACGAGGCCCCACCACAATCGAACTCGACCATCCTGCCGGGGCTGGTCGACGTGCACTGCCACGGCGGCGGCGGGGCGTCGTTCCCGGATTCTGCCCGTGCCGATCTGATGACCGCGGTACGGCACCACCGTGGCCGCGGAACCACCACGATGCTCGCATCGCTGGTGTCGGCATCCCCTGGGCGACTGGTCGAGCAGACGTCGATGCTCGCCGATCTGTACGAGTCGGGGGACATCGCCGGGGTCCACCTCGAAGGGCCGTTCCTGTCTGTTGCCCGCTGCGGGGCGCAGGACCCCGCGTCACTCCGTGGCGGCGACACCGGTCTGCTGGCAGACATCATCGACGCCGGGCGGGGATCGGTACGGTCGATGACACTTGCTCCCGAAGTCGACGGCTTCACGGCCGTCGGACACATGTTGCGAGAGAACGGCATCGTCCCCAGCATCGGGCACACCGACGCCGACGCACGCACCACTCGCAGCGCAATCGACGCCCTCGGAGAGGGTGCCATCGGTGCCACGCACCTGTTCAACGGGATGCCCACCTGGCATCATCGGTCGCCGGGGCCGGTCAGCGAATGCTTGGCTGCCGCGGCGCGAGGGTCGATGGTGCTCGAATTGATCGGCGACGGAGTACATCTCGCCGACGAGACCGTGCGAGCGGTGTTCGATCTCGTCGGCGGTGGGAACATCGCGTTGGTGTCCGACGCGATGGCTGCAGCGGGAATGGCCGACGGCCGCTACCGGCTCGGGCCGCTGGATGTCACCGTGCACGATTCGGTCGCTCGCCTGTCGCGGGAGAACGATCCCGAGTCGGCCCCGATCGCGGGCGGCACGTCGAGTGTGCTCGACCTGGTACGCCGCGCAGTGCTCGACGCCGGCGTGCCATTGCTCGACGCAGTGCGTGCCGGGGCAACCACCCCGGCAGCATTGATCGGGATCGGGGCCGAAACCGGTTCTCTCGTAGCCGGATCGAGAGCGGACGTGTTGGTGGTCGACGCATCCTTCGAGCCGGTGCAGGTCATTCGCGGCGGACGCGCGATCGAGGAGGAAAGTTAGATGGAGATCGTCGTACTCCCCACAGCTACCGACGTGGACCGAACCGCGGCCGACATCGTCGAGCACGTCGTGCGAACCGACTCGGTCCCGGGATCGGGCCCCGTCCTCGGGTTGGCGACCGGGTCGAGTCCCGTCGGCACGTATCGCGAGCTGGCCCGCCGACATCGCGAGGAAGGGCTGTCCTTCGCTGGGTGTCGAGCGTTTCTGCTCGACGAATACATAGGGCTACCCAGAGCTGCTGAGCAGTCGTATTTTTCGTTCATTCGCGAGAACTTCGTGGACCTCGTCGACCTGGACGATTCCGCGGTGTTCTCGCCGGACGGTGAAGCCGTCGACATCGCTGCCGAAGCGCGACGATACGACGCCGCGATCGGGGAGGCCGGTGGTATCGATGTGCAGATTCTCGGCATCGGCACCGACGGACACATCGGCTTCAACGAGCCCGGATCGTCACTTCGGTCGAGAACCCGGGTCAAGACGCTCACCGAACAGACTCGGGTCGACAATGCGCGCTTCTTCCCCTCGCCGGAGGAGGTGCCGCACCACGTGCTGACGCAAGGCCTCGGCACCATCGACGAGGCGGGTCATCTCGTGCTCATCGCTACCGGAGAATCCAAGGCAGACGCGGTGGCCGCGGCCGTCGAGGGGCCGTTGTCGGCACGCTGTCCTGCGTCCGCGATTCAGTGGCATCCACACGTGACGGTACTGGTGGACGAGGCAGCTGCTGCGTCCCTCGCTCTCACGGACTACTACCGCCACGCCTACGCGAACAAGCCCGCGTGGCAGCGCCTGTGAGTCAGCGACGGGAGAATTCCGACGCCCGCTGGATCTGATCGTCGGACGGGCGAACTCCGGTGTAGAGAACGAACTGTTCTGCTGCCTGCAGGGCAATGACCTGTGCACCGGTGATCACCGGTTTGTTCGCCGCACGCGCCGCGGTGATCAGCGGCGTCTCCGACGGCATCGCGACCACGTCGAACACTGCCTGTGCCGCATGGATCTGCGACTCGCTGAAGGGAGTCGAATCGGCAGCGGGGCCGCCCGCCATTCCCACCGGGGTGACGTTCACCAGCAAGTCGGCTCCGACGGACTCGGCCGACCAGTCGTATCCGTACGCCTCGGCGAGAGCCGGACCGGTCGACGTGTTGCGAGCAACCACGGTGCCGCGGGTGAAACCCGAATCCCGCAGTGCGGCAACGACTGCCTTGGCCATACCGCCGCTGCCGGTCACGGCCACCGAACAATCGGTCGAGATACCGCTGGACGCGAGCAGATCGGCCACAGCCTGGTAATCGGTGTTGTAGGCGTGCAGCACGCCCGCCTCGTTGACGATGGTGTTGACCGATGCGATCGCGCTCGCAGATTCGTGCATGACGTCGACCAGCTCGATCACGTCTTCCTTGAACGGCATGGAGACCGCGCATCCCCTGATACCGAGTGCACGGACTCCACCGACCGCGGCCGCGAGATCGGTGGTGGTGAACGCCTTGTAGACGAAGTTCAATCCCAGTTCGTCGTACAGGTAGTTGTGGAAGCGGGTTCCGATATTGCTCGGCCTTCCCGACAGAGACATACAGAGCTGGGTGTCACGGTCGAGAAAGCTGCGCGACGACGTCGTTGCCATTGGCCCGACTTTACCGCCCGCGTTCGCATCGCTGGATCAGCAGCTGGGGGCCACCGAAGCGAGGGCGCGGCGGTCGGCCTCGGTGATCGGCAGCTCGTACTGGGCCGCCACCGACAGATATTTGCCCGCGTAGAAACAGTGGTACGCCGCGTTCGGCGGCATCCACTGCGACGGCGTCTTGTCGCTCTTGCTCTGGTTGTCCGGCCCGTTGACCGCCAGCAGATTGAACGCGATGTCGTTCGCGAATCGAATGCGCTTGTCCGCTGCCCAGCTGTCGGCACCCATGTCCCAGGCGGCAGACAACGGATAGACGTGATCGATCTGGATCTTGCCGGCGTCGGACTTGGTGAACTGCAACCGTTCACCGGAGTAGGGGTCGTCCAGGGAGCCCGAGAGCACCACGCAGTCTCGGGTGCCGGCCTTGAACTCGACTTCGGTCATCGACAGTGCCAGCACGTTGTCGCGGGTTCCACACCCGTCGTGCCCGCCCGGTCCGTCGTAGTCGTCCGTCCACGCCGGTCCGAACACGCACCCTTCACCGCTCTTGCATCCGCGCTCGTACCCACGAGGATCGGGTCGTGCGGCGACGACGGCCACCCGATCCAACAGCGTTTCGATCTGGGCGCGGGTGGGGCTGCCCGGAGCCGGGGGTGGGGGAGCCAATCCCGGTATGTCGGACCGGTCACAGGATTCGAACGTCGCCATGACGATCGCGGCGATCACCAACGCCGCCGCTACCCACAGCTTCTTCACACACGCCCCATCGTGAAACTTCGATCTTGCCGACTCTCGTACCTCGCGACAGCAGTGTGCCGGACGGTACCGACACCGCCCGACACGGTCGGGGTGTCAGCGGACCTCGATGACGACCTTGCCGAGTGCGTGCCCGTTCTCCACGAGCGCAAGAGCCTCGCCTGCGCGGTCGAGTGGAAACGTGTGATCGATGCGTGGACGAAGGACGCCCGTCACGACCAGATCGGCCAATCGGGTGAACGCCGCAGTGGTGCGCTCGCGCACTGCTCCAGACCCACCCCACTGGGCGGCGAGCACCGGGTCGGCCACGCTGACGATCGGAGCGCCGGTCTTCACAGCGGCCGCGCGAAGAGTGTCCCCGCCGACCAGATCGACGATGCCGTGCACCGGCCGCGATATCGAACCGACGTACTCGGGTCCGGACTCGACGAACTCCGCACCGAGGCTCTCGATCCACTCCCGCTTGCCCGAGCTCGCCACCCCGAGAACGTCGATACCGTCGGCACGCGCCAGCTGCAGAACCGAAGAACCCACACCGCCGCCTGCGCCGAGAACGAGAACCGTGTTGCCTGCAGTCAGCGCCAACCCTCGCAGTGCGTCGAAGGCGGTCCCGGCCGCCACCGGCAGTGTCGCCGCGACCGACCAGGACACGGCCTCGGGCTTGTGTGCCGTACCGGCCGCGTTGAGCAGCGTGTACTGCGCATAGCCGCCGTGACCCGACGCCGTCGCCCCGAAGACCTCGTCACCGACCGAGAACCCGTCCACTCCCGAGCCGACGCCCACGACAGTGCCCGACACCTCCCGCCCCAGCACCGCAGGCAAAGTGATCTGCACGGTGTCCTTGCGATTACCCGCCCGCACCTTCCAATCTGCGGGATTCACCCCCGCGGCATGTACCGCCACGAGAAGCTGCCCCGATCCCGGTTCCGCCACGGGGAGGTCCAGAAATGTCTCGGTGTCGGGGCCGCCGTATTCGTCGAAGCCGTACGCGATCATGGGACCACTGTGCCTCATCGGTGCCTCATCGAAGACACATCGGCGCCGGGTATGTCGGTGCGTGCTGGTTGGATGGACCGATGCTGCACGGTCTCTGGTCTCCCGGTGCCGGATTGCTGCTCTGGGACGACGAGATCAGCACCGGAGACGAACCCGACCTACCGGCGACACACTCGCACGTGCTCACCCGCACGTTCCGGCATCGCGCCCGAGTGACGTTTCCCGACTCCACTGGACGCGCCACCCCTCGGGATCCGGTCGAACTGCCGGCGATCGCGCTGGCTCCGCACGATGCGGCCGACCTGTTGCTCCGCACCCCGTCGACCCACCCGCTGATCTCCGGCGACCTCCGGTTCCTGGGTCACGTCGCCCAGGGCATCGAACGGTGGGTCCGGGCCGGACGAGTGGTGCCGGCACTGAAATTGATGGACGGCCAGTGGTGGCCGCGTTGGCGGCTGGTCGGCGGCGAGCGTCAACGCGCCTGGCTCAGCGAGCTCGCTGTTGCGATGCCGTCGGTGCAGCGAGCGAACGAACGACCGAAGAAGCTTCTGGACGACATGGTCGAGGAGCTCACCGACCCGATCGTCAGATCGGTGCTCGGCAAGCCCGACTCCGAGCACCCGTTGCTGTCGGCCCTCGTGCGTGATGATCCGTATCTCGATGGGACGCAAAAGATCTCGACGCTGTTCGACAATTGGCGCGCCAGCCTCACCGTCGACGAACCGGCGCTGGTGCTGCGCCTGCTCGAACCGGACGACCAGGACGGCGAGACGGGTGATGCCGACGGTGCCCCGGACGATGCCGTCGAGTCGTTCTGGATTCTTCAGGTGTGCCTGCGCGCGGACGGGGAGGCGCCGCGTCCGGTCCCGATGAGCCGCAAGGTCGACGCGACCTTGCTGTCGACGGCAGTGCGCAAACTCGGCGAGGCCGTCGCTGCCTACCCGAGGCTGCGTGATCTGCCCACCCAGGAGGGCACCCTCGACCTGTTGTTGCCGACGTCGGTGGTCATCGATCTCGTCGAACACGGTGCCACTGCATTGCAGGCCACCGGCACGACGGTCCTGCTGCCGAGGGCCTGGACCAGGTTGGATCCGTCGATGCGATTGCGGGTCGAGTCACCCGCGGTGACCAAAGCTGCGGCCGATCGTGCCGTCGGTATGGACGAGCTGGTGTCGTACGACTGGCAACTGCAGCTGGGCGACATGGTGCTCACCGAGGCGGAGATGAACCGGCTTGCCGTCTCGAAGGGCGACCTCGTCCGGCTGCGCGGGCAATGGGTGCTCGCCGACGGGGGACAGCTGGCGCGGGCCGCGAAGTACGTCGCCGAGCATCACGGTGACGGGACTGCGCTCAGCACGTTGATGCGTGAGATGACGTTGGCCGATCCGCCTCCGGCTCCGGTCCAGGACATCCGCGCCACCGGCTGGGCGGCAACGTTGCTCGAACCCGGGGCGGTTCCGGAAACCATCCCGGTGCCCGACGGTGTCCGGGCGACTCTGCGGCCCTATCAGCAACGCGGTCTCGACTGGCTCGCGTTCATGAGCCGGCTCGGTCTCGGTGCCGTGCTCGCCGATGACATGGGCCTGGGCAAGACACTGCAGGTGCTCACGCTGCTCGCTCACGAGAACAGTGCGACTCCGACGCTGTTGGTGGCCCCGATGTCGGTGGTCGGTAACTGGCAACGTGAGGCCGCGAAATTCACTCCTGCACTGCGTGTTCTGGTGCACCACGGTCCGACGCGGTTACGCGACGAGGCGCTCGATCGAGCGATCGCGGAGCACGACCTGATCGTCACCACGTACGCATTGATGGCCAAGGACCGCGCGCAGTTGGCCGCACAGACGTGGCGTCGCGTGGTTCTCGACGAGGCGCAGCACATCAAGAATGCAGGCACCGTGCAGGCGAAGGCGGCGCTGGCCATTCCGGCCGATCACAAACTGGCGCTCACCGGGACGCCGGTGGAGAACCGGCTGGACGAGCTGAGGTCCATTCTGGATTTCGCGAACCCGGGCATGCTGGGGCGGCCGTCGGACTTCCGGAAGCGGTTCTCGGTCCCGATCGAGCGGGAGAACGACGAGAACGCGGTCTCGCGGCTGCGTGCCATCACGTCTCCGTTCATTCTGCGTCGCGTCAAGACCGATCCCACGGTCATCTCTGATCTGCCGGAGAAGAACGAAATGACCGTGCGCGCCAACCTCACTGCCGAGCAGGCGGCGTTGTACAAGGCCGTCGTCGACGAGATGATGGCCCAGATCGCGGACGCGAAGGGCATGAAGCGCAAGGGTGCGGTGCTCTCGGCCCTCACTCGCCTCAAACAGGTGTGCAATCACCCCGCGCATTTCCTGTCCGACGGTTCGGCGGTACTCAAGCGAGGTCAGCACCGTTCCGGAAAGATCGGATTGGTGGAGGACATGCTCGATTCCGTTCTCGGTGACAACGAGAAGGCGTTGTTGTTCACGCAGTTTCGAGAGTTCGGTGAGCTCGTGGCACCGTATTTCGCCGAGCGTTTCGGAGTTCAGGTGCCGTTCCTGCACGGCGGCGTGAGCAAGGGCAAGCGCGATGAGATGGTCGAGAAGTTCCAGAGCGACGACGGTCCGCCGATCATGATGCTCTCGCTCAAGGCCGGTGGTACCGGGCTCAATCTCACTGCCGCCAATCATGTTGTGCACCTAGATCGTTGGTGGAATCCGGCGGTGGAGAACCAGGCGACCGACCGCGCTTTCCGTATCGGCCAGCGCAAGAATGTGATGGTGCGCAAGCTGCTGTGTGTGGGCACCGTGGAGGAACGCATCGATTCGGTGCTGGTGTCGAAGCAGGATCTGGCGGATCTGGCGGTGGGCACCGGTGAGAGCTGGGTGACCGAGATGGACACTGCGGAACTGCAGGAACTGTTTCGTCTCAGCGAAGACGCGGTGGGGGAGTGATGGCCGACTTCTCGCAGTACGGCAAGCGTCGACAAGCCAAGGGCGGCATCGAGTCTCGTAACAAGCGGGGTGCCTTCGGGCAGACGTGGTGGGGCAGGCACTTCGTCGCCGCGATGGAAGATCTGGCCGATCCGGGCCGGATCGCACGGGGCCGGACCTATGCCCGCCAGGGGCAGGTGCTCACTCTCGGCGTCGAACGCGGGCAGATCTACGGTGAGGTGCAGGGCAGTCAGCTCGAGCCGTTCTCGGCGTCGGTCAGCGTGGAGCCGCTCACCGAAGGCGAGGTGGCCGCGCTCGTCGGCCGAGTGCGATCCAACCCCGGCATGCTGGCGGAACTCGCGTCCAACGCGATTCCTCAGGCGCTGGCGTCGGTGCTGCTTCCCCACGACAAGGGGCAACTGGATTTCGACTGTTCGTGCCCCGACGACGGGTGGCCGTGCAAACACGCGGCAGCGCTGATGTACATCGCCGCCGAGCACATCGACGCGTCCGCGGGGACGATCCTGACACTGCGCGGTGTCGATCTGGATCAGTTGATCGAGGGGGTCGGCGACAGCGACGAGGAGTTCGACCCGGACGACTGGTTCGGCGATCGTGCGGCGTTCCCCGAACTCCCCAAGGTGTCGTTCGCTCCGGCGACGGACGATCTCGATCCGCTGATCCTGCGCAGAATCTTTCGCGCCGACGGTTCGACGGAGGCGGAAGTCAGCCGGGCCTGCGCTGATCTGCGCGCGTTCTACGACCGGATGTGACCGCTCCTGGACTTACATGGACATCCGACTATAGGATGAGCGTACTTAATTCCACGCTCGAGGACGGACACCCATGGCTCGCGAACTCACGCACTTCATCGGCGGCAAGCATGTCGCCGGCACCTCCGGACAGTTCGGGGATGTGTTCGATCCCAATACCGGTGAGGTGCAGGCCCGGGTGCCCCTGGCCGACGTATCCGAGGTCGAGGCCGCCATCGCCGACGCCGAGCAGGCGCAGCGTGAGTGGGCGAAGTGGAACCCGCAGCGGCGCGCTCGGGTGCTGATGAAGTTCCTCGCGCTCGTCACCCGCGACACCGAAGAACTCGCGCGGCTGCTCTCGTCGGAGCACGGCAAGACCATCGCCGACGCCAAGGGCGACATCCAGCGTGGCGTCGAGGTCGTCGAGTTCGCCGTCGGTGTTCCGCACCTGCTCAAGGGTGAGTACACCGAGGGTGCGGGTGGCGGTATCGACGTCTACTCGATGCGTCAGCCGCTCGGTGTCGTTGCCGGTATCACCCCGTTCAACTTCCCGGCGATGATTCCGCTGTGGAAGGCCGGCCCGGCCATCGCCTGCGGTAACGCCTTCATTCTCAAGCCGTCCGAGCGGGATCCGTCCGTGCCCCTCAAGCTCGCCGAGCTGTTCCTCGAGGCAGGTCTGCCGCCGGGCGTGTTCAACGTCGTCAACGGCGGCAAGGATGCCGTCGACGTGCTGCTCACCGACGATCGCGTCAAGGCGATCGGCTTCGTCGGATCGACGCCCATCGCGCAGTACATCTACGAGACGGCGGCGCAGCACGGCAAGCGCGCACAGTGCTTCGGTGGAGCGAAGAACCACGCATTGGTGATGCCCGATGCCGATCTCGACGAGGTCGCCGACGCTCTGCTCGGAGCCGCATACGGTTCGGCCGGCGAGCGATGCATGGCGATTTCCGTCGCGGTTCCCGTCGGTGAGGAGACCGCCGACGCGTTGGTCGCCAAACTGACCGAGCGAGTGGCGAAACTGAAGATCGGCCGCAGCGACGACGAGACCGCGGACTTCGGCCCGCTCGTCGGTAGCGATGCGTTGAAGCGCGTCAACGACTACACCCAGATCGGTGTGGACGAGGGTGCCGAGTTGGTCGTCGATGGACGCGGATTCAGTCTCGAGGGCCACGAGGGCGGATTCTTCGCCGGCGCAACGCTGTTCGACAAGGTGACCACCGACATGCGCATCTACAAGGAAGAGATCTTCGGACCGGTCCTGATCGTCGTGCGCGCGAAGGACTACGAGGACGCGCTGCGTCTGCCGTCCGAACACGAGTACGGCAACGGCGTCTCGATCTTCACCCGCGACGGCGACACCGCTCGCGACTTCTGCTCCCGCGTCCAGGTGGGCATGGTGGGAGTCAACGTGCCGATTCCGGTGCCGATCGCGTACCACACGTTCGGTGGCTGGAAGCGTTCGGGATTCGGCGATCTCAACCAGCACGGACCGGATTCCATCCGCTTCTACACCAAGACCAAGACCGTCACCCAGCGTTGGCCGTCGGGCACCAAGGAAGCAGCTGCGCAGAATCACTTCGTCATTCCGAACATGGACTGATCGACGATGTTCACGTTGAACGAGGACGAGCGTGCCATCAACGACACAGCTCGTGATTTCGCGGACGAGTTCCTCGCACCGAACGCCGTCGAATGGGATCAGCAGAAGCACTTTCCGGTGGACGTGCTGCGCAAGGCTGCTGCTCTCGGGATGGGTGGCATCTACATTCGTGAAGACGTGGGCGGATCGGGCCTGACCCGCGTCGACGCGGTGCGCATTTTCGAGCAACTCGCCACCGGTGACCCGTCCATCGCGGCCTACATTTCCATCCACAACATGGTCGCCTGGATGATCGACACGTACGGCGACGACGAGCAACGGCAGCGCTGGCTTCCAGGGCTGTGCTCGATGGACCAGCTCGGTAGCTACTGCCTCACCGAACCCGGCGCTGGATCCGATGCGGCAAAGCTCGGTACCAAGGCCGTCCGCGACGGTGACGAGTACGTGCTGGACGGCGTCAAGCAGTTCATCTCCGGCGCAGGCACTTCCGAGGTGTACGTCGTTATGGCCCGCACCGGAGCGCCGGGTCCCCGCGGCATCTCGGCGTTCATCGTGCCGAAGGACACGGCGGGACTGTCGTTCGGAGCGAACGAGAAAAAGATGGGATGGAACGCTCAACCCACCCGCCAGGTGATCTTCGAAGGTGCCCGCGTTCCGGCTGCCAACCTGCTCGGCGGCGAGGGCGACGGATTTCGGATCGCGATGAACGGGCTCAACGGCGGACGCATCAACATCGCCGCGTGCTCGATCGGCGGCGCACAGTCCGCTCTCGACAAGGCCGTGTCCTACCTCGCCGACCGCAACGCATTCGGCGCCAGGTTGCTCGACTCGCAGGCCCTGCAGTTTCGACTGGCGGATTTCAAGACCGAGCTCGAAGCTGCGCGAACTCTGCTGTGGCGAGCAGCGGACGGGTTGCAGAACAATGCAGCCGACAAGGTCGAGATGTGCGCGATGGCCAAGCGTTTCGGTACCGATACCGGCTTCGAGGTCGCCAACGGGGCGCTGCAGTTGCTCGGCGGATACGGTTATCTCGCCGAGTACGGTGTCGAGAAAATCGTTCGCGACCTTCGGGTCCACCAGATTCTGGAAGGTACCAACGAGATCATGCGCGTGGTCGTAGCTCGCTCCATCGTGGGTGCAGCATGAGCGATGTCCTACTGGAGGTTTCGGGCGGGATCGGTCGCATCACTCTGAACCGCCCCAAAGCCATCAATGCACTCTCGCATGCGATGGTTCAGCAGATAGCTCCGGCGTTGACGCAGTGGGCAACCGACGACAGAGTCGACGTCGTCCTGCTGACCGGAGCCGGCGAGCGCGGATTGTGCGCGGGCGGCGACATAGTCTCGATCTACCACGACGCCAAGGACGGCGGCAGCGGAAGCAAGGACTTCTGGCGCGACGAGTACGTGCTCAACGCCGCGATCGCCCGCTTTCCTAAGCCCTTCGTCGCGATCATGGACGGCATCGTCATGGGCGGTGGCGTCGGGCTCTCGGCCCACGCGAACACCCGTATCGTGACCGAACGTTCGAAGATCGCGATGCCCGAGGTCGGCATCGGATTCATTCCCGATGTCGGTGGCACCTACCTTCTTTCGCGTGCGCCCGGCGAAACCGGTACCCACTTCGCGCTCACCACGGCCCGGATGAATGCGGCCGACGCCATCGCGGTCGGATTCGCCGATCACTACATTCCGTCGGACAAGCTCGAGGAGTTCTACACCGCCCTCGAGACGGTCAGCGTCGGGGAGGCCGTCGACACGTTCAGCGAGTCGGCTCCGGAATCCACCGTCGCGACTCAGCAGGAATGGATCGACGAGTGCTACGCAGGTGACGACATTCAGGGCATCGTCGACGCTCTGGCTGCATCGCCGGTGCCGGAGGCGCAGCAGGCCGCAAAGGACATCGCGTCCAAATCGCCGGTGTCTCTTGCGGTGACGCTGCGGTCGCTGCGACGGGCGGCGACGCTGCCCTCCCTCGAGGCCGTGCTCGACGAGGAGTACCGCGTGTCGGTCGCGTCGCTGAGCAGTCACGATCTGGTCGAGGGAATTCGGGCGCAGGTCGTCGACAAGGATCGCAACCCCCAGTGGCAGCCGGCCACGTCGGCGGATGTCACTGCCGAGGATGTCGACCGATACTTCGCGCCCCTGGGCGACGCCGAACTCGGTCTGTCGAAAGCACTTACAGAAGGTGAGCAGTCATGAGCGAGAAGACGATCGGATTCATCGGCCTCGGGCACATGGGTGGACCGATGGCCGCCAACCTGGCTGCGGCCGGGTACACGGTGCAGGGCTTCGATCTTGTTCCCGCGGCGCTGGAGCAGGCCACGAAGGACGGCGTCACTGTGGTGGAGTCCGCGGTTGCGGCCGTCGCCGGAGCCGACATCGTGATCACGATGTTGCCGAACGGAAAACTGGTACTCGGGCTGTACGGGGACCTGCTTCCGGCCGCGGCACCGGGGACGTTGTTCATCGATTCGTCGACCATCGACGTCGCCGACGCGCATGCCGCGCACCGGCTGGTGCACGAGGCCGGACACCGTAGCCTCGACGCTCCGGTCTCGGGCGGTGTCGGGGGAGCGGCCGCAGGCACGCTCACGTTCATGGTCGGTGGTTCGGAGGACGATTTCGCCTCCGCCGCTGCCGTTCTCGACGTCATGGGCCGCAAGGTCGTGCACTGCGGGCCGGCGGGCAACGGTCAGGCCGCCAAGATCTGCAACAACATGATTCTCGGCGTATCGATGATCGCCATCAGCGAGGCCTTCGTGTTGGGCGAGAAGCTCGGCTTGAGCAATCAGGCGCTCTTCGACGTGGCATCGACTGCGTCCGGCCAATGCTGGGCGTTGACGACCAATTGCCCGGTGCCCGGTCCGGTTCCGACGAGCCCGGCGAACAACGAGTACAAGCCCGGATTCGCGGCGGCCCTCATGGACAAGGATCTGGGTCTGGCTGCGAATGCACTGCGCGACAACGGGGTCGAGGGAGTACTCGGACTTCGCGCAGCCGAGCTCTACGCTCGGTTCAAGGAAACGTCCGGCGGCGGAACCGACGTGGACTTCTCCGGCATCATCAACGACATCCGCGAACGCTCGAACGGAGCTGCTCAGTGACCGACTACGAAACCATCCTGCTCGAACGCCGGGGACGCGTCGGCATAATCACGCTGAACCGTCCGAAAGCATTGAACGCGCTGAACTCTCAGTTGATGCGTGAGGTCGTTTCGGTGGTCGAGGAACTCGATGCAGATTCCGAGATCGGTGCCATTCTGATCACCGGATCCGAGCGGGCTTTCGCAGCCGGGGCCGACATCAAGGAAATGCAGCCCAAGTCGTACATGGACGTGTACCTCGACGACTTCTTCGCGGCGTGGGATCGACTGGCCGCCGCGCGGACGCCCCTCATCGCCGCGGTCTCCGGTTATGCACTCGGTGGCGGGTGTGAACTCGCGATGCTGTGCGACGTTCTGATCGCCTCGGACACCGCGGTATTCGGACAACCCGAGATCAAGCTCGGCGTCATTCCGGGAATCGGTGGCTCGCAGCGCCTGACGCGTGCGGTGGGCAAGGCCAAGGCCATGGAGATGTGCCTGACCGGCCGGAACATGAAGGTCGAGGAAGCCGAGCGAGCAGGATTGGTCTCGCGCATCGTGCCGGTCGCGGATCTCCTCGACGACGCCATCGCAACCGCGACCACGATCGCCGAGATGTCGCTACCGGTTGCCATGATGGCGAAGGAAGCAGTGAACCGATCGTTCGAGTCGAGCCTTCGTGAGGGAGTTCTGTTCGAGCGCCGCGTGTTTCATTCGACGTTCGCCACGGAGGATCAGAAGGAAGGCATGTCGGCTTTCATCGAGAAGCGCACGCCCAACTTCCAGCACCGGTAGTGCTGGCCGCTCTTTCGGGTCGTTCCGCGGGTTCCACTCGCGTGCTTTCGGGTCGTTCCGCGGGCTCCACTCCCACCCCGACCGGGCGTTCCGCAGGCTCCGCTCCCGGGGCCGTCCTACCTGTCGGGGGACAGGAGGGCGGCCCCGCGGGCCGAGACCAGCTCGGGCATGGTCGGCACCAGGGTAGTCAGGCCGGTCCGTAGTTCGAGAGACCGCGCTATCGAGGTGATGTTCGCGCCGCCGCCGACCACGACGATGGACTGCGGCCTGGCACCGGACAATTCGATGGTCTGCTCCACCAGCATGCCTGCGTAACGGACGGGTCCCGCGATCAGATCGTCGAAGTCGCGCCGTGTCAGCACATGCCGTGCAGTGCCGGCTGGGTCCGTGGTGCTGACGACGGAATCGATGCTCAGTTGCTCCTTGATGGACCGGCTGGCGTCGATTCCGACGCGAACGCCGTTGGACGAGAGCAGCCGGCGCACCGAGTGATCGAGATCGTCGCCGCAGAACGTGGCAGTGCGCCGCGTCATGAGCGTGCGTGTGGACGCGAGATCGATGACGGTGACCGTGGTCCCGGTACTACCGATGTCGCACAGCACGGTGACGCCGTGATTGGGGACCAGCCCGATGAATCGTAGAAACCTCACTTGCGCAGCGGTTTCCGGAACGAGTGAGGCAGTGCGAGCGGTACCTCGGGTGGCGACCGTGCCGGGATCGGTGGCCACCCGGTAGGCAATGGCGGAGAACTGGACCGGGAGCGACATCATCGCGGCGATGGCATGGATGGCGTCGACGCCGGTGGCGATCGTGGTGGCCAGCGACTGCCCGGGAGCGCGGCGCACCGTCCGCGACACGATGGGTGTGCGGTGGGGGCTGTCCAGATACGTCAGAATGGCGCGTGCACCGTGCGCACCCGCTCCGACCCCCAACACCAGCACCCCGCCCCGCCCTTCAGCAGACCGACTCCGACCTGTTCCCGGAGCAATTGGACCACGAACGGTACGGCTGTGCCATTGTCTTGTGACGAGTCACCATCGAACTCAGAACGATGTGGTGATGTCATCACTGTCGAAATCGCCTGCATCCGAACGCAGTTCCGCGAGGATGCGCACCAGCGCCATCAGCTTGTCGCGCGCGAGCCCGGGCTTGGCGAACACCAGCGTGTTCAGGCGCTCGGTGGCTTCGACCGCCAACGTGCGCCCCTGCTCGGTGATTTCGACCAGGGTTGTCCGTCGATCGCTGGGATGGGGAATCCGGCGCACGTAGCCGACCGATTCGAGGCGGTCCACCGCGTTGGTCACACTGGTGGGGTGCACTTGCAGTCGGGCACTGGCTTTCGCCATCGGTAGCGCGCCGTTCTTGGTGAACGTCAACAACGTCAACAACTCGTAGCGCGAAAACGTCAGTCCCGTCGGCTTGAGCGCTTCCTCGACCCGGGCCAGCATGATCTGCTGCGCGCGCATCAGCGAGGTGACCGCGGCCATACCGTCGGCGGCATCGGACCACCCGTGCTTGGTCCACTGACGGTGGGCCTCTGCAATGGGGTCGAGGGGAAGCGGCGACGGTGCTGGCATACACACCATCCTCCCACGGTGCCCGGTTCGAGCGTCTACCGAATGACGGTGCGAAGTACCGCGAGTGGTACCCGAGCGGTGATCGCTGCTCGAGTCCGCGAAATCTGCTCGCGGGCATCGGCTGTGCGCGCGCTGTCGGTCTCGTCGACGGTCAGGGCGGCGTCCAACAGGCTCAATTGCGCCAGCACGGCGTCGACATCGTCGGTGGAGCGCGCCGCGCGGCCGACCCTCTCGGCGAGACGAATTCCGGCCTGGACCACCATGGGACTGCCGGTCCCGTAGATGCGCACCGCATCGAGCGCATGGTCGATCAAGATCGAGACGGCTACCCGCCGCACGATCAGTCGCACCTCTCCGTCGGTTCCGCGCCGTCCGCGTGACGGTGCCGGCCGTTGGACCAGGGCAACGAGTCCGACGGAAAGATCGTCGATGGCGTTACGTGCCGTGTAGGGATCGTTGACCCCGGTGGACAGCGCCCGGACCGCCATTTCCGTCATCTGCTCGACGGCGAACGCGATGTCGTGGCGCGGCGTCCTACTGGTACCGATGTCGACAGAAGAGCGGACTCGGTCGATCGATGCGTCGGAGATGTCGGCCGAGCGGTCGGCGAGAATGTCGACGAGCGGCTCGCCGGAGACGATGTGCTCGCCCGGGACCCGATGAATCTCGATCAGCGTGCCGTTGTCGCTCGCGATGCCCAGCAGTGCGTCCTCGTCGATGTCGATGATCACCCCGGATGTCTCGGCCAGGACCGTCACGTAGACAGGTGGTTTCGAGATGCCGTCGATCGAAGCGGCGTCGTCGGGACGATCGGTCGGGTAGAGGGAGTCGACGGATTCCGACAACTCGTCGCGGACTCTCGCGGACAGGGTGGCCACCTGAATCGACTGCGCGATGTGGTGGATGAAGTAGACGAGCACGCCCACGTCGACGACGGCGAGCGCGACTGCCACGTTGACGGCGATGTCCGGGACGAACACCGAACCATCGGATCCGATCGAACGAATCGACCGCAGCACCATCAGCGAGTACAGGAACGTCGCCCCGAAGATCCCCAGAACCACCTGATTCCCGCGGTCCGCCATGAAGTTTCGCACCAGACGGGGGCCGTACGAGGAGCTGGCCGTGGCGAGGACGGAGATGGTGATGGAGAACGACGTGGCAGCCACCCCCAGCATCGAGCCACCGATCGCCCCGAGGATGTCCCGGCTGCCACTCGCCCCGACGTGATAGAGCAACGAGCCAGTTAGGTCCACGCGGGTGTCGAGCAGGTAGCGATCGAGGCTGACGAGCGCCTGCGCCATTAGGAGTGCGAGAACTCCGAGGACGGCGGGAATGAACCAGAACGACTCCCGCAACCGCGCTATGTGTTCCTTCATGAGCGACAGTCTTCCCGCCCAGGAACGAATCGACACCCGCACTTGGAATCGCGGCGCTCGCTTCGTTCGAACGAGGCCTGCCGACACAGGCCGGTCTCGTTTCGTCTCAAGCGAGCAGAGCAGGCTTTCGTGCCACGGTGACGGCCCAGTCCGCGTCGGCGCGCCAGGGCCGCAGGTCCCAGGTGGAGAACCGATGTTCGACGAAAAATCCGACGGCAGTGAGATCCTCGTGGAGTTCGTCGGCTGTGTATGCCCGGTCGGTGGCGAAGCCGGTGACGAACACTCCGCCGTCGTTCAGATGTGCCCAGATGCGTTCGAGCGCAGCACGTTCGGTGCCGGGCTCCAGAAAAACCAACACGTTGCCGGCCGCGACGACCGCGTCGAACGTGCGATTCAACTCGAGCGTGGTCAGATCCGCGAGATGCACGTCGAGTTCGGGGTGACTACGCGCCTTCTCGACCAGAATCGGATCGAGATCCACAGCGGTGACGTGGTGGCCACGTCGCGCCAGTTCGGCACCGAGTCTGCCCGTACCGCAGCCGGCGTCGAGAATGTCCGACGCGGGGGAGACCACCGCGTCGACCATGCGTGCCTCACCGTGTAAATCCACGCCGCGTTCGGCCAGACGATCGAATCGCTCGATGTACCGGGCGGAGTCGTCGGCGGAGTTGTCGGCTTGCCAGCGCGTGGTCATACCGCCAGGGTAGGTCAGCTCGGTTCGTCGAGGGCCGACCGGGCTTCGGCCACGCGTGCCCGGGCCGCCTCGAGCGCCTCCGCCGTCGACTCTGCCTGTTCGACGCTTTTTCTCTCCGCGGCCCGCGCTGCCTTCGCTGTGGCTCTCGCGGCCTCCAGCTCGGCTTCGAGTCTCTCGACTTCTGCTGTCGCGCTGCGTCGTTCGGACGCAGCGCGCTCTGTGCCCTGGTCGGCAGCGTCGGCCGCATCACGTGCGGCATCGAATGCGATTTCGGCAGAGTCGAGTTCGGCGACCAGCCGATCATGTTCGGCCTGGCGCAGCCGCTCGGCTTCGTTCTCGGCATCGGATTCCGCTGCGGACTCGGGCACGTCATCGGCAATGTCCGGTTCGCCGTCGTCCTCGGTCTCGGTCTCGGGAGGATCCGGAACGAGCGAGAGCAGCGCGGGGCCGAAGCCGCTGTATGTCTCGGCCACCACCGTTCGGCCCGCACGAACCCGGTCGCGGATCTCCGGATCGGCCATTGCGGCATTGAGGGTGTTGGAAACCTCGCGCGCCGCGTTGTCGCCGACGGTCACGCCACGTTCGCGACCCAATGCCACGGCTCGATCGGTGAGCGCGCGTATCGAAGCGCTTCGAGCGGTGGACAACTCACGCAGTCGATGACCGTCGCCGCGTTGCTGAGCCCGTTCGAGTTCGGCACCGAGGTCGAACAACTCGGCGACCGCGGATTCGTCCTGACGAGCGAGTGTGTTCACCAACCAGGCCACGACAGTGGGTTTACGGAGTCCGCCGATACGCGTGGCACCGGACTTGTCTCCGGCCTTCTTGAACCGGGTCACAAACGCCGATCGGTGCGACACGAAGTCGGCGGGTGCCAGTGAATACAGCTCGTCGATGACGGTGTCGATATCGGGGAGATCCTCGGACATGTGAACAGTCCGTCTCGTTCGAGCAGTCACCTCGGAGAAGTGACATGCGTGAAAGATGTGTGCCCCCGGCAGGATTCGAACCTGCGGCCTTTCGCTCCGGAGGCGAACGCTCTATCCCCTGAGCTACGGGGGCGCACCGGCTTCAGCCGGCGTGCCTGTTGGGCTGTACGAAAGACTAGCGCATGTGCGACGCGAGTCGAAATCACCCCTCGGGCAGCGGCTGCGCACCCTTCGCCGCGAGCATCTGCTTCATCAGAGTCGACTCACTCGTCTGCGTTGCGACCATGGACTTCGCCAGGTTGATCACCGTAGGAGACTGCGCGTGCGTCTGGGCGTATTCCATCATCGCCAGTCCGCCCTCGTGGTGACGCAGCATCAGCTGCAAGAACATGACGTCGACGTCGGTTCCGGTCGCTTGGCGTAGTGCGGCGAGCTCCGCGGAGCTGGCCATGCCGGGCATGGCTCTGGTGGGATCGGAGGATCCCGGTTCCATCGACATGCCGCCCATCGAATGGCCGTGAGAGTCGTCGGCCGTCATCCAGGTCATGTAGCCGTCGGTCGAGATCGGCGCGCGGTCCCACAATGCGAGCCAGCCCTGCATCTGGCCCACCTGATTCTGTTGCGAGGTGAGCATGTCGAACGCCAGGCTCTTGACGGCCTGATCGGGCGCGTTGGTCAACGCGACCGCGGCCATTTCGATGGCCTGGTTGTGGTGCACCGTCATGTCCTGGGCAAATCCGACGTCGACCGAATCTGCTGCGGGGGAGTTGTCACCGTTGCGGAACGGATTCTGCGCCAGGAAGCCCAGCGCGAATCCGATCGCCAGCACGGCGATCACGGCCAAGGCGACCAGCGCAGTGCGCTGGCTCCGCTTGGTTTCGGGGACGCCGTTGACCGAGTCGACTGTCGATTCGGTCATCAGCTCGCGGGCACCTGGAGATCGCTGGGCAGCTGTGCTCCGCCGGGCAGGCCGCTCGGCATTCCGCCTGCGCCGCTGGTCTCGCTGGCGTCGGGAGTGATGCCTGCGCCGTCCATCGGAACGGCGTCCGCACCCGGGGCCGAAGCGTCGAACAGCGGCGGGTTGTCGGGATCGAACGCGTTGTCACCGACTCCGGGCACGGATGCGCAGCTGGCACCGACCTCCGGGTAGGCAAATCGATTGAGGCGCAGAGCCGAGATGAACTGACCGATGCGCTCGTCGTCGACGCTGTCGAGCTTGAGCTGGTGACCCCAGGACTGCAGCGAGACGGGAGTGTCGAGGCCCGGGTACGGCGACATCATCATCTGCGTTTCCCCGTCGACGCGGTCGGCGAGGGACTGAATCTGGTCTTCGTTGAGGTCGTCGGGGTTGTACGTCACCCAGACCGCTCCGTGTTCGAGGGAGTGCACGGCGTTCTCGGTGCGGATGGCCTCGGGGTAGACGATGCCGGTGCAAGTGGCCCACACCGCATCGTGCGGTCCGCCGAACGGCGGCGTCTGGTCGTAGGCGACGCGTTGCGCGCGCCCGACGTGCAGGGCTGCCGGGTATTCCTTGATGGTGACGCCGTCGATTCCCGTCGACGGATCCTGATTGCTCTCGCTGGGCGCGAATTTCTGCGCCTCGGCGCGGTCCTGGTACTTGGGGTAGAGGTTGACCCCGAGGCCCACGACGAGTCCGACGACCACAACGACACCGGCAACCGTCAGCCAGGGAATCTGTCTGCCCTTGGCGGCGGGGACACCGCCCTGCTTCTTGCGAGCTGACTTCTTGTTGGCTGCACTGATGGCTTTGTCTGCCTTCGCAGCCGACTTGTTCTGACTGCCTTTGTCGGGACCCGTTGGCATCGCTGTGGTTGCTCTCTCAGTCGAGGAAAAGTGGGTGGTCGGTAGCGCTGGTGGTACGTATCTGCAGGTGACGGCCGTGCTCGACGGTCGTCCGCGCAGAGCGCCCCTACTGTACGTTCTCTGTCTGAGAGCGTGCTCAGAGCCCGTGTGGACCGCATCGGCCAGGTGGCCCCGCGCTCGGACGGGCAGTGGATGCGAGTATGCCGCACACCAGCCAATAGGATGGCTACCTGTGACTCCCGCCGATCTTGCCGAATTGCTTCACGCGACCGCCGCCAAGGTGCTTGCCGACCGCGGCCTGGACGCATCCGTTCTCCCTGCGAAGCTCACGGTCGAGCGTCCCCGCAATCCCGAGCACGGTGACTACGCCACCAACGTGGCGCTGCAGGTGGCGAAGAAGGCCGGAGCCAATCCCCGTGATTTCGCCGGCTGGCTCGCCGAGGCGCTCGCGGCCGACGCCGCGATCGCCAGTGCCGACGTCGCGGGCCCCGGCTTTCTGAACATCAGGCTGGCTGCCGCAGCGCAGGGCGAGATCGTTGCCCGCGTGCTGGCCGCCGGTGCCGAGTTCGGCAACGGATCCTCGATGGCAGGCAAGAAGGTCAACCTCGAGTTCGTCTCGGCCAACCCCACCGGACCGGTGCACCTCGGTGGAACCCGATGGGCTGCCGTCGGCGATGCCCTCGGACGCATCCTGACCGCGCACGGAGCCGAGGTCACTCGCGAGTACTACTTCAACGATCACGGCGCTCAGATCGATCGCTTCAGCCGGTCGCTCATCGCCGCGGCCAAGGGAGAGCCGGCACCGGAGAACGGCTATGCGGGCGAGTACATCGCCGAGATCGCACAGCAGGTGCTGGCGAAGGAGCCCGAAGCGCTGGCGCTGGCACCCGAGGCGCAGGACGAGATCTTCCGGTCGATCGGTACCCAGCTGATGTTCGACCGCATCAAGGCCAACCTGCACGAATTCGGTGTCGATTTCGACGTCTACTTCCACGAGAACTCACTCTTCGAGTCCGGTGCCGTCGAAAAATCGGTCGACTACCTCAAGGGCTCGGGGAGCCTGTACGAGGAAGACGGTGCATGGTGGCTTCGGTCCACCGAGTACGGCGACGACAAGGATCGCGTCGTCATCAAGAGCGACGGTAATGCTGCCTACATTGCAGGCGACATCGCGTACTTCCAGAACAAGCGTCAGCGCGGTTTCGACCTGTGCATCTACATGCTCGGGGCAGACCACCACGGTTACATCGGTCGACTCAAGGCCGCCGCCGCTGCATTCGGCGACGACCCCGAGACCGTCGAGGTACTGATCGGGCAGATGGTCAACCTCGTTCGCGACGGCGTCGCGGTGAAGATGAGCAAGCGGGCAGGCACCGTCATCACGCTCGACGATCTGGTCGAAGCCATCGGCGTCGACGCGTCGCGCTACGTCATGATCCGGTCGTCCGTCGACTCGAGCATCGACATCGACCTCGCCCTGTGGGCCAGCGCCAGCAACGAGAACCCGGTGTACTACGTCCAGTACGCCCACGCCCGGTTGGCATCGCTCGCGCGCAATGCCGCCGAACTGGGGATCTCGGCCGAAGATCCCGATCTGAGCCTGCTGACGCACGAGCAGGAGGGCGAGTTGATCAGGACGATCGGCGAGTACCCGCGGGTGGTGGCCAGTGCCGCCGAACTACGCGAACCACACCGGATCGCCCGCTACCTCGAAGAACTGGCGGGGGCCTACCACCGGTTCTACGGCGCGTGTCGAGTACTTCCCCAAGGAGACGAGGAGCCCGGACCTGTGAACACCGCACGACTGGCATTGGGCAACGCAACCCGGCAGGTTCTGGCCAACGGCCTCGAACTGCTCGGTGTCAGCGCACCGGAGCGCATGTGAGCGCACATCCGGCAGGGCCCAAGCACGCCGATGCCCCAGCCAAGCAGTCGATGTCCGAGCGTCCGAGCGCCGCGTCGGACATGACGACGCTTCCCGAACAGGTGTGGCCACGCAACGCGGCACGCGGCGACGACGGCACGGTTCGGCTCGCGGGGGTGTCGGTCACCGACCTCGCGGCGCAGTACGGCACCCCACTGTTCGTCGTGGACGAGGACGACTTCCGCGCACGCTGCCGCGAGATGGCCGCTGCGTTCGGAGCACCCGAACGAGTTCACTACGCCTCCAAGGCATTTCTGTGTGGAGAGATCGCTCGTTGGGTGGCCGACGAGGGTCTCTCGCTCGACATCTGCTCGGGCGGTGAGCTGGCCATCGCCCTTGCTGCCGGATTCCCGGCGGATCGAATTGCGATGCACGGCAACAACAAATCCGTGGCCGAGCTCGAGGCCGGAGTGAGTGCCGGAGTCGAGCACGTCGTACTCGACTCCAATATCGAGATCGACCGTCTCGACGCCGTGGCCGGTTCGGCCGGTGTGGTGCAGGACGTGCTGATTCGTATCACCGTCGGCGTCGAGGCACACACGCACGAGTTCATCGCGACCGCCCACGAGGATCAGAAGTTCGGCTTCTCGCTCGCCGACGGCTCGGCGATCGAAGCCGTCCGTCGGGTGTTCGCCGCAGACAACCTTCGTCTCGTGGGGCTGCACAGTCACATCGGCTCGCAGATCTTCGAGGTCGACGGTTTCGAGCTGGCTGCGCACAAGGTCATCGGGCTGCTGCGCGACATCGTCGCCGAGTTCGGCGTGGACAAGACCTCGCAGATCTCGACGCTCGATCTCGGTGGCGGCATGGGTATTTCGTACGTACCGAGTGACGATCCGCCGCCCGTCGACCAATTGGCGGCCAAGCTGGCGAGCATCGTCGAGACGGAGTCGGCCGCGGCCGGTTTGCCGGTTCCGACCATTGCCGTCGAGCCGGGTCGAGCCATCGCCGGTCCGGGCACCGTGACGCTCTACGAGGTGGGCACCGTCAAGGACGTCACCGTCGACAACGCCACCCGCAGGCGGTACATCAGTGTCGACGGCGGTATGAGCGACAACATTCGTACGTCGCTGTATCAGGCCGAGTACGACTGCCGCTTGGTCTCGCGTACCAGCGACGCCGACGCCGTGATGGCTCGCGTGGTCGGAAAGCACTGTGAGAGCGGCGATATCGTTATCAAGAACACGTGGATGCCGGCCGACGTCGGGCCCGGTGATCTGCTCGCCGTCGCAGCCACCGGTGCTTACTGCTACTCCATGTCCAGCCGCTACAACCTGCTGACGCGGCCCGCTGTGGTCGCGGTCAAGGACGGGCGTTCGCGCCTGATCCTGCGGCGGGAAACCATCGAAGATCTGCTCAGCTTGGAGGTTCAGCCATGACATCGAAGCCGATAGGCGTCGCCGTACTCGGACTCGGAAACGTCGGTAGCGAGGTCGTCCGGATCCTCACCGAGAATGCAGCGGACTTCGAGGCCAGAATCGGTGCGCCACTGGAGATTCGGGGAATCGCGGTACGTCGGATCGACGGCGATCGAGGAGTACCGGCCGAGCTGCTCACCGACGACCCGGCCGAATTGGTCGGTCGCGACGACGTCGACATCGTCGTCGAGGTGCTCGGCGGTATCGACATCCCACGCAAGCTGGTGTTGTCGGCGCTCGAGAACGGCAAGTCCGTCATCACTGCGAACAAGGCCCTGCTCGCCGAATACACCGGGGAGTTGGCCGACGCGGCCGAAAAGTCGCGCGCCGACCTGTATTTCGAGGCAGCTGTCGCCGGAGCCATTCCGGTGGTGCGGCCGTTGATGCAGTCGTTGGCAGGCGACCGCGTGAACAAGGTCGCGGGCATCGTCAACGGCACCACCAACTTCATCCTCTCGGCCATGGACGAGACCGGTGCCGATTACGCCGAAACCCTCGCCGAGGCAGGGCGACTGGGATACGCCGAGGCCGATCCGACCGCCGATGTCGAGGGCTACGACGCCGCGTCCAAGGCGGCCATCCTCGCCTCGATCGCATTCCACACTCGGGTCACGGCCGGCGACGTCTACCGCGAGGGCATCAGCAAGATCACTGCAGACGACCTCGAGACCGCGAAGTCTCTCGACTGCACCATCAAGTTGCTGGCGATCTGCGAGCGCATCACCACGCCCAAGGGCAAGGAGCGCATCTCGGCCCGGGTCTACCCGGCACTCGTTCCGCTCGATCACCCGTTGGCATCGGTGAACGGCGCATTCAACGCCGTCGTCGTCGAGGCCGAGGCCGCAGGCCGGTTGATGTTCTACGGCCAGGGTGCGGGCGGCGCGCCGACGGCGTCCGCCGTGCTCGGCGACCTGGTGATGGCCGCGCGCAACAAGTTCTACGGTGGCCGCGGCCCACTCGAGTCCAAGTACGCCAAGCTCAAGGTGGCCCCGATGGGTGACATCCTGACCCGGTACTACGTCAGCATGCAGGTGGCCGACAAGCCCGGCGTTCTCGCTACCGTGGCCGCCGAATTCTCCAAGCGCGACGTCAGCATCTCCACCGTGCGCCAGCACGGCGCGGGTGACGGGGCCAGGCTCGTCGTGGTCACGCACCTCGCGGCCGATTCCGCACTGTCCGACACCGTTGCATCCCTCGAGCAGTTGGACGTGGTCGTCCACGTCGCCAGCGTTCTCAGATTGGAAGGCACCACAGTATGAGCGTCCACACCCCCTGGCCCGGTCTGATCGAGGCGTACCGGTCGCGTCTGGCGATCGGTCCCGACTGGAAGACCGTCACCCTGCGCGAGGGCGGCACCCCGCTGCTGCCCGCCGGGCACCTGTCCGAATTGACCGGCTGCACAGTGCACCTGAAGGTCGAGGGACTCAACCCCACCGGTTCGTTCAAGGACCGCGGCATGACCATGGCCGTCACCGACGCGCTCGCCCGTGGGCAAGAAGCAGTGCTGTGCGCGTCCACCGGCAACACCTCGGCGTCCGCTGCGGCCTACGCGGCCAAGGCCGGCATGTCCTGTGCCGTACTGGTTCCGCAGGGCAAGATCGCGATGGGCAAGCTGGCTCAGGCAGTCATGCACGGCGCGAAGATCATTCAGGTCCAGGGCAACTTCGACGACTGCCTCGAACTGGCGCGTAAGACCACGGCCGAGTTCCCGACGATCGGTCTGGTCAACTCCGTCAACCCCGTGCGTATCGAGGGGCAGAAGACCGCAGCGTTCGAGATCTGCGACGCCCTCGGCGACGCACCCGACATCCATGCTCTACCGGTCGGCAACGCGGGCAACATCACCGCGTACTGGCGCGGGTACTCCGAGTACTTCCGCGACGGCCTCACCACCCGCAAGCCGCGCATGCTCGGCGTGCAGGCCGCGGGTGCCGCTCCTCTGGTTCACGGTGCGCCCGTGAAGGACCCGGAAACGATCGCGACCGCAATCCGGATCGGTTCACCCGCATCCTGGAACGGTGCCGTCAATGCCAAGGAAGAATCGAACGGAGCATTCCGGGCCGCGACCGACGAGGAGATCCTCGAGGCGTACCGGTTGATCGCGAAGACCGAGGGCGTGTTCGTCGAACCGGCCTCCGCGGCCAGCGTCGCCGGCCTGTTGGCGGCTCGAAAGGAAGGCTGGCTGGAGCCGGGCCTGACCGTTGTCTGCACGGTGACCGGCAACGGTCTCAAAGATCCCGACACCGCACTGTCGGGAATGCCTGTCGTGGAACCGATTTCGGTCGATCCCGTCGCTGTTGCGGCTGCGCTCGAGCTGGCCTGAGTTGACGGAATCTCCGGCAATGACGAAGACGCTTCCCATCGGGCTCACGGTGACCGCGCGTGTGCCGGCCTCCAGTGCCAACATAGGCCCCGGATTCGACAGTCTGGGAATGGCTTTGGGCTTGTACGACGAGATCGAGGTCACGACCACGGCGTCCGGCCTGTCGATCCACGTCGACGGTGAGGGTTCGGCGGACGTTCCGTGGGGACCGACGCACCTCGTCGTGCGGGCCATCGAACGGGGTCTGGAAGCGGCCGGAGTATGGGCAGATGGACTGAATGTCCACTGCCGCAACGTCATTCCGCATTCGAGAGGTCTCGGATCCTCGGCCTCGGCCGTGGTCGGCGGGCTCGCCGCGGCCAATGCACTTGCGTCGAAGGTGGACCCCGCGCTGTCGTTGTCGGACAGTCAGTTGGTGCAGTTGTCGTCCGAGTTCGAGGGGCACCCCGACAACGCGTCGGCGAGTTGCCTCGGCGGTGCCGTCGTGTCGTGGAGCGAACCGCCCAATGCCAGTGTGACGGCACGCAAGTACGCCGCCGTGCGCCTGGACGTACATCCCAGCATCAAGGTCGTCGTGCTCGTGCCGTCCGAGCGCTCCTCGACCTCGCACACACGGGGATTGCTGCCGGAGTTGGTGCCGCACCGCGACGCCGCCTTCAACGTCAGTCGCAGTGCGCTCGCCGTCGTCGCATTGACCGAGCGTCCGGATCTGCTGATGGCTGCCACCGAGGATCTACTGCATCAGGGCCAGCGGGCACAGGCGCTGCCCGACACCACCCGGTGGATCGCGACGTTGCGCGCCCGCTCGATCGCCGCGGTGGTGTCGGGAGCAGGCCCTACCGTCATGGCCCTGTGCACCGAAGAATTCCCGGCCGATCTGCGCGACGCTGCGCTGGCCGAGGGATGGCGAGTTCTCGACCTCGAGGTGGCCGACGGAGTCACGGTCGCATGACCGACACCGAATAGGGTTCTTGCCGAGCGAGGACAACGACGCTATGGTGAACCCTGTCCGTACATCGTGCGCTTCAGACGCCGGTTTCGTCAGGGCAATCAGGTCACTGTATTCGGGGGAGTTCAGAACGTCCGAGTGATGTGACGCTCCTGGCTCGGTCCTTCCCGTAGTTCGCTGCGGTCTCGGACCGATGGTGTCGTCGGCGGAGTGCGTCGAACATGAACGGCAATATCCGAGTTCGGCAGAAAGCCGAGCTGCGGAACGAACCCTCGGCTGCGCATCGAGCGAGCGAGGGAAGGAAAGGACCTCCGTGACCGATACGGAACTCATCTCTGCGCCCGAAACGTCACGCCGTCGCGCCGGCCTGTCCGGAATGGTTCTCACCGAGCTACGCAGCCTCGCTGGCGAACTCGGCATCAAGAGCATCTCCGGCATGCGCAAGGGCGATCTGATCGCGGCCATCACCGAGCGTCAATCGGGCACCGCGCCGGCCAAGTCCGCTGCGCCGAAGTCCGATGCGCCGAAGAGCGATGCACCGAAGGCCGACGCTCCCAAGGCTCGACGCGCTGCTGCGTCGGCACCGGTTGCCGACGAACGACCCGCAGTCGACACTGCTCCCGAGCCTGCGACGGCTGCCGACACGTCGGACGCAGCACCCGAGGCCGGACGTCGCACCCGGGGCCGCCGCGCCGCGGGTCGCCGCGCAGGTGCGCCCGACCAGTTGCCACTGGACGGCAGCGGCGACACGGCCACATCGGCCCCCGCTACCGCGGAGTCGACCGCTGCAGCGGAGACCACCGACAAGCAGGACGATTCCGGCGAGAACGCCGCAGCGGAGCGCCCACGTCGTAGCCGCGGCGAGCGCAACCGCCAGGACGGTGCCGAGCGCGAACCGCGTGACACCGACAACGGCAACCGCAACCAGAACGACCGCAACCAGGGCGACCGCAACCAGGGCGATCGCAACCAGGGGGACCGGGACGGCGGCAATCGCGACAATGCGGGCCGCAACCAGGGCGACCGGGACAACTCGAACCGCGACTCCAACCGTGAGAACGGCAACCGCAATCAGAACGACCGCGGCGGACGCAATCGCAATCAAGGCGACGGCCGCAACGAAAACCGAAACGACAATCGCAACGAGGACCGCAACAACGGCCCGCGCGACAACCGTGACAACAACCAGGACGACGACGGCGAAGGCCGTGGTCGCAGGGGTCGACGGTTCCGTGAGCGTCGTCGTGGACGCGACCGCGGCGAGGGCAACGAGGGCGGCGGCGGTCGCGAGCGCGACACCGAGATCCGCGAGGACGATGTTCTCCAGCCGGTAGCCGGCATTCTCGACGTTCTCGACAACTACGCGTTCGTTCGGACCTCGGGTTACCTGGCCGGACCGAACGACGTCTACGTGTCGATGAACCTGGTGCGCAAGAACGGCCTTCGCCGCGGCGACGCCGTCACCGGTGCCGTTCGGGTGGCACGTGAGGGTGAGCAGTCGGGTCAGCGTCAGAAGTTCAACCCGCTGGTGCGTCTGGATACCGTCAACGGGGGAGAGGTCGAGGCCGCGCGCAAGCGTCCGGAGTTCGGCAAGCTCACCCCGCTGTACCCCAACCAGCGGCTGCGCCTCGAGACCCAGCAGAACATCCTGACCACGCGCATCATCGACCTGGTGATGCCCATCGGTAAGGGTCAGCGCGCGTTGATCGTCAGCCCCCCGAAGGCCGGTAAGACGAGCGTTCTGCAGGCCATCGCCAACGCGATCGCCATCAACAACCCCGAGTGCTACCTGATGGTCATCCTCGTCGACGAGCGTCCCGAGGAAGTGACCGACATGCAGCGCTCGGTCAAGGGCGAGGTCATCGCCTCGACCTTCGACCGTCCGCCGGGTGACCACACGGCAGTCGCCGAGCTGGCGATCGAGCGTGCCAAGCGTCTGGTCGAGGCCGGCCAGGACGTGGTTGTCCTGCTCGACTCGATCACCCGTCTGGGCCGCGCGTACAACAACAGCTCGCCGGCGTCGGGCCGCATTCTCTCCGGTGGTGTCGACTCGACCGCGCTGTACCCGCCCAAGCGATTCCTCGGCGCGGCACGAAACATCGAGCACGGTGGATCGCTGACGATCATCGCCACGGCCATGGTCGAGACCGGATCCACCGGCGACACCGTGATCTTCGAGGAGTTCAAGGGCACCGGTAACGCCGAGCTCAAGCTCGATCGCAAGATCGCCGAGCGTCGGGTGTTCCCCGCGGTGGACATCAACCCGTCCAGCACCCGTCACGACGAGCTTCTTCTCGCTCCGGACGAGGCGGCCGTGGTGCACAAGCTGCGTCGCGTGTTGTCCGGTCTCGATTCGCATCAGGCCATCGACCTGCTGGTCGATCGCCTGAAGAAGAGCAAGAACAACCTCGAATTCCTGATGGAAGTTTCGAAGACCGCTCCCGGCGGCATCAACGATTGATTCCGTGTTCCCCGGGTCCGAGGGTCCGGGGAACAAGAGGGCAGGTGCCCGCGTTGTAAGCATCTGTCGGCACAGAAGTACCGACGATTAGCAGGGCAGATACACGCTCTGGCATAATCAACGGCCGAGTCCGGTTCCGGTTCACGTCTTCGATCAGCGAAGGCGACCCGGCGACCATTACAAAGAACGGTAAGGACACCATGAAGGCAGGAATTCACCCCGACTACACACTGACGACAGTCGTCTGTGGTTGCGGCAATACTTTCGAGACCCGAAGCACCACCGACAAAGAGCGCATCAGCGTCGAGGTCTGCTCGCAGTGCCACCCCTTCTACACCGGCAAGCAGAAGATTCTCGACACCGGCGGTCGCGTCGCTCGCTTCGAGGCTCGCTACGGCAAGCGCGCCGGCAAGAAGGCCGACGCAGACAGCTAGCTGTTTCGCCGACGCCCGTCCTGTGAACTACAGGGCGGGCGTCGGCTTTTTTGTGTCCACACCCGGTTTCATCCGTTCGGAGAGTGAGTCGTCACCATGGCGAGAACAGACAAGCCTTCGGCCATCGACGACATCCTCGCCGAACACTCCGGCCTCGAGCAGCAACTGGCCGACCCCGCCCTGCACAACGACCCGTCCGCAGCGCGCAGGGCAGGCAAGAGGTTCGCCGAGCTGGCACCGATCATGTCGGCGCACACCAAGTTGACCGCCGCTCAGGACGACCTCGAAGCCGCACGTGAACTCGCCGCCGACGATTCGTCGTTCGCCGCAGAGATCCCCGAGCTCGAGGCAACGGTTCTGCACCTGGAACAGACGCTGACCGATCTTCTGGCACCGCGCGACCCGCACGACGGCGACGACATCGTGATGGAGGTCAAGTCGGGTGAGGGCGGCGAGGAGTCGGCGCTCTTCGCGGCCGACCTGGCGCGGATGTACGTGCGCTACGCCGAACGCCGCGGCTGGCGAGTCGAGGTTCTCGACGCGAACGTCTCGGACCTGGGTGGCTACAAGGACGCGACGTTGTCGATCAAGACCAAGGATCCGCTCGACGGCGTCTGGGCGCGGCTGAAGTTCGAGGGTGGCGTCCATCGCGTGCAGCGGGTGCCGGTCACCGAATCGCAGGGACGCGTGCATACCTCCGCGGCCGGCATTCTGGTGTATCCGGAGCCCGACGAGGTCGAGGAAGTGCAGATCGACGAAACCGATCTGCGCATCGACGTCTATCGCTCGTCCGGCAAGGGCGGTCAGGGTGTCAACACCACCGACTCCGCTGTCCGCATCACCCATTTGCCCACCGGCATCGTCGTCACCTGTCAGAACGAGCGATCGCAGTTGCAGAACAAGGCGCGTGCGATGCAGGTGCTCGCGGCGCGTCTGCAGGCGGCCGCGGAGGAAGCAGCCAACGAAGAGGCTTCGGCCGGCCGAGCCAGTCAGGTGCGTACCGTCGACCGCTCGGAGCGGATCAGGACGTACAACTACCCCGAGAACCGCATCACCGATCACCGCATCGGATTCAAAGCGCACAACCTCGACGCTCTGCTCGACGGTGACATGGATGCACTGCTCGACGCGCTCGCCAAGGCCGACCGCGACGCACGTATGCAAGCAGAGTAGCTGCGCGCCAACCGTTTTCGGTTCTCGCGCTGCTGATCGAACGAATGTCGAGATACCCTGGCGATCGGATTCGACCCGCCCGCGCGCCATGAAAGGCACACCCGAGATGAAGCAGGCCTTGACCCCAGCAGGCGAGAACGCCGTCACCGAGCTCGCTTCCCGCTACGGGGTGTCCACCGACGCGGTCCGCACCATGCTCGACGCCGTCAACAACGGCCGCGGCACCATGGCGCAGTTCAACATTCCCGAGCTCGGCGGCAGTGGGCAGTGGATGCGCGGCGGTATGACGATGGTGGGCAACATGTTCGATCACGGCCTGAAGAGTCGGGTCGACGGTTTGTGCCGCGATCTGTCCGCGGTGTTGGCGCAGCATCAGGTCTATCCGCCGAGAGATGCCGGTACGGGATCGTTCGGCGGCACTTCCTTCGGCGGGGGATCGTGGTGGCCGTCGGATCTGGGTTCGCCGAGTTCGAGCGGTGGCCAGAACGGATCGCAGTATGCGGTGTTTCCAGCATCTCGTCGCCTCGCTGTCCTCGTGGGAGGGGAATTGGCGGTGTACGACACCCTCGATCACTCCATCGGCGGAGTGCAACAGCAGCAGGGTGGGGGTCCGGGTTCGGTGGAGTTCACCAGCCAGTACGGCACGTTCACCGCGGCAAGTCTGCCGCGCGTCGACCAACGGTCCGCCGACGCGCCACCGCAGAACATGCCCTCCTCGCAGCAGCCGCAGCCGGCGGCACAGAACTTCGCGTCTGCGCAGTCGGGTTCACCTGCTCACACCGGTGTCGACATCTCGGACATCACCGCTGCGATCGAGGCGCTCGCCGGTCTGCATGCGAAGGGATTTCTGACCGACGACGAGTTCTTCGCAAAGAAGTCGGAGCTGCTGGGGCGGCTGTGAGTCCGGTGTCGGACCGCCGTGGCAGTCTGTAGAAGTGAGCCGCAAGCCGTTACGCCTAGCCATCCTCGAAGCGACGTCGATGCTCGAGGCCGCCGGTGTGCCGAGCCCTCGGGTGGATGCGGAGCTACTCGCCGCGCACCTCGTCGGAGTCGATCGCGGTCGGCTGGGGTTGGTGCCGTTGGTGGAGCCCGAGCTCGTCGAGGCGTACTTCCGAACAGTCGAGCAGCGCGCGAAACGTATTCCCCTGCAATACATCACGGGAACGACGTCCTTGGGAAATATCGATGTCGAGGTGGGCCCCGGGGTGTTCGTTCCACGTCCTGAAACCGAATTGCTGTTGGCGTGGGCGCTCGCTTTTCTCGAGAACGTCGGCCATCACCCGCCCGTGGTGCTGGACCTGTGCACGGGGTCGGGCGCGCTGGCGCTGGCCATCGCGAACGCACGCCCGGATGCCGTCGTGCACGCCGTCGAGCTCGATCCGTCGGCGTTGGCGTGGGCCCGGCGCAACGCGGATCTGCGTGCCGAGCAGGGTGATTCGCCGATCACGTTGCATCACGGAGACGTCACTTCTCGGGAGCTGTTGACCGACCTCGACGGCTCGGTGGACATGATCGTCGCGAACCCGCCGTACATTCCGGACGGGGCGGAGCTCGATCCGGAGGTACTCGACCACGATCCGCACATCGCGCTCTTCGGCGGCGAGGACGGGTTGTCGGTCATCGAGCCGATGATCGGCAACATCGCGCGGTGGCTGCGTGTCGGCGGCGGAGTCGCCATCGAACACGACGACTCGAACGGGCAGGGCGTCGCTGCCCTGTTGTCTCGGCGACGAGTCTTCACCCAGGTCACCGAGCATCCGGACCTGGCCGGCCGACCCCGCTTCGTCGTGGCGGCACGGGCGACGCCGCCCTCTGCCTGAGCGGCAGGGCGGCAAGCCGACGGCACCTGACATCACTTCGTTACCGAAGGTGGAAGGATAGGCGGAGTGAGTACCGTCTACGACTGCCGTGAAGCCGATGCGCGGGCTGCCGGATTGACCGCAGCGCGCGGTGCCCTCAAATCCGGTCGACTCGTCGTGATGCCCACCGACACGCTCTACGGGATCGCCGCCGATGCGTTCGACGGCAGCGCGGTCACCGACCTGCTGCGCGCCAAGGGGCGGGGACGCGATATGCCAGTCCCGGTCCTTGTCGGTTCGTGGAACACGATCGACGGCCTGGTGCAGAGCGTCCGGCCGCGGACCCGAGATCTGATTCGAGCCTTCTGGCCCGGCGCATTGAGCATCGTGGTCCAGCAGGCACCGTCGCTGGCGTGGGATCTGGGTGACGCTCAGGGAACCGTCATGCTGCGGATGCCGCTGCACCCGGTCGCGCTCGAGCTCCTTCGTGAAGTAGGTCCGTTGGCGGTGTCCAGTGCGAATATTTCGGGAAGCCCGCCCGCCACCACGGTGACGCAGGCGCGAGAACAACTCGGTGGATCTGCGGCGGTCTATCTCGACGGGGGACCGGCCGACCACGCGGTGGCTTCCACCATCGTGGACCTGACCGGTGAGCACGCACGAATCCTGCGGGTCGGTGCCATTCCCACGGAGCAGATTGCCGAGGTTCTCGGTGTCACCGCCGAAAGCCTGGTCCCAGGAGCGTCCTGACATGCCCGTCCGTTCCGCATGAGCGTCGAGGTGCTTGCCCAGTCGAATCTGGGCGCAGGCGTTCCGATCCGCGAGCTGCTGCTTGTTTTCCTGACGGCCGCTGTCGTCACGTTCTTCGCCACCGGTGGCGTTCGAGTGGCCGCGATCAAGTTCGGCGCAGTCGCCATTCCTCGTGATCGTGACGTCCACGTACAGGCCACCCCCCGACTCGGGGGCGTGGGCATCTACGCCGGCATGCTCGCTGCGCTGCTGTTCGCCTCGCAGTTGCCTGCGTTGGCCCGCGGATTCGATGTCGCCTACAACCGCGACATTCCGGCTGCGCTGGTCGCAGGCTTCGTGATCGTGTTGGTCGGCGTCATCGACGACCGTTGGGGTCTGGACGCACTGACGAAGTTCGTCGGCCAGGTGACGGCGGCCGGCGTCCTGGTCATCATGGGTGTCAGCTGGGTCGTCCTCTACCAGCCCTGGGGCGGCGAGCCCGGCCAACCGGGCAGCACCCTGGTGCTCGACCAACTTCAGGCCGGACTGGTGACCGTTCTGATCACCGTCGTCATCGTCAACGCGATGAACTTCGTCGACGGCCTCGACGGGCTCGCAGCCGGACTCGGCCTCATTTCGTCGGTCGCGATCTGCATCTTTTCGGTGGGCCTGCTGCAGGAACAGGGAGGCGACGTCGGCGTCTACCCTCCTGCTTTGATCGCGGCGGCGCTGGCCGGTGCCTGCCTGGGATTTCTGCCGCACAATTTCCAACCGGCGCGCATTTTCATGGGCGATTCGGGGTCCATGTTGATCGGGCTGACGCTGGCCACGATCTCGACGAGTGCCTCGGGGCGCATTCCGTTGACAGCCTACGGTCCACGTGATCTGCTGGGCCTGTTGTCGCCGCTCCTGCTGGTCGGGGCTGTGATGCTCATTCCGATACTCGATCTGTTGCTCGCCGTCGTTCGCCGCACTCGGGCCGGGCGAAGTCCGTTCAGCCCCGACAAGATGCATCTCCATCACCGACTCCTGCAGATCGGCCACTCGCATCGACGGGTGGTCCTGGTGATCTACCTCTGGGTCGGTGTGCTCGCGTTCGGTGCGGTCGGATCCTCACTTCTCGATCGGCGCATCGTGGTGCTCCTCGTCGCTGCCGGTCTGGTGTTCGCGCTCGTCGTCACGGCTGTGCCCACTCTGCGGGTGGATCGATCGCCCGGATCCGAACGTCGGGGTGTACGACGCCGCTGATCGGCTCGGTGGTTCTTCGGTCGTGTCCCGGCTGGTGCCGGCCACCGGGTGCGACTGGGTACTCTCGACAACTGTGACCTTCACCCCGCAGCCCATGCCCGACCAATTCGCACCGCTTCGTGCCGCGGTCCGCTACGGCCTCATCGGCCTGGTGGTACTGACGGTGGTGAGCGTGGGGATTTCGGTTGCTGCTGCGGGAACTCCAGGATTGTGGGGGTCGATCATCGGAGTGGCCATCGGGGGTGGGTTCGTCATCACGACCGCGCTGTCGGTGGCTCTGACCACGCGTTTTCCCGCGTCGGCGGTCGGAGCGCTGTTGCTCGGTGGGTGGTTGGTCAAGATGGTCATCGCGCTGATCGTGCTCGTGGCACTCAAGGATGCGGACTTCTACAACCGGTATTCGCTCGGGCTGACCATTCTGGGGGCTCTGGTGGTGGTCCTGGGCGCGGAGGTGTTCGGTGTCGTCAAGACGAAGGTGGGCTACGTCGACAGCGTTCCTGCCGACGGGAACCCCGACAAGTCGTAGTACGACAAGCTGTCGTAATCGGTTAAGCTGAGGGCCGCCTACACAACGTCGTAGTTCTGTTGATAAAGTTTGCATCAAGCGATGGGCAAGACCGGGACGAAAGAGACTTTTTCCCCGGACTGGACCCCCGCAGGTAACCATCAGCGTGAGCTTCCTTACAGTAGGCCCGGAGTCACAGACTTCGGCAACGTAGGGTTTCGCCCTGAGAGTTGCCGAGTCGACGTGAGTCGCCGACACCCGACAGACGCTTGGCCGATGAAGACCGGGCCTCAGCCTCTGACGATTGCGAGCCGATTTTCGTCGACTTGATAGATCGTCATTGTCCGATCGAACCGCAGCCGTTACTCGGTTGCGGCCCGAACACGGGAGAGACCGCTGAGCGTCACCACTCTGGCTGCGGAGTTCCATCCGCCGTCACTATCCGATTTCTTTCCTCCCGCGGTGCTGTTCGAGGGAACCCCGTTCGAGCTCGACCGGCTGATGCTCATCCGCATCCTGATGTCGGCTCTGCTGATCGTCTTCATGCTGATCGCTCTGCGCAGCCCCAAGATCGTTCCTCGCGGAATCCAGAACGTCGCCGAGATCGCTCTCGACTTCGTCCGGATCCACGTGGCCGAGGATGTCCTCGGCAAGGAACAGGGACGCCGCTTCCTGCCTGTCATCATGACGATCTTCTTCACGGTCTTCGCGGTGAATCTCAGCGCGGTCATACCGTTCCTGAACATCTCTGCCAACGCCCGCATCGGTCTGCCGATCGTGTTGGCCGCAGTCGCGTACATCGCGTTCGTGTACGCCGGTGTGAAGAAGTTCGGTGCAGCCAAGTTCGTCAAGGGCACGATCGTGATCCCGGGCATTCCGAAGGCCATGCACGTGCTGCTGATCCCGCTCGAGTTCATCTCGAACTTCGTGCTTCGCCCGTTCACGTTGACGGTGCGTCTGCTGGCCAACATGCTCGCCGGTCACATCATGCTCGTGCTGTTCTTCAGCGCCACGCAGTTCTTCCTCTTCGAGGCCTCTGCCGGCCTGAAGATCTTCGCCGCACCCTCGCTGATCATGGGCTTCCTGTTCACAATGTTCGAGATGCTCGTGATCTTCCTGCAGGCATACATCTTCGCGCTGCTGACGGCGATCTACATCGATCTGTCGCTGCACGCCGACTCGCACTGACCGACCAACAGACCGAACTAGCTACACCGCCACCTCCGACACCCGGATGTGGACCGAAGAAAGGGAACGGAAAACCGAATGAGCCTTGAAGTTCTGGCCCAGGCGCAGGAAATCACCGCAAACGGATACGGCGCCATCGGCTACGGCCTCGCAGCGATCGGTGGTGGCATCGGCCTCGGCCTCGTCGTCGCCAAGAACATGGAAGCAACCGCTCGCCAGCCCGAGCTGGCCGGTCAGCTCCGTACGACCATGTTCCTCGGCATTGCATTCACCGAGTCCCTCGCCCTGATCGGCCTCGTCGCCGGCTTCATTCTCTGAGAGCGCGATGACAAACGCGATAACGCTGCTCGCAGCCGGGGCGGAGGGGGAGGAATCCCAGAACCCGCTGCTGCCCGCAACATACGACATCGTTTGGTCGATCGTCTGTGTCGTGATCATCGGCTTCCTGTTCTGGAAGTACGTCGTACCGCGTTTCCAGACGGTCCTCTCCGAGCGTTCCGAGCTCATCGAAGGCGGAATCAAGAAGGCCGAGCAGGCACAGGCAGAGGCGAAGGCTGCTCTCGAGCAGTACCACGCTCAGCTCGCCGACGCCCGTTCCGAAGCTGCGCAGATCCGCGAGGAAGCGCGCACCCAGGGACAGGCGATTCTCGCCGAGATGAAGGAAAAGGCGCAGGAAGAGAGCGATCGGATCGTGGCCGCAGGCCACAGTCAGCTCGTTGCTCAGCGTCAGCAGATCGTCACCGAACTTCGTGGCGACCTCGGACGTACGGCCGTCGAACTCGCCGAGAAGGTCATCGGAGAGCAGCTCTCCGATGACGCGAAGCGTTCCAGTTCGATCGATCGCTTCCTCAACGAGCTGGATTCCGTCACCGCGGACTCCGCATCAGGAAAGTGAGTCGAACCATGTACGCAACTTCTCGTGAGGCGCTCGCCCGCACACGGTCGGTCGCCCACGAAGCTCTGGGGTCCGCGTCGGGCGGCGAGGCAACGGCCGTCGCCGCTCAGACCGGTGCCGAGTTGTTCGCCGTCGTCGAGACTCTCGACGCGCAGCGCACGTTGCGTACCGCTCTCGCCGACTCCTCGGTCGAGGGCGATCGACGAAGCGCTCTGGCCGGAGAGGTCTTCTCCGGCCAGGTGTCGAGCGCAACGGCGACCATCGTCAAGGCTGCGGCCGGCGAAAGCTGGTCCACCGCCCGTGACCTGCTGAACTCGCTGGTCGAGTTGGGACGCGAAGCTCTGCTCCGCGCTGCTGCCGATCAGGACCAGCTGGACACGGTCGAGGACGAGCTGTTCCGGCTCGGCCGCATCGTGGCTGCCAACCCGCAGCTCGAGCAGGCATTGTCGGATCGCTCCAAGCCGGCGCAGGCCAAGCGCGAACTGCTGGGTCGTCTGCTCTACGGCAAGGTCACCGCGGTCACCGAGGCGCTCGCGGTGCAGGCCGTCACGCGTCCACGGAAGGCGGCACCCGCCGACGTTCTGAACGGACTGGCAGATCTTGCCGCCGAACAGCGCGACCGCGCAGTTGCACACGTACGCAGCGCAGCCCCACTGAGCGACAGTCAGCTCGAAAAGCTGACCGCAACCTTGACCCGCACGTACGGCAAGCAGGTCACGGTGCACGTAGAGGTCGATACCGAACTGCTCAGCGGACTTGTCGTTCGTATCGGCGACGAGGTCATCGACGGTAGCGGGGCAGGCCGCCTCGCTGCATTGCGAAAGACGCTCAAATAGTCCGACACGGACACAGTAACGAGAAGAATTGCCTCGGCATTCGAGGCTTTTCATACCGCGATCATTCGAAGGAAGAGCAGGAAACACTATGGCGGAGCTGACGATCTCCTCCGACGAGATCCGTAGCGCGATCGATAACTTCACCGCGAGCTACTCACCGGAGTCTTCCCGCGAGGAGGTCGGCACGGTTACGGACACGAGCGACGGAATCGCTCACGTGTCCGGATTGCCGTCGGCGATGTCCAACGAACTCCTGGAGTTCCCGGGCGGAGTCCTCGGTGTCGCGTTGAACCTGGATGCCACCGAAATCGGTGCCGTCATCCTCGGTGACTACGAGCACATCGAAGAAGGCCAGGAAGTCAAGCGCACCGGAGACGTGCTGTCGGTCCCCGTGGGCGACGGCTACCTCGGTCGCGTCGTGGACCCGCTGGGCAAGCCCATCGACGGCCTCGGCGACATCGAGTCCTCCGAGACCCGCGCCCTCGAATTGCAGGCTGCCTCGGTGCTCGAGCGCCAGCCCGTCGAGGAGCCGCTGCAGACCGGCATCAAGGCGATCGACGCCATGACCCCGATCGGCCGCGGCCAGCGTCAGCTCATCATCGGCGACCGCAAGACCGGCAAGACTGCGGTCTGCATCGACGCGATCCTGAACCAGAAGGCCAACTGGGAGAGCGGCGACGACAAGAAGCAGGTTCGCTGCATCTACGTCGCCATCGGCCAGAAGGGCTCCACGATCGCAGGCGTCAAGGCTGCACTCGAAGAGCAGGGCGCACTCGAATACACCACCATTGTCGCCGCACCCGCGTCCGACTCGGCCGGCTTCAAGTGGCTCGCTCCGTACACCGGCTCGGCCATCGGCCAGCACTGGATGTACCAGGGCAAGCACGTCCTCATCGTGTTCGACGACCTGACCAAGCAGGCCGAGGCCTACCGCGCGATTTCGCTGCTGCTGCGTCGCCCGCCGGGCCGCGAGGCATACCCCGGTGACGTCTTCTACTTGCACTCCCGCCTGCTGGAGCGTTCGGCGAAGCTGTCCGACGAGCTCGGTGGCGGATCGTTGACGGCACTGCCGATCATCGAGACCAAGGCCAACGACGTCTCCGCGTACATCCCGACCAACGTCATCTCCATCACCGACGGCCAGGTCTTCCTGGAATCGGACCTCTTCAACAAGGGCGTCCGTCCCGCCATCAACGTCGGTATCTCGGTTTCCCGAGTCGGCGGCGCTGCGCAGACCAAGGGCATGAAGAAGGTCTCCGGATCCCTTCGTCTCGAGCTTGCTCAGTTCCGTGAGCTCGAAGCCTTCTCGGCGTTCGCGTCCGACCTCGATGCAGCGTCGAAGGCGCAGCTCGAGCGCGGCGCTCGCCTGGTGGAGCTGCTCAAGCAGGATCAGTACGCACCGGTGGCCGTCGAAGACCAGATCGTGTCGATCTGGCTCGCAGGACAGGGCACGTACGACTCCGTTCCGGTCGGCGATGTTCGCCGCTTCGAGACCGAGCTGCTCGAAGATCTGCACCGCAACGCAAGCGGCGTCTACGACAGCATTGCCGGTGGCAAGGCTCTCGACGAGGACAACCAGAAGGCGCTGACCGAAGCGACCGAGAAGTTCAAGGCCGGCTTCGTGGACTCGGACGGCAATCGCGTCGTCAACGAGGCCGAGGCAGACACTCTGAACGCCGACGAGGTCAGCCAGGAGCAGGTCAACGTCACCCGCAAGACAGTCAGCAAGTAGGCCGGCGATGACAGGTGACATGACGAGCACAGAAGGGAGCGTGAACAGCTAGATGGCAAGCATTCTCGAGCTTCGCTCCCGTATCAAGTCGGTCAACTCGACGAAGAAGATCACCAAAGCGCAAGAGTTGATCGCAACTTCGCGAATCACCAAGGCGCAGGCCCGCGTTGCCGCATCGAAGCCGTACGCGGAAGAGATCACGAAGGTGCTCTCCGCGCTGGCGAGTGCATCGAGCTCGCTCGATCACCCGTTGCTCAACGAGCGACCAGAGCCCAAGCGTGCCGCAGTCCTGGTCGTGACCAGTGACCGCGGTATGTGCGGTGGCTACAACTCCAACGTCCTCAAGGAAACGGAGGAGCTGTTCCAGCTCCTGCGCTCCGAGGGCAAGGACCCGGTCATCTACGTGCTCGGCGCAAAAGGCCTGGGCTACTACACGTTCCGTGAGCGGGACGTGAAGGGTGCCTGGACGGGCTTCTCGCAGGAACCCGGATACGCCGATGCAGCGAAGGCCAGTAAGCATCTGGTCGAGCTGTTCATGGCGGGTTCGGGCACCGAGGTGGAGGCTCCCAACGGTGAAGGCACCGTCGAGGGCGTGGACGAGTTGCACATCGTCTACACCCGCTTCGTGTCGATGCTCACGCAGAAGCCCGAAGTTCGCCGGATGGCACCACTCGAAATCTCGTACACCGACGAGGAATTCGAGATGGGTGCGGACGCGCTGACCGACTCACCGACCGCGGATGTGCAGGCACAGTACGAGTTCGAGCCGGAGGCAGGCACTCTGCTCTCGGCGCTGCTGCCCAAGTACATCAGCACCAGGATCTACGCGTCGTTGCTCGATGCAGCAGCGTCGGAGTCCGCGGCGCGTCGTACCGCCATGAAGGCAGCGACGGACAACGCGAACGAATTGGTCGAGACCTTGAGCCGTCAGGCCAACCAGGCTCGGCAGGCCCAGATCACCCAGGAAATCAGCGAAATCGTCGGTGGCGCCAACGCGTTGGCCGACAGCGCAGGAAGTGACTAAGCAATGACCGCAGCAGTAGCCCAAGAGAACGCGAGCGGAGCGGACACACAGTCCGGCCGTGTCGTTCGGGTCATCGGCCCCGTTGTGGACGTCGAGTTCCCGCGCGGCTCGATTCCCGCACTGTTCAACGCCCTCAACGCAGAGATCACTCTGCCGACCGTGGCCAAGACCCTGACGCTCGAGGTTGCACAGCACCTCGGTGACAACTTGGTTCGCACCATCTCGATGCAGCCCACCGACGGCCTCGTCCGTGGCACGGCTGTCGTCGACTCCGGCAAGCCGATCTCGGTTCCCGTCGGTGACGTCGTCAAGGGCCACGTGTTCAACGCCCTCGGTGACTGCCTGGACACCCCCGGACTCGGCCGCGACGGCGAGCAGTGGGGCATCCACCGCAAGCCACCAGCCTTCGATCAGCTCGAGGGCAAGACCGAGATCCTCGAGACCGGCATCAAGGTCATCGACCTGCTGACGCCGTACGTCAAGGGCGGAAAGATCGGTCTGTTCGGTGGTGCTGGCGTCGGCAAGACCGTGCTGATCCAGGAAATGATCACCCGTATCGCACGCGAGTTCTCGGGCACCTCGGTGTTCGCAGGAGTCGGCGAGCGTACTCGTGAGGGCACCGACCTTCACCTCGAGATGGAAGAGATGGGCGTCCTCCAGGACACCGCCCTCGTCTTCGGACAGATGGACGAGCCGCCCGGCACGCGTATGCGCGTGGCGTTGTCGGCACTGACCATGGCGGAGTACTTCCGCGATGTGCAGGGCCAGGACGTGCTGCTGTTCATCGACAACATCTTCCGCTTCACGCAGGCAGGTTCGGAGGTGTCGACCCTTCTCGGTCGTATGCCGTCGGCCGTCGGTTACCAGCCCACGCTGGCGGACGAGATGGGTGAGCTCCAGGAGCGCATCACCTCGACCCGTGGCCGCTCGATCACCTCGCTGCAGGCGATCTACGTCCCCGCCGACGACTACACCGACCCGGCTCCGGCCACGACGTTCGCGCACCTCGATGCGACGACCGAGCTGTCGCGTCCGATTTCGCAGATGGGTATCTACCCCGCTGTGGACCCGCTGAGCTCGACCTCGCGCATCCTCGAGCCCGGCATCGTCGGTGCCGAGCACTTCCGCGTCGCCAACGAGGTCAAGCGCATCCTGCAGAAGTACAAGGAGCTGCAGGACATCATCGCCATCCTCGGTATGGACGAGCTTCAGGAAGAGGACAAGGTTCTGGTCGGCCGCGCACGCCGTCTCCAGAAGTTCCTCGGCCAGAACTTCATCGTTGCCGAGAAGTTCACTGGCGAGGCCGGTTCGGTCGTGTCCCTCTCGGACACCATCGAGGCGTTCGACAAGGTCACCAAGGGTGAGTACGACCACCTTCCCGAGCAGGCCTTCAACAGCTGTGGTGGTCTCGACGACGTCGAGGCAGCCGCGAAGAAGATGGCCGGAAAGTAGACCGACGTGACTTCTTCCGAGAAGAGCGGCATGGAGGTCTCTCTGGTCGCTGTGGAGCAGAAGCTGTGGTCCGGTACTGCGACCATCGTCAGTGCTCAGACCACCGAAGGTGAGATCGGCATCATGGCCGGCCACGAGCCTGTCCTCGGCCAGCTGGTCGAGGCGGGCACGGTGTCGATCACGACGACCGACGGCGAGAAGATCATCGCTGCGGTGCACGGTGGCTTCCTGTCGGTGACGGGTAAGACCGTCACAGTGCTGGCGGAGTCCGCCGATTTCGCCGATGACATCGATGTCGAATCGGCACGGGCTGTAGTGGCAGAGAACGGCGACGACCTCGAGGCCATTGCGGTGGCCAAGGGACGTATCCGCGCTGTCGAGCGGTCCTAGGTTCACGAGAAGCCGCGACGAGACCTGCGATGCACTCCGGATTGATTGCTCTGATCATTCTGGTTGTGCTGCTCGCAGGGCTCGTCGCGGCTTTTGCGTATCGTCTGGCCGTGCTGCGGCGAGGTGGTACGGCGGCGATCATGCGTGTGCTGCCGTCCGAGGGCGGTGCCGGTTGGCGGCACGGCATCATTCGGTACGGCGACAACACGTTGGTGTTCTTCAAGCTGTCCAGTCTGCGGCCCGGGCCCGATCATCGGCTCGGTAGACAGGACGTTCAGGTGGGGGACCGACGGGCCCCACGCGACACCGAGTTCGACATCATGACCCCGGACATCGCTGTGCTGGAGTTGTCGGACAACGGCAAGAAGTACGAAATGGCACTGGACAGAAGTGCGTTGACCGCTTTCCTGTCCTGGGTGGAGTCACGCCCGTCGGGGCGCTCGCGCCGCCGTCGGCCGGCGGCCTGAACGAGTCGCTTGCCGGAAATCAGTCGGTATCGGTATCTGTCGAGCGGCTCGCTCCGGGTATCCACTGCACGTCGCCCTCCGGGTTTGCGTACCTGCTCAGGATGAACAGCAGGTCCGAGAGCCTGTTGAGGTACTTGGCCGGTAGATCGCTCGTGGTTTCCGGGGAGGCGTGAACCGCTGCCCAGGCCGACCGCTCCGCGCGCCGAGCCACGGTGCGCGCAACGTGCAGCAACGCTCCCAGAGGTGTTCCGCCGGGCAGGATGAACGACGTCAACTCCGGTAGCTCGTCGTTGAATTCGTCGCACCAGGCTTCGAGGCGGTCGATGTAACTCTGATCGATCCTCAGCGGTGGGTATTCCGGATTGTCGACGACAGGCGTCGAGAGGTCTGCTCCGGCGTCGAACAGGTCGCTCTGAACGGTCCGGATGACGGTCCGCACGGATTCACTCGGATTTCCCAGTGCCAGTGCGACTCCGAGGCTCGCATTGGTCTCGTCGCAATCTGCGTAGGCGACCAGCCGCTCGTCGTTCTTGGAGACCCTCGAGAAATCGCTCAATCCCGTGGTCCCGTCGTCGCCGGTCCGGGTGTAGATGCGCGTGAGGTGAACGGCCATGCGGCTACGGTACCGCGCGGGTGCCGGTCGGTACCGCTGGCTACGCTGTCGAAGTGAGTGAACGCTTTTTGGTCAACGGTGGTAATCGCCTCGTGGGTGAGGTGGCGGTCGGTGGTGCGAAGAACAGCGTCCTCAAGCTGATGGCCGCGGCCCTGCTCGCCGAGGGAACCAGCACGATCACCAACTGCCCCGACATCCTGGATGTTCCGCTGATGGCGGAGGTGCTGCGCGGACTCGGGTGCGAGGTGGAGCTCGACGGCTCGGTCGTCCACATCACGACCCCGGCCATGCCGAAATACCACGCCGATTTCGCGGCTGTTCGCCAGTTCCGAGCGTCGGTCTGTGTCCTCGGTCCTCTCGTCGCGCGGTGCAAGCGAGCGGTGGTGGCATTGCCGGGCGGAGACGCCATCGGGTCGCGTCCGCTGGACATGCACCAGTCCGGACTGCAGTTGCTGGGGGCGCGCAGCGAAATTCAACACGGATGCGTCGTGGCGGAAGCCGACGAGTTGCGCGGCGCGAACATCAGGTTGGCTTTCCCCTCTGTGGGAGCGACGGAGAACATCCTGATGGCGGCTGTGCTCGCCACCGGTGAGACCGTGATCGATAACGCGGCACGCGAACCGGACATCGTCGACGTGTGCAACATGCTCAACGAGATGGGTGCCGATGTCCGGGGCGCAGGCACCTCGACCCTCACCATCCGGGGTGTCAGCGCGTTGAAGCCGACGACTCATCGCGTCATCGGCGACCGAATTGTCGCTGCTACGTGGGGAATCGCGGCCGCGATGACGCGCGGGGACGTTCGAGTGCGTGGGGTCAACCCGAAACATCTCTCGCTCGTACTGGACAAGCTGCGGTCTGCGGGTGCCGAGGTGACCAGCGAACCGGACGGCTTCCGCGTCGTTCAGCACGAACGGCCGCGAGCAGTGAACTTTGCGACGTTGCCGTACCCCGGGTTTCCCACGGATCTGCAACCGATGGCTATCGGGCTCGCAACCGTCGCCGACGGGACGTCGATGATCACAGAGAACGTGTTCGAGGCACGCTTCCGGTTCGTCGAGGAGATGATCCGATTGGGCGCTGATGCGCGTACCGATGGCCACCATGCTGTGGTTCGCGGTGTTCCCCAACTTTCCAGCGCGCCGGTGTGGTCTTCGGACATTCGAGCTGGGGCCGGGCTGGTCCTGGCCGGGCTGGTGGCGGACGGTACGACCGAAGTGCACGACGTGTTCCACATCGACAGGGGCTATCCGCGATTCGTGGAAAACCTGACCGCTCTCGGCGGGAGCATCGAGCGGGTCAGCTGACCGACCTCTTCTCGAGAGCGTCGACCAGCACTCGTAGCGCGCGCTCGAATCGATCGTCCGCCACCGACCCGTAGCCGACGACGATGCCACCATCGGTGGTCGGCGATCGCGTCGAATGTGCGAGTGTCGGCAGATCGACCCCGTTGTCCGCGCAGTCGGCTGCAATATCGCGTGCAACGTCTGCGTCGAGCACGAGCACCGTGTGCAGCCCGGCACCGACGCCCCGAAGTTCGCCGAATGGCGCCAGCGCAGCGGCGACGACGCGGTCACGTGCCCGATAGATCCGACGTGCTGTGCGTACGGACCGGTCCCATTCGCCGTCGCGCAACAGCGAGGTCATGGCCTGCTGGACGGGAACCGACGGGAAGTCGCCGATGGCGCGACGTGTGTCGGTGATGCGCTCGACCATCGACGGGGGAGCGACCATCCATCCGAGGCGTACGCCGGCACCCAGCGTCTTCGATACCGTTCCCAGGTAGACGGCACGGTCCGGAACGAGCTCGGTGACCGTCGTCAAAGGTGCTATGCCGTAACGGAATTCGGAATCGTAGTCGTCCTCGATGATGGTGGTTCCGCTACTTCGTGCCCAGTCCGCCAGGGCGCGCCGACGACCGATGGGCATGAGTCCGCCGGTGGGGTACTGGTGTGAGGGAGTGACGTAAACGGCCGGGGTGCCGTGAGGAACCGATTCGAGCTCGTCGACGACGAGGCCCTCGCGGTCGACGGGGATGTCGTGAACGGACCACCCGCGGTGTGTAGCGAGGGCAGCAGCAGCCCGGTATCCCGGATTCTCCAGTGCGAGAACATGTTCGACGCCGACGTTTGCGGAGAGGGCACCCAGTGCCAGGTCCAGACCGTGAATACTGCCCGTGGTGACGACGATCGAATCCGCGGTGGTGTGCAGCCCGCGTGCACGGCCGAGCAAGTCTGCAATGCGCTTGCGCAAGTCGAGTGAGCCGGCCGGATCGGGATAGTCGCCCGGCGGGGGAGAGCCACCGACGTCTCGCCATGCCCGCTTCCACGCATCGGATGCGCGAGGCGGAGTCCACGGTATTCCGGGGCGCAGCGAAATGCGCTGAGTAGTGGGTGGGCCTTCCTGTGCTCGGTGCAGCCTGTGGTCCGACCGAACGGCATGCGGAACATCTCGGACGTAGTTGCCGGATCCACGACGTGCCTCGAGCCATCCTTCGGCGACGAGCTGCTCGTACGCCTTCTCCACCACCGCACGAGCCAGACCCATTTCGACGGAAAGTGCTCTGGTACTTGGCAATCGGACGCCCGGCTCGAGCTCGCCGCGATCGATTGCCGCCCGGATACCGTCGGCTACCTGAACGGGCAAAGTGCGGCGGTCGGCTCGATCGATCGCGATCGACAGGGCATTCGGCGGCAAGGTCATCGTGCGTCACCTGTCCATGGCAGAAAGTGGCCTAGCATTATTGCTCCCTATTGGACCATGACAGTGAGCCAACGGCGCGGCACTCTGGTGGCATGACGGCCGACGAAACACTTCTGTCCCCAACATCCAGAACCACCGTGGTCCGAGGTCGGCAGCGTGCGCAGTCGGAGCGGACGGCATTGCTCGACGTGCTCCGATCGGCTCGCCTCTGTCATATGGGGGTGCTGGTGGGGAACGTGCCACGTGTGCTTCCGACCGTGTTCGGCCTGGACCCGGAGGGGCCGGACAGGGCGGGAACCCTGTACCTCCATGGTTCGGTCGCCTCTCGAAGCCTGGTGGAGGCACCTGATCAGGACATCTGCGTGACGGTCACGGTCGTCGACGGGTTGGTTCTGGCCCGGTCCGCGTTCCATCACTCGATGAACTATCGAAGCGCCGTCATCGTGGGACGGCCGCGTCGAGTGGAGGACGAGGACGAACGGGCACGGGCATTGGACGCCATAGTCGATCAGGTCGTTCCGGGTAGAAGCACATATCTGCGGGCGCATACGAGGAAAGAGCTGGCGGCGACCAGTGTGTTGGCGCTACCGCTGTACGAAGCATCGGTGAAAGCGCGGACCGGCGGACCGATCGACGACGAGGCCGACATTGCAGCAGGTGAAGTGTGGGCGGGTGTGATTCCGATCGGTGAATACGTCGGCACTGCAGAGCGTGGGGAAGATGTGGAACCGAACCTCGATGTGCCCGACCACGTTCTGGCGTTGTCCCGCTCGTGAAACCCGTTTCTGTCGACTGTTCGCAAGATATGGCTGGCGTCACATGCGGGGATGTGCCGGCCGAATGCGAGGCCTTCTCGCGCACAGGTCCTCCGACCTGCGCGGATGCCGGCGGTAACTCGATCCACCTGCCGATTTGCGTGTGTGGGGTTGGTGGCGTAACTTTTGTCGAGTCAGAGCGACGGACACCGACCCGGTCTTCACGGACTGGGTGAACGAGGTTGGACGTGTGGCTCGGCAGGTTTTATCCCCCAAGAGTCGGGCCTTGTGTCCGAGACCAAGCTGGGATAGGCTGGAACAGTTGCCCTTGAGGCTTACGGATTGTGTGTTCGTGGGGTTCGAGTGTGTGCGTGTTCTTTGAGAACTCAACAGTGTGTCGATGAATGTCAGTGCCGAATTTTATTTGGTGAATGCATTCGATGTATCAGCCATCCGCTTGTGGTGGTTGTTGTCGAGTGTTGTTTCAAAAATGCTAGTTGAGTTTTTTTTGCTAGTGATTTGACTCTTTATGTTTATGACTGATTTGCAGTTTCGACTGTTGATCGAGAGTCTTTTACGGAGAGTTTGATCCTGGCTCAGGA